>JAWWCT010000074.1:0-17455 GCA_033720315.1 Woeseiaceae bacterium | reverse complement strand
CCCGTTACAGGACAAGCGCTCGCTGGGCTATGTGCATTCGAGTGCGTTCCTGAGCGAAGAGGATGCGCAGAAGGAAGTGCGTGAATTCGAAGGAGCGCATTGCGGAGAGCTCGATACCCGGACCGTGCATTTCAAGGTCGGCCACCGTGCGAAAGCCTGGGTCAAGAACTGTGTTTCCGTAGGGCTGGCCTGCAATTTCATTGAACCGCTGGAGTCGACCGGCCTGTACCTGAGTGACCTTGCCTCGGTGATGTTGGCAGAGCACTTTCCCTGGGGCGACGACATGGGACCGTTCGCCTATCGTTTCAATCGCATCCTGGCCAATCGCTTTTACGAAATACTCGATTTCATCAACATGCATTATTGCCTTACGCGCCGCATGGACAACGAGTTTTGGCGGGAGGTTCAGAAACCGGATCGAATTACCGATCGCCTCCAGGCAAAGCTCGACTTCTGGCGCATCAAGCCGCCGTCCGCGAGTGATTTCGAGGACCAGTTTTTCCCAGGGCAAGCCGAGACGCCATTGCCCTCGGGTGGTCTGCCCGGTGATCACAGGACGCCCATCGATACCGGGGGCGTGTTCACGCTGTCGAGCTATGAAGCGATACTGTACGGCATGGATTTTCTGCGCGCCGAATGCGACCTATGGTTTGGCAGCGACAGGCCGCCGCCATCCGTACCGCCTCGAATCCTCGAGCGGCTGCGAATGGCACCAGGCAAATTGCCGGCACATGAGGAATGGCTGAAGCAGATGGTCGGCATGCCGAATTACCCGGTGACTCGATGACGGCACATTGCAACCGCCGTGAACGTAAACGTATTTTGCGACATGCGTCGATCTACATGCGCCGCGTATCGGCATTATTGTATGAATTGACGTACACCAGGCGCCCGTTTTCCTTGCTCGTGCCGAAACCGTAACCGGCCGAGTGATACTGTTGTGGGCGAAAAAGTAGCAAACGGTTAAAGCGTATCGGTACCGTACATAGCTCTTCCCATTTTTCCGGATCGTTGGTGTCCGCGTTGAGCACGCGTTCCATGAACTCCTCCGGGCTCGCAAATCCCATAGCGGAGAGCTCCTGCTCGTCATAGGGCGCGCGGTCACTGCCCGTTGGCCGGTGCCGATAGAGGTGTGTGCCGCCACTGGTGCCAGCAGGACAATGTTCAGGCAATGTCAGGTACAAAACCGTCGTCCAGTGCGCAATATCGATGTGAACATTGGCCGTGCCCGTATCGCCTTCCAGTGCGATCCGAAAATGGCCGCTTACTACCCCCGGAGCCCGCACCAGGGATTCGCCGACGATCTCCGAGATTAGTTTGTCGAACCTGTCTGCCAGCAGCGGAGTTTCCGAATTTCGTCCCGGATAGGTGGTCGGTTTACTGGATTCGGGATAGTTCATACCCAGTGCCACTTCCCGCAACTCGAGTGGATTGTCCAGGAGATCGTCGATCACGATTAGCGATTTCATCATTTCAGGCTAACCTCGCTCAATCCTGTGTTTGCGGTGTCGAGCAGCAATATGGCAAACGCTCGCATTCGGTCGTTCGGAGCGGTACTTTCACGTCCGAAAATTTGCAGAGCTTCGAAAGCACAACGCCTGTAGATCCGGTGTTTCCTAAAATCAGTTTTCCGGGTAACAATTGCAGGGAATCCGCTGGCGGTCCGTATCGATGCATGCTTGCGGGCTGCAATGCGTATCCGGATGGCGTTTCATTCCGCAGCAGCACTGTTCGCCGCGAAGCACGAAATCCAGGATCAGGTGGACACGGTCCGAACTCCCCCTGTTGTCGACCGAGTGCATGCGCCGGTTATTGATCTCCACGAGCTCACCTTCCGGCAGGTTCTGGGCCTCGTTGCCAACCGTGAAGATGACATCATCGTTTGTGATGAGTGGCAGGTGCACACGATGCGAGTGCGTCAGCGAAAAGTTCAAGTCCTGGTGCGCTGCAATGCCTCGTCCGGCCTTGAGCTTTACGAGCGTCGCACGTATGAAGTAACCGAGCCCGTATTGCTCAATCAGCTTCCGGCCTTTCGCGCTTTCCTCGAAATGATCCGCGACTTTCTTGAGTGCAGGACGGAGCGCAGGCTCGAACACCTGCAACGTCGGCAACTTGGTCGGATGGCTGTGGCGAAAATCGGGGTCGTAGACCAGGCCGATCGTCTGCGTGTGGCGATGAACTTCGTAACGCGCCTGGCGGACTGAAAATTCGTTCCACTGCTCGTCCGTCAGGGCGAGCGCCAGTCTCCTGAGTTCGTCGCTGTCAACGCTGCCGATATAGGAAAAGTTTCCCGGGAAGTTCATAACGTGGAATTCGATCTATTGAACCGCACTGTCCCCATGATAATGGCAGCGTGCGAAAACTGCATAGTTGTTGCTGGAAAGCAACAAAAATGGATCGATTTGCACCCAGGGTTCTACGGCCTGCGAAGGTGCCACACGGCTTGCGTCACGCTGCCGGAGAATGAGTCAGTTCGGCATAAAGCCGGGATTCCCGGCGCTCATCCACGATTGACGATGGAGTAGTTGGGTGGCATCATGCTTGAGCCACTTGTTGTGCCTCGTACACAGATAATCGGCCGGTCGAAAGAGCCGGGTGGACGCGGCATAAATGAAGCGCAGACTTCAGTTCGGGGAGTATTCTAATGGCCAAGCGACGTCGGCGGACCAAGCCCGCATCCCGCAAGTTAACCCCGGTTATGACCCCGCTCGCGGCGGCGGTGATGACCGCTCTTTACCCGGTGGGTCCGGCGATAGCCCAGGAGGCTGCGAACCAGGAGGTCGAGGAAATCGTCGTCACCGGCTCGCGGATCCGCAGGGATACTTTCTCTAGCGCGACGCCGATCGATGTTGTGCTAACCGAGTCGGCGGCCGTCAAGGGCATCCCCGACGTCGCCACCTTGTTGCAAACGACGAGCGTCGCGGCCGGAGCGCCGCAGGTGACGCCCTCGATCACCAGCGAGTTTGTCGAAAACGGTGGTTTCGGCGCGAACACGATCGGCCTGCGCGGTCTCGGTGCGAACCGTACCCTGGTACTGCTGAACGGTCGTCGCGCGGGGCCGGCGGGTGTACAGGGCTCCGTGGCGGCATTTGATCTGAACACCATTCCGCTGTCTGCTGTTGACCGTGTCGAGATCCTCAAAGACGGCGCATCGTCGATCTACGGATCCGATGCCGTTGCCGGCGTCGTGAACATCATCACGAAGAAAGATGAAGGCGCTACTGTCGACGCATTCTATTCGGCGCCGGAACAATCAGGCGGTGAACAGCTCCGTCTCAACGGTTCCTGGGGCAAGCGATTCGATCGCGGATACTTGCGCGTTACGGCGGATTACAGCAAGTCGGAAATACTGAAAAAGGGCGACCGTGATTATTTCCAGTGCGATGAAGACTATGTCTTCACGTCCGGGACGAACCTGAGAGAACGTGCCGATGTGGTCGATCCGCGCAACGGAGAATTCTTCTGCGACGGCCTGACCTGGGGGCACGTCTGGGTCTACGATTACGCGTCCGAGACCGACGATATGGGCAACCCCCTCTACGGCGATGGCACGACAAACGCCGGGCCGCCGGTGTTCCTGATGCAATACGATTATGACGGCGAGCTCACGAGGGTCGGCATTCCGCCGCTGGACCCGCCGACCAACCCCAATCATATGGTTGCACCGCCGGGCTGGTTCCCGGTTTCGAACGGCGACCGCCTGACCAAGGGGGTCGAGAACAGCGACCATCCGCTTCAGGATACGACGACCCTGGTACCCGAGGCTGAAACGATAACGTTGTTCGTGGAGGGTGACTTCCAGCTGACCGATAACATCACGGCCTACGGTGAAGTGCTTTTGAATCGCCGCGAGTCGAACTACGTGGGTTACGAGCAGATCTGGACCTATGTCTACAATTACGATTCGGCAGACTGGGGAGGTGCCAGCGATCCGTTCAGCGCGGGCTGGACCGGCGCGCAATGGCTGAGCCCGCTGGCGATCTCCGATCACAACAATCACGATGTGGAGGTCGATTACATGCGCTTCGTCGCCGGTTTGACGGGCGAATTCCAGTCGGCTTTCCTTGAAGGGTGGAACTGGGACCTGTCGTTCCAGTACAGCAATTCCGACGGCGAGTATGTGGATGAGCAGGTCTTTGAGGACTCCCTCGTGCTGCCGTACTTCCGCACGGGCTCCTGCGTAGGACAGGTCAGTCCCATATCCGGCAGGAACTGTGTCGATATCGACTGGTTCGACCCGGACTTCCTGAACGGGGACATCTCTCAGGACATACGCGATTTCCTGTTCGGCGTCGAGACTGGCAGGACCAAGTATATTCAGAAGACCGTGGAAGGTTTCGTGACCGGCGATATGTTCGACATGCCGGCCGGCCCGGCCGCCGTCGCGGTCGGCTTCCAATACCGCGAGGATGAAATCTCGGACAGGCCGGGCGAGATTACGCTCGCGGGTAATGCCTGGGGCGAGGGGGGCGCCATTACGGTCGGTGAAGACAAGACCACGGCGTTCTTCGGCGAAATCGAAATCCCGCTCCTGGCCGACAAGCCGTTTGTCGAACAACTCGATTTCACCGGGTCAGCGCGCTGGACGGACGTGGACTCGTATGGCAGCGACACGACCTATAAGGCGGGCCTGAACTGGTCGCTCACCGACCAGGTCAGGATGAGGAGTACATTCGGTACCTCGTTCCGTGCACCGGCACTCTACGAGCTCTATCTCGCGGATTCGGTCAGCTTTATCAGCGCGCGAGACGTGGACCCTTGCATCAGCTGGGGCTCCAAAGTGGCTAGCGGTGAAATTTCGCAACGCACTGCGGACAACTGTGCGGCAGACGGGCTGCCGCCCGACCATCTGTTCACGGTGAGCTCCACGGTACTGACCGGTGGCGGGGCCGGCGCGCTCAAAGCGGAGACGTCCGAAGCGTTTACTGTTGGTTTCATCTGGCAGCCGGCTTTCGCGGATATCAGCTTCTCGGTGGATTACTTCGATATCCTGGTCGAGGACGAAGTGGACGTCATCGGTGCCGAGAAGATCGTGGCAGGCTGTTACGACTCCCTGTTCTTCCCCAATGAGCCTCTCTGCGACCTGTTTGTCCGCGCTCCGGCAAACGCCGCGTTGGCGAACGCGATCGAGACGGTCAATGACAGCTTCATCAACGTCGCCAAGCAAGAAGTGCGCGGGCTGGATGTGGCTGCGCGGTGGGTGGCGGATATGCCCGGAAACTGGGGCACGCTTACGATAGACACCGAACATACCTTCAATTTTGAGGACACGGTCGCGTTATTCGACGAAACCGAGGAGGATCTGTCCGGCCTGGCGGGTCATCCGGAATGGGTCGGCAGTCTCGATCTCACGCTGGACTGGAACGATTGGTCTTTCTTCTGGGGCATGAACTTCGTCGGCTCGACGGATAATTATGCGCACTTCGGGAGCGATACGGTTTTGCTCGGATTCGGCGGATCGGAGGCCGACTTCGGCTCGACCGAGATTGTGGATATCGATCTGAAGGCCGAGCAAGTCACGTATCACAGCTTCTCTGCGAGTTATCAGTTCGACAACGGCTTTATGGCAAGGTTGGGTGTTGCCAATGTCTTCGACGAGACCCCGCCGAGGTTGACCGCTCAGGGCACAGGCAACGAAGTCCGTGTCATCGGCAAAGTGGCTTTCTACTCGCAGTATGACTGGCTGGCCCGGCGCTTCTTCCTCAACGTGTCGAAGGAGTTCTGACCTCGTCCCAACCTGGAGTCAGGGGAAAAGACGAATGCACGCCGCTTTTGCGGCGTGCATTTTTTGTGGGAGCGGCTATGGGAGCGGCTATGGGAGCGGCTGTGGGAGCGGCTGTGGGAGCGGCTGTGGGAGCGGCTTTAGCCGCGATTCCTTAACATTGCTTCGCTTCTAGTTGACGCGGCCCTGAGAGCGGTAGCGACCGTCGCTGTAGTGGCTGAAAAACGCTTCGAGCAGCGGGTGGCTGATGGGCTCGTCGCTGATGTCCGGTTCCAGGTTACGCTCCGCCACATAGGTTTCGTGCATTGCATCGTGGACCAGTACCCGGTACCACGGTTTGTCCCTGGGCGGTCTCGAGCGCGCGACTCTTTCGTACCATTCGTCGGACAGCATCATCTGCGGATCGACGTCGACGACGACGCCACGGTAGTCGAACAGTTTGTGGTGAACGACGTCACCGACGGAAAACCTGGCTGTTTCGCTCATCATTCTGCCTCGTCAGGCTGCGGGAATACGCATTGCCGGTCATGGGCCTGGCACCTGGTGTAAAATTTACGCTCCAACAAACGATAATGCGAGCCGGTCCTGGAGAACATCGCACTGCTGCTGGATCTGACCGAGTGGGTTGCACGCCGGCCGAGGGCCTACGACGAGGTAATGGCGGCGTGGCGCACCTCCTGTCCGCGCTTCACCATCTGGGAAGACGCCCTGGACAGCGGCCTGGTGAGCGTCAGCTCGGAACCGACGTCCGGAAAGTCAGTCAGCGTCACCGGCGCGGGGCTCGAGTTTTTGCGGAGATACGGTCGCGGGACGGCGACGGCGAATGCAGGCTAAATCTTCCCGGGCGATCCTGTTATTGCTGTGCCTTGCGGCTTCGGCTGCTGCGGCCGAGCGGATTCACTTCCTGATTCCCGGCGGCGCCGGCGGTGGCTGGGATGCCACCGCGCGCGGTGTCGGCGAAGCGCTGGCGCGCTCGGGGATCATCGAGGTCGCTTCCTATGAAAACCTGTCCGGCGGTGGCGGGGCTCGTGCGCTGGCGCACATGATCGAAACCGGGGAGCGACAAAAAGATACCCTGATGATCAGTTCCTCGTCGATCATCCTGCGCTCGCTGCGAAAGATGTATCCGCAGTCATTCCACGAGCTGAGCCCGGTAGCGAGTGTCGTCGTCGATTACGGCGCCTTTGTCGTCAAAAACGACTCGGCGTATCAGGACTGGCACGATCTCATCGCAGATTTTTCGCGGAACCCGCGCCGGGTCAATGTCGCCGGAGGTTCGTCGCGTGCGAGCATGGATCATATCGTTGCCGCGCTGGCGTTCAAGAAATCGGGTGTCGACGCCAGGCAACTCAAGTACATCCCCTATAACGCCGGCGGGCATGCGATGGTCGGACTGTTGTCCGGCGAAACGCAGGTACTGTCGACAGGCCTCAGCGAAGCCATTGCGCTGGCCGATCAGGGCGAGGTCCGCGTGCTCGCAATCACCGCGCCGCAACGTCTCGATCGATATCCCGGGGCGGCGACCCTGACCGAGCAGGGCGTCCCCGTGGTGTTCGCCAACTGGCGCGGATTCTTTGCAGCGCCCGGCACGAGTGCGGAACGGCTCCGGGAATTCCAGGCCTTACTGGAAGCAATGTTTGCGACCACCGAATGGGGAATCATTCGCGACAACCGGGGCTGGACGGATTTCTTCGTCGTCGGTGAGGAATTCAAATCGTTCCTTTTGCAGCAGGAGCAGGAGATGTCGGAGTTGTTGCGCGAGCTGGGACTTTTGAACTGAAGGTGGGCTGATGCGCTTGTTGGACAACAAGGACAGGGTGGGCAGCATGCTGGTACTGGTTTTTTCGCTCGCCTATCTTCGCTATGCATTCGATCTCCCACTGGACCCGACGGCCGCGGTGGAGTCTTTCACCCCGAAGACGCTGCCCATCGGGCTATCGATTACGGCCATTCTCCTGTCGCTCGCGCAGATCGCCATCAGCGTGTCTGCAAAGGACGGCAACACCGTCAGTGCAGCCGTGAAGGGATTCGACTGGAAACCGACGCTGTTACTGGTTCTGGCGATGTCGTTCTATGTCTGGCTGTTCGGGTTTCTCGGCTTCGCGTTGTCCAGTTTCCTGTTCTTGCTGTGTGGATTTTTCATTCTCGGTGAGCGGCGGCTGTTGCTTGGGATCGGCGTCGCCTCATCTCTTGTTCTCTTCCTCTGGGCTGTACTCACGCAGTTGTTCGGCCTGTACCTCGATGCCGGAGACCTGTGGCGTTTGCTGTTCGGTAACGCGGGATGATCGACGGCATCCTCACCGGGCTGCAGACGGCATTCTCGCCCGTCAACCTGGCGATGGTGTTGCTCGGCTGTTTC
Organism: Woeseiaceae bacterium; assembly: GCA_033720315.1. Lineage (GTDB taxonomy): Bacteria > Pseudomonadota > Gammaproteobacteria > Steroidobacterales > Woeseiaceae > SZUA-117. Next base: position 9,374 of record JAWWCT010000074.1, on the reverse strand, counting down.
GCCGGCACTTTCATCGGCATGTTGCCGGGCCTCGGGCCGGTATCCGCCATCGCACTCATGATTCCGATCACCTACGGGCTCGATCCGGCATCCGGCATGATCCTGATCGCCGGCGTGTACTATGGCGCGGTATTTGGAGGTTCGACCTCGTCCATACTGATCAATGCGCCCGGGGTTTCGGGAGCGGTCGCCACGGCGTTTGACGGCTACCCGCTGGCGCGCCGGGGCTTCGCCGGCAAGGCGCTCGCGATCGCCGCCTACTCATCGTTTGCCGGCGGCACGATCGGTGCAGTCCTGCTGCTGGTCTTCGTGCCGTTCCTTGCCAAGGTAAGTCTGAGCTTCCAGTCTGCGGATTATTTCGCACTGATGCTGTTCGGCTGCACCGCCATCGCCGCTTTCTCGGGCAAGGGGCAGATCCTGAAAGCGATACTGATGACCCTGCTCGGCCTGATGCTGGCGACGGTCGGCGAAGACCCGTCGGGTATTCAGCGATTCACGTTCGGCAACGCAGATCTCTATGACGGCATCAGCTTCTTGCTGTTATCGATGGCTACTTTTGCATTGGCCGAGGCTTTGATCGTGGTCCTCAGGGAGAAAAGCGATGCGATGACCGATGTGGACCTGCAGAAGGACAACCTGGGGTCGTTGAAGATTTCCCGGGCGGAAGCCAGGGATATTGCGCCCACTGTCGGACGGTCATCGATTCTCGGATTCCTGGTCGGCATCCTGCCTGGCGCGGGCGCGACCATCGCCTCGTTTCTCGCCTACGGCATGGAGCGAAACCTGGCGACCGACGAGCAAAAGAAAGCGTTCGGCGAAGGAAGCCACCGTGGTCTCGCCGCACCGGAGACGGCCAACAATGCCGCGTCGACCGGCTCGTTCGTGCCGTTGCTGACGCTGGGAATTCCCGGATCGGCAACTACCGCCGTCATGCTGGGGGCCTTGCTCTCCTACGGAATACAGCCGGGCCCCCGGCTGTACATCGACAACCCGGCGGTGTTCTGGTCGGTCATCATCTCGATGTATGTCGGCAACGTGGTGTTACTGATTCTCAACCTGCCGCTGATTCCCTATATCTCACGCTTGCTGAGGGTGCCACGGCAGTTGCTGACGCCAATCATCCTGTTCCTGTCGCTCATGGGCGTGTACCTCGTGTCCTTCAACACCGTCGACCTGTCAATGATGGTTCTGTTTGGCGTAATTGCAGTGGTTTTCAGGATTCTCGACTTTCCGCTGGCGCCGATGCTCCTGGGCTTCATACTCGGCGGCATGATGGAAGACAACCTGCGGCGGGCACTGTTGATCTGGGATGGCTCGTTCGCATTTCTCTGGCAGCGTCCGACTACCGCGACCATCATGGCCATCACCGTGCTTACGCTGGCGATCCCCGTTGCGGCCACTATCCTGGGAAGGCGCCGGTCGAAAGTCGTCGACCCGCTGGCTGAGTAATCGAGCAAAATGCTCGCGATATCGATGAATACGTCGACTCGCCGGGGAGCGTCAGCGTGGCAGCTTCAGTACAGTTCGGAGACGCGGGCGAGCACGCCGCGACCTCTCGGCAGCAGCGCGTAACCCGCGGCGGGCGGGTAGTCGTCGATCAGCGTCCGCACAGCCCAGCGCCGTTCGAGCATCGATTTCAGGCCGATCGTTATTGCCCGGGGCGTCGCCTCGCAAAGCAAGTCATGAACGTCGCGAAATCGCTTGACTTCATTGCCGATTGCCGCGACCAGGGGCAACGTCCATTTGCGGAAAGCGAGATCAGACTCCCGCCTCTTCCTGACCAGCGTCGCCAGCGACAGGCAGTGCTCGCCGATTGCCGAACCATCCCGGGTGAGCAGGTACTCGGGTCGCATGGGGTGGCCATGACCGGTGTTCCTCACGACATAGCCCTGTTCAATCAGATCGTCGAGCGACGCGCTCAACGACGCCCGGCTCACATCCAGCGAATTGACGAGTGTGATGTACTTGGCGCCAGAGCGCCTGTAGAGCTCCGCGATCACGGGAATATTCCAGCGGTGGTGGACGAGTTCGATCAGCGGACCGAGCCCGGAGCTGTTTTTTGCCGATTTCACTTGACGGATTATATATTAAGTATAAAAATTGAACCATCATAACAAGAGGGGGGCTCCAAGATGGCCGAAGCGATCAGCTATGCCGGTGGATTGACCATTTCGATGCCGGTTTCCGATCTGCAGAAATCGATCGACTGGTATCAAAAAGTACTCGGGTTCGAGTTGCAATATCGCATGGACGACATTGGCTGGTGCGAGCTTGTCTCACCGGTGGCGGATGTCACCGTAGGCCTGAGCGTCGTTGAAAAGCCGAATCCAGGCGGCGCCACCCCGACGTTCGGCGTCAGCGACATTCAGGCAGCGCGCGCGTCGCTCGAGAAAAACGGAGTTCGCATCGACGGCGACCCGGTCACAATCGAAAACATGGTCAGCCTGCTGACGTTTTATGACGTCGACGAAAACTCACTGATGCTGTTCCAGATGTTGTCCGATAATGACTGATTGCCTTTCGCATTCTTACCGGTTGGTGATGATTCTCAGCATGGCGATAGGATGCGCCAACGCTCAATCGCCGTACACCGAGAACACCTTCGTCCTGGACGAGCCGGCGAACCAGCCAACAGCGACATTGGCAGATGTTCACTGGCTGGTTGGTTCCTGGGCTGGTGACGCCTTCGGTGCGACGTTCGAGGAGGTATGGAACCCGCCATCGGCGGACTCGATGGTTGGCATGGTCAAGTATCTCGACGGCGACCAGGTCTCATTTTACGAGTTAATGCTTATAGTTGAGGAGCAGGCGTCGCTAAACCTCAAAGTCAAACATTTCGACGCGGATTTCAGCGCCTGGGAGGAAAAAGGGGAATTCGTGAATTTTCCCCTGGTCAAGCTGGAAGTCGATGCGATTCACTTTCACGGGCTGTCGTTTTACCGGAAAAACGACGACGAATTGCATGCCTTTCTCGTGATTCGCGGTAAGGAGGGCGTTCGCGAAGAGAAAATGGTCTATCGCCGCCGACGATGATCCATTCACGGCGGCCCAATGTAGGTCGCCTTCTACCGGCACCAGGCGGATCGCAGAGCCATGCACAGCGCGAAGTTCGGGTAAGATCAGTGTTACCTGACCTGTGCAGAAGTGCGACGCATGCAGATCCGTATCGCATCCAATACAACCACCGGCCGGCGGGTTGTCGCGATCACCTGTGCGGCCGTCGTCGTTGTATCGACCGGAGTTGCCCAGGAAAACGTTTCGCTGAGTGATCTCGAAAGGTGTGCGGCGTTCGAAAGCGATGCCGAGCAACTGGCCTGTTTTCGCGATACCCTGAAGCGGGGAGATAGCGAGTCGCATGCTGCCGAACTCCCGGCCACCGTTGTCGCGCCGGATGAATCGCCCCAGCAGGTACCGGCACGACCATCGGAAAAAGTCGTTGCGGGGCCAGCCCCGCAGGAATCCGTGAAGCGAGAGACGCAGCAGCCAACTCCGGCGCCACCGGACGTCGAATCACAGGGTGTCGTGTCAGAAGGCGCCCCATCAACCTCGCAGCCGTCCGAATTACACGCGACCATCGTCAGCGCGCATCGGACGGTGCACGGCAAGATCGTGGCCACGCTCGACAACGGGCAGGTGTGGCGAGAGACAGATGGCAGCTACTATCGCGGCGCCGTTACGGCGGGTGCGGCAGTCGTCATTTCCAAACGCCGCTTCGGCGGTTACCGCATGAAGATTGCCGACCAGCCGGGCGCCGTCCTGGTGCGGCGCAGCCGCTGACAGCCGTTCCCGAGAAATACCAATCCGTTATAAGGCCCGCGGTGGGCAGCGCCCGGCATTTTCCCGGACCACGTATTTGTCCAGGCGGTACAAACGCTTATGCCAAGAGCACAGGTCCGACGTCCTGTTGCAAATGTACAACAAGAGGCCTGCAGTCGCTTGCGTTCGCTGTCGTCAAGGAACAAAATGTAAAGTACTACAAGCGCTTCAGGACCGCTGTCCAACTTTCAGCGAAAAACAACAACAGAATCGGAACCGCTGAAACGGCCTACGGGCCGCCAACCGACGCACGGAACCAGGGATGTGCCTGAACCATTTTGCCTGTATATGCCACTGACAAAGAGTCAGCAGTGCTTATGTCGGGCCGGCATAAGAAACGGTCCGGCGCCAGAATAAGGACACCCTAACAATGAAAAAACAAATCCAAAGTGCAATTCGAGTCTCAACGCTCGTCCTCGCGCTGGCCACATTGCTGCCGTTGCAGCAGGCAACGGCACAGCAAGAGGAGGAAATCGAAGAAATCCTCGTGACCGGCAGTCGAATCAAGCGTACCGGTGCGACGGCACCGACGCCGGTGACCATAATCGGCGAGGAACAAATCAGCCTGGCGGGCGAGGTCAACATTGCCAACATGTTGAACCAATTGCCGGCGCTGGGCTCGACCTTCACCAACGCATCTTCTTCCGGCTTTATCGGCACGGTGGGATTGAGCTTTCTGGATCTGCGCCGTTTGGGCACGGACCGCACATTGGTGCTGGTCGACGGGCGCCGCCATGTTGCAGGCCAGGCCGGTACCGCGGCGATCGATATCAATTCGATACCGCAGGAACTGATTGAGCGTGTCGAAGTTGTCACCGGGGGCGCCTCCGCAATCTACGGTGCGGATGCCGTTTCCGGCGTCGTCAACTTCATCATGAAACGGGATTTCGAAGGTGTATCGTTGTACGGGCAGGGCGGCAATGCCGACGAAGGCGACGCTTTTTCGTGGACGACCCGCGGCATCATCGGCAGCAATTTTGCCGAGGAACGTGGCAACGCGGTGCTGACCTTCGAAGTGTCTTCGAGCGACGGCTTTATCGGCAACGATCGTTCGTATGACCGGAGAAATCAGACTTTTGTTTTTAATCCTGACGACGGTGACACGCCTGCCAACCCGAACGACGGCATTCCCGATCAAATCCTGATCGACAATGCGACGTTGAACTTCATTACGGCGCCCGGACAGTTCTGCGACTTCATAGTCACCGGCAATTGCTGGCAGCCGGATTCGTCCGGACTTTTGCAGCCGTTCGACGACGGCGAAATTTTCCCCAGCGGTGTTTCGCGCGGCGGTGATGGTATTCGGCTGTCTGACATTTCGGGAAGCCTCAACGCAGACATCGAACGGATTATTACCACGGCCCGGGTTCATTACGAACTGGCGCCGGTCGTAACCATGTTCGCGGAAGCGAAGTACGTCAATGCGCAGTCATTCGCATTCAACGGCACAGGGGCGTTCGACATTTTCTCGCTGACCATCGGGCCCGACTACGCGTTTCTCGATCCCGCCGACGTGCAGACCGTCATCGATTCCGGCGGCGTACTGTTCATGAGCCGCACCCACCAGGAAGCCGAGCGCGCCGAAAAGGCGGAACGTCAGCTCTTTCGCGGCGTATTTGGTTTCGAGGGCGAGTTCGAGAACGGCATTTCGTATGATCTTGCGTACGTGTACGGCCGCTCGACCAACCAGGTCCAACAGCTCAACAATCGTATTAACGAGCGTTTCTTTGCCGGTTTCGACGCGGTCATCGATCCGATGACCAACGAACCGGTATGCCGGTTTACGATCGATCCCATGGCTGTTAATCCGGCGGATGGTTCGCCGTTCTCATCCATCGTCACAGACTTTGCGACCGAGTGTGTGCCCATCAATATCATGGGACCGAACATGATCTCGCCTGAGGCGGTGGCGTGGAGCCATGCCAACGGCTTCCTCAACGAAGCTGTCCAGCAGGACGTCATCTCGCTGATCTTCACGGGTGATTCCGAAGCCGCAGGCTTCAGCCTGCCCGCCGGTCCGATCGGCTGGGCCGCTGGATTCGAGTACCGCGAAGAGAAAGCGGAATCCTTCCCGACATCGGTGGATCAGCTCGGGCTTACCTTCCTCAACGTGATTCCGCCGACTTCGGGTCAGTTCGACGTGACGGAATGGTTCGGCGAGGTATCGGTGCCGATATTGACTGACAGGCCCGGCTTCGAGGAGTTGTCGGTCGATGCAGCCGTCAGGTTCGCCGACTATTCGACGGTCGGCAGTACGACGACATGGAAGGCCGGGTTGAGCTGGAGCCCGATTCAGGATATCCGGCTGCGCGGCACCGTTTCCCAGGCAATCCGCGCTCCGAACATCTCGGAACTCTTCGGTCCGCAAAGCCAGACCTTCCTGTTCTTCGATGATCCTTGTGACGTGGACTTCCTGGATGAGGGCCCGCCGGAACGGGCGGCGAACTGTGCGGCACTCGGTTTGCCACCGGATTTCCAGCAGGACGATACCCGGGGTAACACGCCGGGCACGCAGGGCGGCAACCCGAACGTGCGCGAGGAAGAGGCGGACACGGTGACTGTCGGCCTTATTCTAACGCCAAGCTTCCTGCCCAACCTGTCGCTGACGCTCGATTACTGGGACGTGCAGATCGACGACGCAATTTCGACGCCGACACTCGACGACGTCCTGTCGAACTGCGTCGATGGCGAATCGATCGACAACGAGTTTTGTCCGTTGATCACCCGTGACCCGACGACCGGCCAGGTGGAAACATTCGTGATCACCAACCAAAACTTCTCGGGAATAGACGCCAGGGGCATCGATATCGAGCTGAATTACCTCCTCGATACGACAAGTCTGGGCACGTTCGACTTCAGGCTGATTGCGACGCGGCTCGACAAGCTCGACCTGTTCCCGTTCCAGTCGCAGCCGGATTTCGTCGACGAAGAGGCAGGCGAATTGGGCGATCCGGAATGGGCGGCCAATTTCAACGCTACCTGGAACTGGGACAAGTGGGCGTTCAATTATGAGCTGCGCTGGCTCGACAGTATGTTGGAAGTCGAGATCGACGAGCTCGCGGCGGATCCGGACCTGCAATCTCCGATCGAGACCGGCTCTGTCGTACATCACGATATACAAATTCGTTACCAGGCTACGGACGATATCGACGCATTCGTCGGCGTCAATAATCTGACCCAGGAGTTCCCGGTGCACGGGCTCTCCGGTGCGGGTACCGATTCAGCCATTTTCGACAACATCGGTCGTTTCTACTACGGCGGTGTGCGCGTGAATTTCTAAGGACGCAGGCGTCAACATAGTCGAGCGGGGCCGGAAGGCCCCGCTTTTTTTCCGCGGTTCTTCCACGCCTGAGAGCCGGGTCATCGATCTTGCTATTTTCATTCCCTTTCCGGCGTATCGTTGACGCCAGCAAGAGTGTCGCAATCCCCCGCCGCAGCCACTAGAATCAACGGCTCCACGCAGCCAACAACACGACCGGGCTGAAACCGGCGACCGTCGGCATGGCGAGGTCTGCGTACACATGGAGAAACAATATGAACAAGAGTTCCACCGGCCTGTTGCTGGTCGCATTCGCGTTTCCCGTTTTTGCCCAGGAGCCCGCAAGTGTCGAAATCGAGCCCGGCACGCTCGAACTCAAGGTCGGCGAAAGCGTGCAACTGCGTGCAGTCGTCAAGGACGCAGACGGGGACGTTATACCGGACGCCCAGGTGATGTTTTTCGGTCCGCGGCTTAACCTCGACGTGACGCCGGGCGGCCTGGTCAGGGCGATCCGCCCGGGCGAGCACCGCGTCATCGCGCTGCATCCGGAGACAAGAATGGAAGGAGATCCGGACAGTTACACGCGCCGCTGGGAGCCGGGTGTGCGCGGCAAGCTGGACATTACCGTTCCCGAACCGCCGATCGCCGAGATCGAGATTCGCGGCGTGCCCGAGGTGATATACGCGGGCACGACCGCCACCGTGCGTATCACCGGCAGCGACGAGTCGGGCGCACTTAGACTGGATCTTCAACCGACCTTGACGGTCGCCGACGAAGACGTAGCGGAAACCGACGGCTTCGGTACCGTGACCGGCCTGGAGCCCGGTTCAACGCGCATCACGGCGAAAGTGGACGATGTCGAAACAAGTATCGATGTCGAGGTGAAGGCAAACCCGATCCGCAGCCTCGAGCTCACGGCGTCGCAAGAACAGGCGCGTACCGGGGATGTCATTCATTTCACCGCGGTCGGCAGGGATGCCCGCGGCAGAGTCGTCGAAGGCGTGCCGGTGCATTTTTCCCTGCGCAACGCACCCGACCCGGGACACCCGGACGCCCGCGGCGGCGGCGCATCGGCAATGGTCCTTGACGACGGCCGCTTTGTCGCCGAGCAACAGGGCGTCTATACGGTACTTGCAATGTCAGGAAACGCCGTCGCGCGAGAAAGTGTGCGCATTGAAAAACGCGACGTGTCGCGCGAGTTCGAATTTCTCGGTCAGGCGCGGGTACCGGGACACCTGACGTCCGACCTGTGGATCTGGGAAGCGGCCGACGGGCGAGACTACGCCGTCATCGGCAGCTGGGGCGGACCGGGTAATGCCTACTTTTACGACGTCACGGATCCGAGCGATATGCAACTCGTCGACACGGTGACGATCGACGCGCGTACCGTGAATGACGTGAAGATATCCGAAGACGGGCGCATCGGCGTGTTGAGCCGCGAAGGTGCATCGAATCGCCGTAACGGCATCGTCATTCTGGACGTCAGCAACCCGCGCGATGTGAAGATCCTGTCGACATTCGACGACCAGCTCACCGGCGGTGTGCACAACGTTTTCATTTACGATAACCACGTCTACGCGGTGAACAACGGGCGACGCTTCGACGTGATCAATATCGAGGATCCGGCGAACCCGCGGCGCGTCAGTCGTTTCGAAACCAACAGCCCGGGACGCGCGGTCCACGATGTCTGGGTGCATGACGGCATTGCCTACCAGGCCGGTCGCACCGACGGCATCGTCATGATCGATGTCGGTGGCGCCGGCGACGTCGTCGGCGGTTCGCCTGAACGCCCGGTGGAAATGGGACGCGCTGACCAGATCACCCGCTGGAATCACGCCGTGTGGCCGTTCAAGAGCAAGTCGGCCGACAAGTTCTACGTGTTCGCGGGCGACGAGACGTTCTACGACAATCCGCGCGTGCCGGAGCGACTGGATTACGATCCGGACGAAAAACTTCCGCAACGCGCAGGCGGCTGGGTGCACGTGCTGGAGTTCGACGATCCGCAAAACCCGCAGGAAGTCGCGAGTTACCGGGTCGGCGATTACGGCGTGCACAATTACTGGATCGACTGGGATGAGGAGATCATGTACACCGCGTATTACCAGGGCGGGCTGCGCGTGCTCGACGTATCGGGTGAGTTGCTGGGTGACCTGTATGCGCAGGGCCGGGAAATCGCGAGTTTCTACTCGGACGATCCGGAGGGCTACATTCCGAACGCGCCCATGGCCTGGGGCCCGCAACCGCACAAGGGAACGATCTTCTTCAGCGACCACCACAGCGGCTTGTGGGCCGTGCGGCT
>JAWWCT010000073.1:0-17461 GCA_033720315.1 Woeseiaceae bacterium | reverse complement strand
TTGCGAAGGTTGGTAAGAAAGGTGTGCACCCGCTCGCGAATCAGCGGCAGCTCCGACGACACCAGGTCCCGATGCCCCGTCACCGCAACGATGAGCGGCACGGCATAGCCGGTCTGCCCACCGACAACCGTCTGCGATGCGCTTACGGAGATTTCCATAGCTTGTGAAGCCTACAACAAAAGAAGGACTCCGCAGAGTCCTTCCCTTGATCGGTCTGGCGCCACGGCACTTAGTCCGTTTGCGACGCCACCGACGTCTGCCTAGAGGCTAGTTGGTGATCCAGATAGGCACACCAGACTCGTCAACGTCCTGCTCATCCCATCCATCGTCGCAGTTCGCAGAACCTGGAATCGTCGGCAACAAAATCTCGTTCACCGCATACGGCAGCACAGAGGCATGCGCGACCAGCGCCTGAACGCGAGCCGCAGGATCGCCTGCAGGGTTATTGCAATCCCCGTCGGCGCCATCGACCAATCCATCGCCATCGTTGTCAACGCCGTCGTTACACGCCGGGAGATTGCCTTCGTACGATTCGGCTTGGGCAATGTAATTCGCGATTTGGCTCACGAAGGCTTGATAGTTCGACGATTGTTGGCTGCAGTTACCAGTCCCTGCCGCAGTGTTCGACAACGCATTGATCAGTTTTTGCTGTGCATTCCCCCGCCTCTGCTCCAGCTGATCGCAGGTGGTCTGGTCCAATGGATCCTGGCCGTCGCCGTCAACGTCGTTGCACGCCGCATACTCGAAATCCTCCAGCGCCTCGAAATGGCTGTCAATGAATTTCGCGGCCGCGCTGTCATCAATTTGAGTCCCATCGCTAAGGTTCGTAACCCCTGAGCCATCGACATACCACTTACCAGCCGCGGTTCTGGCGCCCGGCCGCTGCGCAAGCATCGTGTCGAGCGGAAACAGGGAACAGCAACCCCTGCTGCGGGTGGATGTGCAGGCATAGGTAATCGCAGACCCGATGCTTTCGTCGCAGACGCCGGTGCCAGCGTCGCAGGTGGCGGCGCGCTCCCGCAACCTGAGTACCATGCTCGACTGCAGCGGGCTTTCTTCGGAACCCGGGCATGCATAAGAACCCGGAATATCGTCCACTACGAGTTCCGGCAGTTCGCTTGACTGGTTATCGCCAGCATCCATCAAAATGGCTGTGAAAAAGTAGTCCTTGATCTTTTGCGCCTGGATGCCGGTCGGCATCCACAGAGCCGGGAATCCGCCGAGGAGGTCGAACTGCGCGAGGAGGTTTGGCGGCAGTACTTCCGAGACGTTGAATTCCAGCAAACCCGGGGGTGCCGCAGCACATTCAGCAATCGTAGGTGTCGGGGCCCCCCCATCAAGAGGACCGACGACCCGCAATACGTTTGCCTCGCAAAGGCATTCCTGCACCCCTTTCCCGCCATTTACGCAGTCCGCCACTTCGGCTTCAGCGACACAGGTATTGGCAACGTCTACGGATTCATCCACCCATGCGCAGTGCGGTATACCCGTGATTTCCCACGCGGTGGCGGTCGCTGCAGCACTCAGAGGGTTGTACGACAGGTTTGCGAAGTTGCCAACCGGGCAGTCAGGGTTACAGTTTCCTAGGTTGATGTTCTGACCTTCAAATACGCTCAAAAAGCGGCCGTTAAACGGATCGCTATCGACAGTCGTTGCTATCGTGCCATCCTGGACAAACCCAATCGACAAATCATTACTAAAGACAAGCACGGCGCCGGCTCCGCCGCCAGTGCTACTGACCAACGCGTATATCGGCCCGCCGCTCTCGGCGTTTTGGGTAATGTCAAAGCTGAGCGGACTGGTGGAATTACACGTTCCAGCCAGACACACTTGGCGGATGTTGGATACCATGCCAAGAGCGGATTGGAACGCAATCAGCCGGCCAAAACTTGTCGTTACCGCGTAGAGTACAGTCTCGTTTGCATCGACTATCTGCGCAGCGTCCAGAATTTGTTCTTTGTCTTTGCCCTTGGCAAGCCCGAGGTCTCTGTCGTTGGCGATTGTAACTACGGTAGGCGCAGCAGGTGAATTGTCCGTTAACAGAACAACCGTGTTTCTGTTTTCGACGTAAAGCAGCCCGTCCAGGGCTACGTCCAAGTCGACGATCGGCGGTCTGTCCTGTATTACCGTAGGGCAAGGAAAAACTCCTGAGCATTCCTTGATAGCGCTGCCGTTTTTGTTCAGGATTCCAGCTACAAAGATGGTGCCGTCATTTGTAACAGCTACGGCAGAACACCGCGCTGGCCGATTGCCCTTAGCCTCGAAACCGGCCTGTGCGCAGGTGAATAACGGACCTGGGTAATTCGACAAATCGACGATATTGCTAGTACCGTCGAGGCAGACAATACCGTCTGAGGTCGCTTCGCAATCGATGAGGTTTGCAGCTCCGTTATCGAACTGCTGCGTAAAAGTTTCTCCGTCGCTTGTGGCAATTGAAAAATCCTTGCCCGTGACCACGATGCTGTCGAGAACGTTTTCTGGATCCGCATTGGCCGACAGGCTGAATACAAATGAACTAAAGAGCAGCACGGTTGATGCTGCAATTGAATTACATGACTTTTTCATTTCAATTTTCCCCAAAGATGACCATCTCATTCCTTGAATACGGCCCGGATGGGCTGCAGAAGCGACGGTGGTTTCGTCTAGTTGTTTGTTTTCTTTAATTGTACCGAAAACAAGTTTACATGGCTCAAAATTTGCACCTATATGTCAGTTACACCGGCTGCTGTCAATTCGTTGCCTCTCCGAATTGTTACATAAGTCAGTTTGCAGTACGATACTTGGCTTCTTCGCCGGGTCTTCCCAGACCCGCGTAAAGATCGGCAAGACGTAATCGATGCTGTTTTGCGGCGCCGGGAATCAGGGCGAGTTCCAGTGGCTCCATGCTGGCTAACAGCAGCGGCTCTGCCTCCGTATATGAGCCTAATTGAACAAGTGCGGCGCCTTCGGCGGATGATGCATAGGCAACCAGCCAGTGGTCTTCGGCGAAGCCTTGCAGGAGGCCCGACCTCACCTGTTGCGCCAGGGCCAGCGCTTCGCGATGTCGGTCCGTCGCAATCAGGAGATTTGCTTTAACCACCCGCGCCAGTGCGAGCCGCGGGTGGTCGTCGTTGAGCGTGTCTTCCCGGATCGAGATCGCCTCATCGATCAGGACTTCCGCTTCCTCGTACGCACCGGTTTCGGTGAGCCAGATTGCGAGAACCACGGCACTACTCGAAACCTCAGGATGCCTGGCGCCCAGCACGTCGCGCCGCATTTCCAGCGTCTGTCGTGCCATATCGATGGCACCTGCCACGTCTCCGCGGTCGTAGAGAACAAGCGCGATGTTGGACATCGTGGTTGCGACTCGCGGATGGCTGTCTCCCAGCAGTTCACGCAGGATTTCGAGCGACTCCGAAAACGCCGCTTGCGCGCCGGCCAGGTCATTTCGCTGCTGGCGCACTGTGCCGATGTTATTGAGGGCGAACGCCACCTCGGGATGAGCATCTCCGTGCAGTTTGCGCTGCATCGTGAGCGCTTCCTGGTAAAGATTCTCGGCTTCCTCGAGCTGGCCGAGGTCGGCAAGCACGAGCGCGAGGTTACCGACGGCAGCGGCAAGCTCCGGGTGCAGGTCGCCATGTAACTCGCGCCGCATCGCGACCGACGAATTAAGTTCCTCGATCGCTCCTTCGAGGTTGCCCTGGTCGTACATATTGAGACCGAGAGCCTCGAGGCTTTCCGCGATTTCGTCGTGCGCCGTTCCGTAGAGTGCGCGGCGGATGTTCAACGATTCGCGGATGAGTTTTTCGGCCTCGACAAAGTCACCCTGCAATGTCAGAACCTCCGCGAGATCGGAGAGGGTGTTCGCCACTTCGGCATTCTCGTCTCCGAAGATTTCGCGTCGGGCTGCCAGCGCTTCGCCCAGGTTTTTCGCGGCCTGTTCGTAATCGGCTTGTAAGGTCTGAACCTCACCGAGATGGTTGAGGCTAGCGAGGACTTCGGGATGTTTTCGCCCAAATAGCGCGGCGCGTCTTTCGAGTGCCTGGCTGACCAGCGACACTGCGGGATCATAGAGCCCGAGACTTGTATAAACCGTGCCCATCGTATCCATCAGCGTGGCCTGGATCTCGGGCTGGTCTTCGAGTTCGGTCTCGATGCGTTCGGCGCCCTTGTCGAGAATTTCCCTGGCGGTTATCGAATTTCCGAGCGATTCGCTGGGATCGGAAACCTCGAACAAACCGACCATGAACTGCGTCGTTTGCCGCGCTGTTTCAGCTTCGATCTCGGCCTGGTTGCGCTGGTACTCGGCTTCGTTGCGTGCGATCAGGGCGAGTGCTGCCAGGCCGGTGGTAATCACCATGCCGACAGTGGCTGCGGCGGTGATCAGTGCCATGCGACGCTGGCGGCGTTGCTGTTCGCGTTGTTTAAGATCGTCGAACCCGACGCCGAGCATGCCGGAGATGAGTTTCAGTTTGGCGTTTTGCTTGCCGTCGCCGTGCGGCCTGGCATCGGCGGCGATCGGCTCTGCCCGCCGCTCGGTGAGATTACCGTCCTCGCCCATCTGGTACATGAGCGCATTCGGGAAGCATTCGAACTCGGCAGTCTCTTCGAACTGCGAGGCGTAGGGCTCGCCGTCGACGATCAGGCAGAAGACGCGGTTTTCCCTGCCGAGCCGCTTGTAGGTGAGGATCTCCTCGTTGGTCCAGTGCGAATTGGCGGCATGGGGTGAGCAGATGACGATCTGGCAGGCCGAGTCCCTGAGCGCCTGGGTCAGCTCGTCGCCGAGGCTCGAGGACGAGGCAAGTTCATCGCGATCGCGAAACACCTTGCCGAGGCGCTCCGGCACGGTGCCCATCGGCGTTTCCATACCGACGATGTTTTTCGGCACGCGAAACGTCTCCAGCGAGCGATGCAGCCACGAGGCCCACTTCTCGTCCTTGTGGCTGTAGCTGATGAACGCGCGGTATTTGTATTCCGTGGACAAGTCCTGGTCTCGCGGGTGGCCGAAAAAAGCAACCATTCAAGATAGCATATCGCCTTTGGTCGAGCATTTTTATTCCAAGAATCAGCGTCTTGTAGAGACATGTCCAGGTCGCGACGGGAACTCGCGGCGCGCGCTAGAATCAAAGCAGTCATCGTTTCCCGGCATTGCACATGAAAGTCGTCGTCCTAGCATCCGTTGCCAGTTTCATCGTGGCCTTTGCAACCGCGACCTGGATGTATGCCGGCGAAAATGAAGAGCGTGGGGCTCCTGCAAGATCCGGCGATTCGACCGCTTTCAATGCCGGCTTGCCCGTCGAAGATCGCATCGCCGCCCTCGAGCGCGCCGTCAGTGACGAGCGGGTCGCGCGCCAGTTGCTCCAGGAAGAGGTTTTTTACCTGACATCGGAACTGGACCGGATCGCCGGAGCGGGCGAGTTTGGCCCGGAACTCGCGGTCGCCGAATCGTCCGGCGATTCGGACAGTACAAGCTCTGCGTCGTCCCGCAGGGAATCGCGACGCCGTGCCAACACGACCGAGGGACGCATCGAGCGCCTGATCGAGGCGGGCTTCCTGCCCAACGAGGCCAGCATGATCGTGCAGCGCGAATCGGAGTTGCGCATGGACTGGATCCGCGAGCGCTACGAAGCCGAACGCAGCGGCGAGCCGTTCGATTTCTTTCGCAGTCGCGATTACTACGGCCAGGAGCTTCGCGACGAGCTGGGTGATGCGGATTACGAGCGTTATCTTAAGGCCAACAACCAATCGACCAGCATCACGGTCTCCAGCGTGTTCGAAAGCTCGCCGGCGCAGTCGGCCGGCCTGCAGCCCGGCGACGAAATCATTCGTTATGACGGCGCACGGGTATTCAACATGTCGGATTTGACCCGCCACACGATGGACGGCAACCCGGGCGACAATATCGTGGTCGACATCCTGCGCAACGGGCAGCCGATGCAGGTGGTCATGCCGCGCGGCCCGCTGGGCGTCAGCGGTGGCAGGAGGAGCCGCTAGGCGGGCAGGGCGGAAACTGGTCAAGCGTGCCCGGCCCATGCAGAATGAGTCCCGGGTAAGCACAAGAACAAGAGTCCGGTACCCTGGTGATCAAACTTCGCTACACCATTCCCAACAGCTTCACGGCCCTGAGCCTGTTGCTCGGCGTCGGCTCGATCGTCACCGGCCAGCTCGGCAACATCGAGCTGGCGGGCTGGATGATCGTCTGGTGCGGGCTTCTGGACGTGTTCGACGGGCTCGCCGCGCGGCTGCTCAAAGCCACCTCCGATTTCGGCGCCGAGTTCGATTCGATGGCCGACCTGGTCGCTTTCGGCGTGGCGCCGGCGATGCTGGTCCTCGAAGCCGGCCTGGAACTCGGTGAGATAGAAACGGACAGCGGCGCTTTCTGGGTGCTGCTGGTGGCGGTCGGTGTGTTCGTGCTGGCGGGCGCGATGCGGCTGGCACGCTTCAACCTGACCACGGACCAGCCGCGGGGCAGCTGGTTTGCCGGCATACCGATCACCGGTGCCGGCGGCGGCCTGGTGTCGACCGCGGTTATCCTGCTGGTCCGGTACCCCGACTTTGCCGCGGCGATGCCGTTGCACATCTATCTGCCGATCGGTTTGTTCGTGCTCTCGCTCGGCATGATTTCCAGGATCCGCTTTCCGAAGATCGCGAAACGCGAGAGCAACCTGATTAACGGCTTCCAGGTCGTCAACGCGCTGTTCTCGATCTATTGCGGCGTTACCCGCAGTTTTCCCGAATACCTGTTCTTCATGGGACTGTTCCTGCTGATTGCGGGCATCATCGCGGGCAGGATTACCAGACCCGAAGAATCGCCAGGCTGACACCTGGCGCAGGGGATTGAGCGTTGAGCGCCGATACATCTGCATTGGTCGAGCGGCGGCGGAGACGGCTGGGTTCGGCCTATCGCCTGTTTTACGAGCAGCCGGTGCACATCGTGCGCGGCGAAGGCGTCTGGCTTTACGATGCGGACGGCAATCGTTACCTCGACATGTACAACAACGTGCCGCACGTCGGTCACTGTCACCCACGCGTGGCCGAGGCGATCTGCGAACAGGTCCGTACGTTAAATACCCACACGCGTTACCTGCACGAAAACGTCGTCGAGCTTGCCGAAAGACTGACGGAGAAATTTCCGAAGGAACTCGACAACGTCATGTTCAGTTGCACCGGCAGCGAGGCCAACGAGCTGGCGTTGCGCATCGCGCGTGCCGCAAGCGGCGGCACCGGCATCGTCGTTACCGACTTTGCTTACCACGGCAACACCAAGGCGATTTTCGAAATCTCCACGGAAGACATTCCGCGGGAGGAGATTCCGGACTACGTGGTCACGGTGCCGTCACCCGATACCTATCGGGATGAACTGAGTGCCGACGGCTACGCGCAACATGTGCTTAGTGCCGTCGACGAACTGCACAAGCGCGGCATCAAGCCCGCCGCGTTTGTGATCGACACCATCATCTCGAGCGGTGGCGTGATAACACCGCCGGCGGGTTACCTGAAAAACGCGGCGCGAATCATTCGTGAGGCGGGCGGCTTGTTCATCGCGGATGAGGTGCAGCCCGGTTTTGCCCGCACCGGCACGCACTTCTGGGGCTTCGAGGCGGACAACGTCGTACCCGATATCGTCACCACCGGTAAGCCGATGGGGAACGGGCATCCGCTTGCGGCCACCATTGCGCGCAGCGAGCTGATCGACGAGTTCGCAAAACATTCAGGCTACTTCAATACCTTTGGCGGCAACCCGGTGTCCTCTGCCGCGGGACTCGCTGTGCTCGACGTCATCGAGCAGGAAGGTCTGCAGGAGAATGCGTTCAACACCGGCCGCTATCTCAGCGACGGGCTGACGGAGCTTGCGAGGAAGCATGCGGCCATCGGCGACGTGCGCGGCAACGGATTTTTCAAAGCCGTCGAGCTGATTTCCGAGCACGGTATCAGGCGGCCCGACAAGGCGCTGGCCGTGCGGGTGGTCAATGAACTGCGCCAGCGCGGCATCCTGAGCGGCTCCATCGGGCCGTACGGCAATATTCTGAAGCTCAGGCCGCCGATGGTGTTCAGCCGGGAGAATGCAGACCATTTCCTTACCGTGTTCGATGAGATACTGACTGCTTTCGGATAGCGCTTGTATAAGAGTGTGTGCCCTTGCTGGCGCGCCCAAAAACCCGCATCAAAGGGGGACGCATGTTCGGATTACCGATTGAAACGACGTTACTGTTGCTCGGGTTTCCGCTCTTCTGGATCTGTTACCTGATCGTCTTCATGCGTCTGTCGCGCGACTGGGAGCGCGATGCGGCGGAGGATGATGTCTCGTGAGCGGCACGGTCATCTTCTTTCTCGTCCTTTACTACGTCGTGGTGCTCGGCATCGGCTACTGGGCGCTGCGCCGCGGCGGCAGCGAGGACCTGGAAGGTTTTTTGCTCGGCGGGCGCCAGGTCGGACCGATTGCAACCGCGCTGACACTGCAAAGCACCTCCATGAGCGGCTACATGTTCCTCGGTGCAGGCGGGCTGGGATTCTCGCAGGGTTACTGGGCGCTGTGGTACGCAGCGGGCGACATCGGCGGCGGCGTCCTCAGTATGTCCGTCATCGGCCGGCGCATGCGCAAGTTTTCACAAATGATGGGCGCACTGACGTCGATCGAATATCTCGAAAAACGCTATCCATCGCCTGCCGTCCGCCTGGTTTCCGGTTCAATTACGATCTTCCTGTTGGGCTTCTATGTGCTGGCGCAACTCATCGCTGGCGGCAAAGGCATGGCGCTGGTAACGGGAATTTCCTATCCGATCGCGCTTGCGATTGCCGTCGGAATCATTCTCGCCTACACCTTCATGGGCGGCTATCTTGCCGTTGCCTACACGGATTTTTTCCAGAGCCTGGTCATGCTGGTCGGCGTGATGTGGATCGTTATTGCCGCTTTGTCCGAGGTCGGCGGACTTACCGCCGCAAATGTCGCGCTCAGCGAACTCGACCCGACATTGTTGTCCGTCTGGGGCAAAGGCCTCGGTTTCGAAGGCAAATGGGGAATCGTGGCCGGCGCCATACTGATTTTCTCACTGGGCTATATGGGCTGGCCACACGTCGTGACACGGCACATGGCCATGTCGCGGCCCGGGACCGCCCGCAAAGCAGGGTTCTGGGCCACCGTTTGGAGTACATTCTTCGTGCCATCACCTTACCTCGTCGGCATCCTGGCGATCCTGATCCTGCCCGGTCTCGACGACCCGGAAATGGCGATCTTCCAGGTGGCCGAGCAGCTGCTGCCGGCAGCGGTGACCGGTCTCGTGATGGCAGCGATCATGGCCGCCATCATGTCGACCGCTGATTCGCTGCTGTTACAGACAGGATCGATCGCATCGCGTGATATCTATGAACGCTTCATCAATCCGGAGGCATCGGAACGGCAGATGGTCATGGTATCGCGCGGCCTTATTGTGGCGATTGCAGCCATCGGTTACATCGTCGCACTGGTCGAACCGCCGACGGTCTTCAGCATCGTCGTTTTTGCGACCTCGGTGCTCGGCAGCGCGTTCGTGCCGGCCTACATCTGTGCCGTGTGGTGGAAGAAAGCGAATACCGCCGGCGCCCTGGCATCGATGATCGTTGGTGCGACAGTCGCGTTCGTATGGGAATACGCCGGTCTCGTCGAGCCGACGGAGATGCACCCGATGTTTGCAGGAATTGTCGCATCGACAATCACGATGATCGTCGTCAGTCTCGCGACTCAAAAGATCTCGCCGGTATCCGCACATGTCCTCGATGCGATGGATGTCTGTGCGCGGATCGGACCGATACCTGAACGCTTCGACGAGTCGCAATTCTCGATCGTCAACGAGGCAGCGGCGGTGGACAAGGCACTCGAGGAGGAGCGGCGCGATGAATGATGCGAATACACTTGCGGTAATTAGCGGGCGTATCGATCGCAATGCTTTGTTGCGACAGCTCGACGGGACGGTGCCGGGTATCTCCGTGGTATACGAGCGAAGCGTGCTCTATCCCTATGCGTACTTCGAGGCCAGTTGTACTGTGCCGACGATCAGCGGTGAGAAAAGCGTTTCGCTAAATGGCCTGGTCGACGGCATCAACGGCCACGGCATGACTTGTGACGAATTTTCGACCGAGGCAACGACTTCCTCGAGTGATAAGGTTCTGTACTCACAGATCCGCGTCGACGAGGCATTGCGCATTGCCCGGCGCACGTTGACGCATGCGCTCAGCGGGAAACTCAAAATGATCGCGCCGTTTGATGTGCGCCTCGAGGCTCGCGGCACGGTTTACAAGAGATTCTTTATCGTCCGTATCGGCAATGACAGGCTCATGGTGGACAGCATCAGCGGCCACATGCAGCCGTTGCGGGCCAGACCGAATGTTGCATCAGTTGGCGCGTCAGTTCGGTCCGGCGCCGCATAAAGCGCAGGAGGATTCCATGCAAATCAGATGGGTAATCGTTGTTGTTTGTCTTGCAATGGCCGCATGCAGCGAGGCACCGGTCGACGCCAGGACGCAAGTCGACCTGCTCCTGCACAACGCCAAAGTCGTCACCATAGACCCCGACCTGTCGATCCAGTCGGCCGTTGCGGTGTCAGGCACCGATATCGTCGCCGTCGGTGGCGAGGAGTTGCTCGAGGAGTTTCGGTCGTCAGACACACGCGACCTCGGCGGCAAGGTCCTGATGCCGGGCTTTAACGACACGCACACGCACTTGCGCGGCTCGCCGCAACGGCACATCGACCTGACCAGGACCCGCTCCATCGAGCAATTGAAGGGCCAGGTCCGCGACAAGGTCACGGAACTCGGAACGGGTGAATGGATTACCGGCTACGGCTGGACCGAGGACGTCATGGCGGAACAGCGCCGCCCGTTGCGTCGCGATCTCGACGAGGCGGCGCCGGACAACCCGGTGCTGCTGACCCGCGCCGGCGGCCACAGCGCAGTCGCCAATAGCATGGCGCTGCGCCTTGCCGAGGTCACGGCCTCGACGCCGCAACCCGAGAATGGCGTGATCGAGTATTACGACGACGGCGAATTGAACGGCGTCATCCGCGAACGCCAGGACATCGTCTCACGGCTGATTCCGGAGCCGACTTACGAGGAAGTGCGCGACGACCTGGTGCGGGTTCTCAAAGAGCAACTCAGCCTCGGCATCACCAGTTTCATCAATGCCAGTTATTCAAATTCACTCGAATCCTATCCCGAGTGGGAGACCGTCTACCGGATGCATCGCGGCTTACTGCCGCGTGGCTCGATACAGATCGCCTGGCACGATCCGCAAACGATGGCGGCGTTCGGCAAGAAAACCGGCGACGGCGACGAGCACCTGAGAGTCGGACCGATCAAGATTCCGGTCGATGGCGGTTTCACCGGGCCCGCGGCGTACACGAAGGAGCCATACAAGGGAGAAGACGAGTACCGCGGCACCTTGCGGCTCACACTGGAGGAACTGGAAAGTACCATCCGCGAAGGACACGCGGCGGGATGGCAATTCGGCATTCACGCGATCGGCGACGCCGCGATCGAACTGACGGTCGACGTGCTCGCAAATACGCTCGACGAAATGCCAAGGGACGACCACCGGCACTTCCTCAATCACTTCACCGTCATGCCGTCTGCAGAAACCATGGACAAGATGGCGGAGTACGGCATCGCCATCACCCAGCAACCGAATTTCACCTACACGCTCGACGGTCGTTACTCGGCGTACCTGGATGGCGATCGCCTGGAACACAACAATCCGTTACGCACGCCGATGAATCACGGCATCCATGTTGCAATCTCGAGCGATATCCTGCCGATCGGCCCGATGGTCGGCATTTACGCTGCCGTGACGCGCAAGGGCATGTCGGGCAAGGTGTTCGGCGAGGAAGAAGCCCTGACCGTGATGGAAGCGCTGCGCGCTTATACGTTGTATGGCGCGTGGCTGACCTTCGAGGAGGACCGCAAAGGCTCAATCGAGCCCGGCAAGCTTGCGGACATGATCGTGCTCGATCAGGATATCCTGACGATCGACCCGGAAGAAATCATGAACATCGAAGTCGAGCAGACCTGGCTCGGCGGCAAACTGGTCTACGAACGCACGTAAATACCATGCGAAACCTGTACGCCCGGAATTCAATGCCGAGTTGCGCTGACACATGAGCAAACCGCAATCACGACGTCGCGCCGGCAAACGATCCAATATTCCGCCGGCGCCGTGGATGCAGGATACGCTCAGGCAAGGCTATGAGCTCCTGAATGCAGGACGCCTGGAAGAGGCGTCCGCCTGCTGCCAGCGGCTGCTCGGCGCCAAGCCGGACCTGGTCGAGGGGCATTTCCTGGTCGGTCTCGTTGCCCTGGAGCTGAAACAAAACGGCGTTGCCGTCAGTGCCTTCGGCTCGGTCACCAAATTACAGGAAGACCACGCCGCCGCGTGGGCCAATCTTGCTCGTTTGTTCATGATCGGTGGCCAGGCAGCCAGGGCCGACGCCGCGCTCAAGATGGCTGTCAAGCACAACGACGGCAATCCTGTGGTGCTCGATCTAATCGGTTCGGTGCACAGCCTGCTCGGCGAGCACGAGGAAGCCTCGAAGTGGGTCGCCGAGGCCGTCGAGAAAAGGCCGTCGCACGTGCCGTATCTCGTCAACCAGGCCAACAGCCACATGTTTCTGGGCAAGCTGGACGAGTCCGAGGAAGTGCTGCGCAAGGTATTACGCATGCAGCCTGCCAACCCGCATGCCAACTGGATCCTGTCGAACGTGCGAAAAGCGACCGATTACCAGCACATCGAGCAACTCAGGGAGTACGTCAAGCGGGATTACCGTAATCCGCGCGCGCTGGCATTTTTGTATTACGGCCTCGGCAAGGAACTCGAGGACCTCGAGGACTGGGACGAGGCGTTCGACGCCTTTGCGGCCGGCGCCAAGGCACGGCGCAGCACGATCGACTTCGACGAGCAGGCCGATGTCGAGATGTTCAAGGCATTCGGTGACACCTTCACCGAGGAATGGTTCGCGAACAAGGAAGACGGGCATGACGATCCGTCGCCTATTTTCGTCATTGGCCAGCCGCGCACCGGCACCACGCTGGTCGAAAGGATCATCACCAGTCATTCGCAGGTGCATTCGGCGGGCGAGCTGCGACAGTTCGGCACCTGTGTACGAAGGCTTGCGGATTATCGCGAGCCCAAACGATACTCGGCCGCGCTGGCGCGGCTGGCCGCAGCCGTCGACAGCGAGAAACTCGG
Source organism: Woeseiaceae bacterium (assembly GCA_033720315.1). Classification (GTDB taxonomy): domain Bacteria; phylum Pseudomonadota; class Gammaproteobacteria; order Steroidobacterales; family Woeseiaceae; genus SZUA-117. The sequence continues at coordinate 4,269 of JAWWCT010000073.1, read as the reverse complement.
AAAGGCATACATGCGAACGACGGCGAAGATGCGCGGCGAGTTGCCGCGTTTCGTCGACAAGTTGCCGCCGAACTATCTCTATGTGCCCATGATTCTCAAGGCCTTGCCCAACGCAAAGATCGTGCACCTGACGCGCAACCCGATGGACGCCTGTTTTGCGAGCTTCAAGCAGCTGTTTGCGGACGCCTACCTGCACTCTTACGACCAGCAGGAGATGGCCCGGCACCACGCCCGCTACTACCACCTCATGGCCGTATGGCGCGAACGCTTCGGCGATCGCTTTTTCGACATTGCTTACGAGGACACCGCACGCGACCTCGAACCCAATGCACGTGCGCTGATCGAATTCCTCGAACTCCCCTGGGAGGACGCTTGCCTGGAATTTCACAAGCAATCCCATGCCGTGACCACCGCCAGCGCCGTGCAGGTGCGACAGCCGGTCCATACACGCTCGATCGACCGCTGGCGGCGCTATGAGACCCAGCTTGAGCCGATGCGCCAGGCGCTCGAGGCCGAGGGCGTGCCCGCCGGCGACGACTAGTTGTGGTTTTTTTGAAACATTTATTCCCGCCTATAGGCGCATAGAACCGTACATTTCCTGTTGAAATCACGGATTCGTTGCAAAAAAACCCGGCCCGGCGTAGCCTGTCCCCATGGCCGGTCGGTCAATTTTGGGCCCTGCGATATAGCGAATGCCGGAGGACGTCATGGCAGCTAGGAACCTGAAGTTAACGAACAGCTCGAATACCACGGAATTCTTGAGTCCACGGCGAACGCCGCTGGCGCAGGCGATATCGACCGCGCTGATTGCGGGCGTCGCATCTGGAACGGTGCTCGCACAGGAACGGGCGCTCGAGGAAATCATCGTCACCGCCACCAAGCGTGCCGAATCCGTCATGGACGTGCCGCTGGCGATTACCGCAATGTCCGGCGAGGCAATTCGCGAAGTCAACCTCAACGACGTAAAGGACCTGATCCACCTGACGCCGGGCATCGCCGGCAACAGCAAGGACAGCTTCCTGGATTTCGTCAACGTTCGCGGCATTCGCACGATCGACTTCGGTAACGGCGGCGATCCCTCCGTCAGCCTTTACAAGAACGGCCTTTACCAGGGGCGCACCGGCTCCGGTGTATCGAGCCTGTACGACATCGAGCGCTCGGAAGTCCTGCGCGGACCGCAAGGTTTCCTGTTCGGAAGGAACTCGGTCAGTGGCGCGATGAACATCCTCACGATGAAACCCAGTCTCAATGCAACAGAGGGTTATGCCGAATTGGATGTCGGCGAGCGCGGCGTTTTCGTGTTCGAGGGCGCCGTCAACGTGCCGATGAGCGAAAACTTCGGCATTCGATTGGCTGGCTATCACTCCCAGGAAGACGGCTATGTGCCGAACCTGGCCGGTGGACCCGACCTCATTGATCACGACAAGCAGGCCGTGAGGTTGACGGGGCGCTACCAGACGGACAGGTTGACCACCGATCTCATGCTCGAATACGAGGAACGCGACCAGTTCGGCACCGTATACCGGCAAACCGGTCAGGGTTTCGCCTTTACCGAGCACCACACGCGCATCAACGGTGGCGTGCCGATCCCGGTTTCCGGCGACGGGCGCGTGGTCAACAATGACAACAGCCTGCAACCGAGGGACGACGCCGAAATCTTTTCTGTGGGCCTGTTCATCGATTACGACATGGAATGGGCTACGTTTTCGTCGCTAACCGGGTTCAAGGACCACGAATACCAGTACGTCGAAGATTTCGACGGCTCGCCGCTGATCCTTTTCAACTATGGCCAGGACCAGGAAGGCGATTACTTCGAGCAGGAATTTCGGCTGACCTCCAATACCGATGGCCCGCTGAGCTGGTACGCCGGCGTGTCTTATTATCAAGAGGACATCGACACAGTATTCCTTGGCCAGGCGTCTGAAGACGCCTATTGCGTCGGTTACTGGGCGTATTACTACAACCAGACCGCCACCGGATGCCAGGACGTCTTCGATTACTACAACTACCTCGATACTTACTACGGCACGACTTATTACTGCGACAACGTTCTCGATTACTACTTCAACAGCTGTACCTGGACGCCGTCGCCGACCGGCCTGATCAACGACAGAAACCGTGTCATTGGCGATTACCGGGGTTACTCCGGCTATATCGATCTGAGCTACCAGTTCAACGACGCCTTCGATATCAGCGTGGGTGTTCGCTACAGCTACGATGAAAAGGATTTTTCGCAGGAAGTGTTGCCGGATCCCGGAAATTCGTTGCTGGCATTCAAAATGCAGACGGGTTTTTCAACGCCGAACGGCCCACTTACCGACAAGCAGGACTGGGATGAAGTGACCTGGCGCGTCGTCGCTAACTGGCGGCCGAATGACGACAGCCTGTTCTTCGCCAGCATCGCAACCGGCTACAAGCCGGGCGGTTTTGGCAGCTTCAACATCGAGCCCAGGCCCGGGAACCCCGATTGCGTGGCGCCGTTCGGGCTGTGCGTTGCCGACAATTCGACCGATCGGCCGGGCGATTTCGGGCCGGAGACCGTGACATCCTACGAACTCGGCTACAAAGGCACGGTGTTCGGTGGCCGCACACAACTTGCCGCCAATCTCTTCTACTACGATTACGAAGACATGCAGGCAATCTTCGGCGTGGGCCCGCGCACCATTGTCGATAACATAGGGCAGATAGACGGAACCGGCGTGGAAGTCGAGGCGAACACGGTGTTGACCGACAACATTAGCCTGCAACTCGGTGCGTCGTGGCTGGATTCCGAAGCGACCAACGTCCAGGCGTTCTGCGGAAACGGCGAAGTGCTTACAGGCGATGCCAATGTATGCGAGGGTCAATCGATACCGTGGGCGCCCGAGTACACTGCATTTGCAGTGCTCAGGACGAACTTCGACGCCGGTAGCGGCGAGGTGTTCGGCAATATCACCTGGTCATGGGAAGATGATTTCCGCGGTGACTGGATCCCAAAGAGTGTCGCTTTCCAGAGAATCGCCGCACTCAACCAGACGGATATCGTCGTTGGCTACCGCCAGGATAACTGGCGAATCAGTGGCTACGTCGAAAACGTCTTCGACGGCGTCTGGTATGACGGCAATTACGCGGATGATCCAAGTCCGTTTTATATTTACTCGCAACACGCATTTGGCCCGTCACGACCGCGCACTGCGGGAGTGCGATTCGGTATCGATTTCGAGTAAGGAAATGCGACAGGCGAACGCCCGCTCGCGCAAGCCAGCGGGCGTTTGTGTTTCTGGTCGATGGTAAGTCCTGCGCCCTCAGGACGCGTCGGCAAGCGCCGGGATGGTCTTTCTCAGTCGCAGGTACATGAACAGGTAGATGAGCATGGCCGTCAGCGACGCCGTTCCGCACATGATGAAAATGCTGCTGTAGCCGAGCCCGAAAGCGAGAATCGACGCCGCAATATTCGGACCGAGGATCTGTCCCAGGCCCTGCGCCCCTGGCATGAGCGCCGCATAGCGGCCAGAGTGATCGACGTTTGCCACCGTCGCCATCTGGTAGACGTCGATGAATATCCATAAAAAATTGAAGCTGAACAAGCTGACGACGATGTTCGTGTCGTTGATCCCACCCGCCAGCATAACGACGATGACGGCCTGGATAACGAGTGTCACCAGCAATGGCCGGGCCAGCCCAAAACGATTACTGATCACGGTTGCGAACAGGCAGCCGAGAATCGAGAAAAATGACGTCCAGACGAGCACTCTGCTGACCCATTCCGGCGTCGCGTTCGAAGCGACGCTGGCCAGCTCGATGTAGGTCCAGTACGCACCGATATTGATATAAGTGACGAGAATCGCGGCCAGCACCAGCCACGGAACGTAAGCCGGCACATGCCGGTGCTCGGTGTGCTGGTCGCCGGTGGGATCCGCGACCGCGACTTCGACGTCGAGACCCCTGTCGACGGGCCTGGGCGGAATCCAGTGCAGGAATAAAAGGCCAAACAGGTAGCAGCCGATGAATACCGTGTAGATGCCGTTCATCGTGAGCTGCGGCAGGATGTGCAGTTCCAGTGCCTGGGAAAACGCGAATGCGAACAACATGAAATTGTAGGCGCGTGCCGGTCTCGAGGTTGCGCCGAGCGTGGCGACTGCGACCGCGGTGTAGATGCCGCTGCCGATGCCCGCAATGAGTCGCAGCCACAACACCTGCTGGTACTCGACCATTACCATGCACAGTGCGTTCGCCCCGATAGCGATGAAGCATGAGACCAGGACCAGGAGCCGCCGATTCATCCGCGCG
>JAWWCT010000072.1:0-17467 GCA_033720315.1 Woeseiaceae bacterium | reverse complement strand
TCTGAATAAGCTAATTTGCGCCTACTAGGGCGCCATTCTTGATTTGGTAACGAGGGCAGGATTTCGCCCTACGCGCTGCGCGCTCCGGTTGGTCTCGGCGCCCCTATTCCGACGCTACGTGTCGGGGCGCCTCGGCTGGATTGCTTGTTGAGTTCGTCGCAATCTTTGGTCGGGACGAAAAAGGGTCAGAGCCCATAGGCTCTGACCCTGGCTTTCTTGTTTGGTAGCGGGGGCAGGATTTGAACCTGCGACCTTCGGGTTATGAGCCCGACGAGCTGCCAGACTGCTCCACCCCGCATCAGCAGGGGCGGCATGATACAAACTGGGCCTATTGTTTACAAGGGCTCGGCCGGGATCCAGGGAGGTCAGCTCAGCGCGGTGGCGGCGGCACAGAGCGCCATCAGCCAGCCGGGGGCCACGCCGAGGGCGAGGACAGCGACGCCGTTGAGGCTCAAGACCAGGCGGGTGTCGATCTCGGCCTGAAACACCGATTTGTCCTCGGCGGGCTCGAAATACATGTACCAGACCACCCGCAGGTAGTAGTAGGCGCCGACGACGGCTGCCAACACCATGAGCACGGCGAGTCCGGGGAAATCGGCGTCGAGCACCGCGCTGATCGCGGAGAGCTTGGCAAAGAATCCGACCCAGGGCGGCACGCCGGCCATGCCGAACATGAAGAACATCATCATCAGGGCGAACCAGGGGCTGCGGGCGTTCAGTCCCTTGAAGTCGCTTAAGTGCTCGGCCTCGAATCCGCGCCGGCTCAGGAGAATGACCATGCCGAAGGCGCCGGCGGCCATGATGACGTAGGTCAGGGTGTAGAAGAGCGCCGCGGCATAACCCGTTTCCGTGCCGGCAAACACGGCCATCAGGATGAAGCCGACGTGGCCGATCGCGGAGTAGCCGAGCATGCGCTTGATATTGCTCTGCGCAATCGCCACGACATTGCCGATGACGAGTGACAGCACGGCAAGCACCATGACCATGGCCTGCCATATGCCGTGCAGGTCGCCCAAGCCGTCGACGAGGATTCTCAGGGCCAGCGCCAGCGCGGCGATTTTCGGCGCCGATGCGATGTACAGGGTGACCGGCGTGCGCGCTCCCTGGTAGACGTCAGGCAGCCACATGTGAAACGGCACGGCACCGAATTTGAAGGCGATGCCGACCGTGATGAAGGTCAGGCCGAAATAAAGCGGCATCCCCGTCACCTCCCCTGCCCGTATGGCAGAGGCGATGTCATCAAACTGCAGGCTGCCGGTAATCCCGTAAATCCAGGATATGCCGTACAGCAATGCACCGGAGGCGATGGCACCGAGCACGAAGTATTTCATGGCCGATTCGGCAGCGGTCGCCGATTTGCGTTCGTACGCCACCAGCGCGTAGAGCGACAGCGACAATGTCTCGAGACCCAGGTACATCGTCAGCAGGCTCGCCGCCGAGATCATGATCATCATGCCGAGCAGGCCGAACAGGCCCAGCAGGTAGAACTCGCCACGCAACAAATCGTTTTGTTTCAGGTAATCGCGCGCGTAAAGGAAGCCGAGTGCGACAACCAGGATCGCTGCGAGCTTCATGATCTGCGAAAGGCCATCGCTCACGTAACTGCCATCGAACAACTGGGTCGGATAGGCCGGCGTGGTCGCAAAAAGGCTCCACGCGGTCACGGCCAGTGCTGCAAGGCTCATCCATAAAGTCGCGGCACGCTGCTCGTCTTTTACGAACAAATCGGCGATCAGCACAACACAGATCAGCAGGAGCAAGGTGATCTCCGGGGCTGCTGGTGTGAATTGGCCGTAGAACATCGAGGATCCTAGAGTTTCGACTGGCCGACCTGCGCCAGCAGTTCGTTGACGCTCGCGGACATCATGTCAACCAGCGGTGCCGGCCAGAGGCCCACAAGCAATACGGCGACCGCGAGAATGCCGAGTACGACGAATTCGCGCATGTGCAGGTCCTGGAGCTCGGCAACGTTCTTGTTGGCGACTTCGCCGTAGACCACGCGTTTGACCATCCAAAGGGTGTAGGCGGCGCCCAGGACCAGGGTCGTGGCCGCGAGGAAGGCGATCCAGAAGCTGGCGTTGAAGCTGGCAATGATCACCATGAATTCGCCGACGAACCCCGAGGTACCGGGTAGCCCGGCATTGGCCATTGCGAACAGCACCATCAACGCGGCGAACACCGGCATGGTGTTGGCGACCCCGCCGTAGTCGGCAATTTGCCGGCTGTGCACGCGGTCATAGAGGACGCCGACGCAGAGGAACAAGGCGCCGGAAATCAGCCCGTGCGAGACCATCTGCACCATGCCGCCACTGACGCCGATCTGCGCACTGCTGCTGCCGTCGATTGACCACAGCAGGAAAAAGCCGAGCGTGACGAACCCCATGTGCGCGATCGAGGAATAGGCAATGAGTTTCTTGAGGTCCTTTTGCATCAGCGCGACGAAGCCGATGTACACGATCGCGATCAATGACAAGACGATCATCATCCCGGAGAAGTAATTGCTGCCGTCGGGGAGCATCGGCAGCGACAGGCGTACGAAACCGTACCCGCCCATCTTCAACATGATCGCCGCAAGGATGACCGAACCGCCGGTCGGCGCCTCGACATGCGCGTCCGGCAGCCAGGTATGAACCGGCCACATCGGCACCTTGACCGCGAATGCCAGCAGGAAGGCGATGAAGATGAGCTGTTGCTCGAACAGCGTCAGCGGCAGGTTGGTGAAGCTCGAGAAACTGAAATTGCCGGCCTGGTTGTAGAGGTAGATGAATGCCACCAGCATCAGGACGGAGCCTAAGAACGTGTACAGGAAAAACTTCAGCGTCGCATAAATGCGTCGCTCGCCGCCCCACACGCCGATGATCAGGAACATCGGCACCAGCATCGCTTCCCACATGACGTAGAACAGCACGCCGTCGAGCGCGGAGAACACGCCGATCATCAGGCCCTCGAGAATCAGGAAAGCGGCAAAATACTGTGCCGGTCGTTGCTTGATGGAGTCCCAGCCCGCAATCACGACGAGCGGCGTCAGGAATGCGGTCAGGATGATCAGCGGCGCGGAGATGCCGTCGACGCCCAGGTGATACTCGACCTTGAATGCCTCGATCCAGGGAGATCGTTCAACGAATTGCATTGCCGCCGTCGTGGTATCGAAATTCGAATACAAGAACATGCTCAACAGGAACGTGAGGACGGACACCGCCAGCGCCAGCAAACGCATTCCCGCAGCGCGCGAGGAAGCGGCATCGTCGCCGTCGCCGGCAATCAATATGGCAATGCCGCCGAATATCGGTACCCAGGTGAGAAGGCTCAGGATGTTAGTCGAGAGGTCCATGCGTCAAAACCACAGCAGCCAGGCCAGGAACAACGTCAGTCCGACAAACATCGCGAACGCGTAGTGATACAAGGCGCCCGTCTGCAAGTTGCGTAATACGCCGGCGAGCCGCCCTACCGTGTTTGCCGTGCCGTTGACGATGAGGCCATCGATGACCAGCTCGTCTCCCTTCACCCACAGGAACTGGCCGAGTCGCCGCCCGCCGGCGGCAAATCCCTTGATGTACAGGTCATCGAGGTAGTACTTGTTGTCCAGCACCCGGTAGATCGCGGTCAGGCGCTCGCGCCACAGCTCCGGCAGGTCCGGGCGCTTCAGGTACAGGTACCAGGCCGTGCCCGCTCCGGCGGCGGCCAGGTAGACAGCCGGCCCCTGGAACGCGTGCAGGAGAAATTGCCACGCACCGTGGAAACTCTCGCCCAGGCGCGCGAGAACGTCATGCTCGGGAGCAACGACGATCGACGCACCGAAGAAGTCGCCGAACAGGACCGGGCCGATCGTGAACCAGCCGATGAATGCCGATGGAATCGCCAGCAGGATCAACGGTGCGGTGACGACCCAGGGCGACTCATGCAGATGGGACCTGGTCTGGCTGTCCATGCGCTCTTCGCCGTGGAAGACGCGGAAGAACAGGCGGAAGGTGTACAAGCCGGTGACGAACACGCCGAACACCACGCTCAGGTAGGCAATCCAGTAGACCTCGTCCGACCAGTGCGATCCGGCGACCGCCTCGATCAATGCGTCCTTGGAAAAGAATCCGGCGAAGCCCGGAAAGCCGATGAGCGCCAGCGACCCGACCAACGCGGTCCAGTAGGTGATCGGCATGTATTTTTTCAGGCCGCCCATTTTGCGGATGTCCTGCTCGTGATGCATTGCGATGATCACCGAACCGGCGGCGAGGAACAGCAGCGCCTTGAAAAAGGCATGCGTCATGAGATGGAAAATGGCGGCGCTGTAAGCCGATACGCCGAGCGCCACGGTCATGTAACCGAGTTGTGACAGGGTCGAGTAAGCAATGATGCGCTTGATGTCGTTGTTGACCACGCCCAACAGGCCAGTGAAAAACGCCGTCAGCGCGCCGATCGTCACCACCACGGCCAGCGCGGTCTCGGACAACTCGAACAGTGGCGACATGCGCGCCACCATGAAGATGCCGGCCGTGACCATGGTCGCCGCGTGGATCAGTGCGGATATCGGGGTCGGGCCTTCCATCGAATCCGGGAGCCAGACATGCAGCGGCATTTGCGCCGACTTGCCCATGGCGCCAACGAACAACAGGATGCAAATCAGCGTCGCCGCATTCCAGGCACTGCCCGGGATGACCTCCACCGTTTGCGCCGCGATATCTGCGGCGCGGCCGAACACGGTGGCGTAATCCAGCGATCCCGCGAACAAGACCACGGCGGCGACCCCCAGGATGAAACCGAAATCGCCGACCCGGTTCACCAGGAACGCCTTCAGGTTGGCGAAAATTGCCGTTTCCTTCTTGAACCAGAAACCGATCAGCAAATAAGACACCAGCCCCACCGCTTCCCAGCCGAAGAACAGCTGCAGGAAGTTGTTGGACATCACCAGCATCAGCATCGAAAAGGTAAACAGCGCGATGTAACTGAAGAAACGCTGGTAGCCCGGATCGTCGGCCATGTAGCCGACGGTGTAGATATGCACCATCAGCGACACGAAGGTGACGACGACCATCATGAGCGCGGTCAACCGGTCGATGAGAAAACCGACGTTCATGTCGATGCCGTCGAATGCAGCCCAGGTATACAGGTTGTAGTTGGCAACGGAACCGCCGTCCCAGTACAGGTCCTTGAGCACCAGCGCGGACAGCACAAACGACAATCCGACGCCGAGTATGGTGATCCAGTGGGCGCCGGCGCGGCCGATCTGCTTGCCGAACAACCCGGCAATCATCGATGCGATCAGCGGCGCCAGAACGATTGTCAGGTGATAGGCACGCAACGCTTCAGCCCTTCATCGTCTTCAGGTCGTCCACGTTGATGGAGCGACGGTTGCGGAAAAGAACCACCAGGATCGCCAGCCCGATCGCCGCTTCGGCCGCGGCAACCGTCAGGATGAAAAACACGAACACCTGCCCGGTCTCGTCGCCGAGATAGCGGGAAAAGGCGACGAAATTGAAGTTCACCGACAGCAGCATCAGCTCGATGCACATCAGCAGCAGAATCAGGTTGCGGCGATTGATGAACATGCCCGCGATACTCAACGAGAACAGGATCGCCGACAGGGTCAGGTAGTGCTGCAGCCCGATCGTCATTCCGGGTTCTCCGCGTCCATTTTCACCAGGCGCACCCGGTCGCCCGGGCGGACCGCGACCTGCTTCGCGATATTCTGGTGCTTGAGGCCGGGGCGCTTGCGCATCGTCAGCGTGATCGCGGCAACGATGGCCAGCAGCAACACGACGGCGGCGATCTCGAACGCGTAGACGTGTTCGGTATAGAGCACCGCGCCGAGCGCCTCGGTGTTGCTATAGCCTTCCGGCGTCGCCGCGAATCCGCCGCCCGCATGCTCCTCGCTGCTGCGGAACCAGATGATCTGCATCAACTCGATGACCATGAGGCCGGCGATGACCAGTCCCAGCGGCAGGTAGCGCGTATACCCTCCCCTTATTTGCTCGATGTTGATATCCAGCATCATGACCACGAACAGGAACAGCACCATGACGGCGCCGACGTAGACCAGCACCATGACGATGGCCAGAAACTCGGCTTCGATCAGCAACCACAGCAAGGCCGACTCGAAAAACGCCAGCACCAGGAACATAACGGCGTGTACCGGGTTGCGCGCAAAAATGACGCCCATGGCAGCGCCGATCAGCACAATTGCGAAAAGATAAAAGAGGATGGTCTGAAACAAAACGTGTCGCCCCTTACTTGTACTTCGCGTCCGCGGCCTTGTCTGCGGCAATCATGGCTTCGTATTTATCACCAATCGCAAGCAACTTGTCCTTGGTCATGATGTTTTCGCCGGGCCGCTCCATGTGATATTCGTGGATCCGCGTTTCGACGATCGCATCGACCGGGCACGCCTCTTCGCAAAAACCGCAATAGATGCACTTGAACAGGTCTATGTCGTAACGCGTCGTGCGCCGGGTGCCGTCGTCACCGACTTCGGAATCGATGGTGATCGCGAGCGCCGGGCACACCGCTTCGCAAAGCTTGCAGGCAATACAGCGTTCCTCGCCGTTCGGATAGCGGCGCAGCGCGTGCAGCCCCCGGAAGCGGGGCGACTGCGGTGCTTTCTCGTCCGGGTAGTCGAGCGTGGTGGAAGGCTTGAAAAAGTTGCGCAGGGTGACCGACAACCCTTTCCAGAGCTCGTAAAGGAGAAACGTCTTGATAAAACTTTGCAGACGGCTCATCGGCTTACCCCGTGAGATTGGACCAGGGGCCAATCCGCAAATAGGACAGGACGCCTTCCACGGTAATCCAGATGAGCGTCACCGGGATGAACACTTTCCAGCCCAGCCGCATGATCTGGTCGTAGCGATAGCGCGGGAACGTCGCCCTGATCCAGAAAAAAACGAATATGAAAAAACAGATCTTCAAGGCGAGCCAGCCGAATGCCGGCACGGTCAACCAGGAAAGCAGCGTCCCGTGGAGGAATGTCCAGCCTTCGAAGGGCGAGCCGTAGCCGCCGAAAAAGAATATCGAGGTCAACGCCGCGATCAGGATGATATTGGCGTATTCGGCGAGGAAGAACAGCGCAAAAGCGACGCCCGAGTACTCGACGTGAAAGCCGGCGACGATTTCCGATTCGCCCTCGGCGACGTCGAACGGCGCCCGGTTGGTTTCCGCCACGCCGGAGATGAAATAGACCAGGAACAGCGGGAACAACCACAGCAGGAACCAGTTACTGAAGCCGCCTGCCTGCGCGCGGGTGATTTCGCCGAGATTCAGGCTGCCACCCGCCATCAGCACACCGACGAGTGCGAAGCCCATGGCGATCTCGTAAGCGACGATCTGCGCCGCCGAGCGCATCGCGCCGAGGAAGGCGTATTTCGAGTTGGTCGCCCAGCCTGCCAGGATGACGCCGTAAACACTCATCGAGGTCAGCGCCAGGACGTACAGCAAGCCGGCATTGATGTCGGAAATGACAAACGTGTCCGACAACGGCACCACGGCCCAGGTGGCGAGCGCCGGGATCAGCGACAACAGCGGCGCGATGATGAACAGGAAGCGATTGGATTTGCCCGGGATGATCACTTCCTTGATCAGCAACTTGAGCGTGTCGGCGAACGGTTGGCCGAGTCCCAGCGGTCCGACCCGGTTGGGCCCGAGCCGCCCTTGCATGTGCCCGATGATCTTGCGTTCGAAATAGGTCGTGAACGCGACCGCGAGAATAACGGCGATCATGACGATCACGATCCACATGGAGGTGACGATCAGGTATTCGGCGAGCTCCGACAGCGGTCCCAGGAAAAACGCCCACATGGCGAGGACTTTTTCGTTGATCCACGCCATCAGTCGCTCCCGCCGGCGGTGCGGCGCGCTTCGGGCGTCAGTTGCAACGGTGTCGCGCGCCGCACGAGCGCGTCGATGCGGTACATCGGCACGTCCACTTGTGCATCAGCGTCGTCGGCGCCGTTTACTTTGCCAAATTCCGTTTTACCGGAATAGCGATTGTCGGGCTCGATGTCGCCGAGGCTGGCAGCCAGGTCGTCACGCACGTCTACCGCCGTCTGGTAATCGAAATCGGCGGCGTCGAGCAGGTTGCCGACCACACGCAGGACTTTCCAGCCCGGGCGCGCCTCCCCTACCGGGTTGGCAACACCGTTGAAGCTCTGCCAACGCCCTTCACAGTTGACGAAGGTTCCGGCTGTTTCGAGAAAACTGCCGATCGGCAGCAGCAGGTCGGCCGTGTCACGCAGTGCCTCGCTGTCGAAGCAGGTCAATGCGGCAACAAATTTTTGCTTGCCGAGTTTGTCGACGACCTCGCCCGTACTGCAAATGTCCCGGTCGGGTTCCAGGCCGAACAACAGCAATGCGTCGAGCGGCTCATCGAGCAATTCGCCTGCGTGCAAGCCGCTTTGCTTTCTCGCATCGCCAGCTGCCGAGCGATGCGGCAACACCCCGGCCAGGCTGGCGCCTGCAGAGTTCGCGCCTTCCGAGAGCACGCCGAAGGTCGCGCCGGTCAGCTCGGCGAGGGTGGCGGTCAATGCCCGCAACGCGGACGATGCCGGGTGCCGCGCGGCAATCAGTCCCAGCAGGATGTGCGCGTGCTCGGCATCGGCCAGCGATTTCGCGATCTGTTTGTGTACTGCCTCGGCCTTGACGCCTTTGGCGAGCGCGGCAACGCTCTTTGGCAATTTTTTCTTGCCGGCGGCTGCCACCGCGACCGCTGCAAGCTGCCGGACAAGGCCGTCACCGTGAGCGTGCGCCTCGACGGCGAAGTGGTACGGGAATTTTTGCGTGTTGACAAAACTGACCTGAGCTCCGCCGAGCGCCGCCTTGCGGACGCGATGGGCAATGATCGGTGTTTCCTTTCTCAGGTTGGAGCCGACAACCAGGATTGCGTCTTTGTTTTCCAGCTCGGCGATGCTGCAGCCGAGCCATGGAAACAGCGGGTCGTTGTCCTGGTCGGAGAAGTCCCGCTGGCGGATCCGGTGATCGATGTTGGCCGTGCCGAGATGCCCGGCAAGCTTCGCCAATAAATGACATTCCTCGAGTGTCGCAGCGGGCGATGCCAGGATGCCGGTTTTGCCCGGATCCGACGCCTGCAGTTTTTCGGCCAGCGATTGCAAAGCGTCCTGCCAGCCGATGGCTTTCCATTTGCCGTCTTTCTTGATGCAAGGCTCGAGCAGGCGGTCGTCGCTGTACATGCCCTCGAAACCGAAGCGATCCCGATCGGCGATCCAGGTTTCGTTAATGTCCTCGTTCTCACGGGGCACGATGCGTTTCACGGTGCCGCGCAGCACGTGCGCGTACAAATTGGAGCCTACGCAGTCGTGCGGCGAAATCGCGCGATGTTGCTTCATCTCCCAGGCTCGGGCGCTGTAGCGATACGGCTTGTTGTTCAGTGCCCCGACCGGGCACAGGTCGATGATATTCGCCGAGAGCTCGTGATCGATGCTTTTCTCGACGTACATGCTGATCTTCATGTCCTCGGTACGGCCGATCGTGCCGAGTTCCTGCAGGCCCTCGATCTCCTGGCTGAAGCGCACACAGCGCGTGCAATGGATGCAACGCGTCATGTCGGTCGATACCAGTGGACCGATATCCTTGTCTTTGACGACGCGCTTGCGCTCGGTGTAGCGCGAGACGTCCCGGCCGTAGCCGAGCGCCAGGTCCTGCAATTCGCATTCGCCGCCCTGGTCGCAGATCGGGCAATCCAGCGGGTGATTGATGAGCAGGAATTCCATGGTCGCCTTCTGCGCGGAAATCGCTGCGGGCGAGCGCGTGAAAACCTTCATGCCGTCGTTGATCGGCGTCGCGCAGGCAGGCATTGGCTTGGGTGCGTTCTCGACTTCGACCAGGCACATGCGACAGTTCGCCGCCACGGACAGCTTTTCGTGGTAACAAAAGCGCGGAATGTAAGTGCCGTTCCTGTCGGTCACCTGCATGATCATCTGGCCGCGGCGACCCTCGACCGGCTTGCCATCGACTTCGAACCTGACGACGTCGTCGCTCATGCCGCCGCTCCGGGTGCTTCGTCGACGACGCTTTTGCCGCGATTTTCGATCATGTACTCGAATTCGTGCCGGAAGTGCTTCAAAAAGCTCTGCACTGGCCAGGCCGCGGCGTCGCCAAGGGCGCAGATCGTGTGCCCCTCTATCTTGTTCGCCACGTCGAGTAGTTTATGCAGGTCTTCTTCACGCCCCTGCCCGTTGACGATGCGCGTCAGCATGCGGTACAGCCAGCCGGTGCCTTCCCGGCACGGCGTGCACTGCCCGCAGGACTCAGCCATGTAAAAGCGTGCGATTCGCCGCAGCATGCGCACCATGCAGGTGGTTTCATCCATGACCACGACGGCGCCGGTGCCGAAGGAGGAACCCGCCTTGGACAGCGAGTCGTAGTCCATCGTGCATTCCATGATGATATCGGCGGGCAACACCGGCACCGAGGAGCCGCCCGGAATCACGGCCTTGAGCTCGCGCCCGTGCCACACGCCACCGCACAACTCGAGCAACTCCGTGAACGGCACGCCCATCGGCAGCTCGAAATTGCCGGGCTTCTCGACGTGGCCGGATACCGAGAACTGCGCCGTGCCGCCGGCATTCTCCACCCCAAGATCGGCAAACCACTTCGCGCCGTTGCGAATGATGGACGGCACGCAGGCGATGCTCTGCGTGTTGTTGACCGTGGTCGGTTTGCCGAACAGGCCGAAATTCGCCGGGAACGGCGGCTTGAACCGCGGTTTGCCCGGTTTGCCCTCGAGCGACTCCAGCAGGCCGGTCTCCTCACCGCAGATGTAGGCACCGGCGCCGACAAAGGTATGGATGTCGACATCGATACCCGACTTTTTGATGTTCTTGCCGAGCAGTCCCTCCGCGTAAGCTTCCTTGAGCGCCGCCTCGAAGCGCGGCACGGGCTCGTCCATGAACTCGCCACGGATATAGTTGTAAGCGACGGTCGCGCCCATAGCGTAGGACGCGATGGCCATGCCCTCGATCAGGCAATGCGGGTTGTAGCGCAGGACTTCGCGATCGTGACAGGTGCCGGGCTCGCTCTCGTCGGAATTGCACACCAGGTACTTCTGGGTGTCCGCATCACGCGGCATGAAGCTCCACTTCAGCCCGGTCGGAAAGCCGGCGCCACCTCTGCCTCGCAGTCCGCTCGCCTTCACTTCTTCGACGATTTCTTCAGGCGACATTTTGCCCGCCAGAATTTTTTCCCAGGCCTTGTAACCGTCGAACTTTTTATAAGTCTTCAACGACCACGATTCCTTCTCGCCGAAGGTATTGAAGCAGGTCAGGTTGTGTTGAAGCCCGGTCACTCGAGCCCGTCCAGTAATTCGTCGACCATCTCGGTCGTGAGATTTTCGTGATACTTGTGATCAACCATCATCATCGGCGCACCACAGCAGGCGGCGAGGCACTCCTCTTCTTTCTTGAGGTAGATGCGCCCGTCCGCTGTACTCTCGCCGAGCTTGATGCCGAGTTTTTTCTCGACGTGTGCGACGATCTCGTCCGCGCCGCGCAGCATGCAGGAGATGTTGGTGCAGATGGATACGTTGTGACGCCCGACTTTCCAGGTCTGGAACATTGAATAAAAGGTCGCAACTTCGTAAACCTGGATCGCCGGCAACTGCATGTACTCGGCAATCGCGTCCATGAGTTCGAGCGTCAGGTAACCGTCGTTTTCGTGCTGTGCTGCGTGCAAAGCACCGATGACTGCGGAACGCTGCTTGCCTTCGGGGAATCTGCCGATCCAGCGATCGATTTCCTCGCGCACGTGATCTGACAGTACGGCGGCTTCAGTCATCGATCGATCTCGCCGAACACGATGTCCTGCGTGCCGATGACGGCGACGACATCAGCCAGCATGTGCCCTTCGACCATTTCCGACATCGAGGCGAGATGCGCGAAACCGGGCGCACGCACCTTGACGCGATAGGGCTTGTTGGCACCGTCGGAGATCATGTACACGCCGAATTCGCCTTTCGGCGCCTCCACGGCGGCATATGCCTCGCCTTCCGGCACGCAATAGCCTTCCGTGAACAGCTTGAAGTGATGAATCAGCGACTCCATGTCGTCTTTCATCTCGATGCGCGTCGGCGCAACGATCTTGCGGTCGTCGAGCATCACCGGGCCGGGGTTGTCCTTCAACCAGTCGACGCACTGCTTGACGATGCGGTTCGACTGGCGCATCTCGTTGACCCGCACGAGGTAGCGGTCGTAGCAATCGCCGTTGGTACCGACGGGAATGTCGAAATCGAGCTTGTGATAGACCTCGTACGGCTGTTTCTTGCGCAGGTCCCACTCCACCCCGGAGCCGCGCAGCATCGGGCCGGTAAAACCAAGGTTCAGGGCACGCTCCGGCGACACCACGCCGATGTTCACGGTACGCTGCTTCCAGATGCGGTTTTCCGTCAACAGGGTTTCGTACTGGTCGACGCAGGCCGGAAAACGCGCGCAAAAATCGTCGATGAAATCCAGCAACGAGCCCTGGCGCACGGCATTCAGCTTGTCGACGGTCTTCTGGTCCCGCCACTTGGACACCTGGTAGGTCGGCATCTCCTCGGGCAGATCGCGGTACACGCCGCCAGGCCGGTAATACGTGGCGTGCATACGGGTGCCGGACACCGCCTCGTAGCAGTCCATGAGATCTTCACGCTCGCGGAAGCAATACAGGAACATCGTCATCGCGCCGATGTCGAGACCGTGCGCGCCGAGCCACATCAGGTGATTCAGGATCCTGGTGATCTCGTCGAACATGACGCGAATGTACTGCGCGCGGATCGGCGGCTTGATGCCCAGCAGTTTTTCGATGGCAAGCACGTAGCCGTGCTCGTTGCACATCATCGACACGTAGTCGAGGCGATCCATGTAACCGATGCTCTGCGAATACGGCTTCGATTCGGCGAGCTTCTCGGTGGCGCGGTGCAGCAGCCCGACGTGCGGGTCGGCTTTCTGGATCACCTCGCCGTCCATCTCGAGCACCAGGCGCAGCACACCGTGCGCGGCAGGATGCTGCGGCCCGAAGTTCATGGTGAAATTCTGGATTTCAGCCATCCGTTGCCCCGTCTTTCAGGTCCTTTGCGTAACGGTTGTCGTCGCGGATCACGCGCGGCACAAGGGTTCGCGGCTCGATGCTCACCGGTTGATACACGACGCGACCCTTGTCTGCGTCGTAGGTGACCTCGACATTGCCGATCAGCGGAAAATCCTTGCGGAACGGATGGCCGATGAAACCGTAATCGGTGAGGATGCGGCGCAGGTCCGGGTGACCGTCGAACAGGATGCCGAAAAGGTCGAATGCCTCGCGCTCGAACCAGTTCGCGGCACTCCAGACATCCACCAGCGACGGCAGGATCGGCGGATTGCTTTCACCGGCGAAGGCCCTGAGTCGCAAGCGCCGGTTGTTGGCGACCGACAACAGGTGGTAAACGGCCGCAAACCGACGCGGGTCGAACGTGTCGCTCTCGTCGAGAATGACCGGATCCGGCTCGACACCCCGGCTGAAGCCGGTCTCCGTGGCACTTTCGGTCGTCCATTCGCTTTTGCCGTAGGTCAGGTAATCCACGCCACAGACGTCGATAAGCTGTTCGAAGCCTTCGTCATCGCGTAGCGACGTGGCGACCGCGACCAGGTCGTCCTTGCCGACTTCGTAGGTCAGCTCGCCACAGATCGATGGAACGCGGGTGACCTGCCCGGCAAAGCGTTGCTCTATCCGAGCGGCCAGCTTCTCGTAAGCGCTACTCATTATTTATATGGATTACCTGGCAATCGTGCTGGTGCGACGTATTTTCTTTTGCAGCTGGATCAGTCCGTAGACCAGCGCCTCGGCTGTCGGCGGACAACCGGGGACATACACATCGACCGGAATAATCCGATCGCAGCCGCGCACGACCGAATAGGCATAGTGGTAATAGCCGCCGCCGTTGGCACAGGATCCCATGGACACGACCCAGCGAGGTTCCGCCATCTGGTCATAGACTTTCCTGATCGGCGGCGCCATCTTGTTGCAAAGCGTTCCGGCGACGATCATGACGTCGGACTGCCGCGGGCTCGGTCGGAAGATTATGCCGAAGCGATCAAGATCGTAGCGGTTGGCGCCGGCGTGCATCATCTCGACTGCACAGCAGGCCAGGCCGAAGGTCACCGGCCACATCGATCCGGTACGCGCCCAGTTCATGACGGCATCGGCGCTGGCGACGACAAAACCTTTCTTTTGCAGGCTGACGCCCGCGTTTTCGGCGCCTGGGTCCGGCGCGCGCTGTGCCGTCGAAGTTGCGGACCGGGTCAATCCCATTCGAGCGCACCCTTTTTCCATTCATAAATGAAGCCGACGACCAGCACCGCAAGAAAGATTGCCATCGAAATCAGACCGAACAGCCCGACCGCGTCCAGGGACACCGCCCACGGAAAGAGAAAGGCGATTTCCAGGTCGAAGATGATGAACAGGATCGCGACCAGGTAATAGCGGACGTCGAATTTCATGCGCGAGTCTTCGAAAGCCTCGAATCCGCACTCGTAAGGCGACAGTTTTTCATCGTCTTTTTGCCCATGCCCGACGGTAAAGCCTATCGCCAGGAGTAGCAGCCCGATCGCCGCCGCGGCGCACAGGAACATCAGGATCGGCAGGTACTCTTGCAGCATGTGAATCGTTCGTGTGTGTGATTTTTTTAGCCCGCAGCATTGTATCAGCCAGCCCCAGACGGCATAAGCCCCACGGTGCCCGCGAGCGGCGGAAATTGTCGTGCCACGCCCCGCGCCGTAGACTGTATGGACCGATGAGTACGCCACTGACACGAAACGATATTTCCGGCAGGCCGGCTCGCGACGTTACGCAGTTTGCGAGCGTCGCCGGCATGCTGCGTGCACTCGAGCCGAAAGACCCCGTATATTGCATTTTCCCCCACGTATACCGCGAAAACACCAAGAGGTTCCTCCAGGGATTCCCCGGGCGAACCCTGTATGCCGTAAAGGCCAATTCCGACCCGCGCGTCATGAGCCTGCTGATCGACGCGGGGCTGCGGCACTTCGACTGCGCCTCGCTGCCCGAGATCGAACTCGCACACCGGCTCTGCCCCGACGGCACCAAGTACTTCATGGTGCCCTCGCGCATCCGCGATGCGGCCAGAATCGCGCAACAACGCTGCGGCGTTCGCCATTTCATGGTCGATCACATCGACGCCCTGCCCCTGCTCGCCAAGGAGATCGACATGTCGCGCGCCGTGGTCTTCGCGCGCATGGCGGTGCACCACAAAGCCGCCATGTCCGACCTCTCGTTCCGCTTCGGCGAGGTTCCGCAAAGGATGCCGGCACTGTTGAACGCGATCAAAGACAGCGGTGCCGAGCCGGCCGTCGCCTTCAATGTGGGTTCGTCGGTCATCGATCCACAGGCGTACCGCTACGCGATTTCGCTAACCAGGACCGTTCTCGAGAAAATGCCATTCAAGATACGCTTGCTCGATGTCGGCGGCGGCTATCCAAAAAATTATCCCGGCTTCAAGGTCCCCGAGCTCGACGCCTATTTCCGGGCCGTGAGCGACTCCGTGAAAGCGTTACCGCTCGCCGACGACGCCGAACTGCTCGGCGAACCCGGCCGTGCCCTTGCCGCGCCGGGAATGTCCGCTGTCACCGAGGTGCTGTTGCGCAAGGAAGACCGCCTGTTCCTGAACGACGGCATGCATGGCATTTTCTGGGAACTCAGATACGACGGCCACGACCGCTACCCCGCCCGAACGTTCCGCAACGGCAATCGCCTGGCAGGTGAAACCATGCCGTTCGAGCTCAACGGCCCGACCTGCGACTCGGAAGACACGCTCCCGGGCAAGGTCGAGTTGCCCAGCGACATTCGCCCCGGTGATCACATCGAGTTCGGGGAAATAGGCGCCTACAGCCTGACCGGCCGCACCGACTTCAACGGCTTTTACAGCGAGCGAATTGTCACCATCACGTCGGAAAGTGAGTTCCCGCCGTCTTTGGCGGGGTGATGCCGTGCCTGGCTGGCTCGCTGAGATTCCGAGACTCTTTAACCGAAGTGGATTCCTCCGGTCGCCCCGGGCCCGGGTATTTCCGCGCATGTTATCTTTTTCCCCGGATGCGACCATTGGACCGGACCGACTGCGATGCTCGTCAACAAATCTTCGGCTCTATTTCGTTCCACACGCTAAAGCCTTGCCTGATCAAATTTTGAAAAGGAGCGCACGATGTCACTGAAAAGAAGGGAGTTCATCGGAATCAGCCTCGCTTCGCTCGCTGCGACCACGCGGGCGAGCCTCGGGCAGGACGCCGAGTCGATGCAACCAGCGGCCGGCAACACACAGTTATCGGATACGACTCCCCTGACCGAGCTGTCAGGCATTCAGAGGAAGATGAATCCGCACTTCGCATCTGCAGCTTCCGCGGATTTTGCCCGCGGCATGACAAATCACTTCGAGAACGGCGTCATGCGCATGAACTGGGCGGATCCGCAACGCGCCGATCCGCCCGTGCAGGATGCGCTGGTTTCGCCCGACATTATCAAGGCAACCATCCGTGCATTGGAGACGGGTAAGACCCACTATACGTTTCCGTCCGGACTGCTGGAATTGCGCGAGACCATTGCCAGGAAACTGCAGGATTTCAATGGCATCAAGGCGGATCCCGAGCGCGAAATCATCGTCACCCCGGGTTCCGACATGGGCCTTTACTATGCGATTCGCGTCCTCGTGAGCGAAGGAGACGAGGTACTGAATCCCGACCCGAGTTATCCGAACAACTTCAAAGACGTGATGCTGTGCGGGGCCACCAGCGTCAGCGTTCCTTTGCGAGAGGAAGACGGGTTTGATCTCAACATCGACGAATTCGAAAAGCGTGTCTCGAACAAGACCAAAGCCATCGTGCTGACACACCCAAACAACCCGACGACCAAAGTCTATTCAAGGGAGAGCCTGGAGAAGCTCAGCAAGTTCGCGATCGAGCACGATCTGTTTGTGGTGGTCGATCAAGCGTTCGAAGGCGCAGTGTTCGACGGGAAAGAGTTCGTCACCCCCGCTGCACTGCCCGGCATGTGGGAACGCACCATCTCCGTGTTTTCGACCTCCAAAGGACTGGGCCTGAGCGGCTACCGCGTCGGCTACAACGTCGCGTGTGCGGACATCATGAGTGTCATGTACGGCTCGGCAGTCAATGTACTCGGCGCCACGAATACTTTTGCTCAGTACGGGGCGGTCGCTGGAATTGCTGAAGACGGGCCCGGGCAACGATTCAATGCGATCTTTGATGAACGGAGAAAGCGTGCCTTTCGCATGCTGAATGAAGTGCCCGGAGTCCGCTGCCAGCTTCCGGAATCAGGCTTCATGATCTGGGTGAATATCTCAAGGCTCGGTACCACAAGGGAAATCGTCGATTACCTTATCCGGGATGCGCAGATCATGGTGAGTGGTGGCAGTGGCTATGGCGAACAGAGCGAAGGATTCATCCGAGTAATTCTCGGCTCCCTCGCCACCGAATGCGAATGTTTCAACGATGCG
>JAWWCT010000071.1:0-17878 GCA_033720315.1 Woeseiaceae bacterium | reverse complement strand
GTCTTCGCCCAGGCCGCCGGGCGTGACCATCATGTAGCCAATTTCATTGTAGAAACGCAGAGCAGCCGCCTCCTCGATATCGCGATAGCGTTCGATCGAACGCACCGCAAGCGTGGCCCAGGTGAGATCGGGGTCGACGCCGCGCACCAGCCGGCTGGCATCGTAGTGGCTCGCGAAAATACCCTGGTGACTGCTGACGTTTGCGGGCTCGGCGGGCCCGATCAGCGCGACCGAGTCGCTTTGCTGTGACAGATGGCGTGCTGCCGCCGAGCCGAGCAGTCCGGCGCCGATGATGGCGAATTCGAAATGCCGCGACGAAGCTGCCGACGGTTTGCGGCTTGCCGATGCCGGTCGCATCAGGCCGCTGGCGCCGACGAGCGCGAGGATCCTGCTAATAAAGGAACGCCGGTCGATGGCCATTTGCCGGCGAGGTTTCTCAGGAGCGTCGCCTGACGGCGAACTCGGCGATGGTAATCAGCGCCTGCTTGTAAACCGAGTCGGGAACCCCGGCGATTGCTTCAATGGCGATGTCGGCCGCCTCCTGGGCGCGGTCCCTGGTGTACTGGATTGCACCGGTGCTGTCGATGACATCGTGGATCTCGTGCATTTTCTCGAGTCCGCCGGCCTCGATCGCCGCCCGGATCATCTTGCGCTCGCTTTGTGAGCAGTTCTCCATCGCATAGATGAGCGGCAGGGTCGGCTTGCCCTCTGCCAGGTCGTCGCCGAGATTCTTGCCGAGCTCCTCTGGCGACGCATCGTAGTCGAGGGCATCGTCGATAAGCTGGAATGCCGTACCCAGGTTTTGCCCGTAACAGACCATCGCCTCTTCGTCGCGCTGGTCGCGCTCGGCGAGGACCGCGGAAATCTGGGCACCGGCTTCGAACAACCGAGCGGTTTTGCGGTAGATCACCTTGCGGTAACTGGCCTCGGTAACGTCCGGGTCGTGCATGTTCATCAGCTGCATGACCTCGCCGGCGGCGATCGTGTTGGTGGCGTCTGCGAGGATTTGCATCACTCGCATGCTGCCGATATCGACCATCATCTGGAAGGCGCGCGAATACAGGAAGTCGCCGACGAGCACGCTGGCCTGGTTGCCGAACACGATATTGGCGGTATCCCTGCCGCGGCGGCGATCCGAGGAGTCCACGACGTCGTCGTGCAGCAGCGTCGCGGTGTGTATGAATTCGATAATCGCGGCGGCGCGAATCTGCTGATTGCCCGCGTAACCGAGGGCACGCGCCGCGAGCAGCACGATCAGCGGCCGCAGCCGCTTGCCGCCGCTGGTGACGATGTATTCCGAAACTTCCGAAACCAGGGCAACGTCGGACGCCAGGCTTTCACGAATGAGCGCATTGACCGCTCGCATGTCCGCATCGGCCAGCGCCCTGACTTCGTCGAAGCCTAAGGAAACTGCTTTATTTTCGGCGAGTTGCATTACCGCGAGATAATGCCTGAATTGTCGCAACGTGGCGACCTGTGGCGCCCCCAGGCAGGCCCGGATGCAGCTTTGCAAGCCATTGAAATAAAGTGAGATTTCATCGGGGCTACCGTTGACCGGCGTGGCCCGAATCTATAAAATTCCCGCTCTTTTGTGGCGGCAGGTCTCCACGGCAGCGGATTGCGGTCGGCCCGCATCCCCAAAAACTTCATAATTCTCAGCAAGTTACATGGCCTGTAACCTGCTCGTTGGAGAACATGGCAATGTATGCGGTTTTTCGCTCAGGCGGTAAACAGTACCGGGCGAGCAAAGGCGAGGTATTGAAACTCGAAAAGCTCGACGCGGACGAGGGCGCGAACGTCAAGTTCGACGAAGTGCTGCTGGTGGGCGAGGGCAACAACATCAAGGTCGGCAATCCGCTGGTAACGGGTGGCAGTGTCAGCGCCAAGGTACTGCGACAGGGTAAGAGCAACAAGGTGAGCGTGATCAAGTTCAAGCGCCGCAAGAATTACCTGCGCCAGCACTCGCACCGTCAGTATTTCACCGAGGTCGAAATCACCAGCATCACCGGTGCCGGCAAGGCGCCGGCCAGGGACGCAGCGGCGCAGGCCGAAAAGAAACCGGCGGCGAAAAAGCCGGCCGCCAAGAAACCGGCGGCAAAAAAGGCCGCGAAAAAGAAGGCAGCGGGCAAGAAGACCGCGGCCAAGAAACCGGCGAAGAAAAAGGCGGCCAAAAAGAAAACATAAGGGAAAGGGATAAGGGATAAGGGATAAGGGATCGCGGCTAAAGCCGCTCCCACGAAGCCGCTCCCACGAAGCCGCTCTCACGGAGCAGCTTCGACAACGTAATTTGATTAATATTGGGCAACAGGACAAAGCAGGAACAGATCGATGGCACACAAGAAAGCAGGCGGCAGCAGCAAGAACGGTCGCGACTCCGAATCCAAACGACTTGGCGTCAAGATTTTTGGCGGCGAGGAGGTGCTGGCGGGCAACATTATCGTGCGTCAGCGTGGCACGCGGTTTCATGCCGGCGTCAACGTGGGCGTAGGGCGTGATCACACGCTTTACGCGAAAGCCGATGGCCAGGTGAAATTTCACAAGAAAGGGCCGAAGAACCGCCAGTTCGTGAGCGTCGAAACGAGCTGACCTTTACTGGCGGGCCCTTGCTGGGTATCGCGGCTAAAGCCGCTTCCACAAAGCCGCTTCCACAAAGCCACTTCTGCAGAATCAGTCACAAGAAGCCCCGCACGAGCGGGGTTTTTTGTTCGTGCATTAGAATCGACTAATGAAATTCATCGACGAAGCAACCATTCGTGTCCAGGCAGGCAATGGCGGCCACGGTACTTTGAGTTTCCGGCGCGAAAAATTCATCGAAAAGGGCGGCCCGGACGGTGGCGACGGCGGCGACGGCGGAAGCGTATACCTGGTCGCCGATGACGCAATCAACACGCTCGTCGATTTTCGCGTGGCGAGGAAATTTCGCGCCGAAAGCGGCCAGGCCGGAGCGGGCAAGGACAGGACAGGACGCTCCGGAAAGGATCTCGTAGTCAAGGTGCCGTGCGGCACGATCGTTCGCGACGTCGATACCGGTGAGCTGATCGGCGACCTGACCGAGGATGGTGAGCGCCTCAAGGTTGCCGAAGGCGGGCGCGGCGGCCTGGGCAATGCCCACTTCAAGAGCAGCACCAACCGGGCGCCGCGCAAGACCACCCAGGGTACGGCGGGGGAGGCGCGGCACCTGGCACTGGAATTGATGCTGCTGGCGGACGTCGGCCTGGTCGGTTTGCCGAACGCCGGAAAGTCGACCCTCATCCGGGCCATGTCGAAAGCCAGGCCCAAAGTCGCCGACTATCCCTTCACGACACTGCATCCGAATCTCGGTGTTGTTTCGGTCGGCGCCGCGCAAAGCTTCGTTATGGCGGACATACCGGGCCTGATCGAAGGCGCGGCCGAAGGCGCCGGTCTCGGCATACGCTTCCTGAAGCATCTTCAGCGCACACGGCTGCTTTTGCATATCGTCGATATTGCGCCGCCAGGTGAAAACGAATCGCCGGCCGACGGCGTCGACGCCATTCAGGCCGAACTCGAAAAGTATTCCGGGGAGCTTGCCGCAAAGCCCCGCTGGCTGGTCATCAACAAGATCGATCTGCTCGGTGACGACGAGCTGGCCGCCGCCAAGTCGGCTTTGCTGGACCGGCGCGGCTGGGACGGCCCGGTTTTCGAGGTCAGCGCGGCGACCGGTAAGGGCACCGAGTCCCTCGGACAGCAGGTCATGCAATTTCTCGAAAAATCGTCCGGGGAAAAGGCGAAATCAGCGGTCGACTAAGCGCATTATGTAACAAAGTATCCTTGCCGCCGAGCCAATATATAGGTTTCACGGACCAAAACTCCTTCTCGGCATATTGCTTCGACTTAACAAAATATAAAGGCGAGTTTTTCCAGGCCACGCCGCTCAAGCGATGCGCAAACTTTGCTCGAAGCAAGCAACAATGCGGGCTCTGTTGACATAAGCGAACCGGTAATTGACCGTTCGTCGGCTCGAAGCTGCCGTTCGTCAGCTCATCCAGTTCACATTTTCAACTGTGAGATTCGTCTCACTTCGTCCAACCGTTAAAGACGGGATAATTGTCCCAAGCTTGGAAACAGGCGAATTGAATCGTGACTGATTCCGGACGGAACCGGTGTCAGACGACGGAAGGAATTTGCAGGACGCATCAATGTTAAAGCAAAAGGGATATTCGCTCATTGAACTGATGACCACTATCGCGGTGGCGTCCGTCCTTATTACCGTTGCCTTGCCCGGCATGCAGTCGTTCCGGCTGAACTCGAACATGACCGGCAACCTCAATGAGCTCATCTCCGGCATTCACCTTGCGCGCAATACCGCGATTACCACCAATACCCGGGTAACGCTGTGCGCGAGCAGCAGCGGCGACAATTGCGAAGCCGTCGACTGGGCCGAAGGCTGGATCGCATTCGTCGATCGTGACAGCGACCAGGTCGTCGACGCCAATGAAACCGTGCTTCGCACCGGCTCGGAGGCAGAAGGCGTAACGATCAGTTCCGGGCAGTACCCCGCTTTCCTCATGTATCGGCCGAATGGTCGCGCGATGAAAAATTTTGTCAGCGAAAACTCCGGCCGATTCACCTTCTGCGACAAACGCGGTGCCGAATATGCCAAGGCGATCATCGTCGATCTCTCCGGCCGGCCGCGGGTTGCCGATAAGGATACGCCGGGCGTCTCGCTGAGCTGCGGTTAAGAAGGAATAATTGGCGATGATTGACCGCAAAAGACAAAACGGATTTTCCCTGATCGAATTGCTCGTGGCGATGGTGATATTCACGGTCGGCCTGCTGTCGATTGCCGGCTTGCAGGCGGTCGCGAAGAAATCGAATTACGAGAGTAATCAGCGTACGACCGCTTCGCATATCGCTTACGGCCTGCTCGAGGAAATGCGCGCGAACGGCAATGGCATCGCAACCTACCTCGCGGCACCCGATCTGGGCGGCGGCGTGATTGGTGCGGAGCCGGTGCCAAATTGCAAGGATGCCGCGGCGCCGTGTACGGCTCAACAGAAGGCGGCCCACGACCTGTGGTTCTGGGAGCAAACGCTCGATGGCGAACAGGAAGCTGCCCAGGGCGGCGCGGCAGGTGGCATGTTGAATCCGACCCTGTGCATCGACGGACCGGCCGGCGGCATTGCCGGTATATATGGTGTGTCCGTTGCCTGGCAGGGCCCGATATCGATGGCCAACTCGAACATCTCCGACTGCGGAGCGGGCACCGGTAAATACGGCGCCGGCGACGAATTCCGTCGAGTCTTGCGCATTACCACCTACATCGACCCGAACATCTGAGCGCCATGAAACCAAATACGCACATTATCTATAAGTCATGTCAGCGCGGCCTCGGCCTGGTCGAACTGATGGTTGCGATGCTGCTTTCCCTGTTGCTCAGCATCGCGGTCATCTCCGTGTTCACCGCAAACAGCCGCGCCTTCAAACAGGACGAGAACGTCCTCAGGATGCAGGACGACGCGCGCCACGCGTTGCGCGAACTGGCATTCGACCTGAGCATGGCCGGCCATTATGCAGACCTGTTGATTCCCGGTTCGGTAACGCCCGACAACAGCCTGACGCTCGGCACGGACTGCGGACCGATCGCGGCTGCCGACTGGATGTACCAGATGGTGACGGCCGGAACCTCGCAGTCGCTGTCGGTCCTGGCGCTGGACAACGCGACCGCCGCGAATGCCGCTGCAAACTTTTCCTGTATCGATGCTGCGGAATTCCAGGCGGGTACGGATATCGTTGCCATCAAACGGGTCGCGGGTGTGCGCACGGCAATCCCTTCAGCGGGCGGCGTATACCTGAGAACCAACGGCACGGTCGGCTTGCTGTTTCAGGAACCCATTACCGGCACGCCGGTGATCAATGTGCCGAATCCACGCTCCGACTGGGAGTACCGGCCGAGCATTTTTTACATACGTAATTACGCCGAGGTTGCCGGTGACGGCATCCCGACACTTTGCCGGAAGACGCTTGGTGGGCTGGCGCCGACCATGACGACCGAATGCCTGGCATCCGGTATCGAGAACCTGCAGGTTGAGTACGGAATCGATACCAGCGCGGACGGCAATGCCAACGTTTTCCTGCCGAATCCGACGCTGGCTCAAATGCAAACGGTCGTTTCGGCACGCATATTCATACAGGCGCGCACCTTGCTGGAAGACCAGCGCTACGACAACGACAAAACCTACACGATCAGCAATGCGCCGCCATTCGTGCCGAACGACGGATTCCGACGCCGCATTGAATCGACGACGGTCACCATACAGAACATACGCAGCCTGAATGCGATGGGGTTTTGACATGATGTTAGGACGAAGCCAACTGGCAAAGCGGCAGCGCGGTGCGATTTTGATGATCACTATCATGTTTCTCGTGGTGATCTCCCTGTTGACCGTGTCGTCGATGCAGGCGAGCAACATCGGGCTCTTCATGGCGCAAAACGAGGAGTCGCGAATCGCGGCGGAGCAGGGTGTCCAGGCACTTGCCGATGCCATCGTCTCCAACCCGTCCGCGACGCCGGTCATCGGTGGCGCCGGATACACGATTTGTACCGCCGGTGAGTCGGGCTGCGACCAGTTCGACCTGCCGGTCGAAAACCCTGTCCTCGCACTGGCCGTCGTCAACGGCCATTTGAGGGCCAGGGTCGAGCGCGAAGGCCCGCTGACTCGGCCGCCGCCGCGGGGTGTCGAGTCCAGCATCGATAAATTTACGAGTGCGTCTTTCGGCGTCACCACAACCTACGACCGCACCGAGGAATCGCTCGGCAAACAGCTGTTGAGCGAGGGTGTGCTGGTGCTGGTGCCCAAGTTCTAGCGGCGAAAGAATTTCTTATCAGGAAGCCAGGTATGGAAACCTTAAGACAGAAACTATTGCTGATGGTCGTCGTCGCAGCGACGACGTCGTTGTTCGGCAGCGCCTACGCTGACGACACCGATATCTATATCGATCAGGGGAACGTATTGCCGCCGGAGAGCCTGCCAATGGTCATGTTCTCGCTGGACTACCGGCCGAACCTGGGCTCGACGGCCTGCAACGGCAATGAATGCGACACGCTGATTGCCGAGGGTTACATGAGCCCCACCGGGCCTTACGTGTTTTTCGACGTGCTGCGCGGTGCGCTGCGCAAGGTCATGGATCCGCTCGAAGGCGTGAAAGTGGGCCTGATGCTCAACCACGACAATCGCAACAATTGCGAAGGTTACGGCCGCACAGGATGCAGTAATGGCGGGTATATCGCGATGGGATTCAAAGAATTTACCGTCGGCGATACCAATGGTGCGAAGGCGGAATTTCACGGGATCCTGTCGGCCATGCCGACGCCGCAGGGTAACATGAGTCATTCCTTCCAGGGTAAGGAACTGTTCTTCGAATTCTTCCGCTACCTGACCGGGCAGGGCGTTTATAACGCGCACAACGGCTGGACCGATTACGGCACCAACAACCAACAAAATCTGGACCAGGAGCATCCGGGCTCTGACTGGGACAAGAGCATCGAAAATCCGCCGATGAGCAAGCCGACTTACGAAACCCCGTTTGAAAGCGGTGGTGAATGCTCCAAAGTATTCACCGTCAATCCCCTGTTCTTCGTTGCAAACCAGGAAGACGATTCCGATGCAGCGATTGCCGCACCGATCATAAACGGCGGTTTCGGATCGCCGCAAGATGATTTTGCGGATGTCATACGCTACATGTACGACGCGGACCTTGCGGACGGTAACTACGGATCGACGCCGAACCTACCCGATCAGCAAAACGTCACCTCGTATTTCATGGTCGACCCGAACTTCATCAACACCACGACCATCGGTTACGCGCAGGCCGGCGGTACCGGCGCACCGCTCGAGCTGAGCGAAAACCCGGATGAGCTGGTTGCGACCCTGCAGGAAATCTTCAAGCAGATCCTGAGTGTCAGCACGACCTTCGTCGCCGCGTCCGTGCCCGTCAACGTATTCAACCGTGCCGAGGTCACCGATAACGTCTATCTCGCGCTGTTCCAGGTGGACAAGGGTGGCAGACCAGCCTGGGTCGGTAACGTCAAGAAACTGAAGCTGGTCGGCGCCAACAGCTCCACGGCAAACGCCGCGCTGGTAGATGCACTCGGCCAGGGCGCGGTGGCGGCGGACGGCCGTCTGCGCTTCGATGCACTGACGCACTGGACCGTGCCGGACATGTTGCCGGCGCCGGACCTGCAGGCCGGCGAAGTGACCGGACGCGACGGCCGTACGGTTGGTCGCGGCGGTTCCGGGCAAAAGATTCCTGGATTCCTGGCCGGCAGCCCGCAATCATCGAACGGCGTCGGCGGCAGGACCATTTACTACGACCGAACGCCGACAACGCTTGCCTCGCTGAACGTCGATATGACGATTGCCGGCGAATTACAAAGCGACCTGAATGCCGCGAGCATCAGCGAAGCCGCAACGCTCCTGGCGTACGCTCGCGGACTCGACGTCGACGATCTGGATGGTGATAACGTCAAGAACGAGGCGCGGGAATGGTTGTTCGGCGATGCGCTGCATTCCCGTCCGTTGCCGATCAACTTCGGCACCCGCGGCGGCTACAGTTCGAGCAACCCGGCCATTTATCTCGCGGTTGGTTCGAATGACGGCACTTTGCGCATGATTCGCAATACCACCACCGGTGGTGCCGAAAGCGGCGAAGAGGTCTGGGCTTTCATGCCGCGCGCGGCAATGCCGGCGCAGAAGATAATGCGCACCAATTCCGCGGCGACTGCACACCCATACACGATCGACGGTGCACCGGTTGCCTACATCGAAGACAAGGATTTCGACGGCAATATCGAATCCGGAGACCGGGTCTGGATCTTCTTCGGCATGCGCCGCGGTGGCAAATCGTATTACGCGCTCGATGTTTCCAATCCGGAGGCTCCACGGCTGATGTGGACGATCAACAAGAGCGGCGATTTCGGTGAACTCGGGCTGACGTTTTCCAATCCTCGGGTCGGCCTGGTGGATGCCGGCAGTGGACCGGTGCCCGCCGTGTTTTTCGGCGGCGGCTACGACGTCAACAAGGACGATCGCAGCGGCGTCGGTACGGACGATTCGGAAGGCAACGCCATTTACGTCGTCAATGCCGAGACCGGTGACCTGATCTGGAAGGCACGTGGCGGCGGTGCCGGCGCGTCAGGCCAGGTATTCGAGCACCCCGGTCTCGTCGACAGCATTCCGTCGGCACTGACCGTGGCGGACACCGACGGAGACGGACTCACCGATCGCATCGTGGTCGGCGATACCGGCGGCAACGTCTGGCGCGCCGATCTCGAGGGCGACAACACCAGCGACTGGAAACTGTCGCTGCTGGCCTCGCTCGGGCGGCACGCCAGTGGCGCTGGCGGCAAATGGGATGACCGGCGCTTCTTCCACCGGCCCGACATGGTGCAGACCAAGGACGACGCCGGCAACTTCGACGCCATCATCATCGGCTCCGGCGACCGTGCCGACCCGCTGGACAAGGCGGGCCCCGCGGGCAACTGGATGTTCATGATCAAGGATCGCGGTACCGCGGTCGGCGCCGGCACCAATACCGGCATCGAGATTGCCGACCTCGGTGACGTCACCGACAATTGCCTGCAGGAAGGCGCCAATTGCGGTATCGACCTGAATACCGGCTGGAAACTGCAGTTGGAATCGTTGGGCGAAAAGGTACTGGCGACCGCACTGACGATCTCGGGTTCGGTGTTCTTTACCTCGTACATTCCGCCCGGCGGCGGACCGGAGAATGCCTGCACACCGTCGGAGGGCGGTGGCAAGCTGTACGCCGTGTCGCTGCAGAATGCCAGCGCGGTGATCAACTACGACACCAGTGACGATCCCGACGACCCCGATGCCGGCGATGGCGAAGCCGGAACCACCAAGGCAGACCGCGACGTCGAGCTGAAGTCGCTCGGCATACCGGCCGAGGTGGTATCGATTCCGCCGAACAAGATCCTGCGACCCGACCTGCAGATCGACACTGTCGACGTGGCCACGCGCTGGCGGACCTACTGGTACCTGCACGAAGACACCGATCTATAGGTGCAACATGAAACGATTCGCTCAAAGGACACGGCAGTCCGGCGTCACCCTACTCGAGTTGATGGTGGTGCTCGCGATCATCGCCATCATCGCCTCGACGGCATATCCGCTGTACGTCCAGTACATCGTTCGGGCAAAGCGTGCGGCGGGTACGTCGATGCTGCTGCAGGTCGCCGACCGCCAGCAGCAATACTTCATGGACAACAAGCGCTACGCGTCGACGCTCGAGAATCTCGGTTTTTCCGCAAGCCCGTTCATGATGAACGAGGAAGGCAAGGTCGTGGATGCCTCGGACCCGGAGCGCGTCTACAGCATCTCGCTGTCGGACACTTCGGACACGACCTACACCGCAACTGCGGAACCGCAGTTGCAACAGGCCGACAAGGATACCAAGTGCGCCAACCTGACCCTGACGCACACGGGCGAAAAAGGCTACAGCGGCAGCGGACCGAACTGCTGGTAAAAGATTGAGTTTGTTGGTCCGTCGATCAGGCGGCCAGCGCCTTGACCATCTTGTTCAGGCGGCTCTTGTGGCGAGCTGCCTTGTTCTTGTTGACGATACCCTTGTTGATCATGCTGTCGATGACCGGCACGGCTGCCTTGTAAGCGGCTTGGGCCGCTTCCTTGTCGCCTTTTTCGACAGCCGCAATGACTGCCTTGATATGGGTACGCATCCTGGAGCGCAGTCCCATGTTGTGGAGCCGGCGCTTGTCGCCCTGGCGGGCGCGTTTCTGGGCTGATTTGATGTTTGCCACTGCAACAAAATCCGTCGATCAGGGTGTCTGGCCGGGGCGCGTCCCCGCTGTCCGGCCGCGAAGAGCGGCGTATTATTCGCGGCCGGCCATGGATTGTCAATGACGGCCTCGTATCGTGCCTAAAGCACTGATTTCCGGCCGCATTTCGAGCTAGACTTAAGAACCTCGAAACCCGGACCGCTGTCCCTATGCCAAACGATCGAGCCACCGGCGATGCTGTCCCGGGGGCGACCGCAAAGCCCGTTTCGGGACGCAGGCTCCTGAAGTCGACGTCCGTCGTCAGTGCGATGACCCTGCTGTCTCGCATCCTCGGTCTGCTTCGCGATATCGTGCTCGCCCGGTTTTTCGGCGCAAGCATTGTCTCGGATGCGTTTTTCGTCGCCAACAAGATACCGAACATGTTACGGCGCTTCTCTGCCGAAGGCGCGTTTTCGCAGGGCTTCGTACCGGTCATGGCACGCTTCAAGGAAAGTAATGACGGCCACGCATCGCGGGAATTCGTCGATGGCGTAGCCGGCACCTTCGGGCTTGCGCTGTTCGTTATCACCCTGGTCGGGGTCGTCGCAGCACCTCTGCTGGTGATGATCGTCGCCCCGGGATTCATCGATGACGACGGCCGCTTCGACCTCGCAACTGCCATGTTGCGATTTACCTTTCCTTATCTGCTTTTTGTCTCACTGACCGCATTTGCCGCCGGTATTCTCAATACCTACGGGAAATTTGCCGCACCGGCATTTACACCCGTCATCCTGAATGTCTGCATCATCGGATGCGCCATCTGGCTCGCGCCTTTGCTGGAGCAGCCCGGCATGGCGCTTGCCTACGGCGTATTCGCTGGCGGGCTGATTCAGCTCGCGTTCCTGGTACCGTTTCTTGCCCGGGTCCACGCCATTCCGCGACCAAGGTGGCGGCCGCAACACGATGGCGTGCGTCGCGTTGGCAGGCTGATGGTGCCGGCGATATTCGGTTCGTCGGTCGCACAGATCAACGTTTTGATCGGCAGCGTCATTGCCTCGATGCTCGGCGTTGGCAAGATCAGTTACCTGTATTACTCCGATCGGCTGATGGAATTCCCACTCGGATTGTTCGGAATTGCGCTGGCGACGGTCATGCTGCCGACGCTCTCGAAGCAGGCCGCCAACCGTTCCATGGAGGAATTCTCGAAGACCGTCGACTGGTCCATGAAACTCGTCATCATCATCTCGGTCCCGGCAGCCATCGGGCTGATCGTGCTGGCGGTGCCACTGATGGTGACGCTGTTCTTCGGCGGTGTATTCACAGCATTCGATGTCGAGATGGCCGCCGTCAGTCTGCAGGCGTTTGCGATCGGACTCATCGGATTTTCCTTCGTCAAGATCCTGGCACCGGCGTTTTTCGCCGAGGAAGACACCAAAACGCCCGTCAAGTACGGCCTGATCGCCCTGGTCGTCAATCTCGTTTTGAGTATCGTGCTGGCCTGGTATCTCACCCGCATCGGCTATGCCGCCAATCACGCCGGGCTTGCGCTGGCGACCTCGGCGGCGGCAATCGCCAACGCAGCATTGCTGTACAGGGGATTGCGCAAGCGGCAGCGGCTTGCGCATGGCAGCGGTTGGGGTTCATTTACGGCGCGGGTGGTGCTCGCGAACGGCGCCATGACCGGCGTACTTGCCTGGTTGCATCGACCCGTCGAATGGTGGCTGGCCGCCGGAGATGTCGAGTGCGCGCTGCAGCTGACGATGGTCATTGCTGCCGCAGCGGCGGCGTATTTTGTTACGCTCGCGGTTTTCGGCATGCGCTTCTCGCAATTCAGACTCCGGACCTGACGAGGTCGGCCACCCTATGCGCCTGGTACGCACGCTAGACAGCTTTCCTTTCGACCTGGTCGCGGATGGCAGTGCCGCCACGATCGGTTCCTTCGATGGCCTGCACCTGGGCCACCAGAAGCTGCTGGGCAGGGTTCTCGATCACGCGGGTAAAAACTCGATACCGTCCATCGTGATGAGCTTCGAACCGACGCCCAAGGAGTTCTTTGCCCAGGACGAACCGCCCGCGCGCCTGATGCGATTCAGGGAGAAGTTCGAGGCGCTGGCCGACTACGGGGTCGATATTTTCTATTGCCCGCGATTCGACGAGGCGATGAAGAATATCAGCGCAGACACCTTCATACGACGCATCCTGATTCATGCGCTGAATATCGATCACCTGGTCATCGGCGACGATTTTCGCTTCGCCCAGGATCGGGCAGGACACCTGGCAACCTTGCAACGCGCGGGCAAGGCGCTTGAATTTACGGTCGAGGAGGTGTCGAGTGTCATCGTCGACGGGGTGAGGGTGAGTAGCACCGCGATTCGCGAAGCGTTGTGGCAGGGCGATTTGCAACGCGCCCGGCGCTTGCTGGACAAGGATTACCGGATGTCCGGCAGGGTCATCGAAGGCAACCGCATGGGACGGAAACTCGGCTATCCGACCGCAAATGTCAATCTGAACCGTTTGCAAAGCGCCGTCATGGGAATTTTTGCCGTGCGCGTTTCCGGCAAGGGCTGGGGACCGCTGGATGCGGTCGCGAGTGTCGGCACTCGCCCCACTTTCGCGGGAACCAAGCCACTGCTGGAGGTGCACATTTTCGATTTTGATCGCGACATCTACGGTGAGTATATTCACGTCGATTTCATTGCCCGTCTGCGCAACGAAGAAAAGTTCGATGACGTAAAGGACCTGGTCGAGCAGATGGACAGGGATTCGGCGCTTGCCAGGGAAATACTGGCCGCCTGATAACAAATTACGAAGGACGGAACATTGACGGACGAAAACGGCGATTACAAGAAAGGCACTGCGTCATACGCGATCTGGCTGGCATTGTCCGGCCTCATCATCGGCCTCGACCAGGCGACCAAATGGGCAATCATCCGCTGGGTCGAGCTTTACGACAGGGTCGCGATCAACTCATTTATCAACGTTACGCATCAACGCAACACCGGCGCGGCATTCAGCATTCTTGCCGACGCCTCCGGCTGGCAACGCTGGTTTTTCATTCTTCTTGGAACCGGTGTCAGCGGCGCCATCGTGTTCTGGCTCTGGCAGACTCGCAACGAGAAACAGGTGGTGCTTTCGGTCGGTTTGTCGCTGGTGCTCGGCGGCGCGTTGGGCAATGTGATCGATCGCATACTGCACGGATATGTTATTGATTTTATACAGGTTTTGATTGTCGGCTGGCCATTCCCGTCGTTCAACGTCGCCGACTCGGCGATCACCGTCGGCGCTGCTTTGCTGATCGTCGACGCCCTGTTCCTGTCCGGCCGCCAGACGGACCAGGGTCAGAGCGAAGGCTCTGACCCTGGTTAGTTGGCGGGCAGGGGTCAGAGCGGGCTCTGACCCTGGTGCGAACGATTATAACCGCGTGTTCGTCCAGCAATCCGCGTTCGGCGTCGAGGTTTTTGCGCCGGCGCCATTGATGCTGAACGTCTTGCACTTGTCGGCTTCCTTGTCGGCATTCTGATAGGTCGCCGTGGCGCTGAATGCATTGGCATTGGCTGCGGTGACGTCGACGACATACGACTTCGAATCCGTCAGGAAATTGTCCGATACCGGAAAGCCGAGATTGGTCATGTCCGTCGTATAGGTGTTGTTCTGCAGGTAAAAACGCTCCTGCAGGGTTGCAATCTGCAGTAACGCGGACTTTGCCTCGTTGCGCTTGGCTTTCGCTGCGTATTGCCGGTAGCTCGGATAGGCGATCGCGGTCAGGATGCCGATGACCACCACGACAATCATCAGCTCCATCAGCGTGACACCACGCATGTACCTTCGCATCGGTTTCACTCTCCCTTTTGAATCAGCTGAGTACGCTTATTGTATGCCATCCTGTGTCCAGAGTGTTCTCACCGGATTATTGGCAAATCCAGGATCGAAGCACTCGACGCCGACGCAACCGATCGGTGGCGGCGCACAGTCTGAACCTGTGCAGTTGTTCGGATCGTCCGGGCTCGGGAACAGGATCGTCGGTGTCGGCGCGATGCCGCCCTGCGCGAGCTCTTCCATGCGTTCGTCGTCGGCGTCTGCCGGATCGACGGTATCCAGGTTATTGACCACCGGATCGCCGTTCTCGACACTGACCCGATACAGGAAGTTCTTGCCGAAGCTCGGCGCACACGGATCGGAACTGTTCTCCTCCGGCGCAAAAGCGACGAAGGTCACGACGTCGTCGAACGTGACGGAATCCGCCAGCACCTTCTGATTGGACGGCAGGGTGAACTTCCAGCCGCGCTTGTCGGCGGGAATCACGGTCTTCACGCTGCCGCTGACCTCGACCAGGTCACCGATAGTGACGATGTCATAGCCGTTGTAATCGGCCTGCGTCAGCTGATTGAAAACGTCCGGATCGCGTATCGAGAAGAAAGCGTCTTCGGCCGACTCATCCAGCGGGTGCGCGCGATAGCCGCTGCCGATATTGATCGAGATGAAGCGCTTGTTTTCCAGGCGATCCTCGAAAATGGAGACGTCGGGCGTATTGAAAAAGCGCCGGGTGACGGCGAAATCCTGTACCGGGTCGCCTTCGGCGCCCAGTTGCGCGATCACGCCGCCCGTCGCGAAGCTGCCCGGTGCCTGGCCGTTCTTCATGTCGATACGCAGAATCTGGCCACCCAGGTCCGCCGCGTACATGCGGTCGGCAAAGCCGTCGCCGGTCATGTCCACGACCCGCACTTGGGAGGGGATCGAACGCGTCATGCCGGCGATCTGCAGGTCTGCACCCGCATCGTTACCGGCGCGCCACAGGCGTGCGCCGCTGACGAGATCGAGGATGTGAATGCCGTTGCCCACGGCGTCTGCCGCCGTGTTCGGGTAGACCGAGGTGTCATGGACCGTGTCGTAACCGCCGCCGAGGACCACGACGGCCTTGTCGGCATTGATGCCGGCCGCGTTGATGTCCATGCGGGTGACCACCGGCGTCGACCAGCTTTCGCCCATCTCCGGATAGGTGACCTGCCACAGCAGCTCGGGGCTGTTCTTGTTGGTGACGTTCAGCGCGTAGTAGTTGAAGCCACCGCGGCGCAGGCCGAAGATCAGGTAGACGAAGTCGGAACCGTTGACGATGCCGTCGTCATTGTCGTCCTTGACGATCGACACGACGCTGCCGTCGATGCCGTAGCTCTTGTACTTCTGCGTGCTGTCGAAATACAGCTGCGAGAAACGAGTCAGCATCTCTTTCGGCACGAACGACCACAGCTCCTGGCCGTTGGTGCCGTTGATCGCGTGCAGGTAACCGTCGTTGGTCGCGGTGTAGACGACCACATCGGGGTTGGTCTCCGTGCCGCCGTAGACTACCGCCGCGGGCTCCGCGTGCAGCGGGTCACCCATCGCGTAGCGTACGGTCGTCGCCGGATCATCGTCTTCATCGAGCAGGTCTTCGCCGCGTGCCCAGCGAATGATCTCGTCGATCGTCGGTTCCGAGGCCGAACCGGTCAGGCCGAAATCGGCATCGGTAAACGCGCCGGCATTCGACGGTGTCAGCAGGTTGGTGCCACCGCTGAGCGCGCTGCCGGAATTGTTGGTGTACAGGTTACGCGTCGCGGGGTCCGGCAAGGCGCGGGCCGCGCCGCCCATTTGCACGTTTGCGCCGTCAGTGCTGCCGGTGGTCCAGAAACTCTTCGAGGTGTCCTTGAAGAATCCGGTTGCCGGGTCGACGGCTGCGGTACCGTTCGCATCGGTAATCTCGCCGGCAACGATCTTGTACTTCTTCAGGTTGCCTGGCCAGTGGACGCGGTTGCGTGGCTTGAACACCGACATGTAGAGGTCGTTCAGGTTCTGTGTACGATTAAAGGCATTGACGGAAACCGCCGGTGCGACGAACGACAGGTCCCTGTCGGCGATCGTGTTGACGATCTCGAGGAAGGCGGCCGCAAGCTGCGGACCGTCATCCGCCTGGTAGTAAGTACCGCCGCCGCGTGCCGCGGCACTCGCGAGATTTTCCGTGTCGATGGCGAAACCGACCGTGTGCATGATGACGTTCTGGTCCCCCGGCAGGCCGCCGGTCGCATCCGGAGAGATATCGGTTTTGAACAGGTACTCGGCGATGTCGTCGATGCATATGCCATCGTCTTCGGATGCGACGACATCGTCACAGACGGTGCGCCCGGTCGCCGCCTGGTATCCGGGCAAGGTCGGCGTCAGGCCCTCGGTCTTGTCGTCGTTGCTGCCGGCGCGGCCGTCGGACAACAACACGTTGTAGTTCTTGGCGCAGGCACTCAGCTCCGGCTGGATGTACTCCTGGCTGCCGGCGCCCGCCGTTGGGTCGACGAGGATGGCGTGATCGGTAAAGTTCTCGTTGTCGCCATCGACTTCACCAAACTCCGCCGGCAGTCCGAGCCAGTAAAGCGCCGACTCGTAAGCCGATTCGGCGATGGTCGTATGGTCGTTCGGGTTCAGGCTGTCGACCGCCGCCAGCGCTGCTGTGCGGTTGGCCGGCACGTCGATGTCGACCAGGCCCTGGATGATGGTACCGCCCTCGGAGTCGTTGAAGCGTTCGACGCCGACGTAGACGCCGTCGGCCGCGGAGAAAATCCTCGTCAAAACCAGCTTGACGATGTCGATTCGCCTTTCGTCGATCGTGCTGGGAATGGCGTCCCAGTTCAGCCAGTTGCCGTCATAAACGGTGTATTCCTGGTTTCGCGGCGCGCCGTTGAACTTGGCTGCTTCGGTCTCGACGTCGGTAAACCAGTCGGCGAGGTCGGAGCCTGCCTTCGGCCACAGGAAGGTCGGCCGGCCGTCGCCGTGGAAGCCCGAGTCGGCTTCGCACTCGACGTCTTCGCTGTTGTAGCCGGCTGCCAGGAACTGCCATTTCTTGGGACCGGAGCCGGTGCCGTCCTTGCCGCCGTCGCGGTACTGCGCCAGGACGCCGGAGTAACTGCCGAGACCGTTGAGCCGGTTGGTCGACTTGGCGCACAACCAGTTGCTCTTGTCGACGAAGCGGTCAGTACCGCCGGCGCAATCGGGCGTCACGCCGGATACCGTTTCCCAGTAGATCGCGTCGGAGTCGCAGTCGCCGCCGTACGTCGTGTTCGGGTCGTAAGGGACCGCCGTTTCCTCTTCGGATTTCATGCTGGT
>JAWWCT010000070.1:0-18036 GCA_033720315.1 Woeseiaceae bacterium | reverse complement strand
CGGCAATCGCACTGGCTGCCGATCTTGCCGTCGCTCGGCGTCGTCTGGGCATTCTGAAAGCAAGACCTGCAACGTCCCGTTCTATCCGCCGCCGATCAATACGCCGCTACCGGCGCCCACGGAATACAGCAGGAACGCGATCAAAGCGGCGGGTTGTGCGGGATCGTGGCGATGGAAGGTTTCGGGCCGGCGCCATACGACGACGCTGGCGTAAGTCGCCGCCGGTAGCGCAAGCAGGCCCAGCACGACGAGTGACGGCAGTCCAACCGCCGGCAAGCACAAAGTCAATACAATCGCAGCCAGGTAGATCAGCGGCAGGACGCGACTCGCCCGCTGACGTCCCAGGCGTGCGACGAGGTTTTTCTTGCCGCAACGGAGATCCGCAAAGTAATCCGGAAACTCGTTGACCCACAAAAATGCAGCAATGTACAAACCGAGCGGCAACGACAACCACAGCACGTCGGCCGACAGTCGATGAGTCTGGACGAGGTAGGTCGCCAGCGCGATCAGCGGACCGTAACAGATAACGACGTCGAGCTCGCCAAGACCGCGATACGCAAATTGCAGCGGTGGCCCGTGGTAGGACCAACCGAGCACGAGGCCGGCGATGCCGATCCATATCGCAGCCGGTTCACGGAACAGGACGATGACCGCGCCCAGTACAACGCCTGCAGCACCGAAACCGATCGCAATTCCCCAGGTCTGGCGGCGCGTCAGGAGATTGTCGACCATGACGCGCTTGCCGCCCGAGAATGCCGTGCGATCTTCGGGCGCCACCGCCAGGTCGGTACCGGAGTCGTAGTCGTACACATCCCCCCAGGCATTCTTTGCAACCTCCATGCAAAAGAATGCAGCGCCGGTGATTGCCAGCCAGCCCCAGCTCAATGGGCCCTCGATGGCGGCGACCGCGACGCCGAGATACATTGAGGCGACGGACGTCAGGCTGATCTTGGGATCCGCCAGTCGCCAGAGTCCTTCCCGGTATCCATTCATAAATCGGTCTTTTTTCGCTGTGACGAAAGCTGGGCGCTACACTACCTACGCACGAATCGTGTGATCAATAGTGGTTATGCCGGATGCGTTGATTATTCTTGTGGCTGCTGCCGTAGCAGCGTTCATCGCCGTGTTGTCGCTCCTGCCCGGCGATGCCTGGCTGATGACCTTTGTCACGCCGCGCATGCATCGCGCCGGCCATTTCATTTGTTATGCCCTGCTCGCCGGCCTGTGCGCGATGACGCTGACGCCGGCTGCGCGCACCTGGCGAGCGCTTGCAGGATTCCTGGTCGCTGCCTGTTTCGGTATCGCCATGGAATTGCTGCAGAGATTTCGCCGCGGGCGCACCGCCAATACGACCGATGCCATGATCAACGCCGCCGGCGCGGCGACCGGTGCATTGGTGACGCTCGCCTTTCTTTGATGTTTCACAATTTTGATTGGTATGCGGAAAAAAAAGGGCCGGTGTGGCCCTTTTTTCTTCAGCCGATAGCCTGTTGCAACGCCTGGATGTGTCGA
Organism: Woeseiaceae bacterium; assembly: GCA_033720315.1. Lineage (GTDB taxonomy): Bacteria > Pseudomonadota > Gammaproteobacteria > Steroidobacterales > Woeseiaceae > SZUA-117. The sequence goes on along the minus strand of JAWWCT010000070.1, from coordinate 16,524 downwards.
TGGTCGGTACCGCAACAGCCACCGAAAACCCGCAACCACGGCATACGATCCGCAAGTTGCCGGTATGACTCGCCGAACTCCTGCGGGTCGCCGTCGTCGAGCACGTCCATTTCGTCGAGCTCGGCATGACTCAGCCGGGATGCGTTCGCGCGTATTCCCTGGATACGCGAGGTCCAGTCCTCGTTTTCGGCCAGCGCCTCGCTGAAATGGTCGGTGTGTGCACAGTTGATCATGTAATAGGCCGGACCGCCTTGCGTGTCGCGGTCGACCTCGCCGATCGCTTCCGCAAGCGTTGCGCCCGACGGCAGCCGGCCGTCGGTCTCGGTGGTAAAACCGATGACCGACGGCAGGCCCGCGCGATTCGCGGCCGCAACAATGCCGGCGGCTTCGCCCGGGTGCGTCATGGTAATCGCGGTCACGACATCCACGCCGGCGTCGGCGAACACCCGGATCTGTGCGCCGTGATACTGCGCCGCCTCTGCCATGCTCATCTGCTCATTGACAACGTAACCGTCGCCGCGCGGACCCATGTTGCCGCTGACCACGATGGGTGAACATTTCCCGGCGTATTCGTCCCGCAATGCCTCGAGCATCGCAACCGCATCCCGGTTAACGCGCTCGAATGCCGCGTCGTCGTAGCCGAGCTTCGTCATCCAGTCCGGGTTGGCGCGCCAGGTCGCGGTTTCCAGCACGAACCCGGCGCCCGTTTCGGCGGCGATGTCGAGGTAACGCCGGTAGTAGTCTAACAACGTGTTTCTCCCCGCATCGTTTTCCAGGAGCACGAAGGATGCAAACTCCGGCAACTCCAGTTGATCGTGGAAGACCAGCGTTGTTTCCAGTCCGCCGTCGGTCAAAAATCGCGGTCCGCCCGGCCGCGGCAACTTGTCGCTTTCGATTCTCATGATCGTCTCTCCTCACGCCGCAACACGGCTGTCGTCGGTGTCGGCGCGCGGCGTCGACACGTCACGGAATGCGAGCATCTCCGGTATCCGCTCCGAGGCGCCGGCATAGAAGCCGTGTTCGCGCTGGAATCCCTCGGGATTGCGGAAGGTGCCGAAAACGATGTCCCATAACGGCAGGTCGGAATAATTGTAGCGATGCACGCCTTTCGAATGGTGCACGCTGTGGCTCTCCGGCCGCTGGATGATATAGCCGAGCCAGCGCGGCGTGCGCACGCTCATGTGCTGGAACATCGCGTTGAAGGTCAGGAAGAACGCGCCGATGACACTCGCTTCCACGGTCAGGCCGAGCAACGGATAGAACACCAGGCTCGCCAGCGTGGTGAACAGGGCCGCATCCAGCGGGTGGATGTAGTAAGCGCCGAACGCGTCGAGGCTCTCCGCACTGTGATGCATCTGGTGACCGGCAAGCCACAACCAGTCGAACTCGTGCGCCGCACGGTGGTACCAGTAGTGGGCGAGCTCGTAGACGAGAATGCCGACCAGCGCGCCACCCCAGGTGCCGAGGCCGCTGCCGTCGAGCAGGTGAAAATCACCGAGCAGCGCGCCCCAGAAAACCGCGACGTAGCCGGCGATATAGAAGGTGGCGATCGTGACCAGGGTGGCCCGTAGTCGCCAGTAGCGGGTCGAATCGTGCTTTTTGCCACGAATCGCCCAGTCGATGACGATGATGCCGGGAATCAGGCCGATCGTCAGGTATCCAATCAGGTCCCACATGATGTGTCTCCTCCAGTGACCGGCGGCGAAATGCCGCCTTTGTCAATCAAGGCGTGACATCCGGTGGAACATTGTTCCGCGGGTTCCTCACATGGGAGTGTAACGGCAATAAGTACCGGTTTTGATGGTGTTTTCCAGGTAGCGGCCGGCCCGTTCGCTCTGTTCGGCGACCCGCAGGATGGCGTCCTTCAGCCGCCGCCGGACGTTGACTCGGGCACGTTCGGCATCGGCCCCGGGCCGCCGCGCCCTGCCGCCCAGGCCGAATGCCCGCGACAGCTCGCGGGTGATGAAGTCGATTTCCTGTCGCGCGGCATCGGCACGCGCTGCATCGCCGAAACCCTCCGCTTCCTCGAGTTCCTCGCGCAGATCTGCGAGACGGGATTCGTAATCGCTGCGTGCCTGGGCATCGAGCGCCGGCCCGGCAGCGGCCTGCCCTTCGACGGCAGCGCCGCCGCTCAGGTCAAGTACGTGCACGTCCGTGTCCGGACGCGCGACCAGCGTCGCCAGCATTTCCAGTCCCTTGCTCTGGCGCAAGGTCGCAATTTCGCCGGCGTAACTGACCTCGAAGACATCGCCGTTGCGGCGGATGTCAATGGTCGCTGAGTGCACGTCGGGTGGATGCTCTTGCGAGCCCGCCGTGACCTCCCGCCGTGGTCGCATACGCAGGCGTTTGAACAGGCGATCCGCCTCGGCATCGTGTTTCGCTGCAAGTTCGGCATGACCGGTGCGCCGTGCGACGTCCGCAATGCTGCGATGGATGCGGGCAATCCACGGCGGTGCCCGCATCGCTTCGGCGACGCGCAGCGCCGTGTCGAGCATAGCCCGCGCATCGTCGTAACGCTCGAGACTCGCCGCGACGATGCCGAGTGTCCATGCCGTCGGGCCAGTGCAACTCGATCCCATCAGCCCCGGCATCGCACAGGTATCGGCGTACGGTAACAGCGCGTCGTAGACTCGCGCGGCAATCTCCGTGTCGCCCGCCGCGGCCGCCATTTCGCCCAATCGACACAGCGAATATCGGTCGCCGCCCAGGAACGTGCGTTCCACGATCTGCGCGTTGGCCAACATGGTTCGCGCCGCATCCGGCGCTTTGTCGTAAGACGCGATGAACGGCGTGACGAACGCCCGGGCTTCGCTCATGCCGGCTGCATAGGCATCGTCGAGCCGCGCCTGGATTTCCTCCAGTGTCAATACCTCGTCGACATCGCATTCGATCAGGATTGCAAAATGCTGCAACGGCAGAGTCACCATGGCTTCGACGTCGCCGTATTCGTCCGCATAATGTTGTGCCTCGTCGAGCAGTGACAACGCGCGCCTGAAATCACCGTCCAGGGTCGCTTGCATCGCGCGCGCCGACGCCGCACGCCAGCGGTAATGCGGCAGGCCGATGCGCTCGGCGATCTGGTGGCATTCATCGATGACGGAGTCCATGAGGCCGCGATCGCCGACTTCGCAGGCATCGATCATCAGGCGAATGCGACTGCGAAAGCGACCCGGCACGTCACCGATCTCGTTCGCGAGCGCACCGAACTCTTCGTTCAATGGCAGCCGCTCGTCGGCAGGTGCAAAATCCATGAGCCCTGCAATCGCCGATCTCAGCACTTCGTACATGACGCGCTCGTCGTTGCAGCTGCGCGCCATCTCTATGGCCTCGCGTGCCATGTCCATCGGACCCGACGGATCGAGTGCCGGCTGCAACGCGCCTGCCAGGCGCGCCAGCACGCGCGCTCGCAATGCAACCTCGTCCTTGCCTAATTCCGACAGGCATTGTTCGAGCGCGGCGATAAACTCCCGGTCCACTTTGGCAACGACGATTGCGCTGCCCCAGGTCAACGCTGCGTTCGACATCAGCCGCGCATCGCCGATCGCTTTGGCGATTTCGAAGGCATCCCTGCAATAACCGAAGCCGCGGTCGGTCGCGCCGGTCAACAGGCTGGCTTCTGCACATTCGAGCAACAACGCGTAGCGATCGGCAGGCTCATAGCGCGGCCCCTCGCCGAATGCATCGAGCGCTTTTTGCAAGGCATCGACCGCATCCTCGAACGCCAGCCGCTCGATGGCCCGTTTGCCGGCCCGCCGCCAGGCAGCGATCGCCTCGTCGCGCTGCTCGTGACCAGCAGCTGCCAGGTGTTCGGCCAGTTCTGCCCAGCGATCCTGGTCCCCTTCATCGATCAAGGTACGCAGATGTTTTGCGTAAAGCAGGTGCAGTCGTGAACGGCGATTCGGGTCCATGTCCTGGTAAAGAACGTCGCCATGCAGCCCATGAATGAAGCGATAGCTGCCGCGCGAGGTTTTTCGCAACAGCCCGGTATCGAGCGCCGGTCCGAGGAGCGATTCGATGTCTGCTTTGCCGTGATCGGCAATCACGCCGAGCGCGGAGCCGCTGAACTCGCGACCGAGCACCGCCGCGGTTGCCATCAGGTAAGAAGTCTCCTCCGGCAGTAATTCGATCTGTTGCCGGATCACCTGCTGCACGCTCGCCGGCAGTTGCTTGGCAAACTCCCCCTGGCGCGACATCAGGCCCACGAGTTCCGAGAGGAACAGGGGATTGCCCGCAGTCGTGCTGTGTAAGGCCTTGATGTTTTCCTCGTCGAATGACGCCTCGTCGCGGGTCGCGAGATAGTCGCGTATGTCACTTTCGCCCAGCCGTTCCAGCGGCAGGACTTCGGCATCCCGGCAGGCGAGCCACAACGCCGCGCCGGCCGTCATCGCCCGCGCTTCGATTTCGCGAAACGTGCCGATGACGAGTACCGGCACACTGACGGTGTGACGTGCAATGTAATGCAACAGGTTCAGGCTGTCGCTGTCGGCCGCGTGCAAATCCTCGAGCACCAAAAGCAACGGAGTGCGTGCAGAGATTTGCTCCAGCAGCCGGCGCACGGTCTCGAGCAACTGGAATCGCGCCTGGTGCGGTTGCAATGCGACGTCGTCCGGCTGGCGCTTGCCGCCCGGCAACAACTGGCCGAGGCCTGCGGTCAAGGCTGCATCCGGTTTTTGCTCGCGCACCAGCGAGGTCAGTAACTGTGTCCACGGCCAGTACGCGGGCGCGCCGCCGCCCTCCCAGGCAAAGCCCACGTAAGCGGGGATCGAGGCCGCGGCAGCGCGGTCGGCTGCCAAACGGGCCAGCGCGCTCTTGCCGATGCCCGGCTCGCCGGACAACATCAGGACCTGGCCGCGGCCGGACGCGAGCGCGTCGATCGCCCGATCGATCGCGTCAATCTCAGCCGATCGACCGACCAGTTCGTTCCTTCTGTTTGCCGCGCGCTTGGCCATCCTCGAGTCGTATCGCTGCCAGCGCGCATTATAGAGGATCGTCGTTGGCCGGACGTGTGGCTACCCGCCGACGATGACGGGCCGAATTTGCGGAGCAAGCCGATTCTATTCTGTTCCCCGGCGAACTCGCGAACTCAGACGGATGAGCTGTTATCCACCCGTATGAAGCGCCCGTCGGTGGGTTCGAACTCGCTGGCAATCTTGTAATACGCCTTCTCACCTGCCGGGCTGACCGTACCCTCGGCTTTGCGAGCCTTGATGCGTTCGAGGAGCACCTGCTCATCGCAGCAAACCTCGTAGCCGAGAACGCGCGCTCCGTGTTTTGCCGCGATCGCGAAAATCTGTTCGCGCTGATCCCTGGAACGAAACACGCCGTCGACGACGACGCCGCAGCCACCACTGAGCAACAAGTCGGTCAGCAGGCACATGACGTTGTAGATTTCCTGCAGTTCCCCGGGAGAGAAATCCCGGTCCCTTTTGACCCGATCGACAGAATGCAGCCTCGCGCTGATCACTTCGGTGGTCACCAGGGGGTAGCCGTGAAATTCGGCGAGTTTCGAGGCCACGGTGGTCTTGCCGCTGCCGGGAAGACCGATGACGAACACGACGGATGGGCTGTTCATCCGCCAGGTTCCACATGCGGCTCAGGCGCTATCGGCATCGTCTCTGCCCCCGGTTGCCATCGACGCTACCCGGGGCACGCCACCAATCACATTGTGGATAACCGAAAGTCGGCACATTTGCCGGTCAAAGGCACATGGCTATTTCATATCAATGAGTGCGCCGGTATCATGCCGTCCTTTTTTGCCGGAGCATGAACGATGAACCGCAGTGACGCTTTCTGGGATCGAATAGCAGAGAAGTACGCGCGGCGTCCGGTCGCGGACGAGGCCGTTTACCGGAAAAAGCTCGAGGTGACCCGGCAATATCTCACCCCGGAATCCGAAGTCCTGGAAATCGGCTGTGGCACCGGCACCTCTGCGCTTCACCATGCCGAGGTGGTCAAACACATCCGTGCCATCGATTTTTCGCAAAACATGATCGATATCGCCCGCCGCAAAGCCAAAGAGGCGAACGTGGGTAACGTTACCTTCGAGGTCTGCCGCATCCATGAACTGGAAGTGGAAGATGAGAGTCTCGACGCGGTGCTGGCATTGAACATTTTGCACCTGGTCGACGACCGTCAGCCGGTCATCGATGACATCTTCCGCATGCTCAAGCCTGGCGGCGTACTGGTGAGCAGCACCGCCTGCCTCGGCGACAAACTGAAATTCTTCAAATACATCGCGCCCATCGGCCGCTTCCTGGGACTCATGCCGCTGGTACGGATATTCACGGCCGATGCATTGCGTGTGTCCATGGTCACGGCCGGCTTCACGATCGACCACGACTACCAGCCGGAAAAAAGTCACGCCGTGTTCCTGGTGGCGAAAAAGCCGGGCTGACCGCTTCCGGCAAGCATGCAGTGGCCGGCGTGCCGCGCGAATAGCGATACCGCAAAACCGATGGTGCCAGGCAGGCGTCAGCGCCCCCTCGGTATCAGGTAACGCAGCATGATCGGGGAAAACAGCGTCGTCACGATGGCCATTATCACCACCGCCGAGAACATGTATTCGATGACCGCGGGTCTTGGGTCGGGATGATCGAACAACCCGGCACGCAATGCGATGTCCGCGATGATGATCTCGACCGCACCTCTCGCGTTCATAGCCGAGCCGATCGCCAGCGCCTGTCTCGGTCGCATGCCGGCGGCCAGCGCTGCGCCGCCGGCGCCCAGCAATTTACCGGCGAACGCAAACAGCAACAGCATGCCGACGAACGCCGGGATTTCGACGGCGGCGCTCAGGCTCAGGTGTATGCCGATGGAGGCGAAAAAGATTGGCGCCAGGAAGCCCAGTGTTACCGCTTCGAACTGCGATTGCACTTTTGAATAAGTATCGCCGCCGATGACGTTGCGTGTGAATATCAGGCCGGCGGTAAAGGCACCGATCAGGAAATGCATGTGCAGCCACTCGGCGAACACCGCGAGAACGATTCCGAACACGAGTATCACCGTGAATTCGGCATATTCGACGGAGATCGCTCTGGCAGCTTTGCCGAGCAGTTGCAGTCCGTATCGGCCGATCAACAGCGCAACGCCGAAGAACAACACGACCTTGCCACCGATCAGTGCCACCGAGGCCAGCGTGAGTTCCTGGGTCGTCGACAACAGCGCCGTCAGGATCGCGAGCAGGACCAGGCTCAGAATGTCGTCGATGACCGCAGCCGCGATGATCAGCTGACCGGTTTCGGTCTGCAGGCTGTCGAGATCCATGAGGACCTTGACCGCTACCGGTACCGCCGTGATGGCCAAGGCAACGCCGAGAAACAGCGACTGCGCGAATTTCCAGTCCGATTCCGGCAACCACCACCAGCCGAGGCCGAGGCCGAGAACCAGCGGCACCAGCATGCCGGCGATCGCGACCGGCGCCGCCTTGCCGGACACGCCAACCAGGTCTTTCGGGCGCATTTCGAGCCCGGCGACCAGCATCAGAAAGAAAACCGCAAGGTCGAGGATTGCTGCAAACGACCGGTCGGAGTTGATCTCGGCCAGCGGCTCTGCCGAGTTGGGCAGCAGCGTGACGACGAATCCCAGCAGCACGCCGCCGACAAGTTCTCCGACGAGTGCCGGTTGACCGACTCGCACAGCGAGTTCGGCGCCGGCCTTGGTGACCAGTAACAGGATGAGAAGAACGAACAGTATTTCCATAAATATTCGCGACGCTTCTAAAGAGTCAATCAGAAACCGGGACGATCAAACGCTCTGCCACAATACTGAAACGGCGCTACGCGACGACCGAAGTCGAAAGTTTCAGTTTGTGTGGCGTCGTATTTCGATTCAAATTTATATGCCCGACCTTGATAACACCGATAGGGTGGTTTTCGCAAAAATCTGCAAGCAGTGATCAATTACCGATCCGGGCCGCGTTGTACAGCAGCCGGAACGTACTGCTCCATTGCCCGCGAAACGCGGGCGCAATGCCGAACAGCACTACGTGCCCCCGGCCCCGCCGTTCGTGGACGATGGCCGCGTGCCCGGCCTGTGGCGAAAGAACCTGCGTCGACGTGAATGACATTTCCGGCGGGTAATCGCGAGCGCCGTCGTAAACCGCGATCGCGGCATCGCTGCGACCAAACACATAACCGTATGGCTCGACACCCGGTGGCGCATACTGAAACGCCGGAATCGGTTTGCCTCGTGGAAAGCCTGCTAGCAATGAAGACTCGCTGGCCACGGGGCGAATGCCCACCTGTCCCAGTCCCGGCGCCGCCGCCGGCATGACAACATCCGTCAATGCGAGATAGCCGTCCGCCGCGAAACGGGCGCCACCGCCGATGCCGATGTAGACACCGCCGGCGTTGACGAACTCGCGAATTCGCTTCAGGCCCGCGTCACCGAGGCCCCTGGGTTGCGATGGCAACTGCCACGGACCGAGTGACGCCCGATCGTCGTTCCAGCCGTCGCGAATCACCGCCGCGGATCCATTCGGCATGACCAGTACCTTGAATCCCTCGAGTGAAAAATCGTCCTGGTTCAGCCGTGACACGGGAAAACCACCGCGCTCGAACGCCCATACGATCTCTCCGCTCTCCTGGCGCGGCACTCCCTGGCCGCTGTAAACGGCAACACGTGGCAACGCCGGGTCGGTAATGACCGTTTCACTCGCGCCGCTCTCGACACGCGATAACACTGCGCGCAGGAACACCTCCCGTTCCGCGGCCGGCAACTTTTCGGAATCACGGATCGTCAAGCCGAGCGCCGGCGGCAATTCATTCAGCCGGGATCGTTCGCCGAGCAGGAAATGCCGCACCGCGTTCGCTTCGGCCTGGGCCAGCGGCACGACCAATGCCGGATACGGTGCAGTAACGCGAAATACCGAAATCCGGTGCAGCTTCATCACGCTTAGGAGTCGCTCGATCGCCTCACGCGACTGGCCCGCCTCCGGCACCACGACAAACCGCCCCTCACCCGCTCGGACCTCTTCGAGGCGCCGCTCAATCACCGAACGTGCGAAAAACCCGGGGTCACCGGACACGGCAAGCAGCGCAGCAATCACCGAACTGGATTTCTGCTTCACCCGGTCTTCCCAGCTCTGCGAACCGGGAGTACGCGCGCTTTCGGTAATGAACGAGGCGATGCCGTGCGTCGTACCGAGCAGGTTGAGCCTGCCCGCGGAACTCGCCACCGGGTTGATACCTTGACCGGGTTCCGGTAGCGGCGCGAATTGCCGGTCACCCTGCTCATCGAACAGGCAATTGAAACCCAGGTCGCTCCATCGCTCGGCAATGGCACGCCCGACCCGGGTCACCGCAGCACGCGTCATCGCGTGCTCCTCGATGTCGAAGCCCGGCTCGAAGGGCTCGACGAAGCACACCTGTGCAAGTTGCACACCGAGGTTGTAGCGATCCTCGTGCTGGTCGATCAGCGCCACCGGCCGCCATTCGAGGGTGGCATCGATCACGGCCCGCGCCTCCGGCTGCGTACCGTGCATGAAATCTCGGTTCAGGAGAAAGCCGTAGGCATTACCGATGCCTGAATCGCCATTCGACAACGGCGTCTGTTGCCATTCCTGGATTGCCCTGGCGCGACCGTCCGGGTTCATCAACGGTATCAGCAATGCAATTGCACCGGACAATGCGTGTCGAACTTCCTCGCTGTCTTCGAAAGCGAGCGTTCGTGCAGCGTCGACGATGCCCTCGACCTGCGACGCTTCATTGCCCCACGAAGCGCCGGCGACCATCACCGGCAGCTTTGCCCCGTCCAGCAACACATCGGCATTTCTCCCCCGGATGTCGATCGCAGCCAACGACCTGCGCCTGATCGAGGGGTTGGCAATCCGTTGCGCCCGCGCACGATGCGCATCCAGGTCGGCAATCACCCCGGGCTCCGCCACGATGATCATTACCACCGGCCTGCCTTCGTGCGTCTCGCCGATGACTTGCGTTTGCACCCTTGGGCTTTGTTCGAGCTCGGCGACTGCTGCAGCAAACATTTCGTCGTTGAGCAATTCATCCGCAGGCGGCTGGGTAGCCGTTAATTCCACCGCCGCCAGTACGAGCAGTAATGCGCTAAACAATTCGCTTTCCTCGCTGCTTATCGATTATCGATACTTCCGAACATACTAAAGGGGCGACGGCCACCGGGTCAGCGACGCCCGGTCTTTTTGTCGCGCAGGACTGCCATCGCCGCATTGTGCCCCGGCGCGCCGGTGATGCCACCGCCCGGGTGCGTGCCGGAACCGCAAAGGTACAACCCCTCGATCGGCGTCCGGTAATTCGCCCAGCCGGGTAGCGGTCGCATGAAAAACAATTGCCCGAGGTTGATGTCACCGTGAAAGATGTTGCCCTCGGTGATGCCGAACACCTGCTCGAGATCGAACGGCGTAAAGACTTTCCGCGCCACAACCGACGACGGGACGTTTGGCGCATAGCGAGCGATGATATCGACGACCTTGTCGCCGAGTTCCTCGCGCCGCTCGTTCCACGTCCCATTCGCAAGTGCATACGGCACGTACTGAACGAAACAGGTGAGCACGTGCCGTCCCGGAGTGACCAGGCCCGGATCGACATTGGAGGCCACCACGCAATCCACCCATAAATTGTCCGACAATTCGCCGCGGGCCGATGCGTTGTAAATGTCCTCGGCTTCCTGAAGCGACGGCGCGAGCGTGAACAGGCTGCGCTCCGCTGGCGAATGACTTTCAGGCATGCCGCGCACGTCGGGCTCGCTCGACAGGACCATGTTTACTTTGGCGCACGGACCCGCCATCTTGATGTTCCCCACCTCACGGCGAAACTCCTCGTCGAGGTCACCGGCGGACAGCAGACCGAGGAACGTGCGTTTAGGGTCGGCATTGGAAATCACCACGGACGACTCGATCGTCGAGCCGTCGTCGAGCGTCACCCCGACCGCGACGCCGTTGAGCTGGTTGATCTGGCGCACCGTACAAGCCGTGCGAATCTGCACGCCGCTGTCCTCGCAGGAAGCCGCCATCGCCCGGGTAATCGCGCCCGTGCCGCCGATCACGTGACCGGCGTATCCGCGCTGCTCGTCGTACCCGCCGCTCAACAGGTGGAACAGCAAGCCCATGGCGGTGCCGGGCTGGTACGGCCCGCCGTGCTTGCCGTACAGGCTGTTCGAGAGGATCAACCGTTTAACGGCCTCCGTTGCGAATTCCCGGTCGAGAAACTCCCCGAGCGAGCCGGTCAGGAAACGCAACATCTGTGCGACCTGATGGCGGCTGATGCCGCGAAACCGCCGGCCGACGCGGATCAACTCCGCAACCCGCGACAGCCCCTGCTTGCCGGGATCGGGCGGGGCTTCCATAAAGAACGGCTGAAGGTAAGCGGCAAGTTGTTGCAACTGCTGCTCGACCTCAAAGAAGCGCCTGGCGTCACGCGGTGCTTTTTGCTCGAGTTCGCGCTGCATGCGCTCACGGTCGGACCACCAGGAGATCACGCCGCCGTCCGGCAGGGCCGTCTGCACGGTCGGGTCACAGGCCACCATCTGCAAGCCGTAATCGGCCAGGCGAAGGTCACGGATCACCTCCGGCCTGAGCATGCTCGCGATGTACGACGCCGTCGACACCCGGCAATCCGGCGCAAGTTCCGCATCGATGACTTCGGTCACCGCGCAGCCGCCGACGACCTCGCGTCTTTCAAGCACGACGGTCCTTAATCCTGCGCGACTGAGGTAGGACGCGGCCGTCAGGCCGTTATGGCCCGCACCGATAATGACGGCATCGAATTGTGAGCGTTCGCGCATGAGATTCTTATTGACGGTTTTACCGGTCGAGCCGGATACTAGCGACAAATCCCGCACCCGAATAGCGGCTTCGAACCCAAAACAACAAGAGGCACCGCAATATGTGCGCCAGAAAGGCGACCTCCCCCGGACTCCTCGAACGCCTCGAGGACGGCACCGTGATCTGTGCCGAGGGTTATCTCTTCGAGCTCGAACGCCGCGGCTATATCCAGGCGGGCGCGTTCGTGCCCGAGGTCGTGCTGGAGCATCCGGAGAAGGTCGCGGAGTTGCATCGCGAATTCGTGCACGCCGGCTCCGACGTTGTCGAAGCGTTCACCTATTACGCGCACCGCGAGAAACTCCGCGTCATCGGCAAAGAGGACCTGCTGGAAACGATGAACCGCAACGCGCTGGCGATCGCGGCGGAAGTGGCCGACGAATCCGGCACCTTGCTCGGCGGCAACATCTGCAACACCAACATCTGGGTGCCGGACGATACGTCCACGCACAAGGCGGCGCGCGCGATGTTCGAGGAACAGGTCGGCTGGGCGGTCGATGCGGGCGCCGATTTCATCATCGGCGAGACTTTCTGCTGGGTCGACGAAGCACTTGCGGCCTTGGCCGTGATCAAAGATGCAGGCAAGCCCGCGGTCATGACCTTCGGCCTCGACGCCGACGGCCTGCACGACGGCGCCGATGGCGTGACGGCGTGCAAGCGGCTGGCCGACGCCGGCGCCGAGGTCGTCGGACTCAACTGTTCGCGCGGTCCGGACACGATGCTGCCGGTTATCCGGGAAATTCGTGCTGCCGTCTCCTGCCACGTGGCGGCGCTGCCGGTGCCCTACCGCACCAGCGCCGAGACGCCGACCTTCCAGCTGCTTCGGGACAAGACCTGCAACTGCATCCCGGAGATCGGTACCTTCCCGACTGCGCTCGATGCGTTTACCTGCAACCGCTACGAGATCGCGGAATTCACCAGGCAGGTACATGAAATCGGCGTCAATTACCTCGGCCTGTGTTGCGGCGCGGGCCCGCATCACGTGCGTTCGATGGCGGAAGCGCTCGGGCGACAACCGCCGGCGAGCCGCTACTCGCCCGACATGAGCAAGCACGCCTACCAGGGTAGCGACGAAAACATCCCGTCCTATTACAAGTCACTCGGCAAGATGTACGAGTGACGCAGAGTGACGGCCAGCAAATCCTACATGCGCTGGATCGTCCTCGGGCTCATCGTCACGGCGGGTGCCGTCTCCTACCTGCTGCGCACCACTGTTTCCGTCCTCGGCGATTCGATGATCGACGACCTCGGGCTGACCGAGATACAACTCGGCATGATCCTGTCCGCCTTCGTCGCGGGCTATGCGATCTTCCAGTTTCCCGGCGGCCTGTTCGGCGAAAAGGTCGGCGCACGCATCGCCATGACCGCATGTGCAGTCGCCTGGGGCGTGCTGGCAATCGTGACCGCCGTGGTGCCGGGTACGGATGCCGTTTCGGTTTCGCTCGTGCTGGGCATGCTGATCGTCCTGCGTTTCCTCACCGGCGCCGTGCATGCACCGCTGTTTCCGGTGGCCTGCGGCGGCGTGATCTCGCGCTGGTTTCCCGTCGGCCACTGGGGATTGCCCAACGGCCTTAGCAGTACGGGATTAACCCTGGGTGCTGCCGCAGCAGGACCGGTGCTGGTCTGGCTGATGGGGTCGTATGGCTGGCGGGGCGCGATGCTCATCACCGCGCCAATTGCCTTCGTCATGGCGTTCGCCTGGTGGGCCGTTGTTCGCAACGACCCGTCCGAGCACCCGCGAGTCGGCGAAGCCGAGCTTCGACTCATAAAGTCTGGCAGGTCGGCGGACGATGACGCGCCCGCACAAAAGGGCGCCTGGAAACTCGTGCTGATGAACCGCGACATCCTGTTGCTCACCATCGGTTACTTTTGCATGAACAGCGTGTTCTACCTGTTTTTCAACTGGTTCTTTTATTACCTCGTGGAGGTCAAGCGATTTGCAGCACAGGAAGCCGGAATGCTCATGGCTGCCCTGTGGATACTCGGCTCGGTCGGCGCAACCGCTGGCGGCTTCATAAACGACCGAATGATCTCGCGCTTCGGCTTTCGCTGGGGACCCGCCAGCCTTGCCGGCGTCTCACTCGTCCTGAGCGCAGCGCTGCTCGTCTACGGAGCGCTCGCCGACAAACCGTATGTTGCCGTTGCGATGCTGGGCGCCAGTTTCCTCTGCAACCAGGTGACCGAGGCCAGCTATTGGTCGACGGCCATTGCCGTTTCCGGCGATCATGCCGCCGCAGCCACCGGTGTCATGAACACCGGCGGCAACGCTGTCGGTTTTGTCGGTGGCATGCTGGTACCGGCCGTCGCTGCCTGGCTCGGCTGGGCCGCGGCGATGTCCACCGGCGCCGTGTTTGCAATCATCGGCGCCATACTCTGGTTGTTCATTCGCGGGGACCGGCCGATGACGCAACCTGGCCGCAATACGTGATCAGGTCATTACTTTTTGTCGAAGGCAGGATTTTCCAATTTAGCGCTATTATTGCTTGAAAAGTTTTCTGTCGAGCCCGGCTGAAGCCGGTTTGACAGCATTGTTTCTGAAATGTCAGAGCCAGGTACGGAAAACCACAAATCGAGCCTCGCGTCGAAAATTCGGGCTGGCACCGTGCTCGTGTTGCTGGCGATCACCGTATTCATTCTTGCCTGGGGAACCCTGACTGTCGTCGAAACCGGTCCGCAAGCGAGAAACCTCGCGATCGCACTGTGGCTGGTTGGCCTCGTCATCGTGTCTTTGAGCGGAGTACGCCTGAAGTCGGTGACCGACGATGCCTGGATCATCGTTTTGGTGCGCAGCCTCGGCGATTGGGCCGGCCGGTCGTGGCAACGCCTGGCAATGTCCGTAGTGGCTTTGGCCGCGACGTGGTATTTCGCCTGGCAGGGCTTGTTCGCAGCCAACGTGACCGTGCAACCCGTTGCCCACGAGCCTTCAACGCAATGCGCAGTGGGCTGGGCACTGATTAAAGTGCCTTGTGCCGACGAGCCGATACAACTCTGGGCACCAACGCGACAGGTCCGCTTGTACCTGTCGGACGCCGCGACACCCTGCGCACGGGATGGCTCGACCTATACCTGCGCCGCAAACGCCGGGGAAGCTGCAACCCGTGCAATGCCCGTCGCCGGTGCTGAAAAGCTCGACCTGTCCATCTATTTCCAGATGTCCAAGGCACTGGAATACGAAAGAGCTATTCGGGATGGATTCAGGCAAAGGCTCGAGGCCCGGCTGGGCACTCGCTACAACATCACCATCAACGAAGGCATCGGGACGACCGGCAGTTACTGGAATTCTGTCGAACGCTGGCAGGCTATTGTCGATGAAATCGTCAGTCGCGAACCGCTGACCCAGTACATCGTGACCGTCGGATCGGATGCCTCGACCGCGATGGTCGAATTGCAGGCCGACGCCAGGTTCAGAAGCCTGCCCGAGTCGCGATTCGTGGGCTTCCTGTTTCTTGGTGTCAGTGACCCGATGCGCGCGGGGCTGGCGGCACGCGAAACGTCAACCGGCATTCCCGGCCGGGCTGCTGTGCAGTACGGTTCCGGCGCCAACGACTGGGTTGCAACCATACTGCACGCCCTGGATGAGCCGCGCCTCGAACACAAGCCGGAATTAATCTATGACACGTCACAACGACAGGACACATGGGTTGCCGCCCAGCTGCAAAGTTCGCCGCTCAATGGTGACAGGGTGGAAATCACGGGTCCTATTGATGGCGGCCTGCGCCTCGACAACCTGCAGGAGAACCATATCTATTTCGCCTGGTATTCACTCGATGCGCTGGTCGAGTCCTACTCATCGCGAATGGATCGGTTCCTGATTATCCCATCGACCTTTTCCGAAGCGAACACACGCAACTTCGGTCTCGTCGTTTCAGTGCATGACGCCGAGATAGGCGAAATCGGCGCCGACTATCTCACCACATCGCTAATTGAGGGTCGAGAACTTGCAGACCTGCCGACGGTCGGCCCGCGGTTTCACATCTGGATTAATTGCAGCGCCATCGAACGAAAAGGCATTCCACTGTCCCCGGAATTGCGCCGGTCGGAAGTCATTTTCGTACCCGATGCGGGTGAACATGTCGCACGAAACGATTGCGTCAGACAATAGATGGCGCATCGGGGTCAGACCGGAATAACGCTGACACTAAACTAATACTCGAGGTTTTCCGAGCGTAGATCTTCCCCGTTTTTGGTTTTTCATATTCCTGTATTCCCGAATTGATCGCGCTAATGCGCATACACGTTGGGGCAATTACTGGTTGAGGTACTCGAGGGTTTCCACGCTGAATGGCCTCGGCTCATGTCCGGTGAGTTCTTTTATGATCTGCGGATCGGCGATATTGCCCTCGGCCAGCATCGTCAACTGCTCGCGCGTTACCGGGAAAAACGGCAACCAGTCGAAAAGTATTGCGCCGAAGCGCATCAATGCGATCGGCATGGGGAGACTCCATTTGCGGCGACCGGTTGCTGCGGCGATCCGTGACACCATCTCTTTCCAGGTCAACACTTCCGGCCCGCCCAGCACATACGTCTGTCCAATGCTCTCGTCATTTTCAAGCGCGGCGAGAAAAGCGCTCGCGACGTCTTCGACATGCACGGGCGACATGACGACCGCTCCTTTTTCTGGGTTAATTCCCGAAAAGAAACTCACTGCCGGAATCGGTGGACGAACCATGTCATTGAACAGTTGCGTGGCAAACTCCATCAGCCCGCGAGGATCACCGAAGATGACAGAGGGT
>JAWWCT010000069.1:0-18048 GCA_033720315.1 Woeseiaceae bacterium | reverse complement strand
CGGCTGCCTGCATGTGCGTCCGGTACTCGACATGCGGACGGCCAGCGGTGCGCAGAAAATGCGCGCGATCGCGGAGGAAGCCTGCCAGATGGTGCGAGAGTACAAGGGTTCGTATTCCGGGGAGCACGGCGATGGCCTGGTGCGCTCCGAATGGATCGAACGCATGTACGGGCCGCGTCTCGCCGGGGCTTTCGCAGAGATCAAGCGCGCATTCGACCCCGTGGGGCTGATGAATCCGGGCAAGATCGTCGATCCGGTGAGGATGGACGATCGCGCGTTGTTTCGCTTCAAACCGGGTTATCGAACGTTCCCGATCCGTACCGGCCTCGACTGGTCGCAACACGAGATCGGCGAAAAAAATCGTGGCCGTGGTTTCGCTGCTGCGGTCGAAATGTGCAACAACAACGGTCATTGTCGCAAATTCGATGCCGGCACGATGTGCCCGTCGTATCGTGCGACGCGTAACGAACGGGATCTGACCCGCGGGCGCGCCAACTCACTGCGACTCGCGTTGTCGGGACAGCTGGGCCCGGATGCCCTTACGTCCAGGGACATGTACGAAACCATGGCGCTGTGTGTGTCCTGCAAAGGTTGCAAACGCGAATGTCCGACCGGCGTCGACATGGCAGCGATGAAGATCGAGTTCCTCCACCAGTACCACCGAAAGCATCGGCGGCCTTTGAAAGACCAACTCATTGCAAAGCTACCACGTTACGCGCCTGTGCTCGCTAAATTCCCTGGTGTGCTGAACTTGCGCAATGAGCACGTGGCGCTGGCCTGGCTGGGAGAAAAATTGTTCGGCTTGTCGGCCAGGCGGCGTCTGCCGGACTGGAGGCGTGACCCTTTCCTGGGTCAGACCGAGGTGCCGGGCTCGGCGAGCGGACCGGAGGTCGTGCTGCTTGCCGACACCTTCAATACCTGGTTCGAACCGGAAAACCTGCGCGCGGCGGTCAGGGTTTTAACGGCCGCCAATTACCGGGTCGTCTGCGCGGCGCCGGCGGGCGGCGGACGTCCGCTTTGTTGCGGACGAACGTTTCTGGCCAGCGGCATGCTCGACGAGGCGCGGACGGAAGCGAAACGACTGCTGCAGGCGTTAGGTCCGTACCTCGACCGGGGTATCCCGATCGTCGGGCTCGAACCATCGTGCATCCTCGGGTTGCGCGATGAATTGCCGCTCCTGGTTCCGGGACCGGGCAGCAAAGACCTGGGTGAGCTCGCGATGACCTTCGAAGAATTCCTGGTGCGGGAAAGATCGGAGGGTCGATTGCAACTGGCGCTGGGTAAAGTCCATAACCGCCGCGCGATGCTTCACGGGCACTGCCACCAGAAGGCATTCGGCGTGATGCCCGCCGTCGTCGAGGCCCTGCAAATGGTGCCGCAGCTCGAAGTGGAAACCGTGACTTCGTCCTGTTGTGGCATGGCCGGTTCGTTCGGTTACGACGCCGACTATGTCGATGTGTCCCTGCAGATGGCGGAGGCATCTCTATTACCGACAGTGCGCGACACTGATGAAGACACCGTCATCGTCGCCGACGGGACCAGCTGCAGGCATCAAATCAATGAATTGACGGATAAAACGTCGAGACACGCGGCCTGCGTTTTGGCCGACAGTCTCGCAAACGGTCGGGCCTCATGAGCGGCCAGCGGCATACCACTCAATGGCGGATTTGCCGTTCGTGCCGGTATCGGCCCGGCGTGATGCAAGACGAGGCCGGCATCGTCAGGCGGTCAATGGCTGGCGCGCTACTGTTGTTGCTCGTCACCGTCGCTACTGCCGATGCGAATCGTGCGGCGCTCGAAGCGCTCGGACAGGCGCTGTTTTTCGATACCAACCTGTCCGCTGAACGGAACCAGTCTTGCGGTTCCTGCCATGACCCGGGTCGCGCATTTTCCGACGCTCGCGACAGCGGTGTGGGTGGTGCCGTTTCACTCGGCGATGACGGCAAATCGCTGGGAGACCGAAACACGCCGAGCACCATGTATGCTTTCCTGGTTCCCGATTTTCACCAGGACCAACAGGGTGAATACCTGGGCGGTTTTTTTCTCGACGGCCGCGCGACGACCCTGGTCGACCAGGTTGCCGAGCCGTTCGTCAATCCGCTCGAAATGGCGCTTCCGGACCACGCTGCCGTCGTTACA
This sequence comes from Woeseiaceae bacterium, assembly GCA_033720315.1. Classification (GTDB taxonomy): domain Bacteria; phylum Pseudomonadota; class Gammaproteobacteria; order Steroidobacterales; family Woeseiaceae; genus SZUA-117. Next base: position 15,909 of record JAWWCT010000069.1, on the reverse strand, counting down.
AGGGTCCGCGAGAATCCCGTCTATGTCGAGCAATTGCAATCCTTGTTTGGCGACAAAATATTTTCGGATCCTGCCCGGGCGTTTCGCGCCATCGCCGAGAGCATCGCGGCCTTCGAACGTACCCCGCAGTTCGCACCGTTCGATTCCAAATACGATCGATTCCTGCGCGGCGAATACCGGTTGACCGCAGAGGAGGAGCTTGGGCGCCTGCTGATCTTTTCTCAGCTGGTCAATTGCGGCGAGTGTCACCTCCTCGAAACCCGGGAGTTCTCGCAGCGCGAATTGTTTACCAATCATCGCTATCACAATATCGGCGTGCCGGTTAACCGGCAGGCGCGAGCGGCAAATGGCGTCGCTGAGAATCATCGCGACCTGGGTCTCGCACAAAATGCGTCCGTTCACGATTCTCGCGCAGCGGGAAAGTTCCGGGTGCCGAGCCTGCGCAACGTCGCCGTCACCGGGCCTTACATGCACAACGGTGTGTTTCATGACCTGGAAACGGCGGTCCGATTTTATAATCGCTTCCTGCTGTCGAACGAGGCCAGCCAGGTGAATCCGGAGACCGGTGAACCCTGGGGCGAACCGGAAGTTTCGGAAACCGTCGATTTCGAGCTGCTGCGCAGCGGACAGCCGCTGGCCGAGAATCAAATCGACGCGATCGTCGCGTTCCTCGAGGCACTGACCGATCGGCGTTACGAACACCTGCTGGACCAGGCAGCGGACGCGGGCAGCGACTGAAAGTGGCGTTACCCGCTCAATCCGGGGCGATAGCGATTGCCTCGATTTCGAGCAAAAACTCGGGTCGCGCCAGGCGGTCGATCTGCACCAGCGTGCTGGCCGGCGCGTAGTCGCCGAAATACGCGTCGCGAATGGCGATATTCGCCCGCAGGCTGTCAGCATCGGTGGTAAAAATGTTGATCTTCACGATGTTCGAAAAGTCCGCGCCCTGTGTCGCCAGCACGGTCTTGATGTTTTCCAGCACCTGTCGAAACTGTGCTGCCATGTCGCCTTCGCCGACCAGGTTGCCTTGTCCGTCCGTCGCGACCTGCCCGGCAATGAACATCATTTTGTCGTACATCACGAGGTGCGTGTACGCACTGGGCTGCGTCATGCCCTCCGGATTCAGGCGCTCGATGTTCTGTGCGACCGCATCCGCCGCATACAGCACCAGGATCATGCCGAGAATTCGCATCATATCGCTCCTCTGTTGTTATTCGGAATGGCTGTAGCCGGCGATAGTAATGTAAATATCGCCGCAGGTGCGTCACATGGCAGGTTGCCTGTCAGGCGGAAGCCGGATTTGCGTCCGGCTCGTTGGCGGCAGTCTTGGCGATTTCCCGCAGCAGCACGTCGAATTGCTGTGCGGAAAGCGGTTTGCTGCAGAGGAATCCCTGGATCTGGTTACAGCCGTGGTGGCGCAGGAATTCCAGTTGCTCCTTGGTCTCGACGCCTTCGGCGACGACGTTCAGCCCGAGTTGCCGGGCCATGGCGAGGATTGCCGCACAGATGGCCGCGTCGTCCTGGTCGAGATGGATGTCCTTGACGAACGAGCGATCGATCTTGAGGGTATCGATGGGGAAGCGCTTCAGGTAACTCAGCGACGAATAGCCGGTGCCGAAGTCGTCGACAGACAGCGATATGCCGGCGCGTTTCAGGGTGTTCAGTGCCACCAGGGTATTTTCGACGTCCTGCAACAGCACACTTTCCGTGATTTCGAGTTCCAGTGACTTCGGGTCGATACCGGCGCTCAGCGCGGCACCCAGTACGTCGTCGATCAGGCTGTCCGACTGAAACTGGTGACTGGAGATGTTGACGGCGACGGCGATATTGCCGAATGGCGCATTCGTCCAGATCTTGGCCTGCTTGCAAGCCTCTCGCAGAACCCACTGGCCGATCGGCACAATGAGGCCCGTTTCTTCGGCGACGGGGATGAACTCTGCCGGCTGGATGAATCCACGCTCGGGGTGATTCCAGCGAAGCAGCGCTTCGGCACCGACGAGCGTCCAGGACTCCGCGTCCGCCTTGGGCTGGTAGTGGAGTTGGAACTGGTTATTGTCCAGCGCCTTGCGAATTTCATTTTCGAGATCCAGGCGATGCAGCGACTTCGAGCGCATGGTCTCGGAAAAGAACTGGAAGTTGTTACGTCCGGCGAATTTCGCGCGGTACATCGCCGAGTCCGCATTCATCAGCAGCTCTTCGGCAGACGTGCCGTCCTGCGGATACAGGGCGACGCCGATGCTGGGCGTGACCACGAACTGGTGACCCTCGCAACTGAACGGCGGCGTGAGCACGTTGATGATGCGCGTTGCAATGGTCGCGACCGTTTCCTCGGATTCGATACCGTAAAGCTGAATCACGAATTCGTCGCCGCCAAGGCGCGCCAGCTGCACCTCTTCGTTGAACGCTTCGATGCGGGATATCGAATCCGTCGCCCGAATGCACTTCTCGAGCCGGCGCGCAACGTCTTTTAGCAGTTCGTCGCCAACACTGTGGCCAAGGGTATCGTTGATGCGCTTGAATCGATCGAGGTCGACGAATAGCACGGCAAATTTTTCGTCGTCTCGCTGCGCCTTCTCGATGGTACGTTCCAGGCTTTGTCCGAAGAGTTGCCGGTTCGGCAATGCTGTCAGCTCATCGAAATAGGCAAGGTTGAAAATCCGGTCTTCTGACTTTTTGCGCTCGGTGATGTCCCGGACAATGGCCAGCACCGTGTTTTGATCACGGTTGACGAAGCGTGTTTCCAGGTGGATGTCGAGCGCCTCCAGCGTATGTTCGTGGACCTGGGTCTTGCCGGTCTCAAGCGCTCGTTTGATACAGGCGCGAGCCGCGTCGTCGTTTTCGCACGGGTAGAAATTGACCTTGGATGCCGTCGAAAGGGCCTGGATTTGCTGGGTGTGGGTCGCATCGCCACGGCTCAGGCCTTCCTGCACCTCGCCATGTTCGTTGACGACGAAGATAAGGTCGGGGATGGCGCGGATCAGGCCCCGGAGATCGTTTAGCGAGGTACTGGTTCGAAGCACGTAGCGAATACGATGCGGCAGAACCGCGAGGCCAATCGGCTTGTTGAGAAAGTCGGTCGCACCCAGGCTGTAAGCACGTTCGACGGCATCGTCGTCTTCGCGGCCGGTTATGATGAAAATCGGTGTTTCGCGCAACGATTCGCGTGCCCTGATTTCTTCACAGACCGAGAAGCCATCGAGTTCGGGCATTTCAATGTCGAGCAGTACGACGTCCGGCGCCTTGTCGTCGAAGATTTCGAGTGCCTGGCGGCCGTCTTCGGCGGTCTCGACACGGAACCCGGCCTTCTCAAGCACACTGCGCAATACCCTGCGGTGCGTGCCGTCGTCGTCCGCAATCAATACCAGCGGTTGGTCGGGAGCGTCGGCGGTCTGGTTCATGCTTGAGGCGCCTCGTCCGGTGCCGTCTCGCGCACCCTGGGAGCAATTTGATGAGATAAAGTAAAGCGCTGTTAAATAAGAGAATATTGCCGGGTCGGCGGAATAACCGAGATTGCGGTCACAGATATGCCAAATGGAGCGGCCGGAAAGCAGATTTTGCAACAAGCAACGGCAGCGGGCCTTCGATGCCGCCGGGGTCCTTCCGGATAGTGTGATACTGTCGCCCGGTCACCCGAGGCTCGAGGGCCAAATCAATGCCAGGACAATGTGCCGCATTTTTGCGAGTGAAATGCCTGTTGCTCGCCGTCATGTTTGCGGCCTGTTCGTCGGGACCCAAAGTCAGCCGGACGCAGGCACTGGACGCGTCTGCGGATGCTCCGTACGAAAACATTCTCGTCATCGCCCTGTTTTCGTCGTTCGATTCGCGCCGCTATTTCGAAGAGGAAATCGTGTCTCAATTGGCGGAGCGTGGCACCGCTGCCGTGCCGAGCACGTCGCTGATGAATACCCGCACGCCCGTGACCCGCGAGACCTTCGTCAAAATGGTCGAAGACCTGGACGCCGATGCCGTGCTGCTCACGCAGCTGGCGGCGCTGCGATCCGAGGGCAAATTCGTCGACATGAACCCCGAGGCGACGGTCAACCTCCGTCCGACGGGATACTGGAATGTATTCAGCGTCGATACCACCGAGTACGTGGAGCCGCGCGCAGTGGATTTCGAGCATTCGCTGGTATTACTGACCGAGGTCTTTTCCGCCAAACAACGTGCGCCCGTGTGGGGCATCGAATCCAGCTCGAAGTATTCGGTTGCCTTTGACCGGGCCCGCGACTACACGATTATCTTCAATGAAGCGAAGGCGATTGCCAGTCACCTGGCTCGCGACGGCCTGATCGCGAACCGTTAATTCGCCGGTTCAACTGTCAATTGATAACTGCGATAGTGAACGGTATCGCCGAATGGCGATCCGTCGTCGTTGGCTGCCGTCGCAGCGAGGTAAAAACGGATCGCTGACTGCCATTCGGGCGGCGCCTGCCATTCAACGTTCCAGTAAGCGCCCGGTCCGCTTTTCTGCGTGGCGATCGAACGAATTGCTGCACCGAGAAACTCGGTATTCGGGTCCGTCGAACTCAGGCGTCCACCCTGGCCGTTCACGGCGTGCACGATCAGCTGAAATCCGGCAGTGGCCATTTGCGGGTCGTCAAAAACAATTGTCAAGGGATAGCTTTTGCCGGCGGAAATTGTCGACGGCATTCCTTCGATGCGCAACGCCGGCGACTGGTACACCGCGTCGCTGCCGAAATGGCAACTGGCGCAATGTTGCTCGGTCGCGGGATTGGCCGCCCCCCACGGCGCACCATCCGGAAACGCAAGCGCGGCGCTCATCATGAACGCCGCGCCGGCAATGACTAGCGACAAGATACCGCCTTGCACGCCTTATTTGTCGGGTTCGACGATTGCACGGCCGACATAGTTGGTGTCCGTTCCGAACCAGACGGCGCCGGACGGCTCGTGATAATGCATGTGGCGTATGGTGCCGCCGCCGGAGCCGACTTCGGTCGCGGCGAAAAACTCTTGCTTCTGCGGGTCGAATCCCATGAACACATTGGGTTGCACGCCGGTCGCGACCATCCACAGGTTGCCGCGCGAATCCGATGCCATGCCGTAGGGGCGGGCACCTTCACCCTGCGGCATTTGCCACTCCGTGAATTCCCCGCTTTCCGGTGCGTAAACGCCAAGCATGCCCTTGGCGTAATCGACGTACCAGACTCGACCGTCTGCCGTTACTTCCAGCCGTCGTGGCCGCGCATCCGGGCGTGGCAGTTCGATCTCGTCATGCTGCAGCGTCTCGGGATCGATGTGCGCCAGTTTATTGGAGCCGAACAGCACGACCCACACAGAGCCGTCAGGTGCCAGCTTGATGCCGTAGGGTCGGGAGCCCGGGGTCCTCGATTTGATGAGGTCGACCTTGCGTGAGGCGATATTCAGCCGACCCATCATGTTGCCGCCCTGCACGGTAAACCAGATGTTTTCCTCGTTTGCATCGAAGATCAGGGTGTGCGGATCACGCGCCGCTTCGTCCGGCATCATGATTTCCTCGATCGTCTTGGTCTTCGGGTCGTAGCGACCGATCAGGCGGTTGAGATTACCCGCGTACCAGACGATGCCGTCCGAGCCGACGATCAGGTTGTGCGGTCCCGAGCCGTCCTTCAGCTCGACCTTGGTGAATTCACCCGTGTTCGCGTCGAGGTGCGCGAGGTAGCCGGTCCGCTGGCCGACGAACCACACCGAGGTGGCACTTTCGGCGAACGGATCGCGGGGTCGCGATTTCTCGTACGGCACCTGCCATTCGCGAATGTCCAGGTTGGCTGCCATGCTTGCGGACGCGGCGATGACTGCGGCGCAAGCGCCCAGGACAGAGATGATTTTTCGCATTGTTTCCCCCTCCAATTCGCCTTTCTGACCTTGCCAATCGACCACGCTAGCATAAACCCGTGGCTATTCGAACCTCGCTACAGGGTTCAGGGCCGGTGGCGGCTTTGCAGGGTCGAGGCAACGTCTGTAATCGACAAACCCCGGCGCCGCAGCAACACCAGCAGGTGATAAACGAGGTCGGCCGCCTCGGCGGTAATTCGCTCGGGATCGTCTTCGGTGGCAGCCAGCGCAAGCTCCACTCCCTCTTCGCCGATCTTCTGTGCGATGCGGCGAGTGCCTTCGCGATTCAGTCGGGCCGTATAGCTGCTTTCGCAAGCAGACTGCATGCGTTGGTCGATAATGGATTCCAGGTGGCCGATGAACCCCAGGCCGGGAGTCATTGCATCGGCATCGAAACAACTCGTCTTTTCGAGATGACAGGTCGGCCCGGCAGCCGATGCGTGGACAAGGATGGTGTCACCGTCACAATCGAGTTCGGCGTGCAGGACCTCGAGCGTGTTTCCCGAGGTTTCGCCTTTTACCCAGAGGCGCTGCCGCGAGCGGCTGTAGAAAGTGACCCGCTTGCTCTCCAGGGTCCTTGCCAACGCTTCGACGTTCATGTATCCGAGCATCAGCACCCGGCCGCTGGTAGCGTCCTGGACAATCGCCGGCAGCAATCCGTCACACTTGTCCCAATCGATACGTTCTGCCAGTGAGTTCACAATCGCACCTCCACGCCCGCTTCATGCAAGTGTCGCTTCAAGTCTGGAATGCGGATGTCGCCGAAGTGAAATACGCTCGCGGCGAGCGCTGCCGACACCGAAGTCTTGAGCAACACATCCTCGAAATGTTTTACGGTACCGGCGCCGCCCGACGCCACGAGCGGCACATCGCAGCAGGCGTGTATCGAAGCCAGTTGTTCGATGTCGTAACCGTTGCGCACTCCGTCATTGTTCATGCAGTTCAGCACGATCTCCCCGGCGCCCAGGTCCTGCACCTCGCGTACCCATTCTCTGGTGTCACGTGATGTCGCAATCGTGCGCTTCGCATCACCGGTATATTGATAAACTCGCCAGGCATCGCCGACGCGCCGGCTATCGATACCGATCACCACGCATTGCGAACCAAAGCGCTTTGCGAGCTGTGATATCAATGCAGGCTTCTCGAGCGCCGGCGAGTTGATGGAGATCTTGTCGGCCCCGTAGTTCAGGATTTCCTCGGCATCGGCGATGCTGCGCACACCGCCCGCGACGCAGAAGGGTATATCGAGGCGCGCAGCGACGTCGCGCACCCATTGCCGGCTGACGGTTCGTCCATCGGGGCTTGCCGTGATGTCATAGAACACGACCTCGTCGGCGCCATCGCGGCAATACCGGTCCGCGAGTTCGAGAATGTCGCCCGCCACACGATGATCGCGAAACTTTACGCCTTTGACGACTTTGCCTTCGCGCACATCGAGGCAGGGGATTATGCGGCGCGCAGGAATGTCTGTATCTCCTCAGTCGAGATCTCGCCATCGAGCAACGCGCGGCCGGTAATGGCCGCGGAGGCGCCGGTACTTTGCAACGTCTGTAAATCCTCGATCCGTCTGACGCCGCCGGACGCCTGCAAGCTCAGATCGGGGTAGCGGCTGACGATTTGCGCATAAAGCTCGAGATTCGGTCCTCCCAGCGTTCCGTCGCGACTCACATCCGTGCACAGCACATGCTTAAGCCCGGCTGTCGAGTACGAATCGAGGCACTCCCACAGCGTCAGGTCGGTACGCCGGGTCCAGCCATGCTTGGTCAGCCACGGCTCGTCGTTTTCCAGGGTCACGTCCAGGGCCAGAACGATCCTGTCGGTGCCGTAACGCGACAGCCATTGGCGAACGTAAGTTGCCTCATCGATTGCCATGCTCCCGACGACCACTCGCTGGATACCGCGGTCCAGCCATGCAGCGAGTTGCGACTCGCTGCGTATCCCGCCGCCCAGCTGAACCAGGCTGCGGGTCGCGGCGAGGATTTTGCGAATAGCGAGTTCGTTTTGCTGACTCCCGGTGCGGGCGCCGTCGAGGTCGACGACATGCAGGTATTCAAAGCCGATCCGATCGTAGTCCGCGGCAAGCGACGCCGGGTCTTGCGGGTAATTCGTCTGGCGGTTGAAATCACCCTGGTACAGGCGGACGCAACGACCATTCCGCAGGTCGATGGCGGGTATTACGTTCACGCCGCCAACCCGACGAAATTTTGCAGGAATCGTGCGCCGGCGCCGGCCGAACGTTCCGGGTGAAACTGGACGGCAAAGTAATTTTGTTTGGCAAACGCGGCGCTGAAATCGCTTGAATGCGATGCCGTGGCGATCGTGCAACCGTCCGGCGGTAACGCGTAGCTGTGCACGAAGTAGAAGTAGCTGTTATCGGCGATCCCCGTGAACAACGCATGGGCAAGCGTTTGCCGGACCCGGCACCAGCCCATGTTGGGTACCGGCGACCCGGGCGCTGAGCGCAATTTCTCGGCAACGCCGGGTACCACACCAAGGCATCGCGTGTCGTCCTCGGCGGACGCTTCCGCGAGCAGTTGCATGCCCAGACAAATCCCGAGGACCGGTTGCTCGAGTCCGGCGACCACCTCACAGAGCTCGTTATCTTTCAGTTTTTGCATTGCGTCGGCGGCCGCTCCGACACCGGGCAGGATGACGTGGCTCGCATTGCGAATCGTTTTGGTATCACGCGTGAGGCGGCTGTCGACACCCAGTCGTTCGAGCGCGTTGCTGAGCGATGCGATGTTGGCGCCACCGCTGTCGACGATTGCGACGTTCACGGCAGCCATGTCAGCTCAGCACACCTTTGGTGGACGGCAGGGCGTCGCCTTCGAGCGAAATTGCCTGTCGCAAGGCCCTGCCGACGGCCTTGAAGCAGGCCTCGATCATGTGGTGGGCGTTGCCCCCGGTCACCGAGAGATGCAAGGTGGCGCCGAGCGAATCGGCGAGCGAGTGGAAGAAGTGCGGCACCAGCTCGGTCGGCAACTCGCCCACCCGCTCGCGGGGAAATTTTCCGTCGAAAACGAAATAGGCGCGGCCGGACAGGTCGAGTGAGACGCGGGCCTCGCTTTCGTCCATCGGCAGCTGGAAGCCGTAGCGGGCAACGCCGCGTTTGTCGCCCAGCGCGCTGCGCAGCGCCGTACCGATGCAAACGGCGGTATCTTCGACGGTATGGTGTTCGTCAACGATAAGATCGCCGTCGCACTGCACCTGCATATTGAAGCCGCCGTGCGCGGCAATTTGCTCGAGCATGTGATCGTAGAATCCGATGCCGGTACTGATCCTCGAACGGTCGTCCGAGTCGAGGTTCACGGCGACACTCACGTTGGTTTCGCGGGTGGTCCGCAGCGCCACACCCGTACGAGCGCCGGGCATCAATGTGCTACGAATATCGTCCCAGCCGAGCGGCGGATCGCCGGCGCCAATCTGCAACCCGCGGAATCCCAATGCTTGCGCCAGCTCGATGTCACTGCTGCGGTCGCCAATGACGGCACAGGACCTGGCGTCGAGATCGTTGTTTGCCAGGTATCGCGTCAGCAGGCCGGTTCTGGGTTTCCGGCAATCGCAATGGTCCGCAACCTGATGCGGACAAATGAAAATCTCGTCGAAACGTATGCCTTGTGATTCGAACAACGACAACACGTGCTGCTGGCAGCGGTCGAAGTCGGCTTGCGGGAACGAAGGCGTGCCGAGTCCGTCCTGGTTACTGACCATGACGAACCGATAGCCCTGGTCTTTCAGTGCCAGCAGGGCGCGCATGACACCGGGAACGAGGCGCACCTTCTGCAGGTCGTCGACCTGGTTGTCGGGTGGCTCCTCGATCAGGGTGCCGTCGCGATCGATAAACAGGACCTTCAGCATGTCAGCCCCCTGATCGCCCGCAGCAGCCGGTCGTTGTCATCCTGCGATGCGATGGTGATGCGCGCGCAGTCCTGCAGAACCTGGTCGCCTTCGAAGCTGCGAATGGCAATGCCTGCGGCGTCGAGATGTCGCTTGACGCTCGCCAAGTCGGAAAACCTGACGAGCAGGAAGTTCGCCTGGCTTGGCCACACACGCTCGACGGCTTTGCATCCGGCAAGTTCAACAGAAAGACGCTCGCGCTCGGCAATCGTTTGCCTGACCTGGCTTTCGGCTGCCGCCAGCTGCCGCGCCGAGAGCGCGGACTCGGCGCTGCTGATCACCGGCGCCGAGATGGCGTACGGCGCAAGCACGGCGTCGAGCAGTGCGATCACGGCCGGTGAAGCAATGACCGAGCCGCAACGTGCACCGGCAAGCGCCAGCGCTTTCGACAGGGTGCGCAGCACCACCAGGTTTTCGAACTGGGAGACCTGCGGCGCGAGCGATTCCGTGTCGCTGAATTCGATGTAGGCCTCGTCGACCACGACCACCGATTTGCCGCTTCGGCTTTTGACAATGCGCAAGATTTCGTCGCGCGGAATAATTGAGCCGGTCGGGTTGTTCGGCGAGCACAGGAATATCAGTTTTGTCCGTTCGTCGCACGCAGCAAGTAAGGCGTCCGGATCGAGTTCGAAGTCGTCCAGCAATGGAACCTCGACGACACCGGCTCCCTGTACGGATGCATAGATCCGGTACAGGGAAAACACCGGCGGCGTAACCAGCGCATCGTCCAGTCCGTGCCGGCAAAACGCGCGTACCAGGAGATCGATTCCTTCGCTGCTGCCGCGGGTAACGAGAATATTTTCCGGGTCCACCTCGTAGAGCGCCGCCAGTTTTGCGGCCAACCCCAGCGGCCGCGGAGCAGGGTAGCGATTGAGGCCGTTTGCCGCGCCGTTACCCGGCGCTTGCGGCGCCTCGTTGGCGTTCAGGCGCAGCGCGTCGTCGAGCGTGGTTTCGGCGTCATAGCTGCGCAGCGCGCGGATTTCGGGTCTGGCAATCGCGGTAATGCTCATCGCACCTCAACTCCATCCGGCCCGGCGAGTCGCAGTCGCACCGCTGCTGCGTGAGCATCGAGACCTTCGAGCGCCGCGAGCGAATAGACGCTCGGCGCCAGCGAACGCAAACCGTCCTCGGTCAATTCCTGCACGGTCATGTGGCGCATGAACTGCTCTACGCCGAGACCGCTATAACTTTTTGCCGCTCCGTAAGTCGGCAAGACGTGATTGGTGCCACTGCAGTAGTCGCCAACGGATTCCGGCGACCAGCGACCGAGAAACACCGAACCCGCGTTTCTCACGCGTGCCAGAAGCGCTCGCGAATCGCGCGTTTGCAGGATGAGGTGCTCCGGCGCATAGTGGTTGCTGACCTCGACGGCCGCTTCGAGGGTGTCGGTGACGATCATTCGCGCGTGCCGAAGCGCAACCTGCGCAATCTCCCGTCGTTTCAATCGTCCCAGTTGCTCTTCGATATTACTGAGCGTTCTTTCAATGAGCTGCCGGCAGTCTGTGACGAGGATGACCTGCGAGTCCTCGCCATGTTCTGCCTGCGACAACAGATCCGCTGCGACAAAACGGGGATCCGCGCTGTCATCCGCCACGACCAGCACCTCGGACGGTCCGGCGGGCGAATCGATGGAGGCGCCCGCCGGGTCGCCGGCAACCAGCGACTTGGCAGCCGTTACCCAGGTGTTGCCCGGACCAAAAATTCTCTGCACACGGGGAACCGATTCGGTGCCGTAGGCCATCGCGGCGATCGCCTGCGCACCGCCCGCCTTGAATATGTCGGTGACGCCGCTACGTGCCGCGGCGAACAGCGTTGCCGCATCGACGTCACCGCTTGCGTTTGGCGGAGTACACAAGATCCGCGTCGGGCAGCCTGCGATCGCCGCCGGCACCGACAGCATGATCGCCGTCGAGGGCAGCGGTGCGGAGCCGGCCGGCACGTACAGGCCCACTGCATCGATCGGGTGCCCGATTCGCTGGCAGCGCACCCCGGGCGCCGTATCCAGGTCAATGGGCGCGGGAACCTGTGCTTCGTGGAAACGGCGCACGTTGGCAATGGCGGCGTCGATGGCGGCAATGGAATCCGCTGCCAGGGCTGCCTCGGCTGCCCGGATCTCCGACGCCGAAACCTTCAGCGACTGCAGATCGGCGCCCTCGAATTGCCTGGCAAAATCGAGCATTGCCGCGTCGCCGTCGCGGCGTACAGCGGCGATGATATTTGCCGCGGCATCCACGACCTCGCGATGATCGCGTAGCGCGGGGCGCTCGAGCAGCGCCGCTTGCGCCTCGGACGACAATTCCGACCAGGTGATTGGGTTGACGGTCATCGCATCAGGCCAGCATTTTCTCGACCGGGACGACCAGCAGCGAACTTGCCCCCGCACTTTTCAGGCTTTCGAGGGTTTCCCAGAACACGTACTCGCGGCAGACGGCATGCACCGCGACCTTGTCGCCGGCGCCATCCAGGGGGATGACCGTTGGCGACTCGGATCCGGGTAACAGGGCGACAATTTCTTCCAGTGCGCAGCGCGGTGCGTGCAGCATCACGTATTTGCTTTCACGAACCTGCAACACACCGTCCAGGCGCTGCAGCAGGCGGTCGATCCACTGCCGCTTGATTTCGGGTAACTGGGCACCGGTTTGTATGACGACGGCCTCGCTGTGTAAAACCGTCTCGACCTCACGCAACTGGTTGGCCTCCAGGGTCGACCCGGTCGACACCAGGTCGCAGATGAAATCGGCCTTGCCGAGCCTGGGCGCGATTTCGACGGCGCCCGAGAAATACACGATGTCGGCGCCAATGCTTTGACGACGCAGGTAGTCCTCGAGGAGCGCCGCGTAGCTCGTGGCGATGCGTGCACCTTCGAGGGATTGCGGGCCGAGGTAGTCAAAGTCCGACGGTGCCGCAAGCGACAGGCGGCAATGCCCAAAATCGAGCTGGCGGATCCTGTCCGCATTGATGGGCAGACCCTGCTTCTGCAGTTCGAGGCGTTTCTCCTCGATGACATTGAGACCGACAATGCCCAGATCGCAAACGTCATCGCTCACCAGGGCGGGGATATCGTCATCGCGAACCAGCAGCAGGTCGACCGGCAGGTTTTCCCCGAAGCAGAACAGCTGGTCCTTGCTTTGCGTGAATTTCAATCCACAACGAGCCAGCAGCTCGAGCGAGTGTGTGGACAGACGGCCGGATTTCTGCAGCGCAATCTTGATGCGCTGCTCGGAAGTGTTCATTGGCTGATCCTCAGTGAGTAGCGCGTTTCTTTGCGGGATGATGCCGCGCGTGTTCGATTGCGGCCTGATAGCCGCCATGGCCGTCACTCAGGAAACGCGCAACGCGCCCGATGGTGGTGACGCTGACACCCGTCAGATCATGGATCTTTCGATAGGGGAGGTTTTTCTTCAAAAGGCCTACGACCTGCCAACGGTCGGCGAGCGCCTGGAGCTCGGCGGGGGTGCACAAGTCCTTGAAAAAATTACGGCATTCGGACAGTTCCTGCAGCCCGAGCACGGCCCTGAACAGGTCATCCTCGCTGCGTTTGCGCTCTCGGGCGCTGTCCTGCCGATTCGGTTTCACGATCCATACCTGTAAGAATGTATTAGCACGCTATTACATTAGTACAAGCATTGCAATGATTTTTTTCGTCTCGGGTAAAGTCTGTCAGGCGGCCGCGGCGAGGCCTTTGGTGCAGCCGTTGCGTATCGGCAGTTCGAGGTCGCGCGCCAGGTCATCGACGATCTGCTGGGATTCTGCAAGCGCCGCCTGTTCGATGAGGTGATCGGGCCAATGTGGCGCAAACAGGCTGATGAAGTCCTTCATGTACTGTCGCAAGACTCGGTCGCGCGGAAATCCGAGCCAGGTGGTCACGGTGGGGAAAAGGCCCCTGGCAGACACGGCGTGCAGGTCTTCGAGGTCATCGCAAAGCACAGCCATGGGCGCGATAACGCCGGCGCCCATGCCCATGCGAACGTAGGTCTTGATGACGTCGGCGTCGCGGGCCGTAAACACCACTTTCGGCTCGAGGTCCCGGTCTGCAAACGCCTTGAGGAATGACGACTCACGATTTGAGCTGAACACGTACGTGACCAGCGGGTGCTCGGCCAGTTTATCGAGCGTCAGTTCCTCGTCATCGTTCGCGAGCACGTGGTCCTTCGGCATCAGCACGATACGGTCCCATCGGAAGCAAGGCAGCAGATTGAGTTCGGGAAACAGCTCGCGTGACTCGGTGGCAATCGCGAAATCGACGGCATCGTCCCTGACCAGCGTTGCAATCTGCTCCGAAGTCCCCTGGTGTAATTCCAGGTTTACATTCGGGTAGCGCTCGTGAAACTGGCTCAGGATTTCCGGCAGCACGTAGCGGGCCTGGGTATGCGTCGTGGCTATGGACAGCCTGCCTTCCTGTTCGGCACGCATTTCCTTGCCGATGCTGCTGATATTCTCGACGTCCCGCGAGATGCGCCGTGCCAGCTTGACGATCGACTCGCCGGCCGGGGTCAACGCCACCAGGCTCTTGCCCTTTCGGGAAAAGATGGTGACGCCGATTTCCTGCTCGAATTGCCGCAGCTGCTTGCTGATGCCCGGCTGACTCGTGTACAGCCGTTCAGCGGCGCTGGTGATGTTCAGGCCGTTGTCGACGACGGCGAGCAGGTACTTCAATTGCCTGAGAGTCATCGTGTGCTCCCTTGCCTGTAAACAGCAAAGCCGCCCTACCGGCTGGCGGGGCGGCTTTATTCATGCTCATGCGAATGACAGAGAGGAACTACAAGCATGCACGCCGCCCGTAAGCCGGGCAGCAACACGCGATGCGTATTTTCCGTTGAGTATCAGTCATTTCGAATGCCATCTAAGCAACAGGACCGGGCAGAGTCAATTGTCAACAGCCCTCAATCCCGACATTAACAGTTGTTTTTCACGGCCCGTTTCGCGGGCGGCCGAGATAATGGACAACGGCGACTGCCGTTGGTTCAGGCGGGAGCCGGCCGCCGGGCTGCCGGCGGCCAATTTCGCCGGCTCGGCGGCGGGATTGTCGATACAGCGAGCGGTGCCCGGCTAGTTGAGGTCTTCGATGCTGGCGCCGCGAATGGAACTGGCCAGCGACTGCCAGGGCTGTTTCCGCTTGACGGCCAGCTTCTGCGCCACTGCGTAATTGCTGGTCGCAATCAGGCGGGCGTCGCGCATCTTGAGCTCTTCTATGTACCGCTCCTGGTATTGTGGCTGAACCCTGGCCTTGTCGAAGTCCTGGATGGCGCCCGTCGGGTCCCCGAGGTGCACCCGCAGTACGCCGCGATTGTTGTATGCCGTATGGCTGCGGTCGCGCTCGACGGCCAGGTCGCAGGCCCGGCGGGCCTGGACGAAGTCGTTTTTGACGATATACAGCGCGCAAAGCGTCGCCGTTTCATCAGCCAGGTAGTATTTTTCGGAATTCTCGGATCGCGCTTCCAGGATCTTGATTGCTTTGGCGTGATCGCCGGCAAGGATCTCGTTGATCCCCGGCACCTCTGCGTAGACGACCTTGAAGCCGTAAGATTGAGCATTACTCGCAGTTGGCAGAGCTAGAAAAGCGAGTAACGGAAGACAAACGTTGCGCATGAATAGCGGCAAGGTGAAACCGTTCATCGGTGATTCTCCTAAATCATTCTTCGCTGCCCCATAAAAACCACAACTCCCTGTTCGTGGTGCTTCTCCATGAGTCCACATTAAGCTCGTGGGCATAAAATTGATGCGAACCCAGTAACACTGACCCCATCAATTCCCGCGAATCGGTCGACCAATGCGACAAATTGTGATTCAGGTCACATGGGTCCGCTGCTCGAAAAACGTCTCGATTTTTTGAGTGATTGGCGTTAGAAATCGAGCTACTTCAAGCATCCTGGTGTTGAACTTTTTGTTGCCAATTTTCTTTTTCAAAACTCGCTTGATTTTTTTCGCACAATGCAATTTTTTTCACGACAATTTTCTGTTATCCAATAAAAAAATTTCTGGCGCATGACAAACAGAAACAATCGAAGCAATTTTCTCGCAAGCAAGCCCGTCCATTCATGCAGACAATAAAGATGAACATCCCGCACGCCGGCCAATGACTCGGCGCCGGGCAAAGTCGGCAAGGCAGCCGCGCGGCCGCTGTTTCCTGGCTATTCGAAACTTATATTTAGGCATTAAAATCAGTTACTTAAGGAATTT
>JAWWCT010000068.1:0-18524 GCA_033720315.1 Woeseiaceae bacterium | reverse complement strand
TCGAAATCTGACAGTGTATTCAGACCAAATACAAGACTTATTGCGCGCAGCGGTACTTGCGCCCTCCAGTCACAACACGCAGCCCTGGATGTTTCGAGTTTCTGGTTCTCGCATCTCGCTTCTGGCCGACGGAACACGGGCCCTCCCGGCCAACGATCCGGACGACCGCGAACTTACGATCAGCTGCGGGTGTGCACTATTCAATCTGCGCGTCGCAGCCGCGAGCGCCGGTTTAGGCACGACCGTGGATACGATTCCCGATGATGAGGAAGACAACCTTCTGGCCGTTGTCGATCTTGGCGATGTTCGACCTCAATCCCAGGAAAAGAGTCTCGAGCCAGCGATTGCCGTGCGCCGCACTTACAGAAAGCAGTTTGAGGCGAAGCCTGTACCCGAATCCGTGCTGGTCCGGCTTTCGGAAGCCGCTCAGGAGGAGGGCGCTTGGCTGAGGGTCATTGCAGTCGATCGAGTAAAGGAAGCGGTTGCCAGGCTAATTGCCGAAGGGGACGCCGCACAATGGGCCAATCCGCCATGGCGTCGTGAGCTGGCGGCTTGGATGCATCCACGGCGAAAAGGCGATGGTCTCACGGTACCAGGTCTGGTTGCACCGGTGACCCGGGCGGTCGTCAGCACGTTCGACATGGGTAATCGGATTGGCGCCAAAGACAGCCAGTTGGCGCGGGAGTCTCCGGTCCTGGTCGTGCTCGGCACGCAGGGCGACGACCGAGAAGACTGGCTCAGAGCTGGCCAAGCTCTGCAAAGACTGCTCCTGACAGCCTGCGTAGACGGGCTGCAAGCCTCTTTTCTCAATCAACCGATCCAGGTTTCCTCGCTAAGGCCCAGGCTCCAACAGGTCATTGAATCGGCAGGATTTCCGCAGATCCTGCTGCGCCTCGGATACCCGACAAAAAAGCTGCCGCCGGCGCCTCGACGACAACTCGACGATATGATCGAGATCGTTAACCGTGCCGTGGCGTGAGCGCTCGCTCATTGCCGCGATCAATAATGAAACTCAAACGAACACTTATCGTGATTACGGTGATCCTGGTCATCAGCGTGATTTCGATTTCTGCGGCATTTCTGGTGGACATGAGACGCGAGCACGAACGGGTCACCGCGCGAGGCATCGTAATTCCGTCCCCCTACGGAGACATCGAGTTCACGGAACGTGGCACGGGGCAGCCTGTACTCGTAATCCATGGAAGCGGCGGCGGTTATGACCAGGGAGAACTCATTGCCGAAGCCGTCCTGGGGGACGAGTTCCGCTGGATAACGCCGTCGCGTTTCGGCTATCTGCGGTCGAGCTATCACGAGGGAGCGAGCTGGGACGATCAAGCCAATGCATACGCATATTTGCTTGACCATCTAGGGATTGGCGAGATTGCTGTCGTAGCCATGTCTCATGGCGGCCCTTCGGCGTTGCTATTCGCTGTATTACATCCAGCACGGATTTCATCGTTGACGCTTGTGTCCTGTGGCGTCGCATCCTCTTCTTCCCCCGATCAAGCGAGTGCCGATAGAAAAGGCCGGATCCTTACGTCAGTCTTCAAATGGGATTTCCCATACTGGGCCATCAGCAAACTGGCGAAGCAGCAGTTCATGGAGCTGATGGGTGCCAGCGAAATCGTGATTGAGAGCCTCTCTGGCGATCAGCACAATGCGGTAGGGCGCATCATTGATTACATGAACCCGGTTTCGCTGCGCTCAGCGGGCGTCAGCTTCGACAATACAGCAGTATTGCCGGGCGACAGAATTGCAGCGATTCTGGCACCGACCCTAATCCTTCATGCCAAAGACGATTCGTTACAGCTTTATCACAACGCAGAGTTTGCAGCCCGTATGATTCCGCATGCCGAGTTCATCCCCTTTGAGCGTGGCGGGCACATATTAATGATTGTTGAGCAATCCGCTATTCGGACCGCCGTAAGAAAGCACATCACCACGAACGCCTCTGATTCGTCTCGTAAAGCGAGACTGAAATTGCTCGAGAAATGATTGTAGAAAGGAGCTCTTCAATGGTTTCCGCTGGAGCCAGTGGCCGGTAGCACCCGGCAATACCGCGTTATCTGCAAGAGAGTCTGGTGCTATGCGGCAATCAGTAGCAAATGCAATAAGATCAAATTCTTATGAGGTCTTGTTAATGTAAAATACCCGCCCCGGCTACCAGAAACAGCCGGTCTCATCGGGACCGGCTTTTTCTGTTCGGCAAGTTCTTATTCCAATCCGATTCAATCGAGCTCAATCTGGAATCTGTGCCGACTAATGGCTACAGGTTCCGCTCGTTTGAAAATCACCCACTATCTCTATAACGCGTTTCTCGTCGAGGACGGTGACGCCAGAGTCGTAATAGACCCCGGCCAGAACCTTTGGATATTCAAGCTCAGGAGTCTGATCCCTGAGGAAGAATGGCCCACAGTGACGCATATCGTCATTACACATGGCGACCCCGACCATCACTGGCAGTCGGATCGCGTTGCCGGTGCATCGGGTGCGCACGTGGTGTGCGGCATCGGCCTGACGAAAACGCGGGACGGAGAAACACTCGTCATTGATCCACGAGGTAGGGAGCTGACCTCCTGGATTCACTTGGACAATTTGCATCCGCTCGACGTCGGTGAGTCCATCGAACTTGACGGCGTCACATTCGAGGCGATCCGCTCAAAACACGGGCCTATTGCGGTACCGATTCTCGGATACACGATCAGGAAAGAACCTGGTCCAAACGAGCGTGTGGGACTCGGCTCGATGGGCTTCAGAATAGCAATTGGGAACAAATCGATAGTCAACCTCGGGGATTCTCTGCTTTTGCCCGAATGGGAGAGGTTGAGGCCGACTGTACTTATGCTACCGATCGGGGGATTCGGCCAGAACACCTGGACCATGGATGTCGAGGATGCATTACAGGCTGTCGAGCTGATCGATCCGGATCTTGTTATTCCCTGTCACTACAGTGTGCCTTTCCTGTGGAAAAGAAAATTCGCGGTTGCGGATGACTCAAAGTTCAAACGGGATGTAGAGGCACTCGGGAAAAAATGCAGCATTCTGGGCGCTGGTGATGTTGTCACGGTGTAAACCGGTAAGCGTGTCAATCGCAATGCAAGTTGAAGATCCGGACACCGAATGTCGGCCTCGGTAAGCACGTATCCAATCCGGCATCGATTTCGGTAATGCTAACGATCTTTTGGACGACAAATCGCCAATTGGCGGTCTCGGCGGCATGGGTATGACAACACAAACTTCTGATAACAATTTCGATGTCATTGTCATAGGGTCGGGCATGGGCGGCATGGCGGCGGCGACTGCGCTGTCCCGTATGGAACATAAAGTCCTGCTCCTCGAGCAAGCCCAGAATCTCGGTGGCCTGACTCACACGTTTTCCCGCGATGGATTTACCTGGGATGTCGGCCTTCACTACTGCGGTACGTTCGGGCCGGATCAGCCCGGCGACAAGTTGCTCGATTGGCTGAGTGGCGCATCTATCGAATTCCGCTCGCTCGGCACCGTCTATGACACGATCCATTTTCCCGACGGTTTTGACTTGCCGGTTGGGCGACCGGCTGATGCATTCAAGATGGAGCTGAAGGAAAGGTTTCCCGATAACGCTGCAGAAGTGGACGCCTATTTCGAAGCGCTGGTGTCCGGGGAGGAAGCCGCTCGACTGGTGTCTGGCGAGCGGTCAATGCCGGAACCTTTCCGCTCCGCACATCGGTGGTGGAACGAGAAGAAAATCCAGCGCTGGTGTGGCCGCACGACTGACGAGGTCATGAACGAGTACGTATCCAACCCCGAGCTTGCAGCCGTTCTGTCAGCACAGTGGGGCACTTTCGGTGGTCTGCCGAAGGAAGCGAGCTTTGGGATTCACGCAACCATCATGCGCCACTATTTGGAGGGCGCAGGCTATCCTGTCGGCGGCGCCAGTGCCATTGCGAACGGCCTGATTCCCGTTATCGAGTCGGCTGGCGGCAAAGCAATCGCTGCGATGCCAGTTGAGGCAATCCTGGTTCAAGATGGCAAAGCCGTCGGTGTCAAGACGCAATCAGGGGATGTATTCGAGGCGCCGGTCATCGTATCGGCGATCGGAGCCGGTGAAACGGTTAAACGGCTGCTTCCGCCCGAGATCTGTCAACAAGAGTGGGCGACCGAGATCGCTAAATTGAAACCGTCGATTTGCCACTTCGAGATGTTTCTTGGTTTCGAGGGCGACATCAAGCGAAACGGCGCGACGGTCTCGAATCACTGGTTCTATGAAACCTGGGATACGAACGCCGGGATTTGGTCGAGTGTCGACGATCCGATACCCATGATGTTCGTCAGCTTTCCTTCCCTCAAAGATGAGAAACACCAACCGGGGCCGTCAATGAAGCACACCGGCGAATTCATGGTGCTTGCAGACTGGTCAACGGTCGCCGGTTTTGCAACAGGTGGTGCTAGAGAACATCCCGGAAAGTGGGCCCAATTCAAGGATGATGTGCAGGCTAAATTGATGGCCTACTTTTCCGAGAAGTTTCCGTCGCTGGCTCCGATGGTCGTTTATCGTGAACTCGGCACGCCGCTTGCAACGGCGGCATTCACGGCGCATGAAAAAGGTGCCTTCTATGGCCTCGAAACGACTCCGCGCCGCATGTTGTCAGACGCACTTTCTCCACGTACGCCAGTACCCGGGCTCTACCTGACCGGTCAGGATACGTTGACGCCGGGGATCGCAGGTGCTCTATGGAGTGGCGTGCTCAGTGCTGCGGCCATCGATCCCCGAATTTATACGAAACTGGCTTGAGCGAGCAGTATGGGGGAAGGGCACCCGAATGCATCGCTGGCAGCGGGACCTGCATGACACTGAGGAACTCGGACGGCGCTGCCAACGGACAGAATGCGCCCCCGCTACCCAACTAAAGTCCCGTCCGGCGCGCGGCCCTTTTTGATGTTTATCAAACCAGGCTTGCACCTCCGGGAAAATAAATTAAGTCGAGGCTCCCGGACGCAGGACGTTGGCAGAGGCAGCCCGGTGTCCAGCGGTACGGATTGCCGCCCGGCATCAACCCGTTTGTTCAACCGAGCGTCGCATCGAGAAACATCATGACGGCGAATCCGCCAAGCAAGGAAAATGTGGCCAGATTCTGAAAGCCGCCGCGATGCGTTTCAGGAATGATTTCGTCGCTGATGATGAAGAGCATCGCTCCAGCAGAAAAAGCCAGCGCCCAGGGCATGAGCGGTGCCGCAACCGATACTGCAGCGCTGCCAAGCAGACCGCCAATCGGCTCCGCCAGGCCGGTCAGGAATGCGATGATGAAAGCGGTGCCGCGAGAATAGCCGACGGATATCAGCGAGATTGCGACCGCGAGTCCCTCGGGCATGTTCTGAATACCGATGCCGAACGCCAACGCTGTACCGTTACTCATATCGCCGCCTGCGAAGCCTGCGCCGACGGCCATTCCTTCCGGAAAGTTGTGCAGCGTAATCGCGATGACGAAAAGCCAGATCCGGCTCACGGCCTCCACATTCGGGCCCTCGCGGCCGATGACGAAATGCTCATGCGGAACGTATCGATGGATAACGTAAAGTGCCGTGGCACCGAGCATCAGCCCGCAAATCACGATAGCGACGGCGATCTGGCGATTCGCGTTCTGCGCTTCCGCGTACTCGATGGCCGGCAGCAACAGCGAAAAAAACGAGGCAGCGAGCATGATGCCGGCGGCAATGCTGAGCAGGACGTCTTCCACCTTGTCAGACAGCGTCCGAATAAATAACACACCTGTCGCGCCAACGCCGGTTCCCAGTCCCGCAAAAAGGCTCGCTACAAATCCTATCGCTATGACGTTTGTTGCCGTCATCACATTACAGCTGGTGTGAGCATCACGTTCCCCTGCAGGCCCAATATTATTGCCTGTTGCCGCTGACGTATTGCAAGCCGATGTAGTAGTCGTACTCGAGCCGATTTGCGGCGCCCAGTTGTGACCAGATATCACCGCCGATCGCGCCGAGTATTGTCAGCCGCCGGACGGGTGCCCACTCGACGCCGGCGCGCCAGTTGAGAAATCCTCGGCTGGCTCCGTCGCCGACCAGATCGCTACCCCAGAATTCCAGCAATGTGCGAAATTTTGGTGTCACCTGGTAGCCGGCAGACCCGCTCACGCTAATGGTATCGAAAGTGCCCGAGCTGACGCTGTAGCCGAGGTTCCCCGTCAGTTCCCATGCGCCACGGCGTATCGAGGCGAGCAGAGGCAATGTGAAAATGTAGGCATCATCAATGATGCCGAGCACGGTGGAGCTGTCGGTCAGCGGCATGGAAAATGTCGGTGCGATGGCCAGCGCACGATTCCCGCGATCGAAAAACCGCCACTTCAGGCCCAATGACGCTTCGCCCCACGACGTGACCGATTTCTGACCGGGATTTTTGACACGTTGCCGGGGCAATACAAAGCCGATTTCCACTGTCTCGTTAATGCCGAATGCCACATCGAGGGCCGGTGCTTGAGCCGATTTGCCGGCATCGCGAGACTCGCCTGCGGCAAATCCGATTATTTCTACGGTGCCGTCCGCTGCGGTGCCGGTATCGTCAGTCACCATCGGCGGGCCGCCCATGGTCGCTTCCGATAACAATAGTAAGGCGGTCGTGCCGGCCGCATAGCTCGCCTTAATCCCGATCATGACGGCCCGGCTTCACTCCGGTATTCCGACCGATGTCGACGAACATCTGTTACGAAAAAAAGTGTTCCGGCGACTATGATGCGAATTCCGAATTCCAAATGATTGCTTCCCGCTGCCTACTCGTGCCATAAAGGGTACATGATCAGAAGCGGCAACAATTACGCACCAACATGCTTTTTGCCACTGGTTATGGTGATAAGTGCCTGCGCGTCCTATCAGCATCAGCCGGATGCAGATTCTCTGCAAATTTCAGAAGACTGCCAAATCGTCAATGGCCAGTACGTCGTCGAGTCCGATAGTGATGGCGCGTTGCTGGCCGATGCTATTTTTGAGACCGATGAGCCGGTCAGTGTGATAGAGATAGAGAAAACCGCTGCGCAGGTGAGCATTCGCGGAAACTCCGCGACTGGACAGGTATTCACAAGAGACATTCCAGAGCGGTTTTCCTGCCGCAACTCCGTACTGACGCTGGTTCTGAAGGACGAAGGCGGCGGTGGCGGAATGGGCGTGAGAGCATCGGACAAGAAACTGGAGTTATTCTCAGAGGACGCGGATTCACTCAATTTCCGCTTCATCGATACGGCGTTCACCATGTTGCTTATTGTTCCGTATTATCAATCTGACGACGAACAGATTGTCCTGCGACGAGTGAATGATCAGGTGCCTTAGCGACTCGGTATTGCAACTGCCGCGTCGCAATCTCGCTCCAAAAAAAGAGACCAAGCCCAAATCGACTTTTGACTCGGCAGTCTGGCCTGCGTTGCGAGCGCAAAAAGCGCATCCCGCTGGCCGAAAAGAGGCGGGCCCCGTTAAGGGGCCCATTTTTGTTTTGCAAGTGCGGAGCTTTTGACCCACGAAAAAGCCGGCCCAGCAATAAACCCGGCAGGGTATTACGGCTCCATGACGGACACTTTACTCTTCGTCCACCGGTCCTTTCACTTTCGAGGGTTCATCGGTTACGCGGGTAAATTCGGTCATCGTCAGCACCAGGCCGATGACCATGAGCACGAAAACCAGTATGGCGGTAAATAGAATTGACTGTGTACTCATGATTTCGAGGCTCCCAGAACGATCAGCTTAAAGTAGATGCCGAAACACAGAATAGAAGGAACCCATAAACCGGTAAAAAGACCTTCCTCGCGTTGTCCGGAAAACCATAAATAGCCTGATACGGCAAACGATATGGCGACGGCCAAAAGTATGAATTTATCAGAATTCTTAATCATCTATTTTCTCCCTGTTAACGATCCCAATAACCAATGGCGGCAAGCAGACAACCTACGACGGCAACTGCCGCAAGCGTTCGCAAACCGGATTGTTGTCCGATTGCCACAAACTCCATCGAAAAGATTCCCAAAAGGCTGCCGACCAGGAAAGCACCGGAAACGGCAAGCAAAAGGATACCAATAACGATCAATGTTTTTCGAATGCCTGCGAATTCTTCAGGGTGCAGTTTCAATGTTGGCTCCAATTTCGGCCTGACCGGGCGCTATTTTCCCGGGATCGGGCATTAGAACCCATCGCCCGGCCCAAGTTTGCACCCTGGTCGTTCGCAACGTGTTGCGAACGCAAGCATCGACATCTGAATTTGAGATGTGCATTGGTCAAAAACAGGGTCAGAGCCTTTCGGCTCTGACCCGTTTTCGTCACCACGATGCGCTTTTGCTTTACGAACACCCGTCAGAGACGATCTGTGGCGATCGCTGCATTGCAAGCGCTTCAGCGGCTCGCGAGCATTGCGTCCTGTTGCATCGCAGGCACGTCATAACGATCGAGCATCATTACCTTGTTCCATGCGTTGATGAAGTCGCTTACGAACTTCTCTTCGCCGTCGCTGGCGGCATAGACCTCGGCAAGGGATCGCAATTCCGAGTGTGACCCGAAGATCAGGTCGACCGGCGTTGCAGTCCATTTGAGCTCGCCCGAGCTGCGATCGCGGCCCTCGTAAATGCCCACGGTGCTGGATTTTGACCATTCGGTGGACATGTCGAGCAGGTTCACGAAGAAGTCGTTGCTCAGCGTACCAGGGCTGTCGGTGAACACGCCGTGGCGAATGCCTTTGGCGTTGGCGTTCAGCGCACGCATGCCGCCGACCAGCACCGTCATCTCGGGCACGGTCAGCGTCAGCAAGTTCGCCTTGTCGACCATCATGTCTGCAGGAGACCGGCGCACGCCCTCACCAAAGTAGTTGCGGAACGCGTCCGCCCGCGGCCGCAGGACCTCGAACGACTCTACGTCGGTCATATCCTGCGAGGCATCCGTGCGTCCCGGCACGAAAGCGACCTGCACGTCATGCCCGGCATCCTTTGCGGCCTTCTCGATCGCCGCAACGCCGCCCAGCACGATCAGGTCGGCGAGCGATACCTCTTTGCCGCTTCGCCGCTGCGCGCGGTTGAAGTCTGCCTGGATGCGCTCGAGACGATCGAGGACTTTGGCCAGCTCGTCCGGATCGTTCACCGCCCAGTTGACCTGCGGAGCGAGCCGGATGCGTGCACCGTTCGCACCGCCGCGCAGGTCGGTGCCGCGGAATGTCGAGGCCGACGCCCAGGCAGTCCTGACCAGTTCCGGGACCGTCAGGCCGGAGTCGAGAATGTTGGCTTTCAGCCTGGCGACATCCCGTTCGTTGATGAGCTCGTGATCGACGGCAGGCACGGGATCCTGCCAGATAAGTTGCTCGTCGGGTACCTCGGCGCCGATGTAGCGGGCACGCGGGCCCATGTCGCGGTGCGTCAGCTTGTACCATGCCTTGGCGAACGCGAGCTCGAACTCCTCGGGATTCTCGAGGAAACGCTGCGATATCTCCCGATAGCTCGGGTCGAACTTCAGCGACAGGTCAGTCGTCAGCATGACGGGCGCATGCCGCTTGTTCGGATCGTGGGCGTCCGGGACCATGCTGGACGCGGCTCCGTCCTTCGGAATCCACTGTGTGGCCCCGGCCGGGCTCTTGGTCTGCACCCACTCGAAGGCGAACAGGTTCTGCAGATAATTGTGGCTCCATTGGGCAGGCGTCACGGTCCATGCGCCTTCCAGGCCGCTGGTAACCGTATCGCCGGCATTACCGGTGCCGCACTTGTTGGTCCAGCCGAAGCCCTGTTCCTCGATGCCGGCGGCGGCAGGCTCAGGTCCGACACAATCCGCCGGGTTGTGCGCTCCGTGATTCTTGCCGAAGGTGTGCCCACCGGCGATCAGCGCGACGGTTTCTTCGTCGTTCATCGCCATGCGACCAAAGGTGTCACGGATATCCTTTGCTGCCAGGAGAGGGTCCGGGTTGCCGTTCGGCCCTTCCGGATTGACGTAGATCAGCCCCATCTGAACGGCGGCCAGCGGGTTCTCCAGCATGCGATCGCCGCTGTAACGCTCATCGGCCAGCCATTCCTTTTCAGGACCCCAGTAGACGAGATCGGCCTCCCAGTCATCCTCGCGGCCACCCGCGAATCCGTAGGTTTTGAAACCCATCGATTCCAGGGCCACGTTGCCGGTGAGCACCATCAGGTCCGCCCACGAGAGATTGCGGCCGTACTTTTGTTTGACCGGCCACAGCAGTCGACGGGCCTTGTCGAGATTGGCGTTGTCGGGCCAGCTGTTGAGCGGTTCGAATCGCTGTTGACCGCCGCCGGCACCGCCACGGCCGTCGGCAATGCGGTAGGTGCCTGCGCTGTGCCACGCCATGCGGATCATGAAAGGCCCATAGTGGCCGTAATCGGCCGGCCACCAGTCCTGCGAAGTCGTCAATACTTCTTCGATGTCTTGCTTGACGGCATCGAGATCCAGACTGGCAAAGGCTTCGGCATAGTTGAAGTCGTCGCCCATCGGATCGGACTCGACGCTGTGCTGGCGAAGCGGGCTGAGGTCGAGTTTATCCGGCCACCAGAATTGGTTGGATTTGGGTTCACCCTGTGCAAACGCGCTCGATGGCGACATCAGAGATACAGCCATCGCACACGCAGCAAGCAGGGGTAGCGCTCGATTGATCATTGACTTTGTTCCTCCAGGGGCAGAGAAGTTGCGTCGTGTCCACGCCTGCACGGCGATGTCATGACGCTACTGGATTGATAAAAATCTCGCATCGCGGAGCCGCATTATGTGGTTCTGTTGCCAGCGGCGAAGTTACGCGACTGGCGGTATCCAGGGGGTTGGGCTGCGACGTCCGTGTCGGCCAGCTGCGCTGATGCGTGATTTAGACAGAGTCTAAATTACTGCGCGGCCCTCGGCAAGTGTGGTTTCGAGCAGGGAAGTGCGGAATGTTCGAATTGACCGGTCAGGAACAGACAGGGGCTGAAGCCAGGATTGGAGCCCATGGACTTTGACCGTTTTGCCTGGCTTTGGCCGAATTTTGGCAAAGCTTGAGTAACGCTTCACTCAGGAATTCTGCGGATCCGGATCATGGACTGCGTGCTCGACACGAACCGTTATCGACTTCCACAGAGGTGATAGACCATGAACAACGGATCCAGAATCGGCAAAATCGGTTCTCTCGTACTTGCCGCCATCCTGTCGGCAGGTTGCGCACCAACTACACAGGACCTGATCAAGGAAGGGCAGCTCACCGGCGATTGGTCCGCGTTCGACCGGCGAATGGCGACGATAGACCGGCATGCGGCGAGAACCGAGCAGGTCTGCCCCAGTGGCTCCAAACTGTGGTGCACCAAACGAATTCGCGATGAGAAATGCAGTTGCGTCAACGATTCGGAAGGCCGCGACAGGTTGTCGAGATTGCTTAACTGATCGAATCCGGACGTCACATCGACCGAGCGCTGCCCGGCAATCTGTCGTTCCCCCGTCGGCGACAGGCAATAGCGCCTGCCGCCGACGGTGGCAGCAGCGTCTTCTGCCAGGCCAATCATGTGAATTGCCCGGCAAAAGCCTAAAATAGATCCAATCAACACCTGTCACTACCGTGTGATGATTGAATCCGAAAAGTTGCAAGCTGAGCCCCGATATCGCATCGCTGACCTGACATTCGATCCGGTCAACCGGACATTCGAACGCGATAGCATCGTTTCAACGCTGCCGAACCTCTCTTTCCAGCTACTGCACTGCCTGGTTCGGCATGCGCCCGACACGGTCGATTTCGATACCTTGAACGCAGAGGTGTGGGGCTCGACCATCGTCAGTCCGGAAACCCTGACGCAGCGCGTCAAGTTGCTGAGGGACGCGATTGGAGACGATCATCAGAATCCACGATATATCGAGACCAAACGCGGACATGGCTACCGGCTTATTCCTGCTGTCGAGCCCCTGACCGCACCGGCTCACACGCCGGTGAAAAGCACTCGTATTCGGCTGGCCTCAATCGGCGTCGTGGCGGTCGTCGCCGGCCTCATTTTCGTTCTGAATGCCAATCGCACCGAGAATGCTCACACGACACCGCCGTCGATCGCCGTGCTGCCGTTCGTGAACATGAGTTCGGATCCTGACCAGGAGTACTTCTCGGATGGATTGTCCGAAGAACTGTTGAACGTTCTTTCGCAAATTCCCGGATTGCAGGTATCGGCACGCACCTCGTCATTCCAGTTCAAGGGCAAAAACCTGGACGTTGTCGACATCGGTCGGCAATTGAATACCGGCTTTATCCTCGAAGGCAGCGTGAGGAAAGAAGGATCGCAGGTGCGCGTTACTGCACAGCTCGTCGATGCCAGCAATGGCTTTCACCTCTGGTCCGAGGCCTATGACCGGGAACTCGAGGGTATATTCGCGCTGCAGAACGAACTGTCAGCGTCGATCGTGACCGCCCTTAAAGACCACCTTGACCTGCAGATCGAGACGACGCCGCCAATCGTGGCCGCTGCAAACACGAGTGCCCACGAGGCTTACCTGAGGGGCCGATTCCTTTTTGCCCAGGATACGGACACGGCAATCGAACAGGCCATTCGTGAGTTTGAAACGTCACTTTCCTACGATCCCGATTATGCGCTCGCCCATGCCGAGCTGGCGTTGGCGACCTTGAGCCTGCGACCCAAACTAAACGTACAAGATGCGATCACCAGGGCGAAGCCGCACATCGAGCGAGCGCTTGAACTGGATCCGACACTTGCCGAAGCCCACGCTGCCAACGGCTACGTCTTGTGGTTTGAGGAGCAATGGGAAGACGCGTTGGCACAATTCAGGAGAGCCGTTCAACTCAATCCGAATTCCGTCTTTGCCTATGTCTGGATGGGGAACCTCCTGAGCTGGAAGCTCGGACGTTACGACGAAGCCTTCCAGATGCGAGAGGCGGCAATGCGGCTCGATCCGTTATCGATCCAGACCATTGTTTTTTATCTGCAGGCGCTGATCGAAAGGAACCGCATCGACGAGGCTCGACAGGAGCTGGAAAAGATCAAATCGATTTACCCGCACGTGTATGCGTATCGACACGGCAGTCTGGAATCGCGGGGCGGCAACATCGCAAACGCGGTCCTGGGTAGCCTGGACGCTTTGAAGATCAGCCCGGAGTTCTCGCAGGTCCGCTTGGGATTGACTTATCGCTTCGCGGAACTCGGCCTCGAAGACGAAATTTTTGCTATTCAGCCAAACCCAAAACCCCTGTTGCTGCAATTCCTGGGTAATCCACAGAAGGCGGTCAAGCTCGCGGAGGACCGCCTTGCCCAACGTCCGGATTCCATCATTGCCCGCCACGACCTTGGGCTGGCCCTGGCCGCGGCAGGTGACTACGCCAGGGCGCGGGCAATTCTTGAAGAGATGTGGCGCCTGAGCGCTGGCAGGATCAGCAAGCGCAGCGATCTTTTCACAACGCTGAGTGCGGCCGCATTGATTGCCATTCGCCGCGACGCCGGTGACGAAGCTGCGGTAGACGAAATCGTTGCGGCTATCAGGGACAACGTGCGCCGCTACCAGAAGGCCGGTATCGTCGGCGACGGTCGCTCCTACGGCGTGGACTTCGAAGAGGGTCTGGCGTTGTATCTTTCCGGTGACCGCGAACGGGGCCTCGAGCTCCTGGACAAGGGGACCGCTGGCGGCGTTTTCATCCCTCCGAACGAGGCCTACCTGAAATCGCTGTACGAGGATCCCGGGTTTGCCCCGGTCCTCGCACGTCAGCAAGCCCGACAAGTCCGCGAACGCGAAAAATTCCTGTCGATCGTTTGCTTCAACAGTCCGTACGATGCCGTCTGGCGCCCCGCGCCCGGAACGTGCGAACAATTTGCTGCGCTCCGGTAAATCCGGCAGAGACCCCGGGGCATTTGCCGGGGTGATGAATTCATGGCGGCGTCTCAGCCGCCGGCAATCGCACCGACAATCATGAATGGCTGTTCACCCGAGGCGACAGAATCGGGCAGCGTTGCGTCCGGTGACTCGTGGCTGACATCCATACCCGCTGCATAGAATCGCACACGCGGTCGCCGCGCGAGCGTGACGTGCTCGCGAATCGTCCCGCGCAGCATGGGGTAGCGCGCCTCGAGCGCATCGAGAATCGCGCGTTGCGTCACGCTGCCGTTCACCGCCACCGTGACTTCACGATCACAGTTAGCAAGCGTCTGCAAATGAAGCGGCAGTGTGACCCGGATCATGAAATCGTCTGGGCCTCGACCGAAAGCACGGCGGGCAGGTCGCGGACGATCGGCATCCAGTTGTCGCCGGCATCGTTCGATGCGTACACCTGGCCGCCGGTGGTACCGAAGTAGATGCCGCAGGGATCGGCCATGTCGACGGCCATGGCGTCTCTTAGCACGTTTACGTAGCAATGCTCCTGCGGCAGTCCCTTGGTCAGGGCCTCCCATTTTTCGCCGCCGCTGCGGCTGCGGTAGACACGAAGTTTGCCATCGGGCGGATAGTGCAGGGAATCGCTCAGGATCGGGATGACATAGATCGTCTCCGGTTCGTGAGCGTGCACGGCGACCGCGAAACCGAAGTCGCTGGGCAGGTTGCCGCTGACCTCACGCCAGTTGTCGCCGCCGTCGTCGCTTCGCATCACGTCCCAGTGCTTTTGCATGAACAGTGTGTTCGGGTTGGACGGATGAAACGCAATACGGTGGACACAGTGTCCGACCTCGGCCGTGGGATCGGGGATGTATTCGGAGTGCAAGCCTTTATTGATCGGCTTCCAGGTGAGGCCGGCGTCGTCCGAGCGGAACGTACCGGCCGCGGAGATCGCGCAAAAAATACGTTTCGGATTGCTCGGATCGAGCACTATGGTATGCAAACACATGCCGCCGGCGCCGGGCATCCAGTCGGGTCCGGAGGCGTGGCCGCGCAGGCCCGCGAGTTCGTGCCAGGTGACGCCGCCGTCCGTCGTCTTGAAAAGCGCCGCGTCCTCGACGCCCGCGTAGCAGGTATCGACGTCATCGAGCGCGGGCTCGAGGTGCCAGACGCGTGCAAATTCCCACGGGTGCTGCGTGCCGTCGTACCACTGGTGGGTCGTCAATGGTTTGCCGGTCTCCTCGGAGGTGTCGTAGACGAACTTATTGCTTTCGCCTTTCGGCATCCCCTGGTTGTCCTGTTCCGACGCATCGGAACCCGGCTGAAACCAGGTTTTGCCGCCGTCGTCCGAGCGCTGGATGATCTGGCCGAACCAGCTCGAGGTCTGAGACGCATAAATCCGATCGGGATCGGCCGGCGAGCCCTGCATGTGATAGATCTCCCAGCCGCCAAAGTGCGGCCCGTCGACCGACCATTTCTTGCGTTTCTCATCGGACGACAGGATGAATGCCCCCTTGCGCGTGCCAACCAGGATACGAATCGCAGTCACGGTGGTATCTCCTTTTATTGTTATCTCGGCGAACTTAGCCCGAATATTGCACCAGTATGACGCGTTCTCGCTTGGTCTTTGATCGCCTGACGGATATTCCTCCGTCGGAAATAGACATGGCTATTCCGCTCCGTCGGAAAATCCGTCAGCCAATCAAATCCTTAACCGATCTTACGCGCCAACTGGCGCAACATTCGGGCTAGGAGCCGATGTACTTTGCGTACAGTGTACGCGCGACGCCGGGCTCCGGCGTACCTTTGACGATGGCCCGACCGTCGGGAAAGAGCATCAGCTCGTAGTCGTGGCCGCCGTCTGCGATGTTGAGCCGCAGCGTAAACTCATTGACGCTTACTTTGCCATGCTCGCGTAATTTTGCTGCCAATGCCTCGAGATCGACGCCGTCGCCCTGCTGGCGGTGTCGCAACTGGACCGCGTCGCGGCCACAAAGGCTCGCCGCCGTGGAGCCGGCTTTGCCGTCGAGATACTCGAACTGGCGATCTGCACAACACGGGCAGCGGGCACCGGATTCAGCCACGGGGAGCGCCAGGATGTCATTCCCCCACAGGTCGACATGCAGCATCATGCGGCTCACGCGATCGAAATTACCGGTTAGTATCTTCAGCGTCTCGGCCGCCTGGAAGTTGGCGACCAGGCCAACGACTGGACCCAAGACGCCGACCGTGTCACAGGTGGCGCTGGTACCCGGTGGCGGCATTTCCTCGAACAGGCAGCGAAAACAGGGCGTTGCCAGCGAACCGCCAGTTACGGATTCCCAGGCACCGCCTGCGCCACGAGGCAATACCGTGAATGCCATGCCCGTCATGCCGACTGCGGCGCCGTAGACATACGGCAAGCCGGCTTTCACGGCCAGGTCGTTCGCCAGGTAGCGGGTCTCGAGATTGTCGAGCCCGTCTACCAGGACGTCGGCGTCTTTGGCGTAACTGGCGATATTCGTGTGATTGATGTCATCCACGATCGCGGTGACCTCGATCTGCGAATTCCGTCTCGAGATCTGGCGTTTCGCGGCCTCGGCTTTGGGCATGCCTTCGGCAACATCCTGTTCGTCAAACAGTACCTGTCGTTGCAGATTGGTGGTCTCGAGGATGTCGCGGTCGACGATGACCAGGTGGCCGACACCGGCGCGTGCCAGCATGTCGGCCGCCACGCTGCCCAGTGCACCACAACCGAGCAACAGGGCCGTCGAATCACGGAGGCGCTGCTGTCCGGCTTTGGCGAAGCCGGACAGCAACATCTGGCGGTGGTAACGATCGAGCTCGCCTTTCATCAGGCGGACATTAGCACGTCTAAATAGCTTCGTATTACCACCGCGGGGTCAAAGTGTTGCGCGGCTATTCGCGGGGTAAGCCGAACAAAGTGATGCGGTTACCGGCGACTCAGTAAAGCCGTATCGCCACAGAGCTGGCCTCGAAAAGAAAACATCGCGCCGCGGCGATCCATGCTACGGCGCGCTGTTGACGAGGAATCCCAAAAGCCCAGGGCAACGGGATCGACCCTTTCGATGCGATCAGTCGTCCAGGTGCAAACGTATGAATCGATTGCTGTCGTTGATCGCCATCAAGAGGGCGCGCTCAGGAACGAATACATAGTCCCGATAGGCGAGCCCGGTGTACTGTCCGGCTTTGCCGCAGCCGGAGATCTCGGCGACCACGTCGTACATGTTGTACTGGGCGTCGATCATCCGGAACTCACCGTTCCACGAGCA
Source organism: Woeseiaceae bacterium (assembly GCA_033720315.1). Taxonomy (GTDB): domain Bacteria; phylum Pseudomonadota; class Gammaproteobacteria; order Steroidobacterales; family Woeseiaceae; genus SZUA-117. The sequence goes on along the minus strand of JAWWCT010000068.1, from coordinate 1,470 downwards.
ACCTGAGCTGTCCTGGCCGAAGAAACTGCCGTCCTGGTTCACGCTCAGATCCGGGTCGCCCAGCCATAATCCAGCCAGCAGGTTGACTGCGGACATTTCTTCATACGCATAATCGTAATAACGATCCAGCTCGAAGCAGCCACTGTCACCCGACGCTGTACTCCAGGTTCCCGTTATCGACGCGCGTTCGGAAATTTGTCCCGCAGTCGCGAATTCGGTTACAGCGCTGCCGTCCGACCAGGTATCGCCCTGATCGGCAAATGCCAGGCCCACTCCCGCGAATTCATCGCCAAGAATATCCATGCTGCCACTGACCGCCGCGTTCGACGGGTAATACGTCAATGCGAATCGGCCGTGCTCTCCAACCATGGCCTGGATAAAGGAATTTTGCTTCCGCGTAACATTGGTAATAGAGCCATCCCAGACACCGCCGGGCAGGACATTCATGCCGAGATTCGGTGATCCCGTTTGCGATGCGATGGCGTCACAGTCGAGTTCGGGTGCCGGCGGCAATTCCGGGTTGCCCGGAATGTTGACGATTGGCGGGGGAGGTGGTGCCGGTGCCGGCTGCTGGCTGCCACCGCCGCAGCCGACCACGGCAAGCATCAAAATGCCTAAACTGACATTCCGACAATATGTGTTTTTCCATGGATTCGGGATGGCGTACATTCATTTTCATTCCCTGTATACCGGGCAGTCCGGTCCGGAAACGGTGGCTTTTAAAGGCCAAAATTACTGGAATAACCAGCTTCGTCTATCAAAATCGCGCTATGTATACGCTTTCCGCGCGCCATAGCAATAATTATTTTTTTATTAAAAACAGACAGTTAGAGGTAGGTACAGCGGATTTTCCGAATGCTCGGGATATTCTGGTTCAAGTCAACCCTGTGGTGGCACGGCGCAACACTGGTGCGTCGCGCCGTCGCCAGTCGACCGAAAAATTTCAGGTAAGAAATCGCGCCACAGAGCTGTCTTGTCGAACGGGAAATACTTGAGCCGCCTGCGCTACCACCTGGCGCGCGTGCCACGGACGTCGACGTGCACGAATGGCCCGTGTGCGGAGGTGCTGCCATAGGTGCCGATACCGCCGATTCTCGGGCCAAATTCCCCGCGTTGTGACATGCCGTTGATGTAATTCGCGAGCCAGCGCGCGTCGTCCTTGTTCAGTTTGCCGTCGCCATTCAGATCATCCATGATGCCGTCGGCCGGTTTCTCGTCGATGTAGAAATCCGCGGCACCGCCGTAAACATGGCGACTATACGGCACGTTGCCGATTGCCTTGTTGTAGTAGGGCGTGCGATAGCCGCTCATGATCACGAAGTCGTCGGTCGGGTGACCATTACGATTCAGGCTGGCAAGGATGTTTTCCAGCTTGAGCAACAACTCGGCGCGCAGCACGAGGTATTTCGGAAAATCCGATTCCTGTTTGGTGAGGAACTCGCGCAGGGAAAAATTCGGCGATAGATTGGT
>JAWWCT010000067.1:0-19001 GCA_033720315.1 Woeseiaceae bacterium | reverse complement strand
GCTGGTCATCGGCCTGCCTGTCGTCGCCGTATTTTCCTGGGTCTACGAGCTGACCCCCGACGGCCTCCTGAAAACGGAGGATGTGCCGACGGATCAAAGCATCACGCCACGCACCGGGCGCCGCCTCGATATATTCACCGCGGTCGGCGTCGTCATCCTGATCGGCCTGGTATTGATGGACCGCTACGCCGGGCCCGCAGGCGTTGCCGGGAGCCATTCGGCGGCGACGATGGAATCTCCCGCCAGCGGCGCGTCGCTGGCCGATGCCGACAAGTCGATCGCCGTGTTGCCGTTCGTGGCCATGACGGATTCGAAGGACGACGAGTACTTCGCCGACGGCTTGTCCGAAGAACTGCTGAACGTGCTGGCGAAGAATAAGGAGCTGAAAGTCGCCGGCCGCACTTCCGCGTTCTACTACAAAGGCAGGAACGAGGACCTGCGCACGATCGCGGATGCTCTCGGCGTGGCACACATATTGGAAGGCAGCGTGCGGCGATCCGGGGACCAGATTCGTGTCACCGCGCAGCTCATAAAAGCCGATGACGGCTTCCACGTATGGTCGGAAACTTACGATCGCGAAAGCGGCGACATTTTCAGGATCCAGGACGAAATATCGGCGAGCGTCGCCCAGGCGTTGCAAGCCGAAATCCTCGGTACCGCCGCGGGACCGGCCGCGGCAAGTTCGGCCGAAGCCGAGAACCTGTACCTCGTCGCCCAGGCGGCCCTGGCTGCTCGCAACCTGGCCGACGTCCGCCGCGCCCGCGACCTCTATGCACAGGCTTCGATACTCGACCCCGCCAATCCCAAGTACCTCGCCGGATACGCGCATGCGGTCTCGCTGCAGTACTGGAACTCGCGTGACATCTCCAGCGAGGAGGCGATCAGGGAAGCCGGGGACGCGATCACGAAGGCGATCAATCTCGGCCCGCCTTCTGCCGACACACTGGCGGTCGCCGGCCTGGTCGAGGAAATGAAAGCGCTTGCCCTGAATGACCAGGCCGCCAAGCAAAAAGCCCTGGATTTTTACCAGACTGCCGTTCGGCAGGCACCGAGCAACATCCTGGCACTGCAATGGCTGGCGTCGATCTACCTGGACATCCGCGAGCCCGGGAAAGCGAAGGAGTATTTCGAAAAAGTCGTCGAGCTCGATCCTCTGAATACGCTATCCCTCGCCGGGCTTGCGCAGGCTTTGATTGGCCTGGGCAGGCTGGATGATGCGAGGCTGCATTTGTTCAGAATGCAGTCGCTGTTCCCCGATCGCTCCATGGTCCATCGCTACCTCGCCGGGCTCGAATACCAGGCCGGGCGCCTCGACCGTAATATTTTCTGGATGCGGCATGCGGTGGAAGTGGATCCCAACCCGATCGATATCAGCTTCTTGCTCTATGGCTATATCACTCTCGGCTGGGCCGACGAGGCACTCGAAACCGCCGAGCGCTACAACGAGGCCAGGGGCAGCGTCGACGTTTCCCGCCTGGTGCAGGCACAACTCGACCAGGATATCGATGCGATAGCCGAGGAGGCCAGGCTGCTTCACTCGCAGCTCGGTGAAGAACGTTTTGCCCTGCTGTCCGCCTGGGCCGACGCGGTAGCCGGGCGTTGTGCTGACGCCGCGGAGACACTTGACAGGCAGTTTCCTTCCCTGCGCGGCGAGGTCATCGAATACATCGAAAACAATGACCTGATCGACGCGATACTGCTGATTCATTGCGATAAGAAGATCGGCAAACAGGCTGACGCAAAGCGACTCTCCGCGGCATTGTGGGATACCGGCATGTTGTCCGACAGTGCCTTGCAGGCAGACAAGACACTGCCCATCGTGCGCGTCGCGTTCTATGCGGTCACGGGAGAGGTTGACAAAGCAACTAGCGAACTGGCGAAAATCGACAGGGAGTCCATGACCCTCGGCATCACTGCAATTACCTTACCGATCGACCAGCTGCCGGTGTTCGAAGCGCTGTACGACACAGCCGAGTTCCAGGAATACGCACAAAACGAGCGCTACCGGACGGCTCAGCTTGCACGCCAGCTGGCAGCCGGGGAAACCGACGCGGAGGTTGTCGCGATGGTCGAGGATGCCGGCTACACCATGGGTCGTTGACCCTTCAGGCTATTCGCTTTTTCCGCGATTTCTTGCGGCCGGCGCGCGCCGATTGCGACATGCCGGCGGGTTTTTCCGCAAGCAACGCAGGTTCGCGCATGCGGCGCAACCTGACGCCGGGACCGCCTTCGCTCATGTGCAGGCCGGGCTCGATCAAGATTACACCCAGCGCGGTGAGTTTGCGGCGCATATCCCTCACCGTCTCGGTCCCGCCTGTTACTTTGCCATTTCGATCGTAGCGTCTCAGGGTTGCTGGCGGCATTTCGAGCATGGCCGCGAATTCGGATTGTTTTACACCAAGAAGCGCCTGCGCTGCCCTTAGTTGCCCGGCCGTAATGACCGTTCCTTTTTTCTTGCGCTTGTACGACCGATGCCAGGCGGACTGATATCGCTTGCTTGCGGCACTCCAGGATTTTTGTTGGCGTAGTATGTCGCGAACGGCCTGCCGTTTTGCACGCAGCTTCGAGCGATTTTTCCGCACGCGCTCGGCAAGTCGTTTCCTGCGTACCCGAAGGTCGGCCAGTTTTTCCTTGAGATCGGACGACGCCCACCGTGCATGGTGCCCGCTTTTGCGTTTTTTCTTCTTTGCCTTCGACGATCCCTGGATTTCAGCGTGCGTCGCCGCGATCGCTTCGTCCATGCGTGCGAGTTCCATGTACAGCTGATCGTATCGTTCCTCGGCACGATCAGCTTCCGCTTTAGCTTTTTTTAACTCGCGCTCGATATCGCTGTCTTCGATAGAAATCATTGCAAATCCGCTCCGGAGTCTCCTGTCCACTTCTTCCGACGCCGTTTGGCGACGCCCGCATGCCTCGTCAATGTGTGCGATGGGTTGCCTTGGCGTTTTTCATGCGCCGGAATTTGAAATGCACCTGGCCAGAGCACTGAGTCCCTCGTCCAGGTGCATGAGCCGTCAGGCAAATTCCATGCGGAACTACCCGGCCTTCAGCGGCGCATTATCGACGCGCCTGATGCGCACGATCGATGACGCTCCGCTTTGCTGGCCGCGGCGGCTTTCCCTCGGCCGGGCTTTATTGCAACCTCTCGCCCGCACTCTTGACGGACTCCGAGAGCGTTTGCCACGCCTGTTCGACGCCTTGTCGCATGTCCTGCCATGCCGGTTTTGCGGCTTGCCGCAGTTCCCTGAGGCGATCGTCGGCCTGCTTCTTGGCCTCACGAAGGCGCTCAATCGTGTCTTGCAGCTCACGCTGTGCTTGTCCCGACATGCGGTTCGCTTTCGCCTCGATTTCGACGATCTTTGCGTCAAGGACGTCGAGTTTTTCCTTGGTTTTACTGATGAATTCGGTTCTTTCCTGGGTCATGAATACCTCCATTAATCATTTCAAGTACGGAATATGAATACTTCGAATGCTTCGGATCAGGCAGCATTCCGCTTTAATTTCCTGCCGGTCGAATCTGCCGAGTAGTCCTGCAACATGGACTTCGCCGTCAGGATCTCGTGCAACTCCCTGGATTTGACTCTGCCGGTGGTGCCGCCTTCGTCTTCGATTTTCATCTCGGCACGCAGGTCGTGTTCCCATGCGTCCAGGACACGCTCACGAAAATCCACGCTCAAGTTCGACATGCCCACGACATCCCTGGGAGACTCGAATGCCTCCGATGGATTGGTGATGGCATGTTCCACGTCATACAGTGTCACGCCGCGTACGGGAAACTTATCGGCCTGCGGCACGCCCTCGAGACTCGGTTCCCTGATGACCAGTATGTCGCAGGGCGACTCAGACAGTACCGGTTCGACGGTGACTGGATTCCATAAGCGTTCCATGCGGCCGAGGCTGGTGGAGCCCATCACGATCAGATCGGCATCGAGCTGTTCAGCGACTCCGGGAATCACGGTGTCCGGCTGTCCTTCACAGATATGCACATTCTTCTTGTCCACGTTGTTGAATTGAGCCAGGGCCTCCACGGCGTCACGGTGTTTTTTGACCACCTCCACGCGACTCTTTGATGGATTCTCCACCAGGCCCGGGGCGGTTCCTGCGACACCTGCTACGGCCGTCGCCGCCTGGCCCTGCGGAACCTGGTAGGCATTGACCGGGTAGACATCCGCGGAAAACGCGTCGCCGAACCTGGCTGCCGCACGCAATACGTCGTGATCGGTTGATGAGGTCACGTCATCGAGCTTTTCAATCGTGTTGCCAACCGCGGCAACAATGCGATCGACGCTGCCGGTTTCTTCATTGACGAACCAGATATGAGACGGCGAACGGCGCGCCAACTCCCAATCGGTATTGGTCACTACTCCAAACCAGTAGCTGTGTTCCCTTGCCTGCTTGAGTACGATATCCGGGTCTGACTGTGCAATCTTTCGCAGAATCGCATCGGTGCGAGGACTGTCCCAGCGTACCTCGTAGCTTACCTCGACACGCTCGGTCTTCAGTCGTGCAGCCATCTCCGCGAGCCTTATGGTCCTTGCATCGATATAGTCGTTTCTCCTGGATTCCATTTCGGATTTCGACGTAAACAGGCTGTCTTCCAGACTACCGTCGAAGCAAATTTCCAACAGCTCCAATTCACAGCCCGTCGCAACTGCCAGGTCGACCGCACGCCGAATTACGCTCGAACTCATCGGTTCGTGCGCGTTGATCGACTCGGGACTGACTACGACCAGTGCCTTTTTGATGTTGCCGTCGAATTTCATGTTCGATACCTCCTGTTTTCCGCCTGCTATATGTCATGCAAGTCGCATGCCAACGTCGATAGCCGCACAGCGCCGCTGCTATGTTGTCGGCGACGCGTTTTTTGAAGATGTTTCAATCGATTTGCAAAACTTGCAAAGATTCTCGATCCAGGCGGGTAAAAGTCCCGTCGGAAACGGCTTCGACGAACTGGCACACGATATGCATGGAAATTGCCAGGGGCGATGATTTATCGCCAAGACCGCGTTTCTTGAACTCGCCTTTGAGGACTTAACAACCCAGGAGCAGGCGCATGAAGTTGATCAGCTATATTGTCGACAAAACGACAAACGCCACCAGGTCTGTCACCGTGCGCCGGGCAATGTCCACCAATCCCGCGGTCAAGTCCGATGACTAGGATGACGATGATCTCCCCGCTGTCGCACCTCATCGGCGCAAAAGTGACCGACGTTGACGGTGCGTCCGTTGGCCACGTTTTGGATTTGCTGGTCGACAAGGCGGATGGCAAGGTCTCATACGTGAAAATCAGGCTCGATAGTAGCGGACAAAGTGTCAACGACAGCCTGACCATTCCGTGGTCGACGTTCTTGCCGGACCAGAAAGCGGGTGCAATCTTCCGGTTGCGGGTTCACCGCGCCGCCCTTGGGTCACTGACCCATTAACCCTTCTCGCGGCACCATCAACGTTGTCGCGATCGCACAGCACAATTCCAATTACCGTACAATGTAGTTTCCTTTCAAGCTAATCTACGGGGCCCCCTGCAACGGCGGCTGATCCATGGCAACTGCGCTCATTGTCGACAACAGTCCGGAAAACCTGCTGAACCTCGCGGAGATCTTCAGGAAAAACGATTTCTCCGCGGAGACGTGTCAGGACCTGCGCGAGGCCCGTGAAATCCTCATCAAGAAAATGCCCGAGGTGGCATTGTTCAACGAACAAATAGACGGCCGCTGCGTGTTTGACATGCTCGAACAGCTCGACCTTGCCGACATTGTTGAAATCTATTTGATGAGCGAGGCAAGGGACATCAACAACGCTTCGAGGGCAATGCGCCTGGGCATCTCCGATTATTTCGACATACCGGTGGACAACGATCGTCTGGCCGCGAACCTGCAGCGTTTGCGGGAAGAGTTCCAGGCGACGCGCGACGACGATACAGTGTCCAAGAGCGCACGCGGCCTGTTGATCGGAGAGTCGCCGCCGATGCAAAGGCTGTACCGCCTGATTCGCAAGTGCGCGCCGAGCACGGCATCGATTCTGATTATCGGCGAAAGCGGCGCAGGCAAGGAACTGGTAGCTCGTACGATTCACGAGTTGAGCAATCGTGCATCTGATTCCATGCTTTCCGTGAACTGCAGCGCAATCCCCTCCGAGCTGATGGAAAGCGAGCTTTTTGGCCACAGGAAGGGCAGTTTCACCGGCGCAACCAAGAATCACAGGGGCTTTTTCGAGCGTGCGTCCGGCGGCACGCTGTTTCTCGACGAGATCACCGAGATGGACGTAGCGCTGCAGGCGAAGTTCCTGAGGGTTCTGGAAGTCAACTCGGTGCGGCCGATCGGCAGTGAGAAGAACATTGACGTCGATGTTCGAATTATTACCGCCACCAACCAGGACCCTGCCGAGGCTATCGCCAAAGGCAAACTGAGAGAGGACCTGTATTATCGTCTCGCCGAGTTCCCGATCCATGTTCCCGCGCTTCGCGACAAGGCAGAGGACATCCCAGTGCTTGCGCAGCATTTCCTGGATGTCGAAAACGAGAAAAGCAGTGTCGCCAAGACCTTTGCTGAGGGGGTAACCGACGTTTTGCTGCTGCACGATTGGCCGGGCAACGTCAGGGAACTGAAGAATGCCATCGTTCACGGCCACCTCCTGGCCGGTGAAACGATTACCGAGGACGACCTGCCAGACGGCATTCCGTCGAATTCGCCAAGAACCGGGCAGTTCGTGCGGGTAAGCGTCGGCACACCGCTGGTCGAGGTAGAGCGCCGGCACATACTGTCGACGCTCGCCCATTTCGACGGGGACAAGAAGCAGGCGGCCGATGCACTCGGTATCAGCCTGAAAACGCTCTACAACCGGCTCAACAAATACGGCGCAAATTGATTTAAACGACACAGCTTGGTGCATCTGAGGTCCGCAAGACGAAAGGACTCGCGCCTGGAGTATTTTATGAACGAGTATCGCAACCTGGCATTGTTCTGTGATTTCGAAAACATCGCACTTGGCGTGCGCGACGCACGCTATACCAACTTTGACGTTTTGCCGTTGCTGGAGCGTCTGCTGGTGAAAGGCAGCATCGTCGTAAAAAAAGCCTACTGCGACTGGGACCGTTACAAGAAATTCAAACCGGCCATGCACGAAGCCGCATTCGAGTTGATCGAAATTCCGCACATAAAAATGTCCGGCAAAAATTCTGCCGACATTCGCATGGTCGTCGATGCACTCGATCTCTGCTATACCAAGGAGCACATCGATACCTTCGTCATCATATCCGGAGACTCGGACTTTTCGCCGCTCGTCAGCAAGCTGCGTGAAAACGCCAAGACTGTCATCGGTGTCGGCGTCAAGAATTCGACGTCCGATTTGCTGATCAGCAATTGTGATGAGTTCATTTTTTACGACGATCTGGTCACGGATAAGCCGAAAAAGAAGTCCACAGCAAGTGGCAAGGCGAAAAAGTCGGGGAAGAAATCCCGCAAGAAGTCTAAATCCAAACGGAAAGATCCTGCCCAGGAGGCGATCGACCTCGTCGTCGAGACAACGGAAGCGCTGTACGCAGAACGCGGGGACCGGTCGAAACTATGGGGCTCGATGGTCAAACAGGCATTGAAGCGACGGATGCCCGGATTCAACGAGTCCGCCTACGGCTTCAGTTCGTTCAGCGACCTGCTTGAGGAGGCGGCGGACAGGAAGCTGCTGGAATTGGAACTCGACGAAAAATCGGGCGGCTACATCGTTCGCGGCACGGCGGACGACAACTAGCAGGCCCGTTGCCATACAGTATTGAAATCGAAAAGGACTGAGCATGAGTTATCACGACGCTGCTGAGCCGAAGTGCAGCGAGCGAGCAGGCCGCGTGGCCCTCCTCATCGAACCCCGAGCGCGGGATCTCGGCGAATTCAGCGTACGCCGCGTGCTGCCGTCCTCGGACCGACGCATGGTCGGGCCGTTCATATTCTTCGATCACATGGGTCCCGCAGAATTCCCGCCGGGGAAAGGCATCCAGGTTCGGCCGCACCCGCACATCGGCATCGCCACGATTACCTACCTGTTCGAAGGCGAGATCATGCATCGCGACAGCCTCGGATTCGTGCAGGCGATACAGCCGGGTGCCGTCAATCTCATGACCGCCGGTCGCGGTATCGTCCACTCGGAACGTGCCGGTGACGATCTCGACCGGCATGCGACGCTGCACGGTATTCAGTCGTGGATCGCCTTGCCGGACGAGCAGCAGGAATGCGAACCCGCGTTTCTGCATTACCCGGCGCAGCAACTGCCGGAGATTACGATCGGGGACGTCTCCATTCGAGTGATCATGGGGAGTGCGTACAACGAACGTTCCCCGGTAGTCACATACTCCGGCACGTTGTACCTCGATTGCTCGATTCCCGGCGGGTCCACTCTGCAATTGCCGGCTGACTCACCGGAACTTGCGGTATACGTGGTTTCCGGCAGCGCATCCATCGACGGCCAGGATTATGCCGAAGGTGTCATGGCGGTCGCGTGCCCGGGACGAAGCCTGACCCTGGAATCGAAAAATGATACTCGTGTCATGGTTGTCGGCGGTGAGCCTCTCGGCCGGCGTCATATCTGGTGGAATTTCGTGTCGAATTCCCGCGATCGCATCGAGCAGGCCAAAAATGACTGGAAAAGCGGGCGTTTCGACCCTGTCCCCGGCGACGACGAATTCATTCCGTTGCCGGATGACAAGTCCTGATCAGCCACGCACGTGCCCTTGCGGGAACAAAAACTTGTGATGTTCCGGAAAGCAAAACGCATGAAAGAATTCGTGACCCCGCACGCCTGCTCGAATATTCTGGATTCTCGGCATCAGCTGCAATAGCTGACAGGTACGCACCGCGTGCCCGATATTCGTAGTTGAAAATAAAAATGATCCAGCTTCGAACCAAGTGGTCGGGAGTTCGAAAAACTATCGGCTGCATAACATAGTTAGTAACTTCGGACCCGCCTTGCCCACCTTGGGGCCGCGGCCAGCACCTGCGGGCCCGGAGCACGTGGATGTAAGCGAAAAGATTTAGATCGCGCGCGAACCTGTTGGAAGATCTATCCCCACATGCGGAGCCGTCCAAAAATAGGGTGTAGATGCCTCCCATGGTTTGCGCTGTGGAGATGGTGAATTTCGCCCCGGTCATGGGTCAGGTACGGATTCGTCAAAGCATCTCGTCAGACGTCCGAATTTTCTTCAACAACGACATGAGCGTCATCCGTTCTTGTGACGTGAGTCTCGATGTCAATCGCTCATCGTGTTCGCGCACACGTCGTTTCATTACCTGCAAGGACTCTTCACCGCGCTTGGTTAATCGCAACATGTGCTTGCGCCGGTCAACTGTTGACCGCTGCCGCATTAGCAAACCACGGTTTTCGAGCGTGTCGATCATCGCTGTCGTCGTCGCCCGGTCCATACCGAGAACTTTCCCCAGATCGACCTGCGACATTTCAGGATTGGCTGCTACCAGGACCAGGGCCGAAAACTGCTTCGGAGAGGTACTGTTCTTGCCAAATAAGCTAGTGAACTGTCGGTAAGAATCGATTTCGGCGCGATGCAGCTGGTAGCCAACAAGCTGAGCCAGGACACCCAGATCGATTGGCTCTTGGGCCTCGCATTTTTTCAAAGCATTCGTCATGCCAGCTATTCCTTTTGCATTGTGCGGTGTTCCGGCTTCAGCCGGGTATCGTCGCGCGCGTGTGCCGCCGAGAGTGTCGCAAATATTGGTCGCCGGGGGCGATTGACAACTTTCGTTCGTATTCTATACTGTTTGTATCGCTAACAAAAAAGCGATAGTGGCTGGGGGCACGAGATTGAGAGACTTTCATTCTGATGCGCCGGCGTATCCGACCTTTTTTCGGCCTGTGACCATATTCAAGACCAGCGTCTGACAGGGCGGCGTGCCTTCGAATGTCCAATTGCAAATCATAATCGATCCGGCGACGGCCGGAATTAGACGGGGGGGCAAGATGAAGCTCAAACACAGCAAGCACTCGCGATTCGCGTCAATCCTAACAGCGACTTGCACCATGTTGCTGGTCGTTCCCGGATTAGCCCAGCAATCGCAAAGGACCGCCATCGAGGAAATCGTGGTTACGGCGACCAAGCGCGCCGAAGCAGTGCAGGACATTCCTATCGCCATCAACGCCGTGCAGGGCGACCAGCTCGAGACCCTCGGCGTCATGGACACCGACGATATCGTCAACCTGTTTCCGAACCTGCACCTGCAGGGGGCGTCGGCGCTGAATTCCGGATTTACCATCCGCGGTGTCGGCACGAACAATTATCACATCACCGGGCAACAGGCTGTCGGCCAGTACATTGATGAGGTGACGCTCGTGTCGCCGTTTACAAGCCAGCTGGCGGTATTCGACATGGAGCGCATCGAGATTTTGCGCGGGCCGCAGAATACCCTGTTCGGAAGGAATACTACCGGAGGTGCGGTCAACTACATCACGCGCAAGCCGGTTATCGGCGAGAACAGCGGCTACGTGACGGCCAGGATTGGCAACGAAGGACGCTTCGATTTCGAGGGCGCCTGGAATTTTGCGGTGGGCGAGAACGTGGCGATGAGAGTCGCGGGCATGACCAATAATCGTGACGACATCTGGGACAACCTGTATGTGGACCCGACGACCGGCCCGGCGGACGACCTTGGTGAGATCGAGAGAAACTCGGCGCGCGTCCATCTGCTGTGGGAGCCGTCCGATGACACCTCGGTTCTGTTCAACGCGCACGTCGGTTACAACCGCGGCGACCGGGGTGTGACGGCAAGAGGTTCAGGGTTGTGGGACGCATCCGGTCCCCAGGAGGTCGTGACTGACATGGGGATAATGCCCTACACGGCCGTAGCGGGGGCGGGAGCCTCCATTATCGAACCGGTCATCGATTGTCCCGAAGTCAACGCCGGCATTGCGCAATTCGAGGGCACCAACAATTGCGTGGTGCTTACACCGCGCAGCGGCGGCATGTCGACCAACCCGTCGACCGCCGACTGGAACCAGGTCTGGGATGCCGGCCCGACGCTGGCCGACGTGGACCTCGAGGGGTTCATGGTCAACATCACGCATGACTTCGGCAACATGGAACTGGTTTCCGTGACCGCTTACGACGAGATGTCGATTGAGTTTCCCAGCAGCAACGCGCTCGCGCCGCACGGCACGGGCTTTTACCCGGGTCAGTCCGGAACCTGGGAAATCTTTTCGCAGGAGCTGCGGCTGGTTTCGTCCACCGACAGCAACCTGCGCTGGATCGCGGGCGCATTCTTCAATACCGAGGATGACCAATTGGCCACGATAATCTATCGCACCGATGACGGTGCCCCACCGTTTGGCGTCGTGCCGTCGATCGCGATCGACCAGGACGTGACCATATGGTCGCTTTACGGCCAGATCGAGGCAGATGTGGGCGATAAAGGCACTGTCACAGTCGGCCTTCGTTACACCGATGACAGCAAGGACGGACTCAGCGTCGCCCGGGTCGCTGCTTACACAGCAACAGGTACGCCCGGCCCTCGACTGCCGCTCAACACCTACTTCAGCCTCGACGCCTATAACGTACTGACCGATCCGCCGAGCGGACCCTGCCCGCCGCCGGTCGGCGGCTTCCCCTGCCGGCTCGATATTCCGGTCGTGCAGGACCTGTCGGAGACCGGCTGGAACCTGATTTACAACTACCATTTCACGGATGAATTCATGGGCTATGTTTCTGCATCCAAGGGATTCAAGTCCGGCGCTTTCGATACTCGCGCACTTGCCGCCTTCAGCGGTACGGCGGACAGGCCGGTGCAACCTGAAACCATGTATGCCTACGAGGCGGGTTTTAAATCGACGCTGGCAGACGGCAGCGTCATCTTCAACGGCGCCGTATTCTTCTATGACTGGGAGGATCTGCAGGTTTTTGATGTCGACGCAACCGGCGCACCGGCGTTCCTCAACGTGCCGGGAACTGAAATCTACGGCGCGGACTTCGAGCTGCAGTGGGTGCCTGCGGATACCTGGCTGATTACCGGAGGGCTCGGCTACCTGAATGGTGAGATTACCGACGATGGTGGCCTCACGACGGTCAGGAACGGCGCGGTCATGCAAAACACGCCCGAATGGACGCTGAATGGCATGGTTCGAAAGGATTTCGACCTTGGGCCCAACAATTTGTCGATCCTCGCCAATTTTGCGTACAAGGACGAATACAACTCCAGTCTCGACGAGACGCAGTTTTCCTGGGTGGATTCGACATTTTTCCTGAACGCCAGAGCCAGTTACGCATTCGGTAACGACCAACAGTACGAAATCTCTGCCTGGGCAGACAACATCACGGAGGAACGAACCTGCAGCGAAATCAATACGCTCGGCACACTCAACTATGTCATGGAGTGTTCCAATCCGAATCCGGGATTCGTACTGTATGGCCTGACGTTCTCTGCGCAGTTCTGATCGCGCAAGTTAAATTCGGCTACTTAACCGATGCAAAAACAAACGCCGCACCCTGTGCGGCGTTTGTTTCGGCAGGCTTACCGGCACGGCGATTCGCCAACCCGAAACGCTATGAAAATGCTATTCGCTTTCTTCCCCGGAGAAATCTTCGCCGGCCTTGTGCGATTCGAAAACGTAGGCCGTGCCGTCGCTCAGCAGTGCGATCGTGTTGAAATCCTGCGGACGGGGATGCTCCATTCCCGGTGAGCCCAACGGCATGCCCGGAACCGCAATGCCGGTCACGTGCTCCGGCTTCTCCCGCAGCAGTTTCAGGATATCGTTCGCCGGCACATGGCCCTCGACAAAATAACCATCAATGACGGCCGTATGGCAGGACATCAGCGGGCGCGGGATATTGTGGCTGGCTTTGAACGCGAGAATCTGCGGGTCCTCGGTCGACGCCACGGTAAAACCGTGCGAGCGCAGGTGATCGGCCCACAGGTCACAGCAGCCGCAGCCGGGGTTCTTGTGCATGACGACGTGCGTTGATTCGACGGCGGTATCAGTAGCGGGATCGTCCGCCCAGACTAGCGTAGACAGAAAAAGACCGATCAGAAATTGTAAAAAGCGATTCATAAGGCTGCCTGCAAATAGCAAAGAATTTTAGAGGGCAACGGCTGACTATGGTTCACTGTCAGCGACGCGCAAGCCGGAAATTTCATATTTGAAGACCAGCAAATCTCGAACGGCCAATGCGCCACCGGCGGCAGTAAAATATTCCAGTCCGAGTTCACTGTGCAGGATTTCCCGCTCACCGCGCGCGACGAAAGCGTCGTCGGTCAACTCGATGCTGGCCGGAAAGGTCACCGTATTCTCGACGCCCTTGACGGTCACGGTCGCCACGATGTTGACCTCGGGCAAGCTACCCTCGATCGCCGTGGAGCGAATCTGGATGCTCGGAAATTGCTCGGCGTGCAGCTGCCGTTCCCCGAGCATGTTGGCGCGGGTCCCGTCCTTGTCCTTTTGTGGCACCTCTTTCTCGAAATCCTCACCCTCGAGCGCCCGCAAGTCCGGATCGTCCACCTCGAAGTCAGCGACGGACAGTTGGAGGTGGATGGTTGACTCGAGCGGATTCGCGGGTACCGAGACGCTACCGGACAGGCCCCGATGAGAAATCACATGGTGGTGACCGAAGCGGCGTAGCGGGCCGTCCGGGTAAGCCAATACGCGCAGCAGGCTCGAGTCGCTGTCGACGCGATATTCCCTTTGCGGGACCGCTTCCTGGGCCAGGCTTGCCAGCGGTGCCAGCACTGCTATCAACGCCAGCAGACGGGACAAAATGCGCATCTATCCTCCTCGTTGGATCAATTTGCCAGTCTCGCGGATATTACTATGTATTCCAATAACCTGACCCACCCGTTACGAATAACGTTATCGGCAACGCGGGCCCCGTTGAAATTCACACACCTTGCCGTCAGGATACGCGGTGCTCGACCCGATTGCCCCGGCAGGCGAGCCAACCCGAAGAGGACAAAAAGCATGGTTTTACAGCCAAGGTGGATCGCTGTTCTGGCGCTCGGACTAAGCCCCACAATTGTTTCTGCGGAAACATCAGCGTGGCAAGTTGTGCAGGATTCGAGCTTTGTCCGATTCTTCGGTGTGCAGGAGGGATCGGCGTTCCGGGGACGATTCGAAAACTTTTCCGCGATGATCGATTTCGACCCGCAGAATCCCACCGCCGGCAAGATCATCGGCGTAGTGAAAATGGATTCCGCCAAGACCGGCGATGCAGAGAGGGATGCGACCCTGCTCGAGCCCGACTGGTTCGATCCGGATAACCATCCGGAATCGCGGTTCGAATCGCAACGCATCGAGCAGCTCGACGACGGAACATTCGCCGCGCACGGGCAACTAACCCTTATCGGCAACAGTAATCCGGTCACCATGATATTCGAATTCGAAGATGCCGGGTCGACGGCGCATTTCTCCGGCAACTTTGACATCTTGCGCCTGGATTTTGGCGTTGGCTGGGATTCAACCAACTGGATTGACGACGAGGTTGGTGTGCAAGTCGAACTCGATCTCGAAAAATAGTCTGCCAGGAGAAAGCCGATGAGCAAGACCAGTTCCGGACAGTCCGTCAGCAAGCGGGAGTTCCTGCAGGCGTTTGCCGCGGTTGGCGGCGTCTCGGCCGTGCTGTCGGCGCTCGATGGCTGGGGCATGAGCATCGCTTCTGCCATGGAGGCACCTCCCGACCTCATGGGGCGATCGGACGGCACCCGCGTGCTGATTCTCGGCGCCGGCCTCGCCGGCATGACCGCTGCCTACGAGCTGGGACTGCGCGGCTACAAATGCCAGATCCTGGAAGCGCGCCCGTTCGCCGGCGGTCGCTGCCAATCCTCACGCAAGGGCTTTTCGACCACCGACGTCAACGGCAATACCCTCACCTGCGATTTCGATGAAGACCAGTATTTCAACCACGGTCCCTGGCGGCTTCCCGCCTACCACCATGCCGTCTTCCACTACATCCGCAAATTCGGCGTGCCGATGGAGGTCATGGTCCAGGAAAATGACCTCGGTTACGTACAGTACGACAACGCCGACGGTCCACTGGCGGGTCGCCGCGTGCGCCGCCGCGAGATCAAGGCCGACATGCGTGGCTACACCGCCGAACTGCTGGCAAAACTCGTGGACCAGGGTGCGCTCGACGATGAGCTGACCGGCCAGGACAAGGAGCAGCTCATTGACTATCTCATTCGCGAAGGCTTTCTCGATGCGCGCAGTTTCAAATACAAGGGCACGCAGCATCGCGGACTCGCCTCGTTCTCGGCGATGGGCGAAACCAAGGCCTCTCAGCCGCTGGCGTTCAAGGAAATCCTGGAATCCGGAATCGGAAACCTGTTCCAGGGCGTTACGCCGATAGACCACCCGACCATGATGTACCAGCCGGTCGGCGGCATGGACCAGATCGCCAGGGCGTTCCAGCGCGAGGTCGGCAAGTCGATCACCTACAACGCCGAGGTCCAGGAGCTGACGCAAGACGACAACGGTGTCAGCGTCGCGTATCGAAGCACGGGCAACGGCAAGACACGTGTCGTCAAAGCGGACTACTGCATCACTACATTGCCGCTCGGCATACTCTCGAAGCTGAAAACGGATCTGTCCGACCGCTGCAAGGATGCCATGGCCGCGCCAGGCAAAATGACCGTCGGCAAGCTGGGCCTGCAGATGAACCGCCGCTTCTGGGAGGAAGACGATGAGATCTACGGCGGAGAAAGTACGCTCGGCATCCCGGGCCACCGGGTCGTCTATCCATCGAGTGGTTTCTGCAGCAAGAAAGGCATCATCCTGAGTGCTTACCCGATTGGCCGACCGGCAGAGCCGTTCAGCGCACTGTCACTCGCTGAAAAGGTCGAGCAGGCGCTCGAGTACAGCGAGCGTATTCATCCCGGGCAGTTTCGCAAGCATTACGACGGCAAGGCCTTCGCGATATCCTGGCATGAAACGCGGTACAGCGAGGCCGGCTGGTCGACGTGGTCACCACGGGATCGCTTCACTCACCTGCCGGTGCTTAAGGAGCCGCATGGCCGGGTGTATTTCGCAGGGGATTACATCAGCAACCTGGCCGGCTGGCAGGTGGGTGCCATCGAATCGGCGTGGACACAGATCGAAAAGATCCACGCCCGCGAGATGCAGGGCTGAGCTGATGGGGTCGGACCTTCGTAATTCGTTCTTTATTAAAGAAAAATCGCCTGAAAACGATCAATAAAAGCGCTTAATTCGGCATTTCTGATAGGTAAATTGGCTATGTACGGGCCGCTCACCGAATCATTAGCGAAAAGGGCATCGGAATTGCTCGATCGACGTCTGTAATCTTCCAATGTAGGTGTTTTTCTTTCTGGTAGCCAAGGCCCTGGCAAAGGTACGACATCGATTGAGCGCCGGATTGGATGTGCAAACCGGACGAAAAGGGCGTTCTAATCCATACCGGTAACGATGCACTCCGCCGTCAAGCCTTCTTCACAAACATAGAAATCGACAGAATCGCATAAGTTACTGTCAATACGCCTATTGCAAAAATTATCGCGGCACCAGGATCACCGTTCGTCACAGCTACCACACGGCTTGAGACAAAAGGTGCAACAGCGCCTCCGAAGGAAGCACATAAAAACAGGAAAGCGACATGATGGTGCATAGGCGAAGTGGTAAATCCCAATCCGAATGCAACATAGGCATTAAAAGTGGCAGATACAGAAATTCCGTAGCAGGTGATTGCTCCTATCGCAATCAAAGACGAGTTGCCGAAATAAACTACAACAAGCGATGCGATACCAAGCACTACTAGTGCCGCGAGCAGGCGTCTGATAGGCATCCTGGAGGCGAGATACACTCCAACCATTGCTCCCGAAAAAGCGCCGAAAAACAATCCGGACATCATATTACCCGGAAGGTCACTACCGTCCCCAAATCTTGATTCGGCGAACTGAGGACTCCAGACGAATATGGATATCTTGGCGAGAAAGAACAACAACAGGCTCAAGCCAGCCAACACCAAACCTGAATTCCACCCGGCTGTGATAGGCAATTTAGATACTGCCTCACCGGAAATTTCGGTAGGAAAGATTGCCGCAAGACTGCTAATCAAAGCGATGCTCACGGCAATGGCAGCCACGAACAAGTGAATGGTCGCCCAATGAAATCCACCAGCAAGCAGAAGTGGAGTGACTATCGAAACAAGGATTCCACCGCCATTAAAGACCGCATCCTGAGAGATGAGAATCGCCTGACGCGCTCGGCCAACCCAGACACGAGCAATCAATGTACCTGCGCCACAGGCGAGCAGACTCGCAGAAAAACCGGCACCGAACATCGATGCCGACACCGTAGACAGCGAACTGCTTGCTCGAATCAGAAGTACAAACAGGAGAATTGCGCCACTCGATACCACGAAAATTAGTCTTTCAGACACGAAACTGAAAGCGAAAAGAGATGCGATGTAACCAGCAAAAATTCCGCCAGTCAGAAAACTGAAGTGTGCGGCAGAAGTTTCAATCGGGACGCCGAAATGACTGCCCGCAGCACCCATGATCAAGCCAATCGACGTAACGAAACCCGCAGTAACCAGGTTCGTAAGCAATGCAGTTACAACGAGTACTGGTTTGTTCACCCGAATGGTTTCTGGATGTTCTCGACGATCGTGTGCATCTGACGTCGATCGCTTGTTTCGAGATATCAGGAAAATGCGACAAGCTGCTGGCGCAGCCCATTGGAAACTATCGTATTCACCGGCTCCATACCATCGGTACGGGTCCGGACGATTTTGCTAGTCCGATTGAATACGGTTTCCAACATTATCCGCGCTTCCAGCCTTGCAAGTGCGTTTCCGAGGCAAACATGAATTCCGTGGCCGAAGGAGACATGTCGGGTTTTTGGCCTAGAAAAGTCCAACGTATCCGGATTTCGACAAAGCGCCGCATCGCGATTCGCGGACATCAACCAAGCCCATACCAAATCGTCTTTGAAGATTTTTTCCCCACGAATTTCGCAATCTGCATTCGCGGTACGGAAAGTAACGCGAATGGACGGCCAGAAACGGAGTATTTCCTCAATGGCCTTTGGGATCAACGATTGATCCTTCCTTAACATCGCCTCCTTATCGGGATTGTCAATCAATAGCCGAAGTGAATTATTAATCAGGTTCGTAGTCGTTTCGTTGCCAGCGATGATGAGCAACCTCGCAAATGAAATGCACTCTTGTCGCGACAAGCCACTGTGCGCCAATTCTGAGAATATGTCGCCTTGTTGTTGCTTCACACGTTCGTTTATTCGAGCACCGAAATAATCGTGCATCTCATCCATGAGTGCTGAGAGTTCGTGCTGTCTCTCAGGCATTGGCTCCGTGGCCCAAAGCGCATCGAACCCCAGATCGGTTGCTTTGTTTGTCCACCGGCGAATTAATCCATGATCTGAATCTGGCACTCCTGTCAATTGGCATATCATAAAAACAGTCAGCTTAGCAGCAAATTCGTCAACGGCATCGAATTCGTCTCGTTCCAGCACAGCGGCAACGATCTCCTCGCAGTTGCGGCGAATTTTCGATTCGAGCTTAATAATCATCTTAGGAGTGAATATGTTTCGCACAACGTCACGTTGCCGCGTATGCTCCGGCGGATCCATGCCAAGCAAGTTGTGCTGGTCAGTGAATGCGCTCGCGCTGTATCTTTCGGGGAGCGGATTGCGAAATAGCTCACAGTTTCTAAGCACGTCAACGGTGTCGTCATATCTAAAGACGTTTACGATTGGAATTAACGTTCCCGGCTGCCGATACACCGGCGCCTCACGACGCATCCTTGCAAGCTTTGGAATTGGATCAAGCAGGAATTGGCGATTGCCGATCGGCTCGAAAATCGACCTTGTAGAGGATTCTTTGGATATGCCTTGTGATACTGACATGGCCAGATCTTACTCTGTCCTCGCGCTGTGCTCGGCAGACCGCAACACCGATTTTTCTCGTGCGGTTCACTTTATCACTTTCAGCTAACTGGCCTGCGCATTGACGGATAGCGATTTTCATCCGTGGAATCGGCAGGTTCCGCTTTGAT
>JAWWCT010000066.1:0-19530 GCA_033720315.1 Woeseiaceae bacterium | reverse complement strand
GGTGTCGCCGACCTATCTGTTCGCAGTGCCGCGGGTATGGGAGAAATTCTATTCCCGCGTCACGACGGCGATCTCCGAGGCGACCTGGCTGGGACAGAAAGCCTATGCGCTCGCGCTGTCGATCGGCATGCGTCGCGCGGACAAACTCGTGGCCGGTCAGCCGCTGACCGTTGGTGACAGGGTTCTGTACCAGCTCGCCGACCGGTTCGTGTTTCGCAACATCAAAAAGTTGCTGGGACTCAACCGCGCGCATTCCGCCTGCACGGGTGCGGCGCCGATCTCGCCGTCCCTGTTGAAGTGGTACCTGGCAATCGGCCTGGCCATCGATGAGCTCTGGGGGCAGACCGAACTCGGCATCATCACGACGACGCGCAAGGGGGTGTTCCGCCAGGGCAAGGTCGGCCTAGCGATACCCGGCACCGAGGTCAGGATCGCCGAAAACGGAGAAATCATTGCCCGCTCGATCGGCCAGTTCGACGGCTATCTGAATCTGCCGGACAAGACCGCGGAGACGATCGTCGACGGCTGGGTGCATACCGGCGATGTCGGTGAACTGGATGACGAGGGGTATCTTTCGATCACCGATCGCTTGAAAGACATCATTATCACGGCAGCCGGCAAGAATGTGACTCCGTCCGTGATGGAAAACGAGTTAAAATTCTCGCCGTACATTTCGGATGCCGTCGTCATCGGCGACCAGCGGAAATATCTGAGTTGCCTGATTATGATCGACCAGGAAAACGTGGAACACTATGCGCAGACGAATTCGATACCGTTTACCGACTATCGGTCATTGTGCGCAAGACCGGAGATCATTGAACTCATCGGCAGGGAGGTCGCGCGCGTCAACAAAAACTTCTCGTCGGTCGAACAGGTAAAGAAGTTCAGACTGATCGATGTCCTGTTGACCGCGGAAGACGAGGAACTGACGCCGACGATGAAACTCAAGCGCAGTTTCGTGAGCGACAAGTACAAGGACCTCATCAGTGACATGTACGCTGCTTAGCAAGGAATTCATGGGGGCACACCAATGAGAAAGATTCTAATCGCCGCGATCCTGGTGCTGGCTGGCTGCGGAGGAACGAGTGAAGGTGACGGTGAGTCCGCCAATCTTCCGCGGGGCGTAACCGCCGACACCATCACGATCGGTGCACACACCGATATGTCCGGGGGGCTGGCGATCTGGGGCGTGCCGGCGGTCAACGGCCAGCGTATGCGCTTCGACGAAGCGAACGCGGCCGGTGGCATACACGGTCGCAAAATCAAATTCGTGGTCGAGGACACGCAGTACCAGGTGCCCTTGGCCGTCAAAGCGACCAACAAGCTGCTCAACGTGGACAACATCTTCCTGATGGTGGGGTCGATGGGCACGCCGATGAATATCGCCGTCATGCCGCGCATGTTCGAAGCAGGGGTGCCGAACCTGTTCCCGATTACCGCGGCCGTGCAGATGTACGAGCCGCTGCATCCGATGAAATTCAGCTACTTCGTGAGTTACCGCGATCAGGCACGCGCCGGCATGATTCACCTGGTCAACGAGACAGGTGCCAGATCCGTCTGCTTCCAGGGCGTCGCCAACGACTACGGGCACGAAGCCGAAGTCGGTTTCGACATGGCCGTCGAGGAGCTCGGGCTGGACGTTGCCTACCGCGGTCACCACAAGACCACCGAGACGGATTTCGTGGGCACGGTCGCGGCCATCAAGAATTCCGGCTGTGAATTGCTGGTGCTCGGTCCGCTGGTGAGGGACACGATTCTGCTGTATTCGGCGGCGCGCGATTCCGGCTGGGACGCGCCGATTATCGGCAACATGGTTTCCTACGTACCGGAAATCGCGCAAGCGAGCGACATGCGGACCGAAGGGCTGTATGCCGTGGCGTCGTTTTACCTGCCACCGTACGACACGGCGGAAGAAGGCAGTTGGGTACGAAACTGGTATGACCAGTATCGCGACATGTACGGTGAGGAGCCGGCCGCGCAATCGATCATCGGTTACGTGATTGCCGACCTGACGGTGCGCGCCCTCGAAGAAGCCGGACCGGACCTGACGCTGGACAAGGTGCTGGCCGCCATCGAGCGTATCGAAGCCTACGAGGATCCGTTCGGCGGACCGACCCTGTCGTTCAGCCCGACGAAGCACCAGGGCGGCGATTACCTTTACCTCTACCAGGTCATAAACAGCCGCTGGCAAATCGTCGAGGAAAGAATCCCGTTCTAGTTGCTTACGCTTCCCATTTCTTCAGGGTGAGGAATTCGCGCCGCGTTTTCGGTCCGTAGGTCACGAATTTCGGGTCGGGATCGTTCAGGTAGTTGAGCCTGCGGCGTGCTACCTCGTCCGCACTGGCACGCAGGGTCGCTTCCTCAAGGTCGATACCGTAAACCGGCATGGCATTGAGGCCGAAGATCTTGGCGCGCAACTGCGGCGTCATCGCCGGGTAGCCGAAACGCTCCTGGAATTCCGTCGAGATCTGGAAGGTGCGAAACGCCTGGATCTGGTCCTGCGGCGAACCGTACCAGATCGAGTCGGTGCCCCACAGCACGTTGTCCTCGCCGCAGTACCTGAGCAGCTTGCCTAGCGTGTGCGCGGCATTGTCGGGGTCGCGCATCACGAAGCGCCAGGTACTGCCGAGCTCGGCGTAGACGTTGCTGTTCGGCGCCACCTCGTTGTCGATGAGCGATTTCACCAGGGTATCGATGCCATCGCCCGAACCTTCGCCGACATACGGGCCTTCGGGTTTCTCGGCCACGAAACCCGAGTGATAGATCAGGAAATTCACGTTCGGGTAGCGTTTGGCAACCACGCCGATATCGTGACACTGGCTGTGTTCATAGGACCGCGGCCCGAACGGCAACCCCTTGTGCACGCAGATGATGTTGACGCCGAGATCGATGGCTTTTTCGATGAACGGGATTCCCGTGTCCTCGTCTGACAGGAAAAATCCTTTGCCGCCCGGCCCGAACTGCGTATAGGTCTTCCAGCCGCAGACGTTCCAGCGTTCCTTGAGTTCGTCCATGGCGTCGAGGTCGCCGTCCTGGTTCGGATTGACCCGACCGTGAAGCATCAGGCGGTGATTGCCCTCGAGCTCGTCGACGATACGCCGGGTCGCATCCGCTTCCTCGATGGTGAGCGGTTCCGTTTCACGGGTCGACGGAACGAACGACAACACCATCATGTCGGTGTCGCTGTCGAGAAAAACGTCCTTGACGAATTCCTGGGCACCGAGGCAATGCAGGTGGCTGTTCTTTACGTTTTCGTCGTAGAGATCGCAGCGCGCCTTCGGCGCAAAAAAGAATCCCTGGCCGCCGTCCGGGTTTTCCCGGATCCATTTTCCCTGTGGGTTCACGAAATGACCCTGCACATCGAAGATGAATTCCCGGCCCTCGAGCGCGTCCATCGCCAGCTCCGGGTCCAGCGCGGCATCGCTTGCCAGTTCGAATTGTCCGCCGGTGACGCCCGCCTGTGCATTGACCTCGTTGAACGCGAGCAAGGTGCTCGCGGCCCCGCAGGATGAAATCAGGAAATCCCTGCGGTCGAGGCCGCTGCGGCGCGAATTGCGCGTCGCCCGCTCGAGTGCGAGGCGGTTTCCTTCCCGGCTGCGCTTCGAAATCGGAATCGGCTGGTACTCGCCGTTCGACGTGGAGTCGATAATGATCGGTAAACGGAGCCCCTGAGGATCGTTACGCTGCGCCATGGCGTTCCCCCTTTAATTCTCTGGCGTCGAATTTACGGATTCTAGACCCAAATCACTCCTATCACACGACTGTCATCGCTGAGCAATTACTTTCATGGTTGCAAAAGGTGCCAGCTTGGCGATCGCCGTGAATATCGTCGCATTCGTCGTCACTGTTGGTGCCGACATAGTCATAAAGCGCCGGGATTGCTGTGAGCGCGTACCGCGAGCGGAGCCGTCTCATTCGATGCCGAGATGATTCATGAATCTTAGTAACACGGCATTGGTCCAGCCGAAACCGTCCTGATTCGTGTACTCGCCGCCGGTCGCAATTTCGCCGATGTGCTCCACGTTGTACTTTTCGAACAACCTGCCGGTTCGCTGGTAGACGTCGGAATTATTCTCTACCCAGCGTTTTGCGCCGAGATCGGCTTCATCCACATAGTCGTAATTGCAAAGCCCTTTGAAGACGACCCATTGCATCGGTGCCCAGCCGTTCGGCCGGTCCCATTGTTGTCCGCTGAATTCCAGGGTGGTCAACCAGCCGCCGGGTGCGAGAAATCGATCCTGAATCATATTGACCACACCGGCCGCCTGGTCATGAGTCGCAATTTCCAGGAACAGCGGGTAAGCCATGGCGATTGACAGGCGCCCGGTGGGATCCAGCCCGGGGTAGTTGAGATCGACGAAACAACCTTGTTCCTTATCGTAAAAAAGCGATTGCAATAGTTCGCGACGCTGCATAGCCCTCGCATCAAATAACCTTGCGAGATCGGTATCGCCGCCGCTCCCGTAGATGTCCGCGAGAAGTTTCTCCAGGTGGTACAGCAGCGAATTCAGGTCGATCGGAATGACTGTGGTTGTCCGGATCGATTCCAATGCCCCCGGTTTTTCCAACCAGCGCGCTGAAAAATCCCAGCCCGATTCACAGGCCGCGCGAATATCGCGGTAAACATCGCATTCATCCCGATTGGACTTTGCGGCAAGTTCACGGTCCTCGGCATAGCTTTCGGCACGGGGCTCATCACGGTTATCCCAGTAGCGATTGAGAAATGCGTCTCCGATCTTGAGGACGCGGGCGAACGCGTCGCCATCCGCTTTCAATTCCGACGCTCCGTGCATCCAGAATTCATATTCGCGACGGAGTTGCGGCAGGTACTTGTGCAGTACTCGCCGATTCTCTTGAATGTCGGCGAGCAACTCGACCATGAGCGGGAAAAACGGTGGTTGCGAACGGCTGCAGAAATAGGTCCGGTTGCCATTGGGAATAAAACCGATTTTGTCGATCAGGAAAGCGAAGTTTTCGACCATATCGGAGACTGCGCGGTTACGACCCGCATCGGACAGCCCCAGCATCGTGAAGTAGCTATCCCAGTAATAGATCTCCCGGAAACGTCCGCCAGGCACGATGTAGGGATTTGGCAGTGGTATTAGCGAGGAAAATGGATTGTCGGTATCGGCGGCGCGAGTGAGTACATCCCACAGCTGCTCGATATGCTGCCGCAGCGAACGCCGCGCACCCGACACCGGCTCGGCTTCCTGGTCTACCGGCAAGTCGAAATATGTCTCTACGAATTCTTTGAGGTCGAACGACTTGTTGCCACATCGTTTGCGGTATTCATCCATGATTCGCGTTGGTTTCAGCCGCGGAATGGCATCAACGAAACTTTTCGAGTCACCGAATACCTGGCCTCGTTGAACGGCATCAAACAATTCGCCGTATGTTGCTTCTGGTGTCTTCAATGTTACCTATGAGTGTCCCAGCCGGTGACAGGCTGGCGATACGGGCGCGATTTATGCCGTGCAAGGCCCACGAGAATTTAGTGCGAAGGCCGGACGGCTGGATCGACGCTGGTTGAGACGACCAATGCGTCCGTGCGGCGCTTGAAGAGGTAAAGCGTGAACAGCAGAACGGCGATCGGCGCCAGTGAAAAATAAAATGCAGTAATTCCTCCAAAAATTTCAAATAGGTTACCTGTAATGATCGAGCCGGTCGTGCCACCCAATGCCGAGAATACGACAATCAGTCCTGCCATGGGTGCGTGCTGGGAAGGTGGCAACGACGATAGAACGACTGAATTGATGGCCGGGTAAACCGGCGCGATGCACAAGCCAATTAATGGAAATACGAAAGCCGCCAATGGCGCATTGAGCCAGCTGGTGATTGGCTGGCCGCCCGAACCACGCGCAAGCGGCAGCACGACGAGAACCAGGACAGCTGCAACCACGAGACCGGCGAACAATACCTTGAACCAGTCGAGCCGCCGCAGTACGACGCCGGCAATAAAGCGGCCCAGGGCTGTCGACAAGGCGAGGATGCTGGTCATCTGGATGCTCAGCGATGCAGGCAGCTCGAGAATTGTACTGTTGAATGTCGGCAGCCAGGTCATGATGCTCTGCTCAATCAGCACGTAAAGAAATGCGCATATAACGAATATGAGCACCAGCGGCTTGATGACGAGAGCCATCATGTCGACAAAATCGGTGATTAGCGAAGCCGACGCATTCTTGTGTACCCGGGACTCATCGAGTTCCGCAGAAAGGAGGAGGGCAAAAGCCGAAAGTGCCATGATTGCCAGCACGTAGTAAACATTCAGCCAACCAGTCGATTCGGGATTCTGGTCATCTACGAATGCGCTGAAGATGAAATATCCGGAGAGTACGCCGACCATGAAAAATGATTCGATGAAATTCATCAGGCTGACGTGTTCCTTGTTGTCCTGGGTGACCAAACCGAGTGTTGCAAATACGGATACCTTGACCATCGCAAATCCGACGCCGGTCGCTGCGAACAACATCTTGGTCATCCAGAAACCGGGAATTTGTGGCATCGCCAGGCTCACGAGCCCTATGAACCCGAGCGCCAGCAACATGCTGCGTTTGTATCCGATTCGGGCAATAAAAGATGCAATCAAGAACGATGTGATCGCAATTGGCAGGTCCTTGAACGCTTCCAATACACTGGCTGCGGATTCGCTGACGCCGTAGCTGCGCTGCACCTGCAGAATGACCGTGCCTACGCTGTTGAGCAGAATAGCGAA
Source organism: Woeseiaceae bacterium (assembly GCA_033720315.1). Classification (GTDB taxonomy): domain Bacteria; phylum Pseudomonadota; class Gammaproteobacteria; order Steroidobacterales; family Woeseiaceae; genus SZUA-117. Next base: position 12,818 of record JAWWCT010000066.1, on the reverse strand, counting down.
CACGAAATAATTGATAAACAGCGAGAATTTGATGCGCCAGTAACTCATGAACTGAACCTGTGTGCGGTGATGACGGCCACGTCAAAAGTATGCGCATCGTTGGAATGGGTGGTCATACTATTCCTTGGTCGCCGAATGTGCCGAGCGAACGCAGGGAGCATGAAATGCCAACACGGACAAGGGGTTGTAGCCGAAAGTTTTCGGCACAATCGCAGTCACCAGCACGCTGACGGGCGGATTCAGGCGCCCAAAGGCGCCTGAATCCGCGCGATCAGAAGTCGTAACCGACGCTGAACTTGACTGAGCGCCCGAAGATCGGCCGCGAATTGACCGCGGCCAGGCTGCGCGGGTCGCCCTCGGTAAAACCTTCCTCATCGGTGATGTTGTCACCATGCAGCTGTACGAAGAACCCGGAATCGGACGAGAGGATGACGCCGAGGTCAAATTTCTCGTAGCTCGGTAGTGGCTGCAGGTTTGCATTGTCGCCGAATCGGTCGTCGACGAGAGTTAGCGCGGCATAAACGGTACCGAACCACTGTCCAGCTTCAAAATCGAAACTCGGCGTGATGCGGAACTGGAAGTCCGGCTGGCGTAGCACCTTGTTGCCGACATTGCCGGTGCTCGAGGCAGATATCTCCGTATCCTGGAAGACACCGCTCAGGCCGATGTTGAACATGCCGAAGGTTGCGGTCGCATCAATCTCGACACCGGTTGCTTCGGTTTCGAAATTTTCCGGCGGCGGGCCGCCACCGACCAGTCCGGCAAACTGATCGAATTCGTTATAGAACGCCGTCACGAACACGTCGAAGACATCCTGAACGAATTTAACCCCGGCTTCGAACTGTGTTACGTCGTTGATTTGCAGCTGGCCTTCACGAACATCGTCGAAATGCGGGAATACATACCCTTCGGAGACACGGCCGAAGAAGCCGAGCTCGTCATTGAAGTCCCAGTTGACCCCCAGTGTCCAGGCAGCATCATCGTCATCGAGGCTCGTCGCCTGGTCACGGGTGCCGTCCGGGAAGCCAGGGCCGGTATCCAGGACATACTCCAGTTCGATATCCTCAAACCGGATGCCGGCGTCAACGCGAAAGGCGTCGGTAGCCTGCCAGGAATCGGCGACATAGAATGCGGTCGTCCGCGCATCACCGGCCGAGGCGAGCCCGAACATGAATCCTGCATCGCCTCCGGCAGCGGCGATGTCGGCCGGCGTGATTGCCGAATCCAGGAAATCGCCGTTGGCGGTGTTGTGGACCGGGATCGGGTTACCGAGGCTCCAGAAATCGTCAGAGGAAAAACTCGACTGGTAGATGCCGAAAGTTACGTCGTGGCCGCCATCGAATTCCTTGTTGATACTGAGGTCATTGGTGAAAGATCGCAGGTCTTTGAAAACCACCCAGTGTCCGTAGGTCTGCACCCAATCGCTCGATCCCAGCGTTACGCCGCCCGCGGTCATGACCGGACCGCCGATGACCGTTGCCAGGTCACCAGCGGGAACTGCCGATCCGGATGGCACGAATCCGAAAGTATCGGCGTCGCCGTCGGTCAGGCCGACATTGTCGCGCAGGACCCAGCCGTCGCCAAAATCGAATTCGATATTGGCGCCGGTCACGTAGCCGTCCCATCCGCGGCCGTTGGCGAAGTCATACACCTGAGTATCGCCGTTCGTGCTGATTTGAATTTCTCGAATTCGCGTGGCCGTACCTAGCTGTGAGAACTCGCCAAGGTCGTGACCACAGTTCTGGCAGAACGGCAGGTACCACTGGCCATGATCGTCCGTTACTCGCGCATAGAGATTGATTTCGCCCTGGTCCAATTCCTTGGTCAGGTTGATCGTGAACTGATGACCCTTTTCGGATGTAAACTGTGCATCGCGAATACCCGGGGATTGCTGCACGTAACCCCCGATCATGTAATACAGGTCCTCGGCAAGTTGTCCGCTCAAGACACCGTCGAAGCGCTGCAAATCGTAGTCCGAGACGGTGTATTTGACTCGACCCTCCGTATCTTCGCGACCGCGCTTCAGATTGAAGTTCACCGTCAGGCCGGGTTCGCCCTTGCCGAATACCGCGCCGGGCCCGCCACGCAAACCCTCGACATTGGCGATCGTTTCGTCGATCCGAAATATCGTGGACTGTTCAAAAAATGACAGCATCTCCGTGCCGAACAGCGGCGTTCCGTTTATGGTCATGGTTACGAATGGCGCATCGCTCCCGCCCGGCAGTCCCCGAACGTCGATGTTGGCGCCTGATACGCCGCCGGAACTCTCGACCCAGACGCCGGGTACGGCCTTCAGCAGGTCGGCTGTACTTTTCGGCGAAAATTTTTCGATTTCGCCTTCATCGAGTACGCTGATCGCAAACGATACGTCTCGTTTCTGAATGCCGGCACCGCCCGGCGTCCCGATGGTGATGATTTCCTCGATCACCTCGTCATCCTGCGCGAACGGCATGGTGCCCGGAGCCATAGCGAGCGTGATCGCCACGACGCAGCTCGCGAGGAAATGGAAATTTTCAAAACGATATTTGTTCATGTTTACGCCCCCGTATGCTCGTAATCGCCAGGCAGGGAAGCGCCAGGAACTGGTTTGAATAGGGGTACTGAAACGATGCCGAGCAGCCACGCAATCAGGCTGTCAGTGTCTCTGGATCTCCCCCGGAAACTTCCCTGCGTTGGCTCGAAGCTACACCCAAATGAAATGCATTTCAATAATTTTGAAATGGATTTCACTGCAACCTATAATTATGCGTTATAAGAAAGACTTAGCCGCAATTTCAGAGCGTCGGCGAAAGCGCGACATTTCCAGGATAAATCTTGCCGTACGGCTCGATTGAGCGGCGTATTCGATAACACCCGAAGCAAACCGGGGTGACATGACAAAAAAGCACACCATTACGATGGACGACGTTGCGCGGCTCGCGCGGGTCTCCAAACCGACCGTGTCACGTGCCTTGAGCGACAGCCCGCTGGTCAAGCAGGACACGAAAGACCGTGTCATATCCATCGCGCGAGAACATGGTTACGCGGTCAACCGCAATGCGCAAAAACTCCGGCACAAGCGAACCAATACGATTGCAGTGTCGCTTGATTTTCGCTCTCACCAGGAAAACCACATATCAGACCCGTTCATATTCGATCTGTTGGCCGGCGTGTCCGAAGCGCTGGGCGAACTCAGCCAGGACTTGTTGCTTTGCGCACCCAACCATAACGACGTCGAATCGTTCAGCCACATATTGTCCTCAAGGGGTGCGGACGGATTCATTGTCCTCGGACAGGGACATCGCGAGGACATGCTGGGCGAACTTGCCCAAAGCGGTGCGCCGTTCGTGGTCTGGGGCGCGGGAAACAGGCAAACGCCGTATTGCGTCGTGGGCAGCGACAACTTTCTTGGTGGAATGTTGGCCGGACAATATTTGCTCGACAAGAATCGCAGCCGGTTTCTGTTTGTGGGTGACACGTCGTTCAAGGAGATTTACCTGAGACGTGCGGGGCTGCAAAAAGCCGTCGAGGTGGCTGGCGGGAATACGACGTTTTACGATGTGGTGCTCAGCAATTTCAGTTTCGAATCGGCGTTTGCGGCTGCTACTAACTTTCTCGCTGCCACACGAGAACCGCCGGATGCGGTATTTGCATTCAGTGACACCGCGGCAATGGCGTTTATTCATGCGTTTCGTGCGGCTGGGCTCGATGTCCCGGGTCAGGTCTCGGTCGTCGGTTATAACGACATACCGTCAGCTGCGTATTTCAGTCCGCCGGTAACGACGATCCGGCAGGATATTTACCAGGCTGGACGATTGCTGGTATCGAACCTGATGCGCATGCTCGATGGCCTGCCTGTCAGATCGTCAACAATCAAGACCGAACTCATCGTGCGCGAAACGTAGACCGGCATCAATGGTTCGGGTTGCGATTGAAAATCCGGTTCATGGGCCTGCCTGCGCCGGGTACCAAAGCGGTAGCACGATCGAGAATCCGAGCCAGGTGATGATCGTCAATGGCACGCCGACCCGGACGAAATCCGAAAACTTGTAGCCGCCGGCGCTGAGGATGAGCAGATTCGTCTTGTAGCCGAAAGGTGTGGCGAAACTCAGGTTGGCGCCGAACAGTACCGCAAGCACGAAAGGAATCGGATCCTCACCGAGGTGCGACGCGATGCCGACGGCGATCGGCGTGCCGATGACGGCGGCAGCGTTGTTGGACACGATGTTGGTCAGGACGGCGAGGATCAGGATCAGGGAACTCAGGATCAGCGGCACCGGCATGCCCGATACCATTCCGGCGTAGCCGTTCGCCAGATAATCGGCCATGCCGGTCGCTACCAGCGCCTTGCCCAGGGCCAGGCTGGCGACAATGATCATGATCACCTGCGTCGACAGAGCGTCCGTCGCCCTGCGCCAGTCGAGACAGCCACAGGCGAACAACAGTCCGACGCCGATGACGGCGCTGATCGCGATCGGCATCAGGCCGATGGCGGCTGCGCCGATTACGAATGCCATGACGACCAACGCACGCTTGGCCCTGTGCGTGCGCGGCAGCTCCATCGTTCCATCGAGCACCAGCACGTCGCCCCTTGCCTTCAGCAGGTCGATCGACGCGCGGCTGCCCTGTACCAGCAGCACGTCGCCGGCACGCAGGCGAATGGAATTGAGGTCGCCTGTCATTTTGCGACCGCGCCAGCTTGCGCGATGTATCGCAAGCGGCAGTAGCCGGTAGCCGCTGGCGAGACCGCTGTTGCCGAGTGTGCGCCGCTCCAGAAACGAGTCCCGTGTGACGACGATTTCTGCGAGCTGCTGATCCGCGGCATCCAGCGGCGTGTCCTCGTCGACCGGGTGTTCGATGTCGGCGATGTTATACAAGGTCGCGCCGAGCAGGTTTTCGTAGTGTTTCAGGTTTTCCGGCGTATCCTTTACAAATAACCGGTCACCGGGCTGCAGGACGACTGAGGGGAGTTTCGCCAGGAAGAGCGTTTCAGTGCGTTGTATTCGATCGACTCGCATCTGACCATCGGTTCTTGCAAGCACCTCGGCGAGCGTTTTGCCGTTCGCGAAACTGTCTTCCGATATAGACAACTGGCTGTCGAATACCCGCGGCGTCATATCGTCCATCGGCAGCTTGCGCAAGGGCAACATTTTCGGCGCGGCCAGCCAAAGGAACAGAATGCCGCCGCTACCGACGATGACGACAGGCAGGGCAAAATCGAACATGCCGAACGGGGCCAGCCCGAGGTCCTCGGAAATACCGACGACGAGCAAATTGGTCGAGGTGCCGATGGTGGTCGCCATGCCGCCAATAAGTGTCGCAAAGCCCATCGGCAACATGACGTCGGATGCCGGAAACTTGGCACGCAGCGATACGCCGATCAGTATCGGCAGCAGCAGCACGACGATTGGCGTATTGTTGACGAATGCGCTGAGTATGGCTGCGGCCACCAGCGTAACGATCAGGGCCATGAGCGGGCGTGCGGACCAGGCGCGACTGACCAGCGTGGCGACTGGCAGCAGTGCACCCGTTGTTTCCAGCGATTTGCCGACGATCATCAGCGCGCAGACCGCGACCAGCGCTTCGTTGCCGAATCCCAGGAAAAACTCGGCGGCATCGATCGTTTCCCCGTTGCGCTGATACGGGAACAGGTGAAAACCCGCAATGAGCAGGATGAGAACGATCAGACTGGAGGTCTCGAGCGCGAGGCGATCGCGCGTGAACAGGACCAGTGCTACGACGGTGAGTAGCAGTACGGCAAATCCATGAGCGTCGGGTGTCGTTGTAGGCAATTCACTCTCGCAACCGCTTCAGATGCATCGGATAACGCAGCCGCATCAGGCAACGCACAATATCCTAACCCGGAAGCTTGCCGATACGGGCACGGTTAGCGCGTAAAGTTCATACGAGACGCCAACAATAGCGAACAAATTGTTGTTTGGTAGAAAATTCACCACCGACTTTTTTAATCGTCGGCTGCTGCCCTTATCTTTTCCAGCCGTACGACCTCCGCCCGGGTATCGGTCGCGGAGAGCACCTCGACGCGATATCCGTTCCAGGTAATGACGTCGCCCTTGCGCGGAATCCTTTCCAGCCTTGCGGACAACAGTCCGCCGAGCGTGTGCGCGTCGACAGCAGGATGCCAGGTAATGCCGAGATGCTGGGTAAGCTTCGGCAGGTCGACCGTGGACAGGGCATGCATTGCCCCGTCTTTTTGCGGCCAGATATCCTCGATTCGCCGGTCGCTTTCGTCGTCGATCTCGCCGACCAGTTCTTCGAGCACGTCTTCCATGGTCACGATGCCTTTGGTGCCGCCGTATTCGTCGACGACAATCGCCATGTGCTGGCGATTCGCCCTGAATTCCTGCAGCAGGCTGTTCAACGGTTTCGTTTCGGGAATGATCAGCGGTTCACGCACCAGCGTTGACCAGTCGATCGAGCCGCTGTTTTCGTGCAATGACAGCAGTATTTCCTTTGCGAGCACCACACCGGACGCATCGTCGAGTTGTCCCGTCGGGGTGAAAGGAAAGCGGCTGTGACCGGATTCGCGAATGGTGCGCCGGACTTCGGCGGGCGTCATGTTTTCAGACAGTGCCACGACTCCCTGGCGCGGCAGCAACACGTCGGCGGCCCGCAACTGGTGCAGGCGTGTCGCGCGCATGATGATGCCTGCGGCCCGCGGACCGACCACGCCTTCCTGGCGGCCGATGGCTGTCAATAGCCGGATTTCCTCGATCGAAGTCGCCTGCGAATCCCGTTTGCCACGGATGCCGCGGGAAATCTTGCCGGCCAGGGTAACCAGCGGCCCGAGTATCACCGTCAACCAGTGAATGGCATGTGCGACCGGCGTAGCCAGGCCGTTTGCGAACGTGACACCAAGCGTCTTGGGAATGATCTCGGTTAGCAGCAGCACCGCGATGGTGAAGACCACGGAAAATATCCACAGTGACTGTTCGCCGAACACCTCGACATAGCTGGCGCCGGCGACCGTCGCACCGATGGTGTGTGCGACCGTATTGACGATCAGGATTGCTGCGATCGGCACGTCGATTCGCTCCTTGAAGCCCCTGAGCAGCACGCCGGACCTGCGTCCCTGGCTGGCGAGGATCTCCACTTGTGACGGCCTGATCGACAACAGTACCGACTCGAATATCGAGCAAAGAAACGAAACCACCAGGGCTACGGTGATCGCAGAAACCAGTAACAGCATGATGCCTCCGGGGGCCGGGAATCACACCAGGCCAGGCGTTAAGGTTGGGATGTGGCGATATTAGCGTATTCCCGAATGTTCATTGCCCCGGCCGATCCGCGCGCGTCCGCTTGTCCGTTCAGGATCGGCGACTCGCGAGCCTGATATCGCGCCGTTCCTGCGCCTGCCGGTAACGTCGCTTTTCCGCCTGGCTCTGCGGCCGGACGGGCGGCACCGGAGCGGGTTTGCCGTTGTCGTCCAGCGCGACGAACGTCAGGTAGGCCGACACGACGTGCCGGGTATCGCCGGTGTGGCTGTTTTCGGCTGCAACATGCACGCCGATTTCCATGGACGTTCGCCAGGCGCGGTTAATGGCAGCCTTGACGATCAGCGTTTCACCGGCGCGCGCCGGCGCCAGGAAGTTCAGGCTGTCCACCGCGGCGGTAACGCTGGTGCTGCCGCTATGGCGTTCTGCGACGATCAACGCGGTGCGATCGCAAAGACCCATGACGAGACCGCCGAAGACGGTGCGCTCCGAATTCAGGTCATTCGGAAAAATCTTGTAGACATTCTGTTCGACTGCCGATTCCGCCGGCGATTTGCCTCGTGCCGTCATTTGCCCGTCTCCTCCAGTGCGACGCCGAGCGCGCGCCGCAATAGTTTCTGTCGCAGTCCGCTCGGGCGTTCCAGCCCCATTCGGGCGACGGCATCGCTGTAGCCGTTTCCGGAACGCAGCAGGGCGTCCGAGTACAGCTTGAGCTTCGGCCAAAAACGCGCCGTGCGCTCATCGAGCCACTCCAGTGCAGCGATGAGTTCCTGCTCGCTGTCCGTAAAGTCCGTGCCGAGCGGGTAGCGCGGAAAATACGCGTGCAGATCGTCGCGCGCGAAGATCTGCCGGAGGATTTTCGGTTCGTTTGCGCGATGCTCGCCGGGCAACTGGTAGTCCTTTTCGAGCTTACCCGCCTTTTTCGCGGCCGCGATCAGGCGCGGCTGGAAGTCGCTGTCGGCGATGCCGAGCATCGCGTCGATGACGTCCCTGTCGCCCAAGCCCCGGGTGGCCGCGATGCCGTATTCGCTGACGACGACGTCACGAAAATGCCGGGGGACGGTTGCATGTTCGTACGACCAGCGAATGTTGGAACTGGCGACGCCATCGTGCAGTCGCCGCGCGCGGCACATCAGTATGGACTGCGCGTCCTCGAGCGCCAGTGCCATCGACACGAAATCGAACTGGCCGCCCACGCCGCTGACCACCCGGCCGTCATCGAGACCATCCGATGCCGCCGCGCCGAGCAGGGTTACGATCATCGTTTCATTGACGAATCGGCAATGACGCCTCTGCCGCCGTTTGCGCGCCTCATCGCCGAACAGTGTGTTGACGTGGGATATCCGCGTCATTCTGATTCGTCGTCGTTCGCTGTCGCCCAGCGCATTGAGCCGCTCGTAAAATTTCGCCGAGCCGATAAAGAAACCGGCGTGGATCACCGCGTCGTCCTCTTGATCGGCGGCCCGTTTGATGATGCCGGCCTGGAACAGGGAAAACAGCGCGTCACTCAGCAACTCCGTCGAGGCAAACAGCCCTTGCTCGAACGGGCCCGTCTCGACTGGAAGAACCGAGCGCCGCGCCGACCGCGTGCCGCCCGGTAACAGCTCGAGCACCTGGCGGAATAGCTGCGGATTCTCGTGCCTCAGTCGCAGGCAGTGCGCGACCGCATCGCTCAGCGAGCCGATGCCGATTTGCACGGTACCGCCGTCGCGAACCAGGCTGGCAACGTGCATCGCGGTCGCGTAATCCGCCGCCGAAACAGGCCGGTTCGGCAAGCTGAACAGCGGATGGTGCGGTTTGTCCGTCTCCAGGACGAAATCGAAGCGGTCTGCGTCAATTGCCGCGTCGCCGCGCATGTACGGCAGATGGTCGTTGACTTGACCGACCAACGCGACGGATTCGCCGTTTTTTCGTCGCGCCTCGAAAACCGGCAACAGGTCGAGCGTGATTTCCGGGTTGCAACTCAGGCTGTGGCGGCCGGAACCGGGATCTCGTGCGGATATCAGTTGCGCGATGACATTGATACCCAGTTTCTCGAGCTCGGCAACGACGTGGCTGTAGTTGATGCTCGTGTAACTTTGCTGCGCCAGGGGATTGCCGAGCCATGCGCCGGGCCGAAGGTAAAACTCGCGAATTCGAATGTTTGCAGGCAGTGTTTGTCGCCGTAGTGCGTCCGCATACGCGGGGCTTGGCCAATCCGCATACAGCCTCTTGACCAGTGAGTCCAGGAAACGCCGTTCCAGCTCACTGGCACCTTTCGGTGTCTCGAGGGTCAAGCCGGTAAAGAATGTCAGCGATATGCTGTCGTCGCGCATCGCCCTCGCAAACAGCGCATCGGCGATGTGAATTGCCTTGCCGATGCCGACCGGCAGGCCGACCACGAGTCGCTTGCCGACGTTTGCAATCAGAGCTTCAGTCAGCGCTTCGGCAGACTCGAACACGCGGGCCATGCGTTCAGTTGCCAGTCTCGTTCGGGATCCGGTGACGCTCCGGAATACGTGTCTGCTGCATGTCGACAGGGTAACAACGCAATCGCCATATCGCCACACGCCGCGGTGGATGCGCGGAATTCGACGGTATCCTGCGCCATCACCGTTGTCGTCAGGCGTTGCCTGCCGGGGTCGTTTCATCCAACCACTGAATCGCCTCGCGCCAGAGTGGCTCCGAGCCGGCACGAAAGTAGCCCATGTGTCCGAGTTGCTCGATGCCGTAGTCGGCTGGCACCAGGTGTCGGCGGCTTGTCTGCGGGTAGGCCCGCATCATGTCGTCGACCGCGCCGGCGCTGCCCCAGGGATCGTCGTCGATACTGTAGGCGAGTACCGGGGACGTAAAGCGTCGATAGTTGTCGAGCGGGAGTGAGACGTCATCGAGGAGGTAATTCGGCTGCCGGCACCATTTTGCCCACTCGAGTGCAACGCCTTTGGGCAGGTCCGCGCCGCTGCCCAGCCAGCTCCAGGGAAAATAGCCGAACAGATGCGACAGCATCGGGATGGCGACCGTCACGAAAAAGCGGACTTTTTGCGACTCGTTGCCGCCCTGTGCTCCCCAGTAGCCACTCTGTGCCGATACACCGACCATCGCATCGACACTGGTCGCGTTGTCGATCATGCCGAGCGTTTGCCCGCCGTAGCTGTGGCCGATCGCGAACAGCCGCCGAGGCGAGAGTTCGCTTCCGATCCAGCCGATGACTGCCGTCATGTCAAGCAGTGCCCAGTCCCGTGCCGATGCCGCAAACCCGCGCAGCGACTTCGGCGCCGAACCGCCAATGCCGCGATAGTCATAGGTTACGGCGCTCCATCCGTGTGCCCGGACGAACCCGGCGAAGCGGCGGTAGAAGCCGCGCGGTACCGCGGTCGCCGCATTGACGACGACCACAGTGTCGTTCCGGTCTGCGGCAAACAGCGTGGCGGCGAGGTTGAAGCCGTCGGCGGCGGTAATTTCAAAGTCGCTTGCCGTTGCCGGACTGTCGTTGGCGTCGTTCATTTGCAGAATGCGTGCAGTACAGAATCCACATGATAGCGACGGCGCGGAAAATTTACCCGATGCGATAGCGGTATCGACGAAGCGGCGATACAGTTGTCAGGGCGATGAGGAGTCCCGCTGCGAATTCGAGCTTGCAATGGCATCAGCCGCTCGGCCTGTTGCGCCGGTTGACGGTGGTGCAGGCGGCAATCCTGCAAGTTGCGCTTCTCATGCTCGCAATGCCGCTTGCAGCGCAGGAACTGGCACCGCGTGCCTACTGGCCGGCACCCCGCGGTACCAATGTCATGGCTGCCGGTTACCAGTTTTCCACGGGTGACGTAGCCACGGACGCGACATTACCGATCGTCGGCGTCGAGTCGCGCATCAATTACCTGCAACTGACCTGGCAGCGCACCCTGGGCCTGTTCGGCCGTTCTGCCAATTTGCAAATCAACGTCCCCTATACCTGGAGTACGACCCAGGGCATCGTGGAAGGCCAGTTTCGCAGGCGCGAGGTCTCGGCGCTGGCCGATGCGCGTCTGCAATTGTCGATCAATCTGCGCGGCGCGCCGAGCATGGACGCGGCCGAATTTCGCGAGCTGGCGGCAAATCCGCGCACCATCGTCGGCGCCAGCATCCTGGTCCAGCCGCCGACCGGCGGTTATGAAAACGACCGGTTCATCAATGCCGGGACGAATCGCTGGTCGACCAAAGTCGGCCTGGGCGTCATCTGGCCATTCCGGCCAAGGTGGATGCTGGAGACCCACGTCGGTGCCTGGTTCTTCGGCGACAACGACGAATTCGTCAGTGCCCGCAGGGAGCAGGAGCCAATCGGTTCCGTCGAGGTGCATCTCATCAGGCACACGCAAGCGGGATTCTGGGCGTCGCTCGACGTCAATTACTATGTCGGCGGTCAGACCGAAGTCGATGGCGTAAAGCGCAACGATGAATTGCGAAACTCCAGGATCGGGTTCGCGATGTTATTCCCGTTGCGGCGCCGGCATGCCATACGCGCCGGCTTCAGTACCGGCATACTGACCGAAATCGGCGGCGATTTTGATTCCTACACGCTTAACTATCTTTACGCCTGGTAACGACCTTGTGCGTTTTGCTCTCGTGATCAGCGCGGCGCTGGCTGGCTGCTCCAGCGGGCGTGTACCGGACATCGTCGATGCTGCAGCCGTTGATGAAGACCAGCGCGTCGAAGTCGATTCTCACCAGCAGCCGCAAGATCGGGGCGGTGAATCCGTCACCGAATTTTCCTGTACCAACGGTCCGGATTTAGCCGTCCGATTCCTGGGTCCGGAAACAATCCTGATGGCCGTCGGTGAACGTGATTTTGTATTGCGACGGGAGCGAACAGCGTCAGGCGCGCGTTACACTGGCGACGGTATCAGTTTCTGGAACAAGGGAGATGAAGCGATGTTCATCATGCCGGGCGGTGATTATCGCTGCACAAAACGGTTGCCGAAAGAATAAGCAAAGCGTCGCCCGGCGGCTGTTGGTAGCCTGCGACAACGCCCCTGCATCAGGTTCCGACAGCGCGGCTTGAGGACTTCTCCAATCGGCCGATGCAAGGTCGGCAGACGTCAATCAGTAAGCCGGCCAATACGGGATTAATTGGCGCCAATGCCAATCGCTGCAACCAGCGCCGTGTAGCGCGGGTCGTCCCGCAGCCCGTCAAATTCGCGCGTTACAGTCAGCCAGGCCATTGAGCGGGCCCGTACCTTGAATGCTTTATCGAGCCAATTGAACGCCACATCGCGTTCATCGAGACCGGCGTAGATCATCGCAATGTGTACCGGCGACACGTAGGTCCGGCTGGCCGTTTCTTCCAGCTCCCTGGCTATTTCAATTGCCTGATCGCGTTGCCCTGACACTGCATAGGTGAAACCGAGCGAAGCCACAGGGAGGCTATGCCCGCCTTCCAATTCCGCTGCGCGGGAAAACTCGCCAATCGCGTCCGCATAACTTCCGCGAGCTCTCAAGATATGGCCGAGGCCCCAGTGTCCGCCCCAGAAGTCGGGATCAAACTCGATCAGCTCGCGAAACTCGCTCTCCGCTTCGAACAGTTGCCCGGACTGCAACAACTGCCAGCCGAGATTGAGAGTGGCTGCTCGTGACAAAGGATTCAGTCGCTCG
>JAWWCT010000065.1:0-19909 GCA_033720315.1 Woeseiaceae bacterium | reverse complement strand
TGGCCGGTAAGGGGAAACTGATTGTCGAGGCGGGCACCGGTACCGGCAAGACCTTCGCCTACCTGCTGCCGGCGCTGATGAGTGGTCGCAAAACGATTATTTCGACCGGCACCAAGGCATTGCAGGACCAGCTCTATCATCGCGACCTGCCGCTGCTCGGCAAGGCCGTCGGCCGCCCGGTGACCACCGCGCTGCTCAAAGGGCGGGCGAATTACCTGTGCCTGCATCGACTCGATACGGCGGCCGAACAGGCGACCCGCGGTACACAGCTTGCCGAGCTCGAGGCCGTGCGTCAGTGGCGCCACCGCACGGCGACCGGCGATCGCGCGGAATTGACGGATATTGCCGAGGACTCGGCTGTCTGGCCTCTGGTGACCTCGACGGCCGACAACTGCCTGGGATCCAAATGCCCCGTGTACGAGGAATGTTTCGTGGTCAATGCGCGGCGCGCCGCACAGGAAGCGGACCTGGTGGTGGTCAATCATCACCTGTTGCTCGCAGATCTCGCGATGAAGGAAGAGGGCTTTGTCGAATTCCTGCCGGGCGCCGAGGCGATCATTCTCGATGAAGCGCACCAGATTCCCGATCTTGCGACGCAATTCTTCGGCCTGAGTCTCGGCAGCCGGGAAATAGAAAGACTAATCGATGAAACCCGTGCCGCTACCCTGTCGCTCGGCGAGGGCGAATTGCAGCAGCGTATCGATCGTGCGCAGACGGCGACGAAAAAACTGCGGGCGGGGGCGCCCCGCGATGAAGGTCGCTACGAACTGTCGCTGGTCATGCCGGAGATTCGCGGGTCGCTGGACGAGCTCGAGCATGCGCTGCGGGATCTGCGCGACGCCGTCAGCCTGTTTACCGATGCCTCGGTCGAAATCGACAAACTGCACGAGCAACTGCTGGGCGTAATCGACAAGCTGGCACAGATCGCCAGCGACGACGGTTGGGATGGACTGCGCTGGCTCGACGTCGCGGCGCGCAGCATTCGGCTGCACCTGACGCCACTCGACGTGTCGGACACGCTGCGTGCGATGTTCGGCCACGACCAGCAGGCGTGGATTTTTACCTCCGCGACGCTGGCGATCGGCGAGGACTTCAGCCACTATGCCGAGCGTATGGGGCTCGAGTCGGTCACCGGCCTGGCCTTTCCGAGTCCGTTCGAGATCGACAAGCACGGCCTGGTGTGGCTGCCGCCGGGATTGCCGTTGCCGTCCGACCCCGAGCATACGAGCCGGATGCTGGAAACGGTCGTGCCGTTGCTCGACATGACGGCAGGCGGCATGTTTTGCCTGTTTACCAGTCATCGCGCCCTGCGTGCCGCGCGCGACTGGTTCAAAAGCAATCGCAAGCGTCTCGCCGGTCGCAAACTGCTGGTGCAGGGCGATGCACCGCGCGATGACCTGCTGCGACGATTCAGAAAGCTCGGTAATGCGGTGTTACTCGGTACCGGCAGCTTCTGGGAAGGTGTCGACGTGCGCGGGCCGGCGCTGAGTATCGTTGCCATCGACAAGCTGCCATTCGCCTCACCGGGCGATCCGCTGCTGATGGCGCGACTCGAATACATTCGACGACACGGCGGCAACGGCTTTACCGAGCACCAGCTGCCGCAGGCGGCGCTCGCGCTCAAGCAGGGCGCGGGAAGATTATTGCGCGATCACAACGACTTTGGAGTTGTCGTGCTGTGCGATCCCAGGGTAACCGGCAAGAATTACGGCAGTGTTTTCCTGAAATGCCTCGAGCCCATGCCGAGCACGGAATCCCTGGCGGAGGTCGAGCAGTTTCTCGCTGCCCACGAGTCGCGGTCTGACCAGGCGGAAGTGACAGCAGGTGCGTCTTGAATCTGCTGGCGATCGAGACCTCGTCGGATGCCTGTTCCGTTGCCTTGCAGGTTGCCGACGCGACCCGTGAGCGGCACGAGCTCGGCGCGCGGCAGCATACCGGCATCCTGTTACCGATGATTGTCGAATTGCTCCACGAGGCGAACATTGGCATAGCGGACCTGGATGCGGTCGTCCTCGGCAACGGTCCCGGATCCTTTATCGGCATGCGTATCGGCGCTTCCGTCGCACAAGGTATCTGTTTCGGTGCTGGACTGAAGCTGGTGCCGGTGTCCTCGCTTGCCGCAGTTGCCGCCGAAGCCATGAAGCAAGCCGATGCCGATCGGGTGTTGGTCACGCAGGATGCGCGCATGAGCCAGGTTTACCTGGGGCGGTATCGACGCGACTCGAACGGGCTGCCGGTCGCGGAAGCCATGGAAGAAATCAGGGACATCGGCGAGTTTGCGGGCTTGACCCACAGCTACCTGGCTGCCGGTGCGGCCTGGCAAAAATACCCGGAGCTCCGACGGCAAAACCGTGCCCGGATCAGCGACATCGCCGACATCCCCTGTCCGCGGGCCAGCTTCCTGCTGGAGCTGGGTGCGAAATCGCAGCGGCAGGGCGGGGCGATTAACGCGGACGCCTTGCAACCCTCTTATATAAGGAGAGAGGTCGCGCGCAAACCCGGCTGAGCGGCGGCTGCGCCGTGGCCTGCGATTCGCTCAAATTTCCTGAAAACAGCGGGTTGAGCGCGTTTTTCCCGTCATGGAAATGTAACATTGGCTTGTTTTAATGGCGTATTCCCCGTAGCCGGGCCGCAATGAGGACATTGAGGACTGCATGGCAACCGAGAGTTACGCATTAGCCGTTACCCCCGTGACAAGCACCAAGATACTGATCGTCGAAGACGAGCGCCCGATTCGCGAAATGATCGCCTTTCATCTCGCCAGGGCCGGCTACGATACGCTCGAGGCCGAAAGCTCGAGCGCCGCGCGGCGGCTGATCGCCGACGAGCATCCCGACCTCGCACTCGTCGACTGGATGTTGCCGGACATGAGCGGACTCGAGCTGACGCGAATGCTTAGACGGCAAGAGGACTGCGAGGACCTGGCAATCATCATGCTGACGGCGCGGGCTGACGAACACGACAAGGTGACCGGCCTGAAGGGCGGAGCCGACGACTACGTCACCAAGCCGTTTTCGCCGGGCGAGTTGATTGCCCGTATCGAGGCCGTCTTGCGGCGATCACGGACGTCGACCGCGGAACAGCTGGTGGCCGGCATGATCCAGCTCGATACGGCCGGCCATCGAGTGTCCATCAACGGACAGGACGTCGCGCTCGGACCGACGGAGTATCGGCTCCTGAAATTCCTGATCACCCATGCGGATCGTGTGTACAGTCGCACCCAGTTGCTGGACCGGGTGTGGGGTGCCAATGTGTACGTCGAGGAACGTACGGTAGACGTACATATTCGACGTCTGCGAAAAGCGCTCAACCCGCATGGCGCAGATCGTTACATCCAGACTGTGCGTGGCGCGGGCTACCGCTTTTCAACCAGGGATAGTACACGCGAACAGAAGCCGTAATGAACAAGGTCAGGTCAAAACTGGTGGTCGGGCACATCGTCTTGTTGGCGGTGGGCGCCGTCATCGGCATGCTATATGACCACGCCGACTGGGGGCTCCTGGTTGCGGCACTGTTGATGCTTGCCTGGCATGTGCAGCGGTTGCTGATATTCGAACGTGCGATGCGTACCAAGAACTTCGAGGCAATGCGTTACGCCGGCGGTGTCTGGTCATACATCTATTCGCGCATCATGCATATGCGCAATCGCAGTAAGCTACATAAGAAACACTACCGAAAACTGATCAAGGAAATTCGCAAGTCGGCGAATGCGCTGCCTGATGGCGGTATCATCCTGAACGAGGAGTTCGAGATTATCGTCTGCAATTCTGCCGCCGAAAAACTGGCCGGATTCCGGCACCGCCAGGACCGGGGGCAGCGAGTGGATAATATCCTGAGGGCGCCGGCTTTCCGGAAATACCTGCACTCGAAGGAATTCGACAAAGCCGTCGAGGTGCCGTCACCCATCCGCGAAGACTGCTGGCTCTCTTGCCGAATCGTGCCCTACGGTGCCAACCAGCTCCTGCTACTGATCAGGGATATCACCGAACGGCGGAGAATGACCGCGATGCGGCGCGAATTTATCGCCAATGCGTCGCACGAGCTGCGTTCGCCACTGACCGTGATCAGCGGTTACCTGGATACGCTCGTGTCGGAGCCGGGTGTGCCGGAGGACTGGAAAAAGCCACTGAGCCAGATGCAGGAACAGACGGCGAGGATGAACAAGATCGTGGCCGAATTGCTTGAGCTGTCGCGCCTCGAAGGATCCGGACCGGCACCCGAAGACGAAATCATCGATGTTCCCGGACTCCTTGCCGCGGCCCGCAAGACCTATGCAGGCCAGCAAAACGTCGCAGAGATAAAACTCGAGATTCAGTCGCAGGCGAAATTGCAGGGGAGCAGCTCGGAAATCGAGTCCGTGATCGACAACCTGTTGTCCAATGCGCTGCGATATACGGCCGCGGACGGCACGGTAACGCTCAGCTGGGAAAGTGACGAAGACGGCGCCCGTCTCTCCGTGTCCGATACGGGCATCGGCATCGACGAGGAACACATTCCCCGGGTGACCGAGCGGTTTTTCCGGGTAGACCCGGGACGCGACCGGCACGACGGCGGCGTTGGCCTGGGATTGGCGATTGTCAAGCACGTCCTCGAGAGGCATTCCGCCAGGCTTGTCATCAACAGTCGACGACACCAGGGAAGTACCTTTACCTGCCATTTCCCCCGCGACCGTCTCGCGATGGCGGACGCTATTCCCATCGCTCGCAACACCGCCTGATTATCTTCCACCTGCACGTCAGCCGGCCGGTCTGGGAGCGGCTTTAGCCGCGACAGCTGCTGTGAGTGGAAGCGGCTTCTGCACCCGACCGATCAAAGGACTAAAGATTAATCCGCACCCGCCATTTTCCGGTCAATGACCACTGCAGGCGGATTGCGGAGCGGCTTTGTGGCAGCGGCTTTGTGGGAGCGGCTTCAGCCGCGACTCCTTACTGTCACAAAACTGTCATGAAACTGTCACCGCCGCGAAACACAGGCTTTGTAACTTGCGCGCAACATTTGTGTAACAAAGCGGCAACAAATCGGTAACGAGACCGGTTGTGCCACACGGAGAGAAAGTCTCATGAAATCAGTAAATTGTGCCACCTCATTGCTCGTAGTTTCGGCTACCTGCTGGCTGCCGATGGCTGCGTCTGCACAGGACAGCTGGACCGACTCGATCTCGTTCAAGGGGGATTTTCGTCCTCGCTACGAGTCCATCGACCAGGACGGGGCTCCGAACCGCGACCGCGGCCGGTTTCGCATTCGTGTCGGCATGACAGCCGAGGTCAACGACGATGTCGACGTCATATTCCAGCTCGCCAGCGGCGGCGACAACCCGGTGTCGACGAACCAGTCGTTCGACGGCGGATTCACGCGCAAGGACATCGGTATCGATCTCGCCTACGTCGACTGGACACCGAACGACGATACCCACGTTTACATCGGCAAGATGAAGAATCCCCTGCATCGCGCCGGCAGTCATGCACTGATCTGGGATTCGGACCTCAATCCCGAAGGCGTTGCGGTCAACTGGGAATCCGGCGCGTTGTTTGCAACGGCGGGAACATTTTTCGTCGAAGAACGCGCGACCACCGATGATTCACTGTTGCTGGCGGCGCAAGGCGGAATGAATTTCGACATCGACGGCAGTGAGCTCTCGGTCGGACTGGGTTACTACGATTACACCGACACACAGGGCAACCGGCCGTTCTGGATCGGACTGCCATTCGGCAACTCGGTCGATGCCAACGGTAACCTGCTGTTTGACTACAACCAGTTGGAAGGCTTCGTCGAATACTCCACCACGCTGGGTGAATTGCCGGTCGCGTTGTTTGCGAATTACGTGCAGAACACGGAGGCGGACGCGAACGATACCGGTCAGGCATTCGGCGTGCGTGTGGGCAAGACCGCGGAGCCGGGAACCTGGCAGGCATCGTGGGCCTGGCAGGAACTCGAGGCCGATGCCGTGATCGCTACCTTTACTGACTCGGATTTCGGCGGTGGCGGTACCGATGCCAAGGGCCATACGATCAAGGGCGCCTACGTCCTGACGGATCACTGGACGGTAGGTGGGACGCTGTTTGTCAACGAAGTCGATCTCGCGAGCGGCAACCCGCGCGACTACACGCGCCTGCAGCTCGACCTCAATTTTGCGTTTTGACCGGTTACCGTCTATCTCTTTCATGATACTGTCACAATCCTGAGCCAACATTCGTATTCAGAGTGCAACCAGCATGCAAGCCAGCGAATTAACCAGGCATATTTCCAGGCGATTTGACAAGGAATTGGAGAACCTCAGGAATTCCGTCCTGACGATGGGCGGAATGGTTGAGACGCAGCTGTCCAAGGCGATAGCGGCGATCGTCGAGGGCGACAGCGAGCTTGGGCTCAAAGTCGCCCACGACGACTACAAGGTCAATAATCTGGAAGTGCATATCGACGAGGAATGCAGCCGCATTCTTGCGACCCGGGCACCGGCTGCCGGTGACCTGAGGTTGATCGTCGCAATCATCAAGACGATTACTGATCTGGAGCGCATAGGTGATGAGGCGGAGAAAATCGGCTTCCTGTCATCGAAGCTCGCCGCCATGGACCGGCCGCCGGACGCTTACCGCGAGTTGAAGAATCTCGGCCAGCACGTTTTGAAAATGCTACGGGACGCGATGAACGCGTTTGCGCGCATGGATGTGACGGCGTGTTATGAAGTGGTTGCCGAGGACGAACAGGTCGATCACGAGTACGAGGCGATCGCCCGGCAAGGTATCACGCACATGATGGAGGATCCGCAAAACATCAAGCGTGTGATGAATGTGACCTGGACGGCGCGAGCACTGGAACGCATCGGCGACCATGCGAAGAACATCTGTGAATACGTCATCTACATGGTCGAAGGCCGTGATGTGCGGCACACCGACGTAGTAAAATCCGGCACCATCGATCCCGACTGATTCTGTCGCTCATGAAAAAGCTGACCACGCGCCAGCTCAATTTGGCTGGATTCCTCGCCTGCGCCGGCATGATGGGCTATGCCTTGTATGCCGAGCACGCCCTGCTGCTGATGCCCTGTCCGCTTTGCGTGTTCCAGCGCATGGCCGTCATTGCGCTTGGCATCGTTTTTCTGGTCGCGGCGCTGCACGATCCTTCCGGGTGGGGCCGCCGCGTTTACGCCGTGCTGATACTGCTCGCAGCCGGCGGTGGAATCGCGGTGGCGGGCCGCCACGTCTGGCTGCAGAGTCTGCCGCCCGACCAGGTACCTGCCTGCGGGGCGGGATACGACTATCTCATGGAGACCTTGCCGTTCATGGATGCCTTGCGTGCGATATTCACCGGGTCGGGGGAATGTGCGGAGATCGACTGGCAGTTCCTGGGATTGTCGATGCCGGCCTGGGTCCTGATCTCGGTCGCGGTGCTGGGCATTGCCGGAATGTGGAATGCGCTGCGCCCGGCGCGTCAAATGAGCGACTCAATCGCCCAGTAAAATTTCCGCCATTCGCGCGTAAACTTTTGCAAGCTTTGCCAGGTCTTCAGCTCTGACGCATTCATTGGCCCGGTGTACGGTCTCGTTGATATGGCCGAGTTCGATGACCTGCGCGCCGGTTTTGGCAATGAATCGCCCGTCCGATGTGCCGCCGCCGGTCGATAGCTGCGGCGTGATCCCGGTCTGTTCCTCAACGGCTGCAACCGCCGCTTCGATCAACGGGCCTTGTTCGGTCAGGTAAGGCATGCCGTAGAGCGTCCACGTCAAATCGAAATCGAGCGCATGTGCCGCGAGCAGTTTTTCGACTTTTTCCTGTAAAGCATCGTGGTGCCATTCATTCGAATATCGGAAGTTGAACTCGGCGTGTAAGTACGGCGGCGTCACATTGGCCGCGCCGACCCCGGCTTGCACTTCGACCATCTGAAAGCCGGTTGGCGGGAAATGCGCATTGCCGTCGTCCCACCGGGTTTGCTGCAGTTCATTAAGCGCCGGCGCAAAGCGGTGAATCGGGTTGTCCGCGTGCTGCGGATAGGCCACGTGCCCTTGTACACCCCTGACGGCGAGTTTGCCGCTCAGCGAGCCGCGTCGACCGATGCGCACGACATCCCCGAGCTCATGGCTGCTCGAGGGTTCACCGACGATGCAGTAGTCGATCTTTTCGCCACGCTCATCCAGGACCTCGAGGACTTTTCGGGTGCCGTCGATGGCCGGGCCTTCCTCGTCACTCGTGATCAGCATTGCGATGCTGCCGGCCGGCCGCGGGTGTCGCTCGAAAAAGCGCTCGACCGCAAGCAGCATCGAGACCAGGCCACCTTTCATGTCCGCCGCGCCGCGCCCGTGAAGTTGTCCGTCAATCAGGGTCGGCTCGAATGGATCGGTATGCCAGTCGCCGGCCGGCCCCGGTGGCACGACGTCCGTATGTCCGGCGAAGCACAACAGTGGCGGTTCTGTTCCCCGGCGTGCCCAGAGATTGCTGACGGCGCCTTGCGGAATGGATTCGCAGGCGAAACCCGCAGCCGAGAGTCGGGCGGCGAGGAGTTGCTGGCAGCCGGCATCCTCGGGCGTCACCGACGCCCGGCGGATCAATTCGCACAGAAGGTCGAGCCCGGTTGCGGCGGCAGCCTGCTTGCCGTTATCGACGTCAGTCGCCATCGGCTCGAGCGAGATTTGCGGATTCGGGCGCTAACGGACCCCGATTCAGTAAGTACTTGAAAATCAATAAGATAATAGACATCAACCTGTAACAAATCGGTAACAATCGGGCGCTAAAGTGTGCCATCAAACGATCAATAGAACGCAGGTTCCTGGAGGAAAAATACAGTGGCTCAGAGAAGCACGAGTTGGATTGCCATTGCAAGCTCGCTGCTCGGCATGATGCTGAGTGCCCCCTCGAGCGCCCAGTCCGGGCGCGACTATGTCTACATCGTCGGCTCTTCGACCGTCTATCCGTTTGCTACCGTGGTCGCCGAGCGATTCGGTCGCGGCAGCGAATTCAAAACGCCGAAGGTCGAATCCACGGGTTCAGGGGGAGGTTTGAAACTGTTTTGTGACGGCGTCGGCGTCGACTATCCCGACATTGCGAATTCCTCGCGCGCCATCAAGCAGTCGGAAATCGATAATTGCGCAGCAAACGGTGTTAACGAAATTGTCGAGGTCAAGATCGGCTATGACGGTATCGTGGTCGCCAATGCGATTTCATCGCCTTCGCTGTCGCTGAGCCGCAAGGACTTGTTTCTCGCGCTGGCAAAAAAAGTGCCCGGCGATAAGGAAGGTGAACTCATTGATAATCCCTACGATTCCTGGCGCGACGTGAATCCGCAACTGCCGGACATGCAAATAGAGGTTTTGGGTCCGCCGCCGACATCGGGCACGCGAGATGCATTTGTCGAACTCGCCATGGAAGGTGGTTGCCAGTCTGTTCCATGGATCAAGGCATTGAAGAATGCCGACGGTAACCGGTACAAATCCGTTTGCCATACGATCAGGGAAGACGGCGCCTTCATCGAAGCAGGCGAAAACGACAACCTGATCGTGCAAAAACTCGAAGCGAATCCTTCCGCCTTCGGTATCTTCGGATTTAGTTTCCTGGATCAGAATGCCGAAAAAGTCAAAGGCGCGGCCATTGACGGAACCAAGCCGACATTCGAGGCAATTGCCGATGGTTCTTATCCGGTCTCGCGACCTCTGTACTTCTATGCCAAGAAAGCGCACGTAGACGTGATTCCGGGACTCCGGGGATATCTGCGAGAATTTACCAGCGAGCGGGCCTGGGGCGACGAAGGGTATTTGTCTGACCGCGGACTCATACCCATGCCGGTCGAAGAACGCTCGGAAATTGCTGCGGCAGTGATGGCATTGACGCCGCTGACAGTAGCTAAAGAATAAAAGCGACAGCTTGTTGATAAGTGCAATGCACGGCGGCCCATCGGTCGCCGTGCCTTCGTTTTCCGATAACCAGGACATTGGATCGGTACAGGCCCCATGCAGACTACGACATTGACATTGGTCATCATCGCGATGGCGTTGTTGTCGTTTCACCTGGGCCGCCAACGTTCTCTCGCCATCGCCGGCGGCCCGCGCAAGCTCCTCAAGCTACACTCGCTTCCCGGGTATTACGGCTATTTCACCGCGATCTGGACCTTATTGCCGGCCCTCGGCCTGATGCTGGTCTGGGTCATGGTCGAGCCGCAGCTCATCGTGGCGCTGGTCGTCAAGGGTCTGCCCGACGTTCAGAGAGACCTGTCCGCCGGCGAGTTGAACCTGCTCGTCAACAACATTCGCAACCTTGCCAATGGCGACGTGGTCAGTGGCCAGGTCGATGTGGTGTTGAGAGATGCAGCGGCACGCTACCTCGAATACGGCAGGATCAGCGAGCGGCTCCTGGCGACGTCAGCAATCGGCATGGCCTTGCTGGGAGGATTACTGGCACGCGGCAGGATCGAGCGGGATTTTCGCGCTCGCAACAGCGTGGAAAGCGTGATTCGAGTGCTGCTCATTGCGGCGTCGAGTGTCGCTGTTCTGACCACGATCGGCATCGTGCTGTCGGTGCTGTTCGAGGCAATACGATTTTTTCGTGAAGTGCCGGTATGGGAATTCCTGTTCGGCCTGAACTGGAGCCCGCAGACCGCGATTCGTGCAGACCAGGTCGGTTCCTCCGGAAGTTTCGGCGCCGTGCCGTTGTTTACCGGCACGCTGCTGATTACCGCGATCGCCATGTTCTTTGCCGTTCCCGTGGGCCTGATGTCGGCAATTTACCTGTCGGAATACTCCTCGCAGCGGGTTCGCACCGTCACCAAGCCGGTTCTCGAAGTGTTGGCAGGGATTCCTACCGTCGTCTACGGTTTTTTCGCGGCCCTCACGGTCGCGCCATTTATTCGTGCCGCCGGCGAATCGATGGGTCTCGACGTTGCGTCGGAAAGTGCCCTGGCCGCCGGCCTGGTCATGGGCATCATGATCATTCCGCTCATTTCGTCGCTCTCCGATGATGCGATCAACGCCGTGCCCCAGGCCATGCGCGACGGGGCACTGGGTCTTGGATCAACGAGGTCCGAGGCCATGTTGAAAGTCATTCTCCCGGCTGCCCTGCCGGGCATCGTCGGCGGCATACTGCTCGCCATCTCGCGGGCGATCGGCGAAACCATGATCGTTGTCATGGCGGCCGGCCTGGCGGCAAACCTGACCGCAAATCCGTTCGAAGCGGTGACCACGGTGACCGTGCAAATCGTCACCTTGCTGGTCGGGGACCAGGAGTTCGACAGCGCAAAGACGCTGGCGGCCTTCGCCCTCGGATTGGTGCTTTTCGTTGCGACGCTTGGGCTGAATGTCATCGGGCTTCGGGTCGTCCGCAAGTATCGCGAGCAATACGACTGATGGCCGTCACGATCGAAAAGCTGGCAACAAGGGTCAAGGTCGAAGCCGGGCTCAGGGCCCGCTACCGCAGGGAGTCGCTGTTTCGGATGCTGGGTTTTTGCGCCACCACGGTCGGCGTACTGTTTCTTGCGGTGTTCTTCTGGGATCTCGTCTCGAAGGGTTGGTCCGCTTTCATGCAGACCCATATCGAACTCGAGATCGAATATTCGGCGGAGGTGCTGGCGCCGGGCGGCGAGCTCGACCTTGTCTATGCCGATTACGACCGGCTGGTTCGCGATGCACTGCGCCAGGAATTTCCCGGCGTCACCGACCGCCGGCAACGGCGCGCGCTCAATCAACTGGTGAGTATCGGCGCCGGTTACCAGATCCGTGACGCCGTCGAAGCCGATCCCGAGCTACTCGGCAAGACGCAGACCATACGCGTTCCGGCATCGGCAAATGTCGACATGGTCGTCAAAGGCAATATCGACCGGGACGTTCCCGAAGAGCAACGCCCGGTGTCGGACCGGCAGATCGCCTGGATCGACGAGTTGATCGCAAACGGCAAAATTACCACGCAGTTTAATTCGGCGCTGTTTTCCAATGGCGACTCGCGCGAACCGGAACTTGCCGGCATTCGTGGCGCCTTGATGGGATCGTTTTACATGCTGACGATTACCATTGCCCTGTCTTTCCCGATCGGTGCCGCTGCAGCCGTTTATCTCGAGGAATTCGCACCGCGCAATCGCTGGTCGGACCTGATCGAGGTGAATATCAACAACCTGGCCGCAGTCCCGTCCATAGTTTTCGGGCTTCTCGGGCTGGCCGTTTTCATCAACTGGATGTCGCTTCCGCGATCAGCGCCGCTGGTGGGCGGACTGGTGCTGTCATTGCTGACGCTGCCGGTCATCATCATTGCGTCGCGCGCAGCCATCAAAGCGGTACCGCCGTCGATTCGTGAAGCGGCATTGGGGCTCGGCGCATCCAAGATGCAGGTAGTCTTCCATCACGTATTGCCGCTGGCGATGCCCGGCATGCTGACCGGCGCGATTATCGGTATGAGTCGCGCGCTTGGCGAATCAGCGCCGTTGCTGATGATCGGAATGGTCGCCTTCATCGTCGACGTGCCGGGAGGATTCTCGGACCCGGCGACTGCCTTGCCGGTGCAGGTTTATTTGTGGGCGGACAGCCCGGAACGGGCATTCGCGGAACGCACTGCCGCCGCCATCATCGTCCTGCTGGGCTTTCTTTTGTTGATGAACCTGGCAGCCATCATCATGCGCAAGCGATTCGAGCGCAAATGGTAGTAAACCCGAATGTTGCACCAGTATGACGCGTTCTCGCTTGGTCTTTAATCGCCTGACGGATTTTCCTCCGTCGGAAATAGACACTGCGATTCCGCTACGTCGGAAAATCCGTCAGGCGATCAAATCCTTAACCGAACTTACGCGCCAACTGATACAACATTCGGGTTGAACCGATTTGCCGCTGCACAGAAGCTATATGACAATGACAGGATTGACGAAATTGACTGGTACAGACGACGCATTGCCGGAAGACGTATCCTACGCGGATGCCCCAGTGACTGAAGCAAAAGAAAAATCATCAGGCAGTCAGAAAGATCTTGTTGGCGCGTCGAAGCCGGATCGTGTGCGCAAGCGGACGGAGCTGACCGGCGATTCGGTCGGGAATCCGCGCTGTAAAAAACCGTTCATCGTGACGGAGAACGTCGACGTCTTTTACGGCGACAATCATGCGATCAAGAACGTCACTCTCGAGATTGCCAAGAACCAGGTGATCGCGCTGATCGGACCGTCAGGTTGTGGCAAATCGACGTATTTGCGCTGCCTTAATCGCATGAACGATACGATCGAATCTGCGCGGGTCAGTGGCAACATTACCCTGGACGGACAGGACATCTACAGCAAGGAGCTCGACCCGGTCGCCTTGCGCGCGCGCGTGGGCATGGTGTTCCAGAAACCGAATCCGTTTCCGAAAAGCATTTACGACAATGTGGCCTACGGTCCGCGAATTCACGGACTGGCGGCCGATCGTGCGGAACTCGACGATATCGTGCACGTCAGCCTGGAGCGCGCCGGTCTGCTTGGCGAGGTCAAGAACCGGCTCGACGAGCCCGGCACCGGTCTGTCCGGCGGACAGCAGCAGCGCCTGTGTATCGCGCGCACCATTGCCGTCGATCCGGAAGTGATCCTGATGGACGAGCCCTGTTCGGCACTCGATCCCATTGCTACGGCGAAAATCGAGGACCTGATCGACGAGCTGGCCGAGAAGTACGCGATCGTCATCGTGACTCACTCGATGCAGCAGGCTGCACGAGTTTCGCAGCGAGTCGCCTATTTTCACCTCGGGTGGCTGGTCGAAGTCGACGAGACGGACAAGATCTTCACCAACCCGCAGCACAAGCTGACGGAAGACTACATCACCGGCCGTATCGGCTGAGGGGTCAGAGCCGGCTCTGACCCCGTTTGCCGCTTAGCCGAGCAGATCCTGGTAGGTATCCGGCGAAAACCCGACCACCACAACGTCGTCGGTTTCCAGGACCGGGCGCTTGACGAGTGTCGGCTGGTCCAGCATCAGGGAAATGGCCTTGTTCGAATCCAGGCTGGCCCGATCCACCTCCGGCACCTTGCGCCAGGTAACGCTGCGCCGGTTCAGGAGGTCCTGCCATTCGAGCGCCCGGGACCATCGCTCGAGCATCGAGGTGTCGAGGCCGTCCGCTCGCAAATCGTGAAAGCGGTGCTCCATGCCGTGATCGGTCAGCCATTTGCGCGCGTTTCTGCAGGCGTCGCAGCTGGGGATGCCATATAAGGTCAGCATTTCCGTTCCCTGTTATTCCGTGAGCCGGAGGAGGTCGTTGAGACTCGTCTTTGCCCGGGTTTTCTCGTCGACCCGTTTTACGATAACGGCACAATAGAGAGAATGCGAGCCGTCCTTCGCCGGCAGGGTCCCGGAGACTACAACAGAACCGGCCGGGATCCGTCCATAGCTGATTTGCCCGCTTTCGCGGTCAAATATCCGTGTACTTTGGCCGATGAACACACCCATCGAGATGACCGATCCTTTGCCGACGATCACGCCTTCGACGATTTCCGAGCGCGCGCCGATGAAACAATCGTCTTCGATGATCGTCGGCGCCGCCTGCACCGGCTCGAGGACGCCGCCGATGCCGACGCCGCCGGAAATGTGCACGTTCTTGCCGATCTGGGCACAGCTGCCGACGGTCGCCCAGGTGTCGACGAGCGTGCCGCTGTCGACGTAGGCGCCGACGTTGACGTAGCTCGGCATCAGCACCACGTTACGCGCGATAAAGGCGCCTTTTCTGACCAATGCATCCGGAACGACGCGCACGCCTGCATCCACGAAATCGCGCTGGCCGGCCCCGGCGTATTTGAGCGGTACCTTGTCGAAAAAATTACTGTGGCCGCCGCTCATGAGTTCGCTGTCGTTCAGGTAAAAGCTGAGCAGGACGGCCTTTTTCAGCCACTGGTTAAGCTGCCAGTCACCGCCCCGGGGCTCCGCAACCCGCAGTGTGCCGCCATCGAGCAGCTCGAGCGCCTGGTTAACGGCATCCTTGAGCCCCTGGTCACTCCGTATGTCCTTGCCCTGTTGCCGGCGCTGCCAGCCCGCGTCGATGCGTTCGCTAATTTCCTGTGTCAAGACGTTCAGCTCCCGGGGTCGAGTCGTTCGACGAGTTTTTCCCGAATTTTTTCGCAAACCGTTTCATCGAGCGGCCGATTGTTCTCGTCGACGATGTAAAAAACGTCTTCCGCCCGCTCGCCGACCGTCATGATTTTCGCGGTTTCGATGTTGATGCCGAATTCACTGAAGGTTTGACCGACCGTGTTCAACAGTCCTGGCCGGTCGCCGGCCGCGAGTTCCATGACGGTCCGGTCATTGGCGACGTCGGTGGCGAAATCGACCACCGTCTTGGTACTGAACATGCGGACCTGGCGCGGCGCCTGGCGGGTCACCTGCAGCGAGCGGTTGTCGTCCGTGGTCAGGACCCGGGTCAGAGTGCGGCGGATGCGGTTGATGCGCGCTTCGTCGATTTCGATCCGCGGATCCAGCTCCAGGAATATATAAGTGTCCAGGCTGAAGCCGTTGGCGATCGGTACGATGCGCGCATCGACGATCGTCATGCCGAGTTCGGCCAGCAAGGCGGTGGCGTGCGCAAAGGTGCGCTTTTGCCGCGGTGCGTAAATCACCGCCTCGATGCCGTCGCCGTCGGCCTGGCGCCGTACGTCGAGTAGCCCGACTTCCGACTCGCTGCCGGAGTCCACCAGGAATTCGGTATGCCAGGCGATTTCCTCGCTGCGGTAGCGCAGGAAGTATTCGTCGTTGAACAGTTTCCACACGCCATCGATAGCCGCCGGCGACAACCCGCCCGCGATCAAGCGGTCTCGTGCTTTCGACTGTTTTCCCTCGATCAGTTGTTCGCGATCGATCGGGTTTTCCAGTCCACGGCGTAACGCGCGGCCGGTCTGCTCGTACAGGTCGTGAAACAGCGTGGCTTTCCAGGAGTTCCACAAGTTCGGATTGGTGGCGCGGACATCGGCGGCCGTCAGCACATACAGGTAATCGAGATGTGCTTCGTCGCCGACCAGCGCAGCGAATTCATTGATCACTTCGGGATCCTGTATGTCTTTCTTTTGCGCGGTCATCGACAGCGCGAGGTGATGTCGCACGAGCCAGGCAACGGTGCGCGCCTCGTACTTGCTCATGCCGTGCTCCAGGCAGAATGCCTCGGCATCCACCGCGCCGAGTTCCGAATGATCCCCGCCGCGTCCCTTGGCAATATCGTGGAACAAGCCTGCCAGGTAGACGATTTCCGGCTTGTCGAACGATTGCATGATTGCGCTGCATTGCGGGACCTCGTGATTGAATCTTTCGAGCGCAAATTTTCGCAGGTTGCTGACCACGGTGAGCGTGTGTTCATCGACGGTATAGGCGTGAAACAAATCGTATTGCATGCGGCCGACGATGCGTCCGAAGGCAGGTATGTACAGGCCCAGGATGCCGTACAGGTTCATGCGCCTGAGTTCATGGGTTACGCCGGCCGGCGCCCGCAGTATGCTGAGGAACAATCGGTGGTTGCGCGGGTTTTGCCGGAACTCTTCGTCGACCAGGTGCAGGTTGCGCTTGATCAGGCCAATCGTGACTGCACCGACACCCCGCAGTTCCGGATTCTGTTGCAGCACCAGGAACAATTCGAGCAGCGTCGACGGGTCGCGTTCGAAAACCTGGTCATCGCGGGCTTGTAAATAGCCGTTCTTGACCTGGAAATGCTCGTTTAAGGGTTGCGGCTCGGCGTCGGGATCCATGAGGATCTCTTCTTCGAACAATTGCAGCAGCATTTCGTTGATGCGGCTCAAATCCATGACGGTCCGGTAGTAGCGTTGCATGAATTGTTCGACGGCGAGTGTGTAGCTCGCGTCTTCGTAACCCAGCATCTTGGCCAGGGTGATCTGGTGGTCGAACAACAGCCGGTCTTCGCGACGCCCGGTAACCAGGTGCAGCGCGTATCGCACTCGCCACAGGAATTCCTCGCCGTCGGTCAGGATCCGCAATTGCCCGGGGGTGAGAAAATTGTGCGCGACCAGTTCATCGAGGCGGCTGACGCCGAAATGTCGTTTGGCGACCCAGCCGATCATCTGGATATCCCGCAAGCCACCCGGGCTGCCCTTGACGTTGGGCTCCAGGTTGTAGGCGGTGTCGCCGTAGCGATGATGGCGGGCCCGCTGTTCGGCGCGTTTGGCCTCGAAGAACCGGTTCGACGGCCAGATCTCCGCGGTCGAGATCACCTGTTTCATCCGTTCGAAGAGCGCCGGCGGGCCATCGAGCAGGCGCGCCTCGAGCAGGGTGGTGGTAACGGTGATGTCGGCGGCGGACTCCTCCCGGCATTGTTCGATGCTGCGCACACTGTGGCCGACTTCGAGTCCGACGTCCCACAGCGCGGTAAAGAAGCCGGACAGGGCGGCGTCGGCCTGCTTCGGCAGGGCACCGTCACCAAGGACCATGATGTCGATATCCGAGTACGGGTGCAGCTCCCCGCGTCCGTATCCGCCGACGGCGACCAGCGCCGTGCTTTCGGCTATGCCGGCGGCGTGATGGCGCCACAGGCGCGTCAATAAAAGGTCGATCAGCGCGGCACGCTGCCGCACCAGGTGGACGACCGATCCGCCGCGGCGAAATTCCTCGTGCAATGCTTCGCCGGCGGCGGCCAGTGCCTCGCGGCAGCTCGCAAGCGGCCGCTCCAGGTGGTCGAGCGCCGGCGCCAGGATGGCAATTGCTTCGTCCGGGCGATCGGCTGATTTGCTGGCCTGTGGCATCGGATTACCGCTGGTCGGCGCCGAGTGTCAGTACCTCGTATCCGGACTCGGTGACCAGCACGGTGTGTTCCCACTGTGCCGACAGCTTGTGGTCCTTGGTGACGACCGTCCAGCCGTCCGGCAGCAGCCGCACGTGCCGTTTGCCGGCGTTCACCATGGGTTCGATGGTAAAGGTCATACCCGGCTCGAGTTCCAGTCCGGTCCCGGGCTGGCCGTAATGCAATACCTGGGGATCTTCGTGGAATACCCGGCCGATGCCGTGTCCACAGTATTCGCGGACCACTGAAAAGCGATTTTTCTCGACATTTTCCTGGATCGCGGCGCCGATGTCGCCGAGCCGTTTGCCGGGGGCGACCTGCTCGATGCCGAGCCACATGCTCTCGTAGGCGACCTGGCTCAGTCGTTCGGCCTGGATGCCGGGCTTGCCGACCATGAACATGCGGCTCGTGTCCCCATGGAAGCCGTCCTTGATGACGGTGATGTCGATATTCACCGCGTCCCCCGATTTCAGCTTGCGATCGCCGGGAATGCCGTGGCAAACGACGTGGTTGACCGAGGTACAGATGGACTTCGGGAAACCGCGGTAGTTGAGCGGTGCCGGAATGGCATCCTGTTTCTCGGTGATGTACCTGTGGCAGATCTCGTCGAGCTCTGCCGTCGTCACCCCCGGCTGCACATGTTCGCCGATCATGTCGAGGACATCCGCCGCCAGCCGCCCGGCGACTCGCATCTTGTCCTGCTCTTCAGGCGATTTGATCGTTACATTCATCGGGGAAAGAGGGTCAGATCCGGGGTCGGAGCCGGTCACTGCGGGAACGGCAGGAGCCATGAATGCCAAGGGCTCCGACCCCGGCCCTGACCGTGAACCGCGTTGTTGATGCCAGGCGGGTATGGTATAAAGCGCGCGCCCCAGAGGCAATTAATCCACACGTATATCGTCACATCCCGCTGGGTGCCCCGCCGAAAAAGGGGTTGCGGAATGGGATATACGGAGGCCTAACCCGGAGACAACAAATGGCAGACGTAACCATGCGCCAGATGCTTGAGGCTGGCGTGCACTTTGGTCATCAGACCCGTTACTGGAACCCGAAGATGGCACCTTTCATCTTCGGCGAAAGAAACAAAATCCACATCATCAATCTCGAGAAGAGCCTGCCGATGGCTCGCGATGCTTACGCGTTCGTGAAAACCATCGTCGCCGATGGCGGCAATGTGTTGTTCGTCGGCACCAAGCGCTCGGCCAGAGACGCGATTCGCACCCAGGCCATACGCTGCGAAATGCCGTATGTGAGCCATCGATGGCTGGGCGGCATGCTGACCAATTACAAGACCGTGCGGCAATCGGTCAGGCGCCTGAAGGATCTCGAGGAAATGTCAGAGGATGGCGGCTTCGAGGCGCTGACCAAGAAAGAAATCCTGGGCCTGAAGCGCGAGCAGGAAAAACTGGATCGCAGCCTGGGCGGTATCAAGGACATGTCCGGTTTGCCGGATGTCCTGTTCGTCGTCGACGTCGATCACGAGGACATTGCCGTACGCGAAGCCCGCAAGCTCGGCATCCCGGTGGTTGCAGTCGTCGACACCAATTGTTCACCGGACGGGATCGATTACGTGATTCCCGGCAACGACGATGCAATGAAAGCCATTGGCCTGTACGCCACGCTGATTGCGGATGCCGTCCTGGACGGCAAGGCATCGTTACCGGAAGTTGTATTGGGCGAAGACGAGTTCGTCGAACTCGACGAAGAAGGCAAGCCCCGGCGAGCTTCCGGCAGGAAAAAGAAAACGGCATCAAGGAAACCCGCGAAAAAGGCGACGGTCAGGAAAAAAGCCGATGCAACCAAAGCCGCCGCCGCGGCCAGGGCTGCCAGCGAGGCGGGGTCCGACGAGACGCCAGTCAAAGAGGAGGATGCTCCACCGCCGGCTGTCGAGCAGGCAGACGCGGCAGGCGACGATAGCGCCGCGCCCGTAGAGGAAGCCGCCGAGGCGCCTGCCGCGACCGAAGCAAAGCCGGCAGAGGATGCGGCCGCGAAAAAGAAAGCGAAAAAGGCTACGAGCAAAAAATCCGAGCCCAAGAAAGCCGCGGCCAAAAAGACCTCGACCAAGAAAGCAGCCGCCAAGAAGACGGTGAGCAAGAAGGCGACCAAGAAGGCAAGCAAGAAGGCGACCAAGAAGGCGGCGTCGAAAAAGTCGACTGCAAAAGCAGCCGACAAAGACGCGAAGTCCGACTGAGCGTCACCTGCAGCGACGACTGCCG
>JAWWCT010000064.1:0-20272 GCA_033720315.1 Woeseiaceae bacterium | reverse complement strand
GCACCGCCGAAGGTAACGACCGCCATCTTGCTGAAAAAAATTCCGATATTGGAAAACACGTTGTCCGGACCGAGCGCCGCCACAATGATGCTGGTCGGTGCAAGCCACAAAACGCCGAAAACACCGATAACTCGAACGACATAGCCGGGTTCTGCAGCTGGCGTGCGAGATTCGGACTCGTTCGAAGCCCCGTAATCATCAGCATCGGCCCGATCTGACAGGCGCGAGCTCAATGCTCCTGTCAATGCCGCGAACAAAATTACAAGCGGAAACGGTACCTTCCAGACAAACATCGCGAGAAACGCGAGGACGGCGAGCGTAACGCGCAAAGCCGAGCGTAGCGAACGCCGGCCGATCCTGATGACGGCTTGCAGCACGATGACAATAACAGCGGACTTGAGCCCGACAAACATGCCCTGAACGATCGATAACGTACCTGCGGTGACATAGAGGTAGCTCAGGCCCAGTATCACCACAAAGCCGGGGAGAATAAAAAGCGTCCCCGCAATCAGTCCGCCGCGGACCCTGTGCAGCAGCCAGCCGACGTAAGTCGCCAGCTGTTGCGCTTCGGGTCCCGGCAACAACATGCAGAAATTCAGTGCGTGCAGGAATCGTCTTTCCGAAAGCCAGTGCTTTTCGTCCACGAGTATCCTGTGCATCAGCGCGATCTGCCCGGCAGGACCACCGAAACTCAATAAACCGATCTTTGCCCAGGTGCGGGTTGCTTCCGCCAGCGTGATGCTCGGCGTCGGGTCCGATCGCGTCTTTGCAGAGGCGGATTCACCGATGTCGTCGCTGGCATTGCCCTGCAGGGTCACGGCTGAACCTGGTCGAAGAACCGGTACAGGTCCTCGAACATAGCGCTGCCGCGCTCGATCCTGAGTTCGTCATCGTCCGAACCGGCGACGATGCCGGACAGCAGATTGGCAACGCCCTGGGTTTCCGGTCGGCCGAATTTGCCGTCTTTCAGGTCGATGTCGTGAACGATCTCGCCGATGCTCCTGAGCGCTGCATCGTCTTTGCGGAACTGACGTGCCAGGACTTCGAACGTACACAGATCACCCTGGTGCGTGAATTCCGCCTCGAACATGTCGAAGCGGAGCTCGCCTGCCTGCGGCGCATAATCTTTCCCGGGAACGAATTTGAAGCGCGCGTCAGGATCGATCCAGCGCCGGATCAGCCAGGCGCTGGCTATTCTGTCGACGCGCACGCCACTGCGCGTGACCCATACCCGGTTTCTCAGCTCACCCGTTACCTTCTCCGACATCTTTCCGGCTCCCTTCATTTCGGTATGGCTGCGACCCGACAAGCTGTCGTTCAGTTTTCGCAGCGCAGCTTCTGCGGCGACCCGCCTTTCCGCGCCGAAGAAATCGATCGCCTCGATTTCCGCCATGCGTTTGCGTGCGTGCCCCAGCGCATTTCTTGCCGCCTGCCGCTCCTCGTCGTGCTCGTCACTGAGTTCGGCAGGCAGACCGGCCAGCGCCTGTTCGATCTCATCGCCGAGTTCCGCGTAGTCCTTGTCCCGTGCTGCATTGAACAGCTCGCGGACCTGTTGATCCCGCATGCCGTCGACGAAGCGGGACTCGAGAATCACCCCGTCGGCGCCGCCGCTCTTCAGTTCCGTCAGGAGCCAGGCAAAGTCTTCCCGGGACTGGTCATTGAGCGGCAGCACATAGACGGAGTTCTTGATCGCCAACGCGCCGATGCTCTGCAAACGGCGCCATACCTTCACTCGGGCCGATCCGGGGCCTTTCGGGAACTGGTAGGCCAACACCAGCCATTGAGTATCGGCTCCGTCATCGCTCATGGGGCGCGCTCCGCGGGCATTCGACCGCTTCCAGCAAACTGTGTTACATTTGTTATAATGCATGTTACAGTTGTAACATGCAAGATTCAAGGCGTTGATTCAGGGGGTCGCATCGCCATGAGCGAGCACAAAACATTGTTACTGGGGCAGGCAGATATCGCCCGCACGATGCTGCTCGCGGACTATGTCGAGGCGGTGGAGCGCGCCTTCGGGCGCCTCGCGCAGGGAAAGATGTCGGTTCCCGCGGTCGTGCACATCCCCGCGCCGGACGGCGCCTGCCACGTGAAGTCGGCGGGCTTCATCGGCGAGCCGTCCTATATCGCTGTCAAGGTAAACGCGAACTTCCCCGACAATCCGCGCGTCAACGGACTGCCGACCATCCAGGGGGCGATCGTCCTGTGTGACGGGAAAAACGGCTCGTTGCTGGCCGTGCTCGACTCCATCGAGATAACGGCAATGCGCACCGGGGCGGCAACGGCCGTGGCCGCCAAGTACCTCGCGCGAGCTGGCAGCGAGATCGCCACGGTCATCGGCTGCGGCATCCAGGGACGCGTTCAGCTCTTGTCCCTGCTCGAGGTCCTGTCGCTCAACAAGGTGTTCGCGTTCGACACGGACCGCAAGCGAATGGATGCATTCATCGAGCAGATGCATACGGAGACCGGACTCGACATCTCGTCGGTCGATGATCTCGCCGAAGCGACGCTGGCAAGCCAGGTCATCGTCACCTGTACGTCGTCACGGGCGCCCTTCCTCGGGCGACGTCATGTAGCTCCCGGCACCTTCATCGCTGCCGTCGGTGCGGACAACGACGACAAGCAGGAACTGGAGCCGGAGCTGCTGGCGCACTCGAGGGTGATCGTCGACTTGCTCGAGCAGTGCGCGAGCATCGGAGAACTCCATCATGCTCTCGAGGCAGGGACGATGACCCGGGCGAACGTTCTTGCGGAACTCGGTGAAATCGTTGCAGGTATAAAGGTCGTTGATTTTTCCCCTGACGACATCATCGTCTTCGATTCAACGGGCTCTGCGATCCAGGACGTCGCGGCGGCCGGGATGATCTTCGAACGGGCAATGTCCGCCGGAATCGGCCAGCGCATGGAATTTGCATGATGACACAGGGCCCACACGGCAGAACGGATCTCGAATCGGAATCCGGCATCGACTTGCCGCCAGGCCCGATTGCGGTGAACAAGCCCGCGAGCAGCCCAAACGAGCTGGAAAGGTTTTTCGTCGAACGCGCCAACAGGGGTGACGTCGACGGGCTGGTCGCACTCTATGAGCCCAACGCCGTGTTGATCGCCGATAACGGGCAGCGATGTGTCGGGAAGAAGCAGATCCGGGATTTTTTCGTGAAATTCCTGATGGGTCGCCCGCAGCTTTCGCAAAGCGTGCAAGATCCGGCGTTGCGATGTGGGGAGCTTGCGCTCACATCTTCCCGACATAGCAACGGTGGTGTAAGTGTCGAGGTCGCCCGCCGTCAAGCAGATGGCAATTGGCTTTGGGTGATCGATCGGTTCACAATCGCAGGAGCCACTAATTACAATCCTTTTTGATGCCGGGCATGACGCCATCTGAATGGCGGAGATTACACCTTTCTCAACATCGATCGACGGAACCTGGCAGCACCATTCCAGCCGACCTGGCGGTCGGACAATCGGCTAACTGATTCGACGTTTGGAAATCTACTGAGACGCAATACCACGGCCGCCTGTGAAATAATACTGCCACGAGGCAACGCTCTGCGGCATGGAGCTTTTCCGTGATGGGTGCCGTGATTGAAACGGCGAAAATCGGCCGATTTGCAGGACCGCAATTGCCGCCGCACAAGGCCTCGGTAATGCGCATGATCCGTATGGCGAACTTTACGCAACCATAAGAACAAAATGACCTTTAAAGAATCTCTGCGAACAAAAGATTTCGTACTGACAGCCAGTATGAACCTGGAGGAGGCATTGGATGCCGAATCGTTGCAGCGGCAAGGCGAGATCCTGCGCCCGGCGGTCGATGCCGTACAGCTGATCGATAGCTCGCAGATGCATATGTCCGGTATTGCCGCCGCGGCGCTACTTATCCAGCAGGGCATAGACCCGATCGTTCACATGACTTGCCGCGATCGGAATCGCATCGCGCTGCAAAAAGATTTGCTCGGTGCGGCCGCTCTCGGTGTGACCAGTATATTGATAATGCGTGGCAAGAAGATTCCGGATGGTCGCAAGGTCGGGGTGGCCAACGTCTTCGATACACCCGCGCTGGAAATCATGGCATACATACAGACGTTGAAGCAGGCGGAGAACGCATTGCTGCTCTCCGAGTTTCTTGTCGGGGCAAAAGCTGAAATATTCGATCCGGACGCTGACTGGACACCCGACAACCTGGTTCGAAAATGCGATGTCGGCGCCAGTTTTATCCAGTTGCCGGTATGCTTCGATATGGGCGTCGTTCGAAATTACATGGCACGTATCGTGGAGTCGAAGCTGGTTCGAAGGGCCAATTTCATCATGGCCTTGTCACCGTTACCGTCTGCCGATGCAGCTCGCTGGCTGCGGAATAACGTCAGGGGCGCACTCGTGCCGAAGGCGATAATAAAGCGTATTGAGCGGGCGTCGGATCCGCAGCGCGAGGGCATCGAGATCTGTGCGGAATTGTTGCAGGAACTCACGACGATTCCGGGGGTATCCGGCGCCAACCTCTCGACCATGGGTAAGCTCGAGGCCATACCGGCCGCGATCGACGCCTCCGGCGTGCGAGCGTCCTAGTGCGCGAACTTGTTCCGATCGTAAAGTCTGGAGCAGACCGATTGCCGGCGGTGAGTAAACTCACCGCCGGCTTCTTATTTGTCATGCACAGTTGATCTTAGAAGTTATAACGGAAGGACACGACGAACTCGCGTGGACGAACCGAATAAAGTCGCCCATCCGTCCAACGGGTCGGCTTGTAGGTCACGGCACGCTTATCCGCAATGTTATTCAGCGCGAAACGCAGGCTCCAATCCTCATTCTCCATACCGAATGTCAAATTTCCGATCGAATAGGATGGCATCGTCGTAATAGCGCCGCGTAGCAAGGTACTACTGGTCAACAATGTAGATCCTTGAGTCGCGTTCGTCTGCTCGTCCACATAGCTGTAATCAGCACGTATCCAACCACTGGAGTTTCCGATCGGGAAACCGTATTCGGCGCCCAGGGAGACCTTCCATTCCGGTGACAGTGGCAGTTCCTCGCCAACCGCGACCACGACGTCATCACCGATCGATGCGCCCTCAGTCACATCAGTTTCAGTAAAGGCAAGAGCGCCGTCAAACCTCCATCGATCGGTGGCTGCAAACGCGAAGTTTGTTTCCACGCCGTCGATCTCAGCTTCACCGGCGTTTACTGTGACCTGGCCCCAACCAAAATCAATGGTCGGATCCGCGGCAACCAGCTGCATGTCTTCCCAGGTCATCTGGTAGGCGGATATATTCCAGTTCAGGCGACCGCCCAGTAAGGTCATTTTCAGCCCAATCTCATTGTTGATGACATTATCGGCATCGAATTGGCGGTTCGCCGTACTGAGTGCACGGATGATATTCGTCCCGCCTGTGCGGAAGCCCTCAGCCCGTGTGGCATACGTCAGGATGTCATCACTGAGCGTGTAGGTGAGTGTCACTAACGGCAATGTGTCCGTTTCCCTGGCTGAGCTAACTCCTCCAAAAGTACCGATCCTGTTGTCTGGCGTCACAGCCTCGGGAGATGTAATACACACACCGGTCGCATCTTCCAGACAGTTTTGCGATGCCGTACCATCAGCATTCAGGGACTGGTTTCTGTCGTCTGTTTCGGCATCAAAGTAACGAAGTCCGACAAGAACGTTCAGGTTGTCAGTGATATCAAAGCCAAGCTCTCCGAAAACCGCCCATTGGGTTTCTTCCGACTTACCGGTGCCAAACCAGGATTGACCTGGGTTGCGGGCCACAAGTCCGGTTGAGTTGTTGATAATTTGCGCGGCGATGCT
This sequence comes from Woeseiaceae bacterium, assembly GCA_033720315.1. Lineage (GTDB taxonomy): Bacteria > Pseudomonadota > Gammaproteobacteria > Steroidobacterales > Woeseiaceae > SZUA-117. The sequence goes on along the minus strand of JAWWCT010000064.1, from coordinate 14,475 downwards.
ATTGCCATAATTGTCAGCGAAACCCCTGAAGACGTAGTCATCTTCATATCTCTCGTAGAAACCACCAAGCATCCATTGAAAACGCTGGCCCTCGTCTTTCGACGTCAAACGTATTTCCTGGGTGAAGCGGTTGCTGCCGAAGTCGTCCCACATCCGTGAGGTGTTGTCGGTCAGTTCCGTAATCAAATACGTCGGGTAGCCGGCAGCATTCAAGCCGTTGAAAGTCCACCCGGTGATTGTGCCGTTATAGGCGGGATAGCCAACGGTAAACGCGTAAGCATAGTAATAGCCCATCGGGAAATAGGCGATATCGAACGAGTTATAGTAGACGCCGCCCACACCCTGAAACTGGTGCAGGTAGGTCGATGAATCGAGATCATAGATAATATTGCGGTGCATGAAGCCCGTTGCCGACGTGAAATCGGCAAAGCCCAGATCGCCCTCGAAGACCAAAGTGGTTATGTACCAATCGTCATCCTTGGTTTCATTCTTGAAGCGAATTTGATTCAGGTCGCCGAATTCCGGGTGCCAGCTTGCAATACCGTCCACATGCATACTCTGGTATTGAACCAGGCCGGTAACCAACCATTCATCACTCGGCGCCCATGCGGCCGTGAGACGCACACCGTCCGTTTCGATATCGCCGACATTGTCTTCTGCCACATCGTGATTGGTTTTCGTCACACGGGCTATGTTCGATGGGGGGCCAAAACCGCCGGGGTAGGCAGTCAGTCCCGGGGGCGACTCGAAGGCAGCTGAGTAATCATGGGTTTGCGCGGTGGAGCCGACGATATTGTCAACATAACCACCTACCTTGGAGTTGAATCCAACGGCGCGAAGGGCAAAAACATCTTCGATAAGTGGAATGTTCACTGCAGCCTGAAAATCGTAACCGGCTTCACCGTGTTCCACATAGGAGCCTGATACTTCCACATAGCCGTCGAATCCCGAAAGATTCGGCCTGGCGGTCACAAATTTCAGGACGCCGGACTGCGCACTCGCACCATAGGTCGTCGGTTGCGGACCGGACACGGCCTCGAGACGCTCCATGTCGACCAACGCAACCTCAGGGTTCAAACCCTGCGACTGGATCGGCATTTCGTTGAAATAAATTCCCGCAGAGGAGTTGCCGCTGAAGGCATCCGCAGTGACGGTTACGCCACGGAACACCACCATGGAATTGCCAGGGAGCCAGGACGAATAGGTCAAGCTCGGAATAAGACGGGCATAATCTTCAAGAGACGTAACGCCTTGTTTCTCGATTACATCCGAGCTCAATGCGATAACGCTCATGGGAATATCTTGCAGATTTTCGGTCCGCTTGCGCGCGGTGACGACGATTTCATCAATCGCGGAGCCTTCCTGCGCCGCTCCGGAAGTAGGGGCAGTAAGGGCGATCGACGCCCCACAAGCCGAAAGTACGGCTTGGCTAACCGGCTTCAAAGTAAAGGATTGCTGCTCTCTGTTGGAATCGGCCATCATTGTTCCCCCTGACTCTAGGTTCCGCGACTGCGACCGGTTGTTACCCGGAGTGGTGCCATTGGTCGACTGCATCGCTATGTATGGGCTGCCTGGCCAGATCGAAGCTGGCAGTCCGGACGTCAGACTCCCCGATGTCCGGAATAGCAACCCGAACCCTACGCGAACGGCGTGTCTTGAGACTACGCCTGACCCGGTTTTTTTGCAACGGAACAAAGGGAACAACATGGACGCCAGTAATGTTCGGCCCTATAGGCTGGAAAAAATGTAGCAGGAAAACCACGGCTATCCTGGCCATTGCCAAACGGTAAAAATGCTCCGCAAGCGTTTTCCGCAGCAAATCAGGTGCTTCCTGGTAACGCCAGCAGCCGCCGATCGAGCGAGATTGCGCGGCCCGCGAACCGGCAAAGCGTGAGGTCGGCGGGAATATACATACCGATGCAGTTTCGGGGTAAATCTGCTATTTAATGAGGAGAGCACATCGACCTGCGACAGTTTTCGCCAGTTTACAGGGATGATGCAGGATTGATTCTCAAATAATGTTTTAATAATTTGTTTTAGAAAATATTTTTGTTGATAGCCTGGGGCCGAAGGGGAAGCAGGGGCAAAGCATTGGATATTGGCGTACCGATCAGGGACTGGGGTGAGATGGACACCACCATCTTGCGCGAGGCCATCCTGAACCAGGACGAAATTGCCTGGGATGAAGACGAGCAACGACAAGATGATTATTACGTCCACCGGCAGACGAAATCGATAGTCATGCTGTTCGCGTCATTGACTTGGCCCCGGGTAACCGTGACCCGGGAAAAGGGCTGGGACCGACTTGCCGACGTCGCCAACCCGATAATGACCGAGATCATCGAACGATTCTATCAGCCGGGGGGAACGATTATCCGCGCCGTCGCCGCAAAACTCGCCGCGGGCGGGAATATTACGCCACACATTGACTCACTGGATTCTTTTGTCCACGGCCACCGCATCCACGTTCCCGTAACCACCAACAACCTCGTAAGGTTCATGATCGATGGGCGCCCCTATCGCTTCGAAGTCGGACATGTCTATGAGATCAATAACCAGAAAATCCATAGCGTCATGAATGCCGGCAAGGAAGACCGCATCACCTTTATCTTCGACTATATCCCCCCCGACGTCGCCAAAGAGCAGAACGCAGTATTTGTGAATGGTTAGTCTTGTCGCCACCTCTGTGGTCAGAGGCAGCCGCCAGGGCGAAAGCCATGGTGGCATCTATATCGTCGATTTTGAAAAGGAACGTGTCTATCAACCCGTCGACTGGAACAAGATGGACATCGACTGGCAAGGCCGCGGCTGGGACCGGGGTCTTAGGGGTATCGCATTTCACAAAGATCGCGTTTTTGTTGTCGCCAGCGATGAATTATTCGAATACACGCCAAACTTTGAACTCGTTGCGTCTTACCGCAATCCTTACCTCAAACACTGCCATGAGATATGTGTCTACAGGCAGCACCTGTTTATTACCTCCACTGCCTTTGATTCGATCATTACATTCAATTTGAGAAAGAATGTTTTTGACAAGGGCTTGATGGTGAGAACTGACGGTCAAAACCTGACTATGGGCTCGTACAACCCGAACACCGACGAAGGCCCGTTACCAATGAACAAATTGCACATCAACAATATTTTCTGCGAACGAGGTGGCATGTACATCGCGGGCCTCAGGACAAACGGACTGCTGCTTTACAATGGCAAGCGCATCGGCATTAGCGCCACATTGCCGACGGGCACACACAATGCCCGCCCGTTCCGGGACGGCATTATTTTCAACGATACTCAGAGCAATAAACTGCGTTACGCCACGCCCGCCGGCAAAGACGATTGCGCTTTTGCCGTGCCGGAGTATTCCACGGCCGACCTCCTGAATACCGATATGGATGATTCACGCATTGCCCGCCAGGGATTTGGTCGCGGATTATGCCCTGTCAACGGTTCCTTGATCGCTGCAGGTTCATCCCCCTCGACTATTGCGCTTTATGATCTAGATCAGAAGAAAATGGTAGGGAGCGTCAATATTTCGATGGATATCCGTAATTCCATCCACGGCCTTGAGGTCTGGCCATATTATTGAGGCGGCATCTTCGGGCGCTCGAGATGATCCGGAAGTTTCTGCAGGACATCTTCCAGAATCAGAATCAAATCTGCCAGTTCCGCTTCGAAACGCTTCCACGAATTCACCGATTTACTGTAGATCGGCTGCCGCACCTGCTCGGAGCTCGCCGTTTTCACGGCACGCTCTGTTTCGTAAAAACGCAAGACCTGGTCTTCCCATTCAAGTCCGCAATGCTCGATCATTCGCCGCGCCTGTGTCTCCAGGTCGGCCACATTATCCTCATACTGCACTCTAAGGACTTTTCCGGGCAACACACGATCCCAATGCTCCATCAACTGGTCATAACACCTGTAAAACTGACCAAGTTCGAAAAGGTCGTAGGAAAATGGCTGCCCCTTTGCGAACAGTTGTTTGAAGGTGCCAAAACAGGAATCCAATGGATGGCGACGAGCGTCGATCACTTTCGCGTTCGGCAGGATGAGGTGCAGTAACCCGACGTGCGGAAAATTGTTGGGCATTTTATCCGTGAAAAAAGGTGCCCCTTTACGGTGGTGACGTGTCCGCTCGATATATTCCTTGCCCAGATCCTCTATGCTTTGTGCATCCCAATCGAGCAAGGACTCAGGGTATTTCAATTTATCCGTTCTGTTCAGCCCCGTTTGATGCGCCAGTTTCATGAGATCCGACAATTCCGCAGTGCCATCGACCTGAGAATGGCTGGAAAGAATTTGTTCAATCAATGTCGAGCCGGATCTCGGCAAGCCGACGATGAGGATCGGTGCGGGATCGGCATATCCGAACGAAGCGCGCTGCTCGAAAAACTCCGGTGTGAACACCTCGATAATCTTTTCTGTTTGATGTGCAAACTCGACAGGATCAAAACTAACGCTTTTGCGTTTCGTCGCACCTCCTCGCGTGTAATATTCGAATGCTTTCGGAAAGTCTTTTTGATCTTCGAAATGCTTACCCAGGGCGTAACAAAAATTCACTTCCGACTCATCGGTGAGTTTCCCGGAGTCGAGCTGAGTTTGCATCGACGTGACTTCATCGGGGTCGAAGCGAAAGGTCTTTAGATTCGCAAGGCTCCAATATACCTGCCCGAGATCAGGACGCGCCGTGGCGGATGCCCGATACGCATGAATCGCATCGTCCTGATTACCCATGGTCTTCAAAACATGGCCTTTGCTTAGCAAGGCGCTCGCATGATTGGGATTGATGGCCAGCGCTCGCTCAAACGAATCCAGTGCGAGTTCTTCCTTGCCCCACGCCAGCAAAAGATTCCCCATACTGGTGTGTCCGTCCGCATTTTTCGGCTCCAGGGACAATGCTTTTTGCAATGCTTCAGCTGCTCCCTCAAACCTTCCTTGTTCTTTTAACGACGCACTGAGGCCACTCCATGCGGCTGCAAAGTCGGGGGCAAGACCGACGGCTTTGCGCAGGAAAGCCTCTGCATCGTTAAACGCGTCCTGCGCCATGCAAATGCCACCCATCAGATTCAGGGCATTGATGTCATCCGGGTTCTCACGCAATATTTTCTTTACAAGATTACGCGCCTCATCGTGCTTGCCGTCTGCTTGAAGCTTTGTCGCATCTCGCATTTTCTGCCAGTGAGGGTTTCGTTCAAACGCGCGATCCCGCGATTGCCGGGATTCCTCGTCCTTGCCCTGCAGCGCATGGAGACGCGAGAGTTTCGAATGCACGGTCGTGCTGTTCGGATCGAGCTTCAAAGCGGTCTGCAGGGATTCTTCCGCCTCGTTTAACCGTCCTAACGCAGCCAGGGCCAGGCCATACTGCTCGTGACTACCGGCTATCTCAGGGGCGATTTTCACGGAATTGGACAGGTGTCTCGAGGCATCCTCGAATTTACCTTGCCGCATCAAGGCGACGCCCAATACACGCAATATATTCGGGTCGTCCGGGTGCTCTTGCAAAATCTGTTTCGCCAGGGCCTCTGCCTCAGCGGGTTTGCCCTGTTGAATGCAACCCACAATCTTGCCAAAGGTGTCGCGTAACTGAATGGCTTCCGGGGAGTTCATTTACTTGCACCTTACCATATGCTGCAGAACAGCCCGGAGACAGGTGGCACGCGCGTGGCGCAAAAGTTCTGTGCGATTACTTGATGGTCACCAGGACAAAATCGATGGTGGTGTCACCGGTATTGCCTGATTCGTGACCTTCAGCGAGATCGACGGCATCGATCCAGCCCACCGAACCGGGTTCCGCATATGCCAGGGGCGGGGATTGCACACCACCATTGCGCTCCGACCAGATACCACCCTTGATGTGAATATAGACCTGGTTTCCCGGATGACTGTGAACGCCCGTCCACTGGCCCGGTTCGACCTGTGCCCGCTGCACGATCATCCGCTCGTTCTCCAGCAGTAACTTCATCGGCACGTTGGGATAAACCTGCGGCGTATGCTCGACCTCGGGAGCGATCGGCTCATCGCTCTTGAGAGTCACATAAATCAGGTCGATATCGGTGTCGCCGGTATTGCCGGAATTGTGTCCCGCGCTGAGCGGGATTGCGTCCATCCAGCCCACATCCCCGTCCGCACTGACACTGCCCGAATACTCCATCTTGCCACCGAGTTGGCCGGACCACTCACCGCCAATGATATGCACGTAGATCTGGTTGCCCGGATGAGAGTGAATGCCCTCCCATTCCCCGGCGGGCACCACCAACCGCTGCAATACCACGTGCTCATTGCTTAGCACGACTTTCCCGTCTGGATCGTCCAGGTTGGGGTAGGTCAGCAGGAATGGCTTATCGTCTTCCGATACCTGCTTCGGCATTGTGCTGTCCTGTGCGCTGCTGCTGACAGCAGCCAGAGATAGAATGGAAACTGTAGTCAAGGTGAGGTTGCGTTGCATCTTTTTTCACTCCGGCGAGACTGAAAAGTCAAGCTTTGAATGGACATGGAAATCCGCCGTGGCCAGGCTGGCCCAGTCCACATCGATACCCAGGCCGGGCCCGTCCGGTGCCTCCACCCTCCCCCGGTCCAGCAGGTTACCGTTCTTCATTCCAAACTCGAAGGCTTCCTTCGGCATCGGCGCCTCGAAATACCGGGTCCGCTCATTGGCAAGCATCAGGTGGAGATTTGCCACCTGGGTCAACGTATGTCCCCAACTCTGGAGCTCCATCCACAAACCGGCCTCGTTGGCAATCATCAGGAGCTCGAGCGCCTTCGAGATTCCGCCGACCGTTGTGACGTCGAACCTGCCCGCATCCCAGGCACCAGCCTCGATCCCTTGCCTGATGAACTCCGGCGAATAAAAGTTGTAGCCGGCAGGAATGATCTGTGCCCCGAGCCTGTTTTTGAGTTGCGCGTATTGCTCCAAAAGCCCATCGTCGACGGGCGCCTCGAACCAGATGAACAGATCTTCGTTCATCTTCTCGCCGAGCCTGATCGCGTCCTCGAGATCGTAGGCACTCTCGAGATCGATCATGAATTTATAAGCCGCATCGGCAAACGTCTGCTGGACCAGCTCGACGAGCCGGATATCCTCCTCGATCGAGCCCCAGACATGGAACTTGAATGCCGTGTAGCCCAGCTTCGCGTACTCGTTGACCGCTTCGACATATTCGGGAAGCGAGTCGTAGAAAGGAAGGCTGGCGTAAGGCTGCATCGATTCGCGTTTCGCTCCCAGCAGTTTATAAAGAGGACGATTGGCCTTGCTCGCCGCGAGATCCCAAAGTGCGATATCGATGTTTGCGCGTACCGTATCGCTCAATTCCGGCCGCAATTCTTCGAGTTTGTTATAAACGACAACCGGATCCAGTGACTGAAGCGCGACCAGATCGGCGGCGACACCTCGCAATTCAAGCAGGTGCTCGTCGCTGTACTGCTCTTCATAATAAGAATCCACGCCGGATATGCCCTCGAATCCGTCCGCGGTCGTGATTCGCAGGATGTTGTTGACTTCTTTCAAGGGCGCCTCGCGACCGGAATACCGCGCCGTCGTGCTCTCGTTGCCGACGGCATGAATCTCGACGCCGACTATCCTGGCTTGCTCCGAGTATCGGAAGTACGGCTCATACTGCCTCGCGCTGTCACCGGAAAATGCCGTCAAGAGCTGAACCGCTGTCATGGCGGTTTCATTCGCGAGAGGGGAAGAGCCGGCCTGGGCAACCAGCAGACAGAGCAAGGCTGCGACGGACTGAGCGCAAGATGAAAATTGCTGTTTCTCCCTTCGCCGATGCATTGCACTTTCCTTCAGCCTTCCCACAGTCGATTCTTGTGGCGGGTCGCTGGAGCCGTGATCAGATCAGGGACATCGCCTGTTTCGCGGCCCGTTCACCTTCTTCACACGCCGTCGTCCACAGCTGGAACCCGGACAGCTCGGAGTGGCCAAACCGGACCCTGCCGTAGCCCTCGCGCACGACGTCGCGCGGCGCAGGACGACCGTTCGTACCAAAGTAAAAGCCGGGCTGCGGCGTGACGTATGCATGTCCCCATCGATTCGTGATGATGCCGGCGATGTCACGATCCGCGTTGAAGCCGTAGTCGCCAAACATCACCGTCATCTGCTCGCGGATCCTGCGCTCGATCTCGGCATAACTCAGTGCGAACAATGCGTGGCGAGCTGCGAGCGACTGCTCGGGTAGCGACAGGCCGGTCTGCGAAACGGTCGATGTGAAGGGAATATAGAAGGTCAGGACGGTCGGTTTGCCGGGATCGATCGGCATGTGTTTGCCATCGATGACCATCGGCGCCCGCAATCCCGTGTACCAGCCGAATCCTTCCCGATCGAACCAGCGCGCACAGCTGATGCCGAGGTTCTCCAGGTAGCGCCAATGCCTGACAGCGACATTGACGGTCAGCATCGGGCCGTGGTGAAACTCATTCATCGCCGCCTCGAGCAATTCCGGCTTGTCGCGCAACACGTGCTTGTTGATCCACTGGCCACCAGCCATGACAACCGCTTTCGCCCTGACACGGTAGGGCCGGCCATCCTTCAGGTAGATGACTTCGACCCTGGATGCCGACGACGGCGAACCCAGGTGTTCGACGCGGACGGCGGTCGAGCCGAGCCGCATGCGAACTTTTTGCCCTTCTCGATCCAGCGCATCCCAGTTGACGCGGCCGTAGACGACATCGTGCAGATTGTGTTTGCCCTCGATGGCTTGCGGGAGGATGGTCTTGACCATGTGTCGCGCTATGCCCGTGTTACCGCCGGGAAAACTCACGTAGATCGAACCTGGTTCTTCCCAGTCCATGGTTTGGCTGTCTTTCACCAGCCGCCGCAGAGCCCTCGGCCCCGCGAAATGTTTGGTGTGGTAAGCCGAGATAACGTCGCTCCCCAGACCCGGGAACGATGAGGCGATAAACGGATCCAGGTAATCGAAGACTTCGTTGCGGGTGGTGCCGACGTATCTCTCGAGGAACTGCTTGTGCGTCATGCTGTCAAGAAAGCGTTCCCAGTCCTCTGGCACGGGATCACGCCACTCGAAATACTGCATCGACATCAGCTCGCGCTTGGCGATCTCCGGTATTGGCGCATCACGGAAGCCGTTCGCCCAGGGATCCTTCACCCAGCGGTGCCCGTTCGGGCTCGACGGATCCTTGTAGAAGTAACCGGTGTCGGCTTCTTTCATGTTTCCGCCCATCGAGTCGAAGCTGTCGTCCGGAATGCGCAGCGATTTGTCGATCCCCGATGCTTCGCGTTGCCATTGCAGATCGTCGAAGTTCCTCGGCAAGCCAAACTCGCCCCAGGCCGGGTGCTGCGGCGGCCAGGTAAATCCATTCGAACCTTGCGGCGCGTGCAGGTGGTGGCCGTCGACAACCATCTCGTTCTGCTTGGCCTCGCCGCCGAAGATCGGGTGGTTATCCAGCAACAGGCAGGTGCCGTTGCCGTCGCGATTGAAAACATGGGCGGCCATCAGGCCAGCAAAGCCACCGCCGACGATGAGCAAATCGAATTCGGCGGCGTCGGTTACGCCGGGCGCATCGGCAGCCCAGTCGCCCCTGGCTACCGAATGCGCGGCGTTGACGACCTCATGGGTATTACCGTTCGACCGCCGGTAGTCGCCGACACCACCGGGACCAGTCCAATCCTCTGCGAGCAGCGAATTGAATATGGGTGGCGTCGTCGGTGCCGCACGAAGCGCGCCGGGTGCGGCCATGTCCAATAGCATGGCGCCGGCACCGAGCATCGTGCCGCCGACGAAATCGCGCCGCGTGATATCCGGTTTGTGCGTGCCGGGTGTGTGGTCCCGGTCGAGCGATGGTTTTCTTTTCATATTGTGCTCCGATGCATCAGGCGTCGCAGATCCTCGAGCAGCTTGCCAGGGGAGTAGCAACTCAACGCTTGGATAGTTGAAGGATACCCCGAATGCAAGATTGTACGCAGGAGAGACGCGCTTTGAATCTTACACTGACCGGCAAGTCCCGGAGCGGTATAGTCGGCCCGACACTGGATTGGAACGACATTGGAACGTGAACGGCTCCGCACACGCAGGTTTGAAAAAACACCGGATATCGACGTCGACCGTCGTTTTCATGGTCTTCTGTCTTTGCGCCGCTGGTGCCTACGGAATCGAAGACATGATTCCGCAGTCGGGTCCCGGACTGACACTCGTCATGTTGATTCTGCTGCCGTTCCTGTGGAGCACTCCGATGGGCCTGGTCGCAGCGGAGCTCGGATCCGCAATTCCTGAAGAAGGAGGATTCTACAAGTGGGTGCAGCGTGCCTGCGGCGAGTTCTGGGGCTTCCAGGCTGGCTGGTGGCGGACAATTTCCATCTATATCGACAATACGATCTACGTCGTACTTGCGGGCTCGTATCTCGCCTCCGTCGTAAACCTTACCGCTGTCGAAGAATACCTTTTCAAGGCATCGGTAGTCATCTTCTTTACCTACATCAATATCCGGGGCATCAAGGACGTCGGATACGTGAGTTCGCTGATTTCCACGCTCGTCATGATCGCCTTTGCACTGGTCACTGTGATTGGTTTTGCGAACTGGCAAAGCAATCCATTCGATCCATTCATACCCCCGGATCAGGCCCTGGTGCAAAGTGTCGGGGCCGGGATTGCGATCGGAATCTGGATGTACTCCGGCTATGAGTCCATGTCGACCATGGCTGGCGAAATCCGGGATCCACAAGTGATTCCGAAAGCCACGCTGATCAGCGTCCCGTTGATCATGGCGGCGTATATCCTGCCGACCATGTCTGGACTTGCCTCTCTCGGGTCCTGGGATCAATGGAACTCGACTGGTGGCTTGTCCTACAGCGACGTAATAGCAAATAGTTTTCCCACCCTGGGGATGCTATTCGTGTTTGTCGCGGTGATCGCGCAATTTTCGGTCTTTAACGCCTACATAACTTCCGGTTCAAGAGGGTTTTTCGCGCTCGCTGACGACAACCTGGCGCCAAAGGTGCTCGTCAAATGCAGCAAGGACAGGGGTGTTCCCTACATCGCTGTTCTGTCACTGGGCGCGTTCTGTCTCGTCGCCAGTATGCTCCCGTTCGAAGTGATTGTGGTCGTGGACGTGATGCTCTTCATGTCCGCGTATGTGCTGATCTTCATTTCCGCTTGCATACTGCGAATTAAGGAACCCGACATGGAAAGACCCTTCAAGATACCGCTCGGCACGAAGAGTTTCATCGCGATGTGTATCCCGCCAATCACAATCGCATTCCTTGCTCTCTTTATCAGCGGCACCGATTATTTCCTGGGCGGTATGCTTGGTCTGTTAAGCGGACCGCTCGCGTATTTCATCTTCAAGAGAAAGTACGGCGGCCTGACGAAAACCGACCCGGTACGCCACCCGCCAAACCCGAAAACCGGGCTGGGAATGGGCGATACAAGAAGAATGGCGTGGATGTTTGCATTCCTGACGGCTGCCGGAGTCATCGCCATCTTCTTCCTGCCGTGGTATGACGACCCGCATTCTTACGCCGACGCCTACGGCATCGAAGGATTCTTCGACATTCTCATGAGCGGCATTCGCTGGATGACCGCAGCCTTCGGTGTGATCACCGTCGCACTGCTGATGATTGCCAGACGCGTCGAGCCGATGCGGGCAAAAGTCGGCATTGAGTCCGCGTAGCCGGGGATTCAGTGTCCGACGATGGACTCGATCGCCAGGTGCGCCGCTTCGAATGCGCCCTCGGTCATGGCGTCGGCGGTGGCGTCGGAATTTGCAATCGCGATCCGCCCGAAAGACTGTCGCGCGGCAATCCATGGCGACCGTTCTGGCGGTAATTCATCGAGCATCCACGCGAACTGGCCAGTTTCCGGGTCGTGACCGTAGGCGTAGCCGTGTGGCCAGCGGTTGACGGTGATGGCTTCGATATCACGTGCGGGGTCGAAGCTGCCGGCGGACAACATGCGCCCGAGCTGATCGCGGATCTTCCGTTCAAAGGTTTCGAAGGTCGTCTTGAGCATCCCGGCACGCGCCGCCCGCCATTGATCGGGCGCCGGCAGCCCGCGCTTTTGCGGGTCGAGCGGGACCCGCGCCAGGCGTACGACGACAGGTTCGTCAGGTGTGCTCGAATGGCGATAGCCGCCGATGTTCAGCGGCTCCGTTAATCTGATCCTCTCGAAATAGCTGCCCGGACAGCGTGCACCACGGATTTTCAGGCGGGCAAACGCTGTCCAGTTACGGATCATTACGTTGGTGTAAATGAGCGGCGCCTTGACAGCGAGTGCCAATGCCTGTTTCTGTGCTGCCGGCAGTTCCTCACAGATGTACGGGATGGAAGCGTTGTAACAAGCCAGCACGCAGCGCCCGCCGCGTGCCCGGTAGGCTCGGTCGCCACGGACATAGGTGACCTCTACCTCGCTGGCGCTTCGCGGATCGCCACGGTGCCTGACGTTGACGGCGGTGCTGTCGAGGCGAATGCGCACCGGCGAGTCGGCTGTGTCGAGCATGCTGTAATCGAAGCGGGCAGCGACGATGTCATCCAGGGTATTGCCGGGCGCCACCGCGGGCACCAGCGAACGGACAATCAGACGTGCGATCGTGGCGTTACCGTCAGGAAACTGGCAGAACACCCAGTCATCGGTTCGCGCTGCGCCAACTTCGAAGTAGTTGTTCACGCCAAGGCCCGCAGTTCCCGGCCAGCCTTCGCCGGTCGCTACCCACGCGGATATGGCATCGATGCCGATCGCCCAGGGATAGGATCTCCAAACGAAGGACTTTGCCTCCGGGCCGATGCCGACGGTCTCAACGAGGAATTTCTCGTAGCTGGTCTTGCGCAGGAACTCGACCTTTTCCTCGGGGCCGAGACCTTCCAGGTAGTCGACGTCGGGCTCGTAAAGACGGACGAGATCTTTTTGCGCCGTATCCGATAAAGGTGTCTTTGCAAGGAATTCACGCCAGGACGGCTGGCCTGCGCCAGCCACCAAGCGATCGGTGCCGAATGTCGCTTTGTCGAAGAATACAGCGGACTGCAGACCGCGAGAGCCGTAAACCGTTTCGTCATGAAATTCAGGATAACGCGCAACGTCGATGCCGAGCGCATCCAGGAGCTGGCGCCCGGCCTTGTCGTAGCGCCTCAGGTCCTGGATGTTCTCGGTGCCGCCGTGCGACAGCAGCATCCGCTCGCCATGCCAGAATTCGTTGCGCTTGGCATGGCCGCCGAAATCGTCGTGATTGTCGAGGATCAGAATGCGCGCAGCGGGCTCCGCTTCACGAAAGTACCAGGCTGCTGCCAGGCCGCTCAGGCCTCCGCCCACGACGATGAGATCGTATTTTTCGCCGGTTTCCTCCGGACTGTCCCAGCGGACGCCGTCTCGCATCTGGTGGGCAACCTCGTAGGAACCCTCGTGGCTGCCACGCATACCCGTGCGGAGTGGCGGATAGGAGTCTGCGTGTACTTGTTGACGGCGGTAGGTCGCTACCGGGTCTTGCGCCTCCGACCAGCGCCAGGCCAGACTTCCACTGATTGCGACCGCAACACCGCCGACGAAGTCGCGGCGCGTGATCGGGCGGTTCATTCCCAGATCGCGGTCCGTCATGTCTTTCGTATCCCCTGACATGCACCGGGGTACCGCCCCGGTTACGGCAAGCGTAGCAGAATCAATGGCCGGTCGTGCGTTGTGCGCCACCAAATAATACGTCGCACTCTTCGAGAACCGCTTCCTTCATTTCATTGAAATGGTCCGAGCCGTCGTGCTCGTCTCGCTGATGAAACCAGCCGATGATCGACATGCCGCGGATCAGCAGGAAGGTGGGCAACATATCTACATCTTCATCCGCCAAAGGCCGATGCTCACGATACCCGTCGAGCACGGCTGCACGGAGTGCATCGAAGTGCGGAGCAAAACTGTCTTCAACAAGTACTGTTGCAATATCGTACATGTACCAGCCGTAAGCTGAATCGTCGAAGTCGATCAATGCCAGGTCCTGTCCGTTGTAAACGATGTTCCCGGAATGGAGATCGGCGTGAATCAATCCAAAATTATCGGCTCCGGCGGCATAGGCACTGAGCGCGTCGCGGGTTTTTTGTCTCGCCCGTAGCAGCAACGATTTCTCCGCTTTGGTGAGCACCGTGTGTTCCCAGAAGCGTCCCCAGCGCGGCTCCTCTCCCAACAGTCCGTCGAGATCGAGGCGAGGCCTCGCAAAACCTTGCGGCTCTCGCCAGGCCGTCGATTGATTGTGGATGGCGGCGGCGATTCCGCCGATGCTGCGAAAAATGCGCATTCGCTCCTCGCTGTCAGCATTCGTCGCCAGAATCCGACTGAGGCGTGTGCCTTCAAACCAGTTGGTCATTCCTGCGTAACGTTGCTCACCGGTACCGGGAATATCGATCGGTATAAAATGTTGTCCCTGGTGCGTAAGCACTGATACCGGAACGGATAGGCCTGCTTCACTCAGCGCGCTGGTCCACATTCGCTCCGAGTTGAGTTCGTCGAGCGAATTGTAGCCCGGCCGGTGCAGCCGCAGGACATAGTC
>JAWWCT010000063.1:0-20606 GCA_033720315.1 Woeseiaceae bacterium | reverse complement strand
GTGCAGCGACTTGTTAGGCGGCATGTACATCAACAAGCTCACCTTGCGATTTCGGCTCTGGAATCGCTTCGCCAGATTTTTTCAAACCTTCGATGTGAAATTCGATAGCCTCTTGGATGAGCTTAACCACTTCCTTCCGAGTTTCGGCCGCGGCCACGCAGCCTGGCAGATCCGGGACGTATGCCCCGTAACCGTTCCCGCTTTTCTCTACTACGACCAAGTATTGCATTGGGATCATTTTAGCCCAGCCTGTTTCAGAATACTGTTAAGTGTCCCCGGTGGCACGTCGATACCGGGTTTCCCAGAGACCGTCACAGTTCCTGGTTTGGTCGGATGCCTGAGCTGCCGGTGACTTCCGCGGGTTCGCTTTATTACCCAGCCATCGTCTTTCAGCAACCGGAGGATCTCCCGCACTTTCATCCACCCAGAATGATCGGGTGCCACCGTCGATGCTAAGTGCGAAATTAGTTGGTTTGCCGCCTAACGTTTTAGCTCACTGGCGCCAGTAGCTGGCGCGGCTGTTGCTTTCCTTCAAGTTTAGACGTTGCAAGAGGCGTGACAGCTACGCCCGGCGGCCAGTGCAGCGATTTGTTAGGTGGCGCGGACCTATTCATCAGAAACCACGCAAAAATATGATATCTCTGAAAGAATCATGCCCTGCATCGCAAGATTGTACTTATGAGCGAATGTGCTCGCGAGGTGAATTGAATCATGACCATGCTGGGATTGCACTTGATTCATTCGCACGGTCGTTCCCATGCCTTTTGGCAAGTTCTCGCACTGAATTAGATCCGGGAATTCTTTGGTGCGAACTCCATGAGAATTCTCCAAATCAAAGGCGAGCAAGCGATAATCGCCAGATTCAAACGAACGCGATGCCGCTTTCCATGGCTCTTCGATTCCGTCGAAACCCCAATATTCGCCGCCGTTGCCAGAAAAATGAACAAATGAAAACGTTAAAACTAAAGAAAATATTGTCACAATCGTCAGGGCAAACAGCAGTTTTGCGATACGCTCCATCGATCAATGCACCACCTAACGTTTTAGCTCACTGGCGCCAGTAGCTGGCGCGATTTTTTGCCATACCGACAAGTATAGATCCTGCAAGACCCGTCACAGATACGCCTGACGGCCAGTGCAGCGATTTGTTAGGTGCCAATCTTCAAAACCCATGTCCACATTTTGGACAGTAGATTTTTGGTCGCTCAGAAGATGGTGCAAGAACCGGCCCGTCTGCGTCAAATGCCTCGATTCTAACAGGACGATCAATCTCCAGTGATTCAGTATTTTTGACCGGAATTTCAGCGCCCCCAAAGTTCGCGAATTCGCGGCTAGTCAATGTGCCGAGATCTCCCACAGAAATTCGAACAAATCGCATTGCACTCGATTTAAAAAGTATACCTGGACCTCTAAAGTCTTTAAAACGTCCGAAAATAAATACGGCGAATCGTTCGTTCTCGTTAGCAATGCGTAATGATGTAGCAAGAAAGTAAACTAACAAAATGCCCGCGATTCCTAATTGGAAGTAGGGGTGACTTAGTATTTCAAACAACATTGATCGGTGATCACTCGATTGGCATCAAACTATAAGTATCTAGCATTAATGCAATGTTTAATTGTACAAAATGTGCAAATTAACGTGTTTTCGTGGATGTAAGTGCTTGATAAGTTTGAAAGTGACTTGTTGTTACCTTGCGTTTTTGAATGTTGGATATCTTGCATGGCTTCAAAACTCATGGATGAGGTTCGGCGCATCCTGCACCTTCATCACTACAGCTTTGAAACTGAGAAAGTTTATTGCCACTGGATCAGGAAGTTCATTCTTTATCATGACAAACAGCACCCGAAGGGGCTGGGTGCGACGGAAATTGAGGCTTTCTTGAGCTATCTGGCCACTGATCGGCGGGTATCCGCTTCGACCCAGAATCAGGCGCTGAGCGGGATTCTGTTTCTCTACCAGAAGGTCCTTGGCACGGATTTGCCGCAGCTGGATGGCATTGTTCGCGCAAAACGCCCAGTGCGAGTGCCGGTGGTCCTGACCCGCGCCGAGGTGAAAAAGGTGCTGGATGTGATGTCGGGACAGGCCTGGCTGGCGGCAAACCTGATGTACGGAAGCGGCTTGCGCCTCGTGGAATGCTTGCGGCTGCGCATCCAGGATATCGATTGCGACTATCTTCAGGTGACGGTTCGAGATGGCAAGGGCGCGAAGGATCGGCGGACGATGCTAGCCGAGCGTCTCGTGCCGCACATAAAGCGCCAGTTTGAGCATGTCAAGGCAGTTCACGAACGGGACGTGGAGTTGAATTTAAGCGGCGTATCAATTCCTTACGCTCTGGATCGAAAGTACCAAGGCGCGCCAAAACAATGGCAATGGCAGTATGTTTTTCCTTCTGTACACTGCGCCTTCATATAATTTCATACGGAAAAGCGGCGCCATCACCTGCATTCGTCTGCCATTCAAAGAGAGGTGAAAAAAGCAGCCAGGAAATCCGGTATCAACAAACGCGCCACTTGTCATACGTTTCGACACTCATTTGCGACACATTTGCCGGAAAGCGGCTATGACATTCGGACTGTGCAGGAGCTGCTTGGGCACGCTAACGTTCGTACGACCATGGTGTACACGCATGTGATCAAGCGTGGCGGACGAGCCGTCAAAAGTCCGTTAGACACAATGTAACTCACGCGGGCTGGAAAAGGTCCCACAAGTTGCCGTACAGGTCCTCGAACACAGCCACCGTGCCGTAGGATTCTGCTTTTGGCTCGCGCACGAACTTGATTCCCTTTTCCTGCATGGCTTCGTAGTCGCGCTGGAAATTGTCCGTCTCCAGGAACAGGAACACCCGGCCGCCTGATTGATTGCCAATAGATTGCTGTTGCTCCGGAGTTGTGGCGCGGGCGAGCAGCAGGCTGGTGCCATCGCCTCCAGGCGGTCTAACGGTGACCCAGCGCTTGTTTTGCCTTGGCTGGTCAGTGTCCTCGATCAGCTCGAAACCGAGTTTTTGGCAGAAGAAATCGATGGCTTCGTCATAGTCGCGGACCACAAGCGCGAGGTGCCGGATCGATTGTTTCACACCGGCGTCACCGGAAAATCAGATCCAGGCCTGGTTTTCGATATCGACGGTCTGCCCGGTTTTCTTGCTGCCGGTGTGCAGCGTTTCCTTCGGCTCGATCAGCAGGATCTCGGCGCCGTCTTCAGCCACCGGCCGGTGCTCGGTGCCCTTCGGCACCACGAAGAATTCACCCGGATCCAGCGACACGACTTTGTCCCGCAGGTGGATGTCGAGATGGCCATTGACGACCAGAAAGAATTCGTCTTCGTCGTCGTGCGTATGCCAGTCGAGTTCACCCTGGCCTTTCGCCAGCTTGATGTAGTTCTCATTGAGTTCGCCGACGAGCTTCGGTGACCACAAGTCATCGAATTTCTGAAATTTGTCGGTGAGGTTGACCTTGCTCATTTGCTTATCCCAGTTTGCGGATACCGATGGCGTGGCGGATTTCCGCCAGGTAGGGAACGGAAATCTCGCGTGCTTTTTCTGCACCTTTCAACAGTTCCTTTTCGATGATCGCAGGATCGTCGATCAGGTGCTGGTATTCCTTGCGTGCCGGCTTCAGGTGATCGTTCAGGTACTCGAACAGGATCTGTTTCATTTCGCCCCAGGCAATGCCCTCGGCGTAACGCTTTTCGATTTCTTTCACTTCGTCCGGCGTTGCGAACGCCTTGTAAATGTCATACAGCGTCGAGCCTTCCGTCTCCTTGGGTTCGCCGGGCTCGAGGCTGTTGGTCTTGATCTTCATGATCAGCTTGCGCAGTTTCTTTTCCTCGGCAAACAGCGGAATGACGTTGTTGTAACTTTTGCTCATCTTACGGCCGTCGAGGCCGGCCAGCGTCGCCGTGTCCTCGCTGATCACCGCCTCGGGGATGACCAGGATATCGCCGTAGCGGTGATTGAAGCGCTGCGCGATGTCGCGGGTCATCTCCACGTGCTGCTTCTGGTCACGGCCCACCGGGATCTTGGTGGACTTGAACATGAGGATGTCTGCCGACATGAGAATCGGGTAGCTGTAAAGCGCCATCATGATGCCCTGGTCCGGATCCTTGTTGCCGCTTTCCTCGTTGGCCTGCACCATGGCTTTGTAGGAATGGGCGCGATTCATCAGGCCTTTGGCGGTCGCACAGGTCAGGATCCAGGTCAGGTGCAGGATCTCGTCGATGTCGGATTGCCGATAGAACACGGCGTTGTCCGTATCCAGCCCGAGTGCCAGCCAGGCGGCGGCAATCTCGAGCGACGAGCGGTGCACGCGGTCGGGATCCTCTGCCTTGGCGAGCGCGTGATAGTCCGCAAGGAAATAGTAGTTCTTCTTGCCCGGGTCCTTGCTGGCTTCGATACCGGGACGGATCGCGCCGACGTAGTTGCCGATGTGGGGTGTACCGGTCGTCGTGATGCCGGTGAGATAAACGTCCTGAGCCATCGTTCTAGTATCCGGCTGCGTGGCCGTCCTTGCGGGATTCCGAGGCGCCGTAGTAGACGCCCTGTACGTCGTTTTTGAGTATGGCCTGGTAACCGCCGTAGTCGATGCTGCCGTCGCTGACGTTGTGGCCCATCTTTCGCAGTGCCTGCCGCACGCTCTCCGCAATACCGCGTTCGAAGTAGACGGTACCGCCGTCGGTCATCTTCTCGTCCGTCGGTTGCGAGGAACCGGTATGGCGCATGCGCGGCGCGTCGCCGGCTTCCTGCAGGTTCATGTCGAAATCGATCAGGTTCACCAGGATCTGCACGTGTGCCTGCGGCTGCATCGATCCGCCCATGACGCCGAAGCTGAGCCACGGCTTGCCGTCTTTCATTACGAACGCGGGGATGATCGTATGGAACGGCCGCTTGCCGGGTTCGAAGACATTGGCATGTCCTTCCTCGAGGCTGAACAGGGCGCCGCGATTCTGTAGCTGGAAACCGAGTTCGGCCGGCGTCATGCCGGAACCGAGACCGCCGTAGTTCGACTGGATCAGCGAGATGATATTGCCGTCCCTGTCCGCGGCCGTCATGTAGATGGTGTCGCCGTATTCGAGGCTGGCGTCGCCGGGTGGATAGGACTTGGCCGCATTGTCCTTCGATATCAGCTTGCGCCGTTCGGCCGCGTACTCTTTCGACAGCAGCATGTTGATCGGCACGTCGTAAAAGTCCGGGTCCGCATAAAACTTTGCGCGATCCTCGTAAGCGAGTTTTTTCGCTTCGATGAGCGTGTGCAGGTACTGGGTGCTGCCGAAACCCATGCTTCTGAGGTCATAGCCTTCGAGGATGTTCAGCATTTGCAGCGCAACCACACCCTGGCCATTGGGCGGCAGCTCGTAGACGTCGTAGCCGCGATAGTTGGTGGATAACGGTGTGACCCATTCCGACTTGTGCTGCGCGAGATCGTCGTAACTCAGGAAACCACCCTGCTCGGCCATGTAAGCGTCGATCTTTTTCGCGATCTCGCCTTTATAAAAAGCGTCGCGCCCGCCGTTGGCGATGGTCTGGTAGGTGCTGCCGAGCGCCGGGTTTTTGAATACGTCACCGGTTTTCGGGGTGGTGCCGCCCGGCATATACACCTCGCGGAAGCCGGGGAACTCCTTGCGGGTCTCGGCATTCTTTGCCCACAGGTCGGCAATGACCTCAGTTACCGGGAAACCGTTTTGCGCATACTCGATCGCAGGCTGCAACAGCTCGGCCATGGGCAGCCGCCCGTAGCGTGCGTGCAGCTCGAACCAGCCGTCCACCGCCCCGGGCACACTGACCGGCAACACGCCCAGGGTGGGGATGCTCTCGAGGCCTGCCTCCTTGAAGTGCCTCAAACTCAATGACTGCGGCGAACGGCCGGACGCGTTGAGGCCGGTGAGTTCGCCTTTGTCGGCGTCCCAGACGATGGCAAACAAGTCACCGCCGATACCGCAGCCCGTCGGCTCGGTCAGCCCGAGCATGGCATTTGCCGCAATTGCCGCGTCGACGGCACTGCCGCCGGCCTTGAGAATGTCGAGGCCGACCTGGGTGGCGAGCGGTTGGCTGGTGGCCACCATGCCCCGGGTACCAATGACCTCGGAGCGCGATGCAAACGGCAGACCGGTCGGCCGGTCAAAGCCCTGCGCGACGGCCATGACGCTAGCCATGAGCCCCGGTAGCACGAAAAGCAGGCGGTTCATACATATCTCCGGGCCACGCTGGAAAATGATGAATGATGCCTAGTTTGCGGGTGGATTGAAACTCCGCCAGCCGCCTCCGGGACGCCGATTTGCGACATTCACGCGGCTCGCGGAATCCGGTTATGATGACTGCATGAGCACGTCAGCCAGCGCCGATGATGCCACGCTCGGCGCGCTATACCCGGATCACGTGGAGACTATTCGCAGCCGTCACGACCAGGCGCTGGAACGCGCCGGCGCCAATCACGCGGTCATTTTTTCCGGCGCGCCACGAACTGCATTTCTAGACGACAGAGCATACCCTTTTCGCGCCAACCCACATTTTGTCGGCTGGCTGCCGCTGACCGGCACGCCCCATTGCTACGTCGTCTACACACCCGGCGAGACGCCGATACTCATCTATCACCAGGAAAAGGACTACTGGCACCAGCCGCCAGGGCCGCCGCAGGGATTCTGGCCCGAGCAATTCGATGTGCGCGTGGTGCACACCCGCGAGGATGCGGCGGAGCATTTTCCGGACGAGCGCAACAAGTGCATCGTCATTGGTGAGATCGACGACCCCGGATTCGCTCACGGAATCGAGCGGGTCAATCCGTCCAGTGCCCTGAATTTCCTGCATTACTGCCGCGGCGTCAAGACCGGCTACGAACTCGAGTGCATGCGTGCTGCGTCGCGTCGCGCGGTCCGCGGGCACCTGGCAGCGGAAAAGGCATTCCGTTCCGGAAACACCGAATACGCCATCCACCTCGAGTACTGTCGCGCAGTGCAGCAAACCGGTGATGAACTGCCTTACGACAACATCATAGCGCTGAACGAACACAGCGCCGTCTTGCATTACCAGCACCAGGAGCGGGTCAAGCCGAAGGAAATACGCTCGTTCCTGATCGATGCGGGCGCAAGCGTCAACGGCTACGCAGCAGATATCACCCGCACCTATGCAAAAAAAGAGGGCGAATTCGCCGATCTCATCGAGCGCTTCGAACAACTGCAACTGGAACTGGTTGGCGAGGTAAAAACCGGTATCGGTTTCGCGGAACTGCACATCGCCTGCCACCGAAAGATCGCAGAGCTGCTGGTGGAGATTGGCATTGCCCGCGGCAGCGCGGATGCCCTGATCGAGTCCGGGGTAACTGCCGCTTTTTACCCGCACGGCCTCGGTCACCTGCTCGGCATCCAGGTTCACGACGTCGGCGGCAACCTGGCAGACGACACGGGCAATACCGTGGATCCGCCCAGTGGGCACCGTCACCTGCGCATGACGCGACAGCTCGACGCAGACCAGGTGTTGACGATCGAACCCGGCCTGTATGTCATCGACATGTTGCTCGACAATCTCGAGGGCACGCCGGCCGCATCGATGGTCAACAAGGAACGCATCGACTGGTTGCGGCCGTATGGCGGCATTCGTATCGAGGACAATGTGAGGGTGCTGGACGACGGCTGCGAGAATTTCACCCGCGACGCATTTGCTGCCTGATCTGTCAGCCGCGATTGCCGGCAAGTTCGTTCATCTTGCTGGCCAGTCTCAAGTCAAGCTCGGTTATGCCGCCGGCTTCATGGGTCATCAGGTCGACCACGACCTTGTTGTAGACATTGAACCACTCGGGATGGTGATTCATTTTTTCGGCTTCGATGGCTGCACCGGCCATGAAGCCGAACGCTTCGGTGAAATTCTTGAATTTGAATTCGCGCCGCAGCTTGTCGTCACTCAGTGACCATCCTGGCAGGGATTCCAGGCCGGCATTGATTTCTTCTGTTTTGAGTTTGTTCGCCAAAGTCGCTCGCGCAGCCTAATGCACCTGGCCGCCGGTATCTGTCCAGTTCCACCATTTCAGAAGTTCCGGATCGTGATCTTCTTCCGAGGCGTAGTAGACGGCGCAACGAATGACGTACAGGACACAGCGATCGACTTTCATGCCGTGCATCAGGCACAGGCGCTTGTACAGAATTTCCGGATTCTGGCCCTGCAAATCGGACAATTCGAAGATGCCCAGGTCGTGAAAGTCCTTTGCCATCTGCGGCCCGATGCCGGGTAGTTGTTTTAGTTCGTCAGCCATTGGCGAGTTCCTGCGCTTGCGGTGCCTCGAAAGAATTCCGGAACGTGAAGGCGTCTTCAGTCGGTCCGGCCTGGTGCAGGCAGTCGAGGCGGTGTTTCGACTCCAGGATTGTCGGGATTTTACCAGCCGGTTGCCACCAGAGGGCAAAAACGGGCCGGTCCATTGGCACAAACCACGATGCCCGCTGGCGCAGGATCGAGGCGTGATCGCTGCGGTAGACAAATTCGCGCAGCGCATCGAGCGATTCCCACACCGACATGTTGAAAATCAGGTTGGGCTCGCCGAATATCTGTTTCGCTTCTATGTCGTCGTTGACAGTTACGTGGCGCCACACGAATCCAGGCGTCGACTCGGCCAGCGCGTAGATGCGATCCAGGTTATCGACGAAACCGGCAATCCGCGGGTCGTCATAGGGATACTTGGCAATGGCAATATTGACCTGTGCCAGGTGAAAACTCATCGGTCCTCCTCACTTTGTTCGCCTCTTTGCGCAATGAGTCTGCGCTTGACGCGGCGGCCCTTGCTTTCGAGCACTGGACGCATGGCACGCCCGAAGCCCGGAAACAGGTAAGTCATAGTTGTCAAAAAGCCGCTGATCGGCGGCATAGAGCGCTCGAGCTTGTCGTTGTGGCACAACTTGAGGATTTCGTCGGCGACTTCATCCGCCGTGCTGATCGGCTGCGAGAATGTCAGGTCCGTCACGTTATCGATATTGGACATGATGAACCCGGTATCGATCGGCCCCGGTGACACGGTGGCTACCTTGATATCGGTGTCGACGAGCTCCTCGGCGAGCGCCTTGGTAAAGGCGCGCAGGCCGGCCTTGGTCGCGGAATAGGTTGCCGCGCCGGGTACCGGGGTCCGCCCCGCAAGTGAGCCGACATTAACGATCGCTCCGCCGCCGGACCGCTGGAGGTACGGCAACGCCATGCGACTCAGGATGATCGGCGCCCGCAGATTCACGTCGATCATCTTGCCGAGGTCGTCGACGGCGATGTTTTGCACCGGTCCGCGTTGATGATATCCGGCGTTGTTGACCAGCACATGCAAGCCGCCAAACTCGAATTCCGTTTTCTTGAACAGGTTGGTGCAGGCTTCGAGGTCAGACACGTCCATGCTGACCAGCACGACGCTGGTCATTGGCCGCAGTTCTTCGGCAATGCGCTCGAGATTCTTTTTGCTGCGCGCAACCAACACCAGGTTGGCGCCTGCAGCGGCAAACTTGCGTGCGGTGGCTGCGCCTACGCCTTCGGAGCCGCCGGTGACGATGACGGTCTTGCCTTTGAAATATCTGTCCATCACAGCAGTCTAGATGATGCCATCGACAGGGGAAAGATACAGAAACGCGCCCAATCCGGCGGCGTTTGTTCAGGCTTACGATTTATTGGGATGCGGGTTGATCTTTAGTAACGTGTTTTTAGAATCCGAGATATCCTCGGATTTTTCGTCCCAGTCCGCCCACGATCGTGAGCAATAGCGGCTTTGCCAATTGCGGACTGACCTTTAGTAGGGTGCTGTTAGAACCCCAGATATCCTCTGATTTTTCGCCACAGTGAACTTTCCCACCCATACACCTCGAGCTGCTCGGGATCGAGCTTTGTTTCCGGGTAGGTCTTTGACGGTTGGATGATCTTGTTTTTAGCCGTGTCTTCCGAGGGCAATTTCATGTCCCGGTCTCGCGAGCCGCTCAGGCCGTCGACGGCCAGGCTGAGTTTCGGCAACACCTCGTCGCTGACGATGTCGTCATGAAATACGGCGTCGGGATCGAATGCGTCTCGATCCAGAATGACGCAATCGGCATGTTTGCGGTCTTTGCTGATCGTCCTGCCCCCGGACATTAGCGAGACACCACTGTAGTTTGCTGCACGAAGGAACGCTGTGAGCTTGCTCACAGCCCCGCCACGGGACCGTTTTTCCAATTTTTTTCAATAACTTATGAGTCATTTGCCCGGCCAAATTTTAAGCATTGGGAAGTTTTTTTGGCCAATATGTGGGCATGCCCAACCACAGGCGGAAACAATCGGTTGCTTATGTGAAATCACCGAGCCCGGGAAAAAGCGTTGCGGCATGAAAAACGGGCCCCGCAGGGCCCGCTCCTTGTAGCCGTTACCGTGCGTTTATTCGTCGGCGGCCGTCGCTTCCGCTGCCTCACTGGCCGGGCCGTCGACCAGCTGCACGATCGCCATCGGCGCCGCATCGCCCGGGCGCGGACCGGTCTTCAAAATGCGCAGATATCCGCCCGGACGATCCTTGAATCGCGGTCCGAGATCGCTGAACAACTTGCCCACGGCTTCCTTATCGCGCAGGCGATCGAAAGCGAGGCGCCTGTTTGCCACGCCATCCGACTTGGCAAGCGTGATCAACGGCTCCACCACGCGGCGCAGCTCCTTGGCTTTCGGCACCGTCGTCCTGATCATTTCATGACGCACGAGCGACGTTGCCATGTTGCGAAACATAGCCTGGCGGTGCGAGCTGTTGCGGCCGAGTCTGCGGCCGGATTTCCTGTGACGCATAGTCCTGGCTTCCTGTTCTTATAGGGTCAGCTCGTGCTCCGGGCGCAGGCTGGGCGGCGGCCAGTTGTCCAGCCGCATGCCGAGTCCCAGGCCATGCCCCTCGAGCACTTCCTTGATTTCGGTCAGCGATTTCTTGCCGAGGTTCGGCGTCCGCAGCAACTCTACTTCGGTACGCTGCACCAGGTCACCGATGTACATGATGTTTTCCGCCTTCAAGCAGTTTGCAGAGCGAACCGTCAGCTCGAGTTCGTCGACCGGTCGCAGCAAAATCGGGTCGACCTGGCTCTCCGCCATGGTGCCGGTACCTTCTTCCTTGCCCTGCAGATCGACGAACACGGACAACTGATCCTTCAATATACTGCCGGCGCGGCGAATCGCCTCTTCCGGATCAATCGTACCGTTGGTTTCGATATCGATGATCAGCTTGTCGAGGTCGGTGCGCTGCTCCACGCGCGCGGCTTCGACGTCGTAGGTGACACGATTGACCGGGCTGAATGACGCATCGAGCTGCAGCCGGCCGATCGGGCCGGTCTGCTCTTCGAATGCGGGGCGCTGCTTCGCCGGGCGGTAACCGCGGCCGCGCTCGACTTTCAGTACCATGTTCAGTTCGCCGTCCTTGGTGAGGTTGGCGATGACGATATCCGGGTTCATGATCTCGACATCGTGGTCGAGCTGGATGTCGCCGCCCGTCACGGTGCCCTTGCCGCGCTTGGAAATCCTGAGCTCGGCGGTGTCGCGTGTATGCATGCGCACGGCAACCTTCTTGAGGTTGAGCAGAATATCGACGACGTCCTCCTGGACTCCTTCGATACTCGTATATTCGTGCAGCACGCCATCGATCTCCGCTTCCGTGATCGCAGCGCCCGGCATCGATGAAAGCAAAATACGGCGCAACGCATTGCCCAGCGTATGACCGTAGCCACGCTCGAAAGGTTCGATCGTCACCTTCGCATGAAGGTTATTGACCGGCGCAACCTTGACGACACGCGGTTTCAGAAACTCGTTAACAGATTCCTGCATGTGTGTAACTCCTGACTATTTCGAGTACAGCTCGACGACGAGGTTTTCATTGATATCCGGCAGGATGTCTTCCCGGTCCGGCAATGATTTCAACGTACCTGCCATTTTCTTCGCATCGACGTCGACCCATTCCGGCAGTCCAACCTGGGTCGCGATCTCCAGAGCGCTTTTTATACGAAGCTGTTTTTTTGCTTTTTCGCGAACGCCGACAGAATCACCGGCATTCACCTGAAGAGAGGGAATGTTGGCTAGCTGGCCGTTCACCTCGATGCCTTTGTGGCTAACGAGCTGACGTGCTTCGGCTCGCGTCGATGCGAAGCCCATGCGATAGACAACATTGTCCAGCCGCCCTTCCAGCAGGCGCAGCAGGTTTTCACCCGTCGAACCCTTGAGCTGAGCGGCTTTCTTGTAATAGTTGCGAAACTGGCGTTCCAGCACTCCGTACATACGGCGCAGCTTCTGCTTCTCTCTGAGCTGCAGACCATAGTCGGACAGGCGCGGCCGGCGTTGCGCGGCTCCGCCAGGCGAAACTTCCAGCTTGCATTTCGTTTCCAGCGGCCTTACGCCACTTTTCAGAAACAGGTCCGTGCCTTCGCGGCGGGACAACTTGCATTTTGGTCCGAGATATCTTGCCATTTTCAGCCTCTATACACGGCGTTTCTTGGGAGGACGGCATCCGTTGTGCGGGATGGGTGTTACGTCCTCGATATGCTGAATTCGAAAACCGAGCGCATTCAGTGCGCGCACCGCAGATTCCCTTCCCGGCCCTGGCCCGCGCACGCGGACGTCGACATTTTTCACGCCGAATTCCTGCGCCGTCCGCCCTGCCTTTTCCGAAGCAACCTGCGCGGCGAACGGTGTCGATTTCCGCGATCCACGAAAGCCACAGCCACCGGCGGTCGCCCACGCGAGCGCGTTGCCCTGGCGGTCTGTAATCGTGATGATCGTGTTGTTGAAGGAAGCATGAATGTGCGCTATCGCATCGACGACATGCTTTTTGACCTTCTTCTTGCGTGGTTCTGCCAAGTTCGGTTCCTCTAGTTAACTAATCAGCTACTTTCTACTCACTTCTTGATTGGCCTGCGCGGCCCTTTCCTCGTCCGCGCATTGGTGCGCGTGCGCTGGCCGCGCAGCGGCAGGCCGCGCCTGTGACGGATGCCGCGGTAACAGCCCAGGTCCATGAGCCGCTTGATGTTCATCGACGTCTCGCGGCGCAGATCGCCCTCCACGACGAAATTGCCGACAGCGTTACGCAAACTGGCAACCTCGGGTTCCGCCAGGTCCTTCACGACCGTTTCCGGCTTCACGCCAGCCGCTTCGCAAATCTGTTTCGCCCGCGACCGGCCGATGCCGTAGATCGATGTCAAACCAATCACGATGTGCTTGTTCAACGGTATGTTGATGCCTGCTATACGTGCCACGTTATTTCCTTTCCAGTATTCCTAGCCTTGCCGCTGCTTGTGCCGTTTGTCGGTACAGATCACCCGCACGACGCCGTTACGCCGGATGATCCTGCAGTTTCTGCACATTTTTCTGACCGATGCCCTGACTTTCATGAGATCTCTCCAGTCAACTTACCTGACCGAACCGCTGCGCCCGTAATTGCGCAGGTTGGCCTTTTGCATCATGCCTTCGTACTGATGACTCATCGCGTGCGCCTGCATCTGCGACATGAAGTCCATCGTTACGACGACGAGAATCAAGAGCGAGGTACCGCCGAAATTGAACGGCACGCTCGGATAGAACATGCGGAATATCTCGGGCAGCAGGCACACACCGGCGATATAGAGCGCGCCCCAGAACGTCAGTCGCGTCAGCACGCGGTCGATGTATTCCGCGGTTTGAGCGCCCGGCCGGATACCCGGTACGAAAGCACCCGACCGCTTCAGATTGTCCGCAGTGTCCTTAGAGTTGAATACCAGCGCGGTGTAAAAAAAGCAGAAGAAGATGATCATCGCCGCGTACAGGATCACGTACACCGGCTGGCCGGGGCCGAGATTGGCGCCGATAACCAACAGCGTGTTCTGCACCGGAGACGGGTTGGCCGACTGTCCGAAAAACTGCGCAATCGTCGCCGGGAACATCAGGATGCTCGAGGCAAAAATCGGCGGAATAACGCCCGACATGTTGATCTTGAACGGCAGGTGGGTGCTCTGTGCCGCGTACATCTTGCGTCCCTGCTGGCGCCTCGCGTAGTTCACGGTGATGCGACGTTGCGCGCGCTCCATGTAGACGACGAAGGTGGTCGCTGCGATACCGCCGATCAGTAACAGGATGGCAGTCGCCGATGACATTTCGCCATTGCGCACCAGTTCCGCGGTTCCGGCGACACCCGCGGGCAAGCCGGCAACGATTCCCGCAAGGATGATCATCGAGATGCCATTTCCGATGCCGCGCTCCGTGATCTGCTCGCCGAGCCACATCAGGAACATGGTGCCGGTCACCAGTGTGATGCACGCCGTAATCAGAAATGCCGGTCCAGGATTCACAACCACACCCGGCTGGCTTTGCAGCCACGACGCCGCGGCGATGGACTGGAACGTCGACAGCGCAACGGTTCCGTAGCGCGTGTATTGAATGATCTTGCGACGGCCCGATTCGCCTTCCTTACGCAGCTGTTGCAGGTTCGGCATGATGTGGCTCGCCATCTGGATGATGATCGATGACGAGATGTAAGGCATGATGCCGAGCGCGAAAATGCCGAAGCGTCCGAGTGCACCGCCGGAAAACAGGTTAAAAAGCGCCAGCATATTGCCGGCCTGCTGATCGAAGAAGGCGGCAAGGGCAGCCGGATCCACACCGGGCACCGGAATGTAGGTGCCGGCGCGAAACACGATCAATGCTCCCACGAGGAACAGGATTCGGAGTTTCAGCTCCTGCAACTTGCTGCCCGATTTGGCGGCGCCTGCCGGATTCATTGTTGGCTTTCTCGCCATGTATACCTTTGCCTATTTACCTTTCTTTGCAGTCGCGGCTAAAGCCGCTCCCGCATCCAGAACCGCGCCCACCGTGGGAACGGCTTTAGCTGTGGGAGGGGCTTCAGCTGTGGGAGGGGCTTCAGCCCCGATACCCTATTCAATCGTGCCACCTGCGGCTTCAATTGCCTCACGTGCGCCCTTTGTCACCGCGAGACCCTTGAGCTTGACTGCCGTCTTGATCTCGCCGGACTTGATGACCTTCACCTTGAGCGTCTGGGCCGGCACCAGGCGCCGTTTTTTCAAGGCCTCGATATCGATGACCTCGCTGTCCACCAGCTCGAGCTCGTGCAAGCGAAGCTCCGCCGAGAACCGCGACTTGCGCGACTGAAAGCCGACCTTCGGCAGCCGCCGCTGCAACGGCATCTGACCACCTTCGAAACCGACCTTGTGAAAACCGCCCGAGCGAGCATGCTGGCCCTTCTGGCCGCGCCCGCAGGTTTTTCCCTGGCCGGCGGAATGCCCGCGACCCCGTCGCTTGCTCACCTTTTTTGCGCCCTTGCGGGGCGACAACTCATTGAGACGCATCTCAGACTTCCTCAACCTTAAGGAGGTACGAAACCTTGTTGATCATGCCGCGATTCTCCGGCGTGTCGATGACCGTGACACTCTGGTGCATCTTGCGCAGACCAAGCCCGGCCACACAGGCCTTGTGGCTCTTGAGCCTGCCAAAGCGGCTCTTGGTCAACGTCACTTTCAATCGTTTTGGCTCCGCCATCTCTCGAATCTCGTTTCTATGGGACCCCTGGTCCTAGCCCGTTATTTCCTTGATCTTCTTGCCGCGCTTCGCAGCGATTGCACGCGGTGAATGAATACTCTCCAGCGCACCAATCGTCGCCCGCACCACATTGATAGGATTGCGCGAGCCGTAGCTCTTCGCCAGTACGTTGCGCACCCCGGCGCACTCGAACACGGCGCGCATGGCACCGCCGGCGATGACGCCGGTACCTTCGGACGCCGGTTGCATGTACACGTAAGTCGCACCGTGGCGGCCCTTTTTCGGGTACTGCAATGTATCGTTTGTCAGGTTGACCTTGATCATGTTCTTGCGCGCGGCCTGCATCGCCTTTTGAATCGCGACCGGCACTTCGCGTGCCTTGCCATATCCAAAACCGACATGCCCGTTGCCGTCGCCGACCACCGTCAGCGCGGTGAAGCCGAACTGGCGACCACCCTTGACGACTTTTGCGACACGATTGACGGCGACCAGCTTTTCTAAAAGGTCGTCGTTGCTTTGCGTTTGTTCGACTCTTGCCATATCCGGTTCACCCGGCTCACTCGCCGGTACCTGTTCCTCTGCCTAGAATTTCAAACCTGCTTCGCGCGCGGCTTCAGCCAACGCCTTGATGCGCCCGTGATAGAGAAACCCGGAGCGATCGAAGGCAACCGTGTCGATGCCTGCCGCCTTGGCTTTCTCTGCGATCCTTGCGCCGACGATTGCCGCTGCCGCGACATTGCCACTGTTCTTCATGCCCTTCCTGACGTCTTTCTCGAGCGTCGACGCAGCAACCATAACGGTGCCGCCGTCCGGGGCGATGATTTGCGCATAAATATGCCGCGGCGTGCGATGCACGGTCAGCCGGTGCGCGCGTTTCTCCGCGATCCTGGCACGTGCCTTTTTCGCGCGACGCAAACGTGTCTGTTTCTTGTCCAGTTTCATCTTCGAACCTGCTACTTCTTCTTGGCTTCCTTCATTACGACCCGCTCGTCCACGTAGCGCACACCTTTGCCCTTGTAAGGCTCCGGCGGCCGGAAGCGGCGTATTTCCGCGGCGACCTGCCCGACCTGCTGCTTGTCACTGCCTTTTACGACGATTTCCGTCTGGCTCGGAGTCTCGACCGTGACACCCTGCGGGATCTCGTACAGGATCGGATGCGAGAACCCGAGCACCAGGTTCAGCTTCTTGCCCTCCATCGCCGCGCGATAGCCGACACCCCGGAGTTCGAGTTTTTTCTCGAAACCCTTGGTCACGCCCTGGACCATGTTGGCCAGGATTGCCCGCGTCGTGCCGGCGATCGCCGTTGCAAACCGGGCATTCGAGCGCGGTTTGACGGTGATCGTGGCGTCTTCCTGAACCAGTTCGACCTCGGAATTCAGCTCCATCGACAAGGTGCCGTTACTGCCCTTGATGGAAACCGTCCTGCCGGACTGGTTGAACTCCACTCCTTGCGGCAATTCGACTGGTGCTTTAGCAATTCTCGACATAACTGTGACTCGTACTCTCTCTGCGCAGCCGCCTCATCAGGACACGACGCAAATCACCTCTCCGCCAACGCCTTTTTCGCGTGCTTGACGGTCGCTCATGACGCCCTGCGAGGTCGATACGATCGCGACGCCCAGGCCGCCCAGTACCTTTGGCAGTTCGTCCTTGCCGCGGTAGACTCGCAGGCCCGGCCTGCTCGTTCGTTCGACTTTCTCGATGACGGGCTTGCCTTCGAAATACTTCAGTTCGACAACCAGCGTTCGCTCGGCGCCATCGCCCGAGGCAGCGAAATCCGTGATGTAGCCTTCGTCTTTCAGGACTTCGGCAACAGCGATTTTTTCCTTGGACGCCGGCATGGACACGCTCGTCTTGCGCGCTTTCTGGCCATTACGAATGCGCGTCAACATGTCGGAAATCGGGTCGGTCATGGTCATTTTCGATCTCCGTTACCAGCTCGCCTTGGTCAGGCCCGGAATCTCGCCCTTCATCGCTGCTTCCCGCAACTTGTTACGGCCGAGACCGAATTTGCGATACACGGCATGTGGCCGACCGGTGATTGCGCAACGACTGCGCATTCGCGCCGGGCTCGAATCTCGCGGTAACGCATTAAGTTTCGCCTGCGCCGCCCGCCGTTCTTCGTCCGACGAATTGATGTTGCGAATGATTGACTTGAGCGCGGCGCGCTTCGCAGCGTGACGCTTGACGAGTTTTGCACGCTTCAATTCGCGCTGAATCATCGATTTCTTTGCCAAGTTAATACTCTCTTCTAGTTGATCACTTGCTGCACTGTCGAAAACTGTCGCCTGCAATTTCAATGAGTGAGCAAAAAATTTCTACCTATTTCTTGAATGGAAAATTGAACGCCTCGAGCAACACCCTACCTTCCTCGGGATTACGCGCAGTGGTCGTTATAGTGATATCCAGGCCACGAATGGCATCGACCTGGTCGTAGTTGATCTCCGGAAAAATGATCTGCTCCGAAACGCCGATACTGTAGTTTCCCTGCCGATCGAAGGACTTCGGGTTCAGGCCGCGAAAATCCCGAACACGCGGAATAGCGATGTTGACGAGCCTGTCGAGAAACTCGTACATGCGTTCGCGGCGCAACGTCACCATGCAACCGATCTTGTAGCCGTCGCGAATCTTGAAGGTTGCAACCGACTTTCTGGCGCTGGTGATTTGCGGTTTTTGCCCGGCAATCTTCTCGAGATCGCCGACCGCATTTTCGAGAACCTTCTTGTCGGCCACGGCCTCGCCCACGCCCATGTTGAGCGTAATCTTGCTGATTCGCGGCACTTCCATTGCATTCTTGAGACCGAGCTTCTGCATGATCTCGCCTTGCAACCGGGTCTTGTAAAGTTCCTGTAGTCTTGCCATTTACTGTTTCTCCGCGGCTCGTCGCTCTCGGACGTCCTGTCCTCCGCGACATAAGTACATCCATGTACAAAAAAGCCGCTCCCACGTTAACTTAGTCGTCCTTATTAATTACACATCCACGGCTTCGCCGGATGAGCGAAAAATCCGCTCCTTGCTGCCGTCGTCGTTAATGCGAATGCCTACCCGGTCGCCCTTCTTGGTCTTCGGGTTGAATACCGCAACGTTCGAGATATCCAGCGGCAGCTCGCGGTCGACGATGCCGCCCTGGATGCCCATGTTCGGGTTCGGCTTCTGGTGCTTCTTGGAGACGTTCACGCCTTCTACCAGCACCCGGTCGTCGTCGAGAATCTGCAGAACAGTGCCGCGACGGCCCTTGTCCTTGCCAGTTATCACGATGACCTCATCGCCTTTTCTTATCTTGTTCATTTCCTAATACTTATCCTGATTTCGCAATCGCGGCTCGTCGCTCTCGGACATCCTGTCCTCCGCGACACAAGTACATCCGTGTACACAAAGCCGCTCCTACGATCCTTACTGCCATTTCGTCACAGCACCTCTGGTGCCAGCGAAATGATCTTCATGAACTGGTTAGTCCGCAGCTCACGCGTCACCGGCCCGAAAATACGCGTGCCGATCGGCTCGAGGCGCGGCGTCAGCAGTACCGCTGCGTTGCCGTCGAAACGAATCAATGATCCGTCTTTACGCCGCACGCCCTTGCGCGTGCGCACGACGACCGCATTGTAAATCTCGCCTTTTTTCACCTTGCCGCGAGGAATGGCATCCTTTACGGTGACTTTGATGACGTCACCGATGCCGGCGTAGCGCCGCTTCGAACCGCCAAGCACCTTGATGCACTGAATGCGTCTTGCACCCGAGTTGTCCGCCGCGTCTAAAACTGTCTGCATCTGAATCATGGTCTTATTCCACCAAGCAATACCTGCGTCACCTGATCACTGCTCGGGCGCGCGTTCGACCACCGCGACGACCTGCCAGGCCTTGTTCTTCGAAATCGGCCTGCATTCACTGATCGTTACCCGGTCGCCCGCCTTGCACTCGTTCTTTTCGTCGTGCGCGAGCACCTTGGTCGAGCGACGAATGTACTTGCCGTAACTCGGATGCTTGATCAGCCGGTCGACCGACACTGACACCGTCTTATCCATCTTGTCGCTTACGACACGACCGGTGATTGTGCGCCGGTTCTTTTGTTCGACGTTTTTGGCTTCTTCGCTCATTCGCTGCTACCTGCTCGATTCATTTCGCCGAGCACTGTCTTGACCCGTGCGATGTCCCGCTTGACCCGGCCATATTCGTGCGGCCGCGCCAGTTGCCCCGTTGCACGCTGCATACGGAGATTGAAGTGTTCGCGTCGCAGGTCGACGAGCTCTTTCAGGAGGTCGTCGCGCGACATGGCTCGCAAGTCTCCGGCTTTCATCACATCACCTGCCTTGTCGCAAAGGTCGTCTGGAACGGCAGCTTGGCGGAAGCCAGGCGAAACGCTTCGCGCGCCACGTCTTCCGAAACACCTTCCATTTCGTACAGCACGCGACCGGGCTGAATCTGACAAACCCAGTACTCGACGTTGCCCTTGCCCTTACCCTGCCGCACTTCGAGCGGCTTGGTGGTGATCGGCTTGTCCGGGAATACTCTTATCCAGATTTTGCCGCCACGCTTGATGTATCGCGTCATTGCACGACGCGCGGCTTCGATCTGTCGCGCCGTCAGTCGCCCGCGCTCGACCGCCTTCAGGCCGAATTCGCCGAAGGCGACCGTACTGCCGCGTTGCGCCAGGCCGCGATTCCGACCTTTCTGCTGCTTGCGGTACTTCGTTCGTTTTGGCTGTAACATGCTGCCTGCCCCTTATCGCGCGCCGGCCGTCGCCGCATCTTTTTCGTCGGCGATCTCTGCATCGGGCTTGTCGAACACCTCGCCCTTGAAAATCCATACCTTTACGCCGATAACGCCATAGGTAGTCCTCGCTTCCGCAAGTCCGTAGTCAATATCGGCACGGAACGTGTGCAGCGGCACACGACCTTCGCGGTACCACTCCGAACGCGCGATTTCCGCGCCGTTCAGGCGTCCACCGACCTTGACCTTGATGCCTTCTGCGCCGACGCGCATGGTGTTGGTCACGGCGCGTTTCATCGCCCGCCGGAACATCACGCGACGCTCGAGTTGCTGCGCAATGCCTTCAGCAACGAGCTGCGCATCGAGTTCAGGCTTCCTGACTTCCGCGATATTGATACGCACGTCGTTCACGTTCATTTCGATCATCTGCGCAACTTC
>JAWWCT010000062.1:0-20634 GCA_033720315.1 Woeseiaceae bacterium | reverse complement strand
GCAATTCCCCGGTGCTCGCAATCTCCGGGCAGGTACACCTCGACGGCATCGACTCGGGCTACGGTCATTTACACGAGATCCCGGACCAGCTCGGACTCATTCGCCACCTGTCGAAGTGGGCCGAGCGCATCAACCGGCCCGAAGATACGCCGGTCGTGATGCAACGCGCCTTCGAGGACCTGCAGTCGGGACGGCTGCGGCCGGTCGAAGTGGAAATGCCGATGGACATCATGGGCGAAAGCGCTCAGGTAGAGCCTGCGCGTAAAGCGCAGCCGCCCGCGCCGCCGACGGTCGACGATACGCTCGTCAAACAGGCAGCAAAAACCCTGCTGGCCGCGAAACGGCCGATGATCGTCGTCGGTTCCGGTGCGCTCGATTCCGGTCCGGAACTGCTGGCAGTGGCAGAGCGCCTGCAGGCGCCCGTCATGTCCAAACGCAAAGGCAAGGGCATCGTCGCCGGCGATCACTACCTGAGCCAGAACCTCCCCGCCGGGCACGAATTGTGGGGCGAGACGGATGCCGTGCTCGCGGTGGGCACGCGCCTCAAGATGCCGCTGACGATGTGGGGTCACGACGCTGACCTGAAGCTGGTGCGCGTCGAAATTGATCCAGAAGAAATTTCTCGAATTGTCGATCCCGAGGTCGGCCTGCTCGGCGATGCCAAAGTTATTCTCCGCGCATTGCTCGATGAGCTCGAGCGAACCGGCGACAAAAAGTCCAGTCGCAAGGATGAACTGGAAGCGCTCAAGGGCAAGTACGAGAAGCTGGTTCGCGAAGAAGTGGCGCCGCAAATGGCTTACCTCGACGTCATCCGAAACGCCTTGCCCAAGGATGGTTACTTCGTCGACGAGGTCACGCAGGTCGGATTCGCCTCCTGGTTCGGTTTCCAGACTTACCAGCCGCGGCATTTCATCACCGCTGCGCAGCAGGGTACGCTCGGCTTCGGTTTCGCGACCACGCTGGGGGTTGCGGCGGCGCACCCGGACAAAGTGGTCATCCAGGTCAGCGGCGACGGCGGCTTCATGTTCACGATGCAGGAGCTCAGCACCGCCGTGCATCACAAGCTGAATTTCGTGACGATCCTGTTCAACGACAACAGCTTCGCAAACGTACAGCGGCAACAGGACGAGTGGTTCGGCGGTCGCCGGATCTGCTCGGACCTCACCAATCCGGATTTCGTAAAGATGGCAAGGAGCTTCGGCGCCAGCGCGCACCGCGTCTCTTCGCCCGCGGAACTCGGGAAAACATTGCCGAATGCAATCGCGGAAAGCGGCCCCACGATCATCGAGGTATCCGTTGCCGAGCGCATGCCGAGCCCATGGAAGTTCATACTGATGGGACAGAACCGCAAGGCACTTTGCCCCTGACATTTGCGTGACTCCCGCTTAGCCGGGACAATGGCCTCGCGCAACAAGAACAACAAGAACGGGGGTAAGTCATCGTGTCACTGGTACCGGCAGACAACGTGTTTGCGATGGGGGCGGTTTTACTCGGCCTGGCTTATTTCGGTTTCTGGATCGACAACCACCCGATCGGCAAGAAGACCTCCGGCGTCGTCTGGGTCCTGAGCGTCGCGATGCTGCTGTCGAATATCGGAATTACGCCGTTGTCCTCGCCGGCGTACGACTTCGTGGGTGCGTACATGGTGTCGCTGGCGATTCCCCTGCTGTTGTTCAAGGCGGATATCCGCAAGATTTTCAGGGAATCCGGCAAGGTCATCATTACCTTCGTCATTGCCAGCGCGGCAACCGTCATCGGCGCGGTCGCCGGTTTTTTCATCATTGATCTCGGTGACATCGGACCGAAAGTCGCGGGCGTGTATACGGGCGGCTACGTCGGTGGCGCGGTCAATTTTCTCGCGGTGTCACAGGTGGTGCAGATGACCGAAACCGAATTCACGCTTGCGATCAGCGCAAGCAGCGTCGTCAGCATCCTCGCACTGATGATGCTGATTGCCCTGCCATCGATACGCTGGGTCGTCAATTTCCTGCCGACGTCGCTTGCCGACTCGATGGCGGAGCACGAGAAGCAGGCGCTGCGCGAATCCGAGCGATCCAGAGTCTACCTGCGGCATTTGACCGGTGCGCTGGCCCTGAGCTTCGCCATTTGCGCATTGTCGGCGGTGATCGGCGACTACATCGGCTACTCGCACTACACGATCCTGTTCGTCACCGTCTTTACCATCGTCGTGGCGAATGTCTTTCCGAAAGCGATGGCCTCGCTCGAAGGCGAATTCGAGCTCGGCATGATCCTGATGTACATCTTCTTTGCCATGGTGGGTTCGAGCACCAATGCCACGGCGTTCATCGATTCTGCCCTGAACCTGTTTGTTTACGGCATGCTGATCATCCTGATACACATCGTCGTGCTGTTCGCCGTTGCCAAGCTGATCAAGGTCGACCTGGCGGAGACCATCGTAGCCTCCGGAGCAGCGCTGGTCGGTCCGGCAGTGACGGCTGCGATTGCCATATCACAGGGCTGGCGGTTATTGGTAACGCCGGCGATCATGTGCGGCATCTTCGGCTACGTCATCGGCACCTTCATCGGCGTAACGGTTGCCGCGTTCCTGGGCTGATCGCGGGCTTCAGTTTTCGTCGTTCCTGAAAACCTGCCCGGCCCGCATCACGAATCGCACCTCCATCATCGCCGTAATGTCCTCGAGGGGGTTGCGCGATACCGCGATAATGTCCGCGTCTTTCCCGATTTGGATCGAACCGAGGCGATTTTCCAGGCCGAGCATGCGCGCGGCGGATACGGTGGCCGTGCGGATTGCCTGCTGCTCCGGCATGCCGCGACTGACGAATTCCACGAGGTCGCCGGCATTGTCTCCCCAGCGGTACACGCCGGCGTCGGACGCATAAGCGAGATTCTCGATTCCGGATTCCCAGGCCCGCATCATCGCGAACGGACGCCTGCGAATGTCCTGGAAGCGCAGCAGTATGGGTTCCGGCAGCCAGCCCCACAGCCCGTCGTGCAGGGTCTCGGGCGTCGCCCCGACCGCCTGCACCACACCATAAATATGTGACTGCAAGTACTGGTCGTTGCCGAACAGCCCAAACGTCTTTTCGTCGTAGAGATGCGCGGAATCTATGATATCGGCGCCGGCGCGAAGCGCCGTCGCAATACCCGCGGCGTGATGGCCGTCCGCAATCACCTTGCGGCCGAGTGCGTGCGCGGTTTCGACGATCGCCCGCATTTCCTCGTAGGTCATCGCCTGGGGTACCTGTTCTGCACTCAGAAGGCTGCCGGTATTGAAAAATGCGATGACGTCGGAGCCTCGCTTCACCTGGTGGCGCACCGCACGCCTGCAATCGTCCGCGCCATTGCACACCGAGCGCATGTCGATCGCTGGTGCAATTTCATGTCGATACGACGAGCTTCGGGACAGGCCTTCGGCGGAAATCGGTGTGCCGGCGGATAGAATTCGCGGCCCCGCGAGGTCGCCGGCATTGATCGCATCGCGGACGCCGAATATCGCACTTTCATGACCGGGGAGGCCCACGGCGCCGAGGTCGACCACGGTGGTGAATCCGGCCTGCAAGGCCTGCTTTGCATGGCGGATCACCGCTATCGCGTACTCGGTCTCCGATCTCAGTACCGCGGCGCCCGCCTCGCGATGTTCGGGCGAGAATGCCAGGTGCACGTGGCCGTCGACAAGTCCGGGAAGCACGAACGAGTCGGACAGGTCGAACAGGGCGGCTCCGGGTATTTCGATGTAACCTTCCCGGACGTCGACGATGCGCCGGCCTTCGACAACGATACTTTGGCGCTCGACCGGCGGTTCGCCGGGCGTCGCCAGGAGCCGTCCCGCATGCACGACAGTGACTGCGGCCGCGCAAGATGCCGACCAGAACAGCGCCAGGCAAAACAGCCCGGCCGTCGCGCCGCGTTCGATCCTCGAGGTCAGCACCGACGCTTGGTTACTGGTTGACCGGCAGGTTGAGCTTCGAGCGGTCGATCATTGTGCCGCCTTTGAAGACCTGCACGATCTGCTTGGCGTTGTCGATGTCCTCGGTGGGATCGGCGGACAACAACACCATGTCGGCGATCTTGCCTTCCTCGATCGAGCCTAACTCCCGCTCCTTGCCGAGGAAAATCGCGCCGTTGAGCGTCGCGATGCGAATGATTTCCGATGGAGGTATACCGGCGGCGGCGAGCAATTCCAGCTCACGATGCAGAGCCGGTCCGGAGGACTGGTCGGTACCGGCCACCAGCACACCGCCCGCCTCGTTGATCATGCGCAGGTTTTCCTGCGCAATGGTCGACATGATCTTCATCCACCAGGTCCACTTTCGCTCCTGGTACTCCTGGCGACGCACGGTCTTCAGTTCCTCGATCTGCTCCGCCGGAATCGTGTCGCGGTACAGCGGCTGGTCCAGGTATTCCGGATGTTCGGCGAGGCGGCTGTAGTTCTCGCCGATGGTCAGCGTCGTCACCATTGGGATCTTCTTGGCACCCATCAGGTTGGCAAATTCCTGGGTGATCGGTCCCTGGATGATCGGGTGGGCGAGGGTGTCCACGCCGGCGAATATCGCCTGCCGGGCGCGGTATTCGCTCGAGGTGTGGACCGTTGTGCGAATTCCGCGATCGTTGTAGTAGTGGACGATCTTCTGCATCAGGTCCAGCGGCAGGATGGGGATCATCTCACGTGCGCCCCAGCCTCGTTCCTCGTAGGTCAGCTTGAGGATGTCGGGTTGCCGCTCGATGTGCGCATCGAGTGCCGGAATCGCCTCGGGCCAATCGTCGACCTGGGTGCCGAATTCGTTGCCGCCGTGGCTGCCGGGATAGGTCACGATGCCGCCGGTGGCGAAGATACGCGGGCTCACCAGTTTGCCGGCCCGCTCGTCGTCGCGAAAGCCGAGGATGTAGTCGGGCACGTTGCCGGCGTCATAGATGGAGGTAACGCCCGAATACAGGTAGCTGTGCAACATGCGTGTGCCGGTGCTGCGATCGTTGCTCAGTTCGCGCAGTCCGTCCGGCGTCACTTCGATGGCGCCGCGCAGGTGGATGTGCAGGTCCATGAGTCCCGGAATCAGGTACTGGCCGCTGCCGTCGATACGTTGTGTACGCCGCGGCGCATCGATCGGTCCGCGGCGAATTTCCCGGATCAGTCCGTCTTCGACGAGCACCGACGTGCCGGCAACCGCAGGCCGCCCGGTGCCGTCGATCAGGGTCACGTTCTCGATGAGTAGCGATT
Source organism: Woeseiaceae bacterium (assembly GCA_033720315.1). Classification (GTDB taxonomy): domain Bacteria; phylum Pseudomonadota; class Gammaproteobacteria; order Steroidobacterales; family Woeseiaceae; genus SZUA-117. Next base: position 15,437 of record JAWWCT010000062.1, on the reverse strand, counting down.
GTCCGAAGGTCGGGGGTGAAATCGCCGCCACGAGAGTCGCGAGCAATACAGCCCGGTAACGCCAGAATGTTGTTTTCATTTTTTCGAGTCCCTTTTGTTCAGGGTTGTTTGAAAATCACGCCGTCGCGCATGATGAAGACCACATCGAGCACGGCGCTGATGTCGTCGAGGGGACTTCGAGGCATGGCCACGACGTCGGCGGCCTTGCCGGGCTCGAGGGAACCGGTTTTGTCGGCAATGCCCGCGGCCTCTGCCGCGTTGACGGTACCGGTCATGAGCGACTCCATTTCGCTCATGCCGACGTTGACGTACTCGATGAACTCATTGGCGTTTTCACCGTGCGGCGAAACGGCCGAGTCGGTGCCGAGTGCGATCTTCACGCCCATGCTGTGGGCGAGGCGCGTCATGTCCTTGGGCTGGCGGCCGAGCCGCAACAGTTTTTCCATGACCGGCGGCGGCATGTCCTTGAAAGGTCCCTGCCTCATTTTTTCCGGCGTATCGCCGACGGCGGTGATCGGATAGACGGTCGGCACCATCCAGGCACCGGTCCTGCGAAACAGGCGCATCGTGTCCTCGTCGGCCCACATCGCGTGTTCGATCGAATCGAAACCGGCCCGCAGTGCGGCCTCGATGCCGGCAGCCTCATGCGCATGCGCGGTCACCTTGCGGCCCAGCGCGTGCGCGGTATCGGCAATGGCCTTGAGTTCTTCGTCGGTGAACTGCTGGCCGGTGCCGGTGGCGGTCTCGCTCAGGACGCCGCCGGTAGCCGTGACCTTGATGACATCGGCACCGCGTTTTACCTGCCGGCGCACCGCCGCACGGCAGCCGTCGGCGCCGTCGCACACACCGCTCGACGGCAACAAATCCAGGATCTCGGGCCTGAAGCCGTGAATGTCGGCATGACCGCCGGTGGGTGTGATCGAGTAACCGGCCACCATGATTTTCGGACCGGCGATCTTGCCTTCCTTGATGGCGTCGCGCAGTGCGAACATCGCGTCGCCCCGCGACCCGAGGTTACGCACCGTGGTAAAACCGCCCATCAGGGTGCGTTTCGCGTACATCTGCGCAGTCAATGCCACGTCGGCATCCGTGTCTTCCACGAAGTCGACCTTGCTGCCGCTTCCCGCCTGCCCCGTCAGGTGCACGTGCAAATCGATGAAGCCCGGCATGACAAAATGATCGGACAGGTCGACGACGCGCACCTCGCCATCGAAGTCGTCCGCGGATGCGAAGCCCTCACGAACCCCGACGACGCGGCCGTTCTGTACGACAAGGCTTTGATTGTTCTGCGGCGCTTGTCCGGGTACCGCGAGCAGGGTTCCTGCGTGAACGATCGTCGTGCCCGATGGCACGGCGAATTCGGGTGGCAAGTCATAGTCGGCGGCGATCGCCGCAAGACCGGCCAGGCAACTTGCCGCGGTCGCTACGAATACCGTGAAAAGTGTTCTTTGCTTCGTTTTTCGCATCAACATTCCCTCATGATTCAGAGGTAAGGGTGGGTCATCCGCTAATTCGACGCCGTTGCAGACGCCAGCAGGCGGGCATACGCCACTGCGAAGGCCCGCAAATAACGAGGTCAGCCACCGCGGGAACGGTGACTGACCCCTTTACAACATAGCCGTTGGCCGGAACCTTGACCGTGAGGTCTAGTTCCTTCCCCAGCCCTTGGTCACCTGCACGCCGACGGTCTGCGGGCGATTGGTGATCTTGTTGGTGGGCTGGCCGCCGCTGCCGCCGCCGATGAATACGTCGCCGTCCTCGTCGAAGATATTTTCGATGAAGACCGTCACGTCGAGATCCATCAGGTCGTTGCGGAAGTTGGCACGGGCATTCCAGATCGAGTACGAGTCCTGGTAGCGATTTTCGCCATCGTCCGGCCGCAACGAGGTGAAGGAGTCGCCTGTGTAACTGCCTTCGATGCGAAATGCACCGACCCAGTTGGTGATTGGCAGGTCGTAGGTGTATTGCGCGGTGACTGCCGCCGTCAGTTCCGGCACTCGCGGAATTTCGTCACCCGCGAGACCGGGCGCGACGATCTCGGTCGATACCTGGTCCTCGGTCAGCTCTTTCTTGGAGAGATAGGTGACCTGTCCGGTGACGTAGAAGTTGTCGGTCAATGCGGTGCCGACATCGACCTCGATGCCCTGGACCTCGGCCGAACCGGCATTGCCGATGAAGCCGAAGGCGCCCGTCAGGTCTCGACCGGAAACCTGCAGGTTCTCCCATTCCATCAGGAAGACCGTGGCGTTCAGGGCGGTACGTCCCTGGCCGAACAGCGTCTTGACGCCGGCTTCGTAGTTGGTCAGCTCATCCGACTCGAAGGATTCCGGGATCAGGATAGCGCCGATGCCGCGGTTGTTGGTGCCGCCGAGGCGGAAACCGTTGGCACGCAACGCATAGACCGTCGTCTCATCCGATGGATGCCAGGCGACGGCCAGTTTCCACGGCACTTCGCTGTCGTCCAGCTTGTTGAAGCTCGGTGGTGTGGCGCCGGTCGGTGTGGTCGGGTCCGGCGGGTTCGGGGCGAATGCGGCGAACTGGAAGTTGGTGAAACCTTCCTCGAGCTGGTCGACATCGAACCAGCGAATGCCGAAGTTGACGTCGAAGGCATCGCTGATTTCCCAGTTGATCTCGCCGAAGATTGCCCGTTCCTCGATGTCCTTGTTGTCCGTTCTCGCGAACACGCAGGGATGGCAACCCGGTATGCCGGCACCGATATCATTGGTGGGCGGCAGGGTCGGCGGGTTCGGCGGGCTGAAGGTCAGGCCGTTGGTGTCGATGACCGGCACGAAGCTCTGGAATTCACTCGAACGCTCGCGCCAAAATCCGCCGACGACCCACTTGATCGGCGAGTCGGATTCCTTCGAATTGAAACGGAATTCGAACGCGTCCTGCTCCAGCGACTGGCGCTGGTCGGTCAACGCATACAGCAGATCCGCGCGCAGGCAATCGGCTGCATCGACCATGGGGTCGCCCACGCACGGGGCATTACCGATGTTGTCCTGCAGCAGGAAGGTGATGATCCAGGTGGAGTCGAACTTGAATTCGAAATCACGTTCGTAGCGCGACGCGGTCGCCGTCAGGTCGGCAAAACCAACGTCGAATTCACCGGTCAGGCTGTAGATGGTCTGTTCGTCGGGCTTCGAGGTGACTGCGTAGTCACCAACCCTGAACTTGCCTTCCTCGAAAAACGTGAAGGCTGCCACGCTGTCGGCATTGCCGGCATAGACGGGATCCGTCGGGCTCGGGTTATAGCCGTCGAACGGGTGATAACGATTGTCGCCGCCGGTATCGCGATCCTGCCACCAGATCTGGCCTTTGAAGCTCATCCTGTCGCTGGCTTCCCACAGCAGGTTGGTGCGAAAGCCGGTGGTCTGCACCCAGTTGAAGTCATGAAGCTGCAGGCAGGACAGGTTGGTGCCGGGCACGCGCGGATCCTGGGACGGATCGGTCGCACGGCAACGCGTGTTGTCGAGGTAACCGGCGTCTTCGCCGTCGTAGACCAGCACCCGTGCAGCGAAGGTCTCGCCCATGGGCAGGTTGACGGCCGCCTGGAAATTCGCGTTGTTGTCGTTGGATGGCGTAGTGCGCGACAGCTCGGCGCTGGCGTAGCCTTCGAAAGCGCCCAGCGTGGGCTGCCTGGTGATGAAACGCACCGTTCCGCCCTGGGAGTTGGCACCAAAGACCGTGCCTTGCGGTCCTCGCAGCACCTCGACGCGCTCCATGTCATAGAGTTTCAGGTCGGTCGTCTGGGAACCGCTGTTGGAGCTCGCGCTCTGCACACCCGGCAAGGGTACTTCGTCGTAATAAACCGCAACCTGTTGCTGTCCGGCCGACTGAATGCCCCGCACGACGTAGCGTTTCTCCCCAGGGCTGGTGTCCAGGAACGTCAGCCCGGGGACGTAGCGGGCAAAGTCATCGAAATCGACGACCATCTGGTCTTCGAGCATTTGCGCATCGATCGCGGTAATCGCCGCCGGAATCTCACGCAGGTTTTCCGCGCCGAGCTTTCGCGACGTCACGATGATTTCCTCGATTGCTTCGTTGGTGCCCTGCGCGAACACTGGCTCGCTCGGTACGGACAACACGGAAACAAGCAATGCAGTCATGCAAACCGCAGTTGGTTTGAGTTTCATGAGTTCCCCCTCACTTGTGTATTGCTTGTCTGTTGTTGATTAACAACAGACTGATTAGATCCTGTTCAAGAATATGCTGAATCATATATTTTATCAAGAAAAAAACCGGTCGGCGGTTGTTGCGTAAATGTTTGATTTTTATCGCATCGGTACGCGGTGACAGTTTCCGCTGAAAGGTTTGCGTCAATGTCGAAACGGAATTGCCTTTTTGACCACGGGTGGTTGCCAGTCGGCAAAACGCCCGCTGAAGATATCGTCGCGACCGTAATGCTCCTCGAGCAAGCGGCCTTTTGCAGTACCGCCGCGCCACAGGTCGTATTGCGGGTCGGCATGGCGCTCGAAGTACTCGGTCAGACGTGCATCGAATTCGGCGACGAGTTCGCGGTGCGCCGGGGAGTCGATGAGATTGAGCATTTCACCCGGATCGTTTTCGAGGTCGTAAAATTCGCGGGGGTCCTCCGGGGGGAACCGTTTCAGGTATTTCCATCGCGGAGTCTGAATAACCCGCACGGTGACGAATTCGAAGTAGGCCGTTTCGTCCCAATCGATCGACTTGCCATGCAGCATCGCTGCAAAACTCCTGCCCGGACTGTTTTCGATGTCGAGGTCGCCCAGTCCGATGTAATCCAGTAGGGTCGGAAGGACATCGACCTGGTTGATGGTGTGCCCGTTGACCACGCCTTCGGCAATGCGACCCGGATGCCGGAAAATCAACGGGATTTCCATGTTCACGTTGTAAGCGGCGAACGGAAACGACCACGAGGTGTTTCCCCACAGTCCGTGCTGCCCGTAGGCCGCACCCTGGTCGGCGGTGTAGATCACCAGGGTTTGGTCCCCGAGACCGGCAGCGTCGATCGCCTCCCGTACCTTGCCGACGCCATCGTCGACCATGGCCGTCTCCGAGGCGGTGTTGATCATGGCCACGCGGTTATTCAGTGCCCCGATCGCCGTCCAGGCGGTGGTTCCTTCCTTGACCATCAGGCCGCTCGGGCCACGGCCCATGGCCCAGTTCCTGAGGTAAGGATGCACGGGTTCCTGGGGGAACGCCGGCGTGTGGCGCTGGTAATACTCGGCAAAACGATTGTTCGGCGTCATGGTGACCGTCGGTGGCAACATGTAGGGCCCGTTGTAGGTGAGCAGCAGGAAAAACGGCCGATCGCCGTTGTGACCCTCGATGAACTCGATTGCTTTTTCCGTCCAGAAGTCCGTCAGGTGTCCGGAAACGGTGTAGCGGCGGCCGTTGTCGATGACGGTCTGATCGTAAAAGGTGGTCGTGTGGCCGCCGGGAAAGGTTATCCATTCATCGAAACCGAGCTGCGGCTCCCGGTACTCGCCGAGATGATATTTGCCGATCAACGCAGTTTGGTAGCCCGCGGCTTTCAATGTCTGTGGCAGGTTGCGGAATTCCTCGATTGCGGACCAGTTATCGACCTCGTAATTTGTCGGCAAGGCCACGTGGACGCCGGTCTGCGACGGCAGGAGGCCGGTCAGCAATGTCGCGCGAGTCGGCGAACACACGCCGTTTACGGCAAATGCGCGATCGAATCGCATGCCCTCTGCTGCGAGGCGATCGATATTGGGTGTGGCAATTTCGCGGTTACCGTAGCTGCCGATCAGGCTTTTGCTCTGGTTGTCGGCGACGATCAGCACGATGTTCGGCAAAGATTCCGCGAGGACGGTCTTGCCGGTCAGCAGCAAGGCAAGCAGAAGTACGCGCGCTGTCATTGATCGGTTTCGATATTGTCCTGTATGCGACGCAGGTATTTGCGAAGCAACGCCGTTTCTTTCCGGGTAAAGCCACGAAGTGCCTGCTTCTGGTGGCGCTGCGCCGTGGGGTAGATTTTGCTGAATGCCTTTTCGCCGGCCGCGGTCAGGCTGACGTTGACGACCCGAGAGTCCTCAGCAGACGTTCTGCGCTTGACCAGGCCTTCGCGCTCTAGCTGACTGACGACACGGCTTATCGACGGTTGCTGCATGACGGTCAGTTCGACGATCTGTCCGAGATTCAGCTCGCCGTAGCCGCGCAGGACCGCGAGAACGCGCCAGCGCGCCAGGTTGACCCCGGTTTCGCGAAGCCGGCTGCGAATCCGATGGTTTAGCTGGTTTGAGGTGCGGTACAGAAGGTAGGGAATAAACGTTCGCAGCCACTTGTCCCCCTGGCCTGCAATCGGCATCGTGCGCTCCCCGATTTGTTGTTATGCTTTGAGAATATATCCGATTACATGTATTTTCTCCACGACCGTCCGCCAACCACCGACAGCTTGTGATTTCCAGACCGCATTTTGACGCCGCCGCCCTCGAACCGGACTGGCAGGCCATTCGAGCGCAGTTCCCGGTGCTCGAGCACAAAACCTACCTGAACAGCTGTGCCTACGGGGCGCTGGCCGTCGACGTCGAGGAATCGCTGCAGCGATACCTGCGTGATCGCCGTGAAAAAGGCACAGACTGGCACTACTGGGTCGAAAGAAACGACAGCGTTCGCAACGCCGTGGCGAGCTTCCTCGGCGCCGATGCGGACGAAATCGCGGTGACGACGTCGGCGTCTGCCGGCATCAATGCTATTGCGAGTTCCCTCGACTTTGACCAGCGACGTAATAAAGTCGTCATCAGCGATTTCGAATTTCCGACCAACGCGCAAATCTGGTACGCGCAGGAGCGCCGCGGCGCCAGGGTGACGCGGGTTCGCGCGAACGACAACGATATCCCGGTTGAACATTTTGAACAGGCAATCGACGACGAGACCCTGATCGTGGCTGTGACCCAGGTCTGTTTTCGCAACGGTGCAAAGCTCGACATTCCGGCAATCGCTGAGATCGCGAAACGCCGCGGTGCACTGCTGCTCATGGACGGTTACCAGGGCCTGGGAACGGCGCCATTCGACGTGCGCGACAGCAATGTCGATTTTGTCGTTGGCGGAATGTTGAAGTACCTGCTCGGCACGGCCGGGATCGGTTTCCTCTACGTGCGACAACCATTGATTCAAGAACTCGTACCGACGGTGACCGGCTGGTTTGCGGCAGAAGACATTTTTGCCATGGATGTCACCGGCTACAATCCGTCTGCCAACGCGCGGCGGTTCGAGACCGGCACGCCGCCGGTCCCGAACTGTTATGCGGCGGAGGCCGGCCTCAAGATCATCCGGGATGTCGGCTTGCCCGGCATCGGCGCAAAAATCGCCGAGCTGACGGCGGCTATTGTGGAAGAATCGAAAAAGGCCGGGTATACGCTGGCAGGACCGGAGCAAGCGCATCGTCACGGCGCACTGATGACCCTGAAATGCCATGACGACAATGCGCTGGTCGAGGCGCTGGACGATGCGGGAATCGTCACCTCCTGCAGGTCCGGCAACCTGAGAGTCTCGCCGCATTTTTATAACAATGCGCAGGATATCGATATGCTGTTTCGTGCGCTGCGCAGGTTCAAACATCTCTTGATCTAGGTTGATCCTTATGGGCACGCCAACCATCGCACGCCGCAAACCGTACCTTGTCGAAGTCAAGGCGGGTAAAACGTATCTGTGGTGCCGCTGCGGCCTGAGCAAAAAGCAGCCGTTTTGCGACTTTTCACACAAGGGCACGGAATTCGAGCCGCTGAAATGGAAAGCGGACGAGTCCGGCGAGAAGCTGTTTTGCGCCTGCAAGCACACCAAACAGCAACCGTTCTGCGACGGCACGCACAACCAGCTGTCCGAAGTCTACGAGGAGGCGAAGGAAGGCGACGGTACCGGGGCGCGCCTGGTGGATTACCAGGCCCAGGAAAGCGGTGCGCTCAAAGCGATGCTCGACAACGGCTGTTACGTGATTCGTGTCCCGGAAAGTTCGATGCAGGTGCAGGGCAACCTGCGTATCTACTCGGTGATCGGTGCTGCCGACGGTGCGACCCAGTTATCGCAGTACGTGGCGACCGTTGCCGAGGGCGCGTCACCGGTATTGCAATATCCAGGTAGCGACGCGGTGCTGTTCATCGGCTCGGGACGCGGGACGGTCAACATCGGCGGCCACGAATTCCCGGTGTCAGCGGAAACTGGCGTGTGTGTGAAGCCGGGTGAAGCATTCCAGGTCAACAATACCGGTGCAGAACCGATCGTCATGAACATCACCGTGTGTCCGCATTGCGATACGCCGGAGGTTCTCGACGAAATGCCGGACACTTTCGATGATTCCGTGCCGGAACGCGTGCAGGGGGTTGACGAAGGCAAACGCGAAGCCATGGCCGACCGCTTCTTCCAGGTGCTGATCGGCGACAAGACTCACGGCACGCCGGTGACCCAGTTCATCGGCGAGATTCCACAATCGCGCGCCGCACATCATCGCCACCTTTACGAGGAAACCATCACGATCCTGAGTGGCGAGGGATTCATGTGGACCGACGACACCAAAACCCCGGTACAGCCGGGCGACACGATCTTCCTGCCGCTGAAACAGCACCATTCGCTGGAATGCACGTCACCCGGCGGCATGCGGCTGATCGGCCTGTTCTATCCGTCGATGTCGCCGGCCATCAATTACTGATCCGCGACAGGGCGGGAGCTACTTGCCGAGCCGGATCGGCCTGCCCGGGAAGACGTTTTCAACGAATTTTTCATCGCGCACGACGAACTCCCCGCCCACGAGGACGTGCACGATGCCTTCCGAGTATTGCATCGGCGCTTCGTAAGTTGCCCTGTCGATGACGCGCTCCGGATCGAAGATCGTAATATCTGCGTCTGCCCCGGTGTTGATCCGGCCTTTCAAGCCCATCGCCGGCACGAACGGTGCGAGGCGTTCTGCAGGCATCCATGACATCTTGGATATCGCAGTCATCAAATCGAGATCCTGCCTTTCGCGCACATGTACGCCCAGGACCCGGGCGTAGGTGCCGGCGCCGCGGGGATGCTCTTTGCCGGTTATCCATGTCGGGCCATCGGACGCTATGTGTGTCATCGGGTGCGCGACGGCATGGAGCATCGCCTCTTCAGGTATGAAATGCGCAATGACCGTGCTTGTCGTTTCCCCCTGGGAGCGGTAACGATTGAACATCTCTTCCGTCATGCGTTCGCCTGTCGCGACCCAGACAAGGTCTCCGAAGCTCATATCGAGCCGCTGTTGCCATCCGTCATCGAATGCGGCTGACAACAGACTCGTGCTTCCCGCCGTGTACGGATAGACCTCTGTCGATACGTCTACGCCGGCATTTTTTGCACCCGAGATCATCTCGAGTATGGTGGCCGTGTCGCCGAGTCCGGAGGGCGTAATGTGCACGATATGCAGTGCGGCCCGGGTCGCGGCGGCGTTGGCCAGTACCTCCTGTATGGACGCGACGTTGGAGTGGGGTGCAACTCTGTCCCCTCGCGCACGCCGCACATGCACGGTCACCGGCGCATTATTCTCGGCCATAAATCGGAAAATCCGGTAAACCTCGTCGTATCCGACGCCGGGCGTGTACTCGAGGCCGAGTCCGGCGCCAATGCCTCCGTCGGCGAGGCCCTGTGCGAATTTCTCCAGAATTCGATCAATGCCGCCCGGGTTGGCCTCGATGTACGCCCAGGAGTTTTCATCCTCCCCGTCGGGCCAGATTGAGCGGCGCACACCATGATGCGAGACCGCAACGCCATAATTGAGTATCGCGGTGCCGTGTCTGTCCCGGTAATAGTCGGCGACGGGAAAGCGCCCACCCTCCAGATCCAGCGCGGTTGTCACGCCGTCGCGGGCCTGGTAACGATTCGCCGTATTGTTCTGCCCATGCGCATGCAGGTCGATGAACCCGGGAGCGACGACGAGTCCGCTCGCGTCGACAATCTCACGACCGTCAAGTTCCGATTGCGACACCGCGGCAATTCGTCCGTCAATGATGCCGATATTGCGAAATGCATCGAGGCCCGTCGCCGGGTCCATGACCCGGCCATTCTTGATCACCAGTGAATATTCCGAAGCCGCCACCTGTCCCAGGCAGGATAGCGGCAGCCAGGCTATGAGCAATACGCTGATGCGGGCGCGGAAGGTAAGCATGCGTTTTACTATTTCATTGCTGCCTTCAGTTTCTTGATATCGGCATAGCGACTCGGGATGTCATCGCGGTCTGCCGCGAGTCGCAAATCGCGTAACTTTTCCAGCGCATTGAGCACTACCTCGAGCGGCGGGCCGCTGGCAGTGAGATTTTCCTGGAATTCCTCGGGCAATGCCTTTGCCTGCTTTTCGATAAACCGGCTGACGAGCAGGTCGTGGTGCTGTGCCGCCGTTTTGCCGTGCGTCTCACAGACCTTGACGAACGACCTGGCATTGGTCTGGAACCACGCTTTGTCACTGTGCTCGTCGAGTTCATCAAGGAAACCGTCGAGCAGGCTCTGGCGGCGCATGACGTCTCGCAGCCGTGCCTGGTCCTCCGGCATCATGTACAGAAACTTGTCGACCAGCAGCTGGGAGTAGGATGAATTGTCGGCCTGGCACAAACCCAGCAGCATGTCGATGACATTGATGCCGGCAAAATCGCCGGCGTTGGCCCCGCGATATTCGTGCAGGCCGACCCGGTGCGGTTTGTAATAAGGCCGCACGCAATAGAAGAAGCGGTCCTCATCCAGTTTTTCGTAAAGCGTGTCGTTGTGCCGAATGACTTCTTCCAATGCGTCGTTCGCGGTCTCGAGCAGATCGCAGGTGATCGGGTGGGAAACGCCGAGCGGCAGTGTCCGCAGCAGCGCATCGGCAGCCCGTTTGTAGGCAAGAACGCCGCGCGTGTTGTATTCCAGGAAAATGTATTCCGCGTCGAGTGAGGTAAATGTCTTGTATTTGCCGTCGATCGCGCGGTTGTGCGTCGCCAGGTGGCTGGTTGCAAACCGTGGCGTGACGCCCAGCGACGCACCGAGTTGCAGCGCGAGTGCCGAAGCTTCTTTCAGTGGCGAGGTGCGTTCGCGCGTCGGGTCCGTCAGCTCGTGCCGGCGGCAGGCCGCCATGTACAAGCCGACGTTACCGAGCAGGTCGAAATTGCTGTCGAATCCTTCGTCAGTGTTGCCTTCCTCGAGAAGCACCAGCATGTGTTGCCGGCCTTCCTCGAGCAATGTTTGCTTCAGGTCGTCGCCGCCGGCATTGACGTCTGCCCTGTTGTCCTGGGCCCAGTAGATCGCTTCGAGTTCGGTATTCAGCTCGACGAAGCGGCTGCGGATCCAGCTATCGAAGGCGGCTGCATTGGTCGTTATGCCCATGGGTCACATCAACAATGAAAAGTGTTAGACGTCAACTATGCAATCAGAACATCGAAGCATATATCAATCCGGGAATTCCGAATAATCCCGGCAACATAAAAATTACGCCGCAGCAGGAAATGTACTGATTAAGCTGCGGCGCCGTATTTATCCAACAATTTTTACATGATTTGGTATATATTTTCCCTGGCCTGTCCGCATTTTGCAGATCGAAAAGCTTCAGGGGGACTACAATAATGAAGAACCCTCGTCCGGTCGCCGGCATTTTCCTCAGCGTCGTCTTCGCGGTCATTTTGCAGTACTGGCCGGGCCAGGCGGCCCACGCCCAGGATACGCGTTCGCTCGGTGCACTCGAGTGGCGCAACATCGGCCCGCATCGCGGCGGCCGGGTGACTGCGGTCGCCGGCGTTCCGTCACAGCCGAGAACGTTTTATTTCGGGGCGCCGGGCGGCGGCGTGTGGAAGACGCAGGATGCCGGCGTAAGCTGGAGCAACGTCTCCGATAAGTGGTTCAAGACCGGCTCTGTCGGTGCGATTGCAGTGGCGCTGTCCGATGCGAACGTCGTATATGCGGGCATGGGAGAGCATTGCGTGCGAGACGTCACGGTGTCACACGGCGACGGCGTTTACAGATCCACGGACGGCGGTGCGACCTGGCGGAACGTCGGGCTCGGTGAAACCCGGCATATTTCCAAGGTGCTGGTGCACCCCGGAGACCCGGACATCGTGTATGTCGGCGCGCAGGGCACGCCCTGGGGTCCAAGCGACGCTCGCGGCGTTTACCGGACGATGAATGGCGGCCGGACCTGGGAACGGGTGCTGGACGGCGATGAATACACCGGCGCCAACGATCTCGCCATGGATCCACACAATCCGCGAATCCTGTACGCCGCGATGTGGGAGCATCGGCGCAAACCCTGGCACGGCTACCAGATGACCAGTGGCGGCCCGGGTTCGGCGCTGTACAAGTCGACGGACGGCGGCGATACCTGGCAAAAACTCTCCGAAGGCTTCCCGGAGCCGACGGGTAAATTCGCCATTGCCGTCTCGGCCGCCGACAGCAAACGACTCTACGCGCTGGTCGAAGCCGTTCCCGGCAAGAACGGCGTTTACGTATCGGACGACGCGGGTGCACACTGGCGCCAGGTCAACAGCGATCACGTGGTGACGGAACGTTCGGCATACTACATGCACATCGTCGCAGACCCTCAGGATCGGGAAACCGTTTATGTCCTCAACGCACCGTTTCTGAAATCCATCGATGGCGGCAAGACATTCGAGCGGATCACGGTGCCGCACGGCGACAATCATGACCTGTGGATTCATCCGCAGCATTCCAACTGGATGATCCAGGCAAACGATGGCGGCGTAAACGTCTCCTACAACGGCGGCGCCAGCTGGTCGACGCAGGGTAACCAGCCGACCGCGCAGTTCTACAGGGTCAATGTCGACAACCTGTTCCCGTACAACGTCTATGCCGGGCAACAGGACAATTCCACTGTCAAGATTGCCAGCCGCACCTTTGGCGCCGGCATAGGCCCCAAGGACTGGTACGCCATCGGCGGTGGCGAAAGCGCGCATGTCGCTTTCGATCCCGATAACCCGCGATACGTGTACGCCGGAAATTACCAGGGCCAGATCACGGTCTTCGATGACCAGACGCGCATCGCGCGCGATATCCGCCGCTATCCTTTGGCAGCGGCGTATCGACCACCGGGGGAATATCCGTACCGTTTCAACTGGAATGCGCCGATCGTCGTTTCACAACACGATCCGTCGATCGTTTACCACGGCGCACAGATGCTGCTCAAATCGACCGACCGCGGGCAGACCTGGACCGAGATCAGCGGCGATCTGACGCGAAACGATAAACAGAAGCAGGGGGTTGTCGACGGCGAGTTCACGTTCGAAGGTACCGCGGGGGCGATGTACAACACGATCTTCTACGTTGCCGAGAGCCCGCACGACAGCGACGAGATCTGGGTGGGCAGCGACGATGGTCTGTTGCACCTGACGCGCGATGGCGGACAGAACTGGCAATCGATCACCCCGCGGGGTCTCGACGAAGGCCAGGTCAACATGATCGAGCTGTCGCGGCATACTCGGGGCAAAGCTTATGCCGTGCTTTCCCGTTACAAGTTCGACGACTTTACACCGTACATTTACAAGACCGACGATTACGGGCGTCGCTGGACGCGTATCGATGGCGAATTGCCGAACAACGACTGGGTGCGTGTGGTGCGCGAAGATCCGCATCGTGCCGGGTTGCTGTTTGCGGGAACGCAAACCTCGTTCTACGTATCGTTCGACGATGGCCGCAACTGGCAATCGCTGCAGCTCAACCTGCCGCACGTCCCGGTAACGGACCTGAGAGTGCACGACGGCGACCTGGTCGTGTCGACCGAGGGGCGCGCGTTCTGGATCCTCGACGACATTTCGGTATTGCGACAGCTCGACGGCGATACGTCGGGTGCCGCTTTCTACCTGTACAAGCCGCAAAGCACCGAGCGCGTGGCGGTACGCTCGTTCGGCAGGCCGGGCGGCCTCGGCGAGAATCCGCCAACCGGCTCATTCATTCACTACAGTTTCGCCGACGCGCCGGAGGCCGATACCGTGTCGCTGGACATACTGTCGGCTGACGGCGAAGTCCTCAAAAAAATTACACCCGGATCGGAAGAGGACTCGATGCCGGTGAAAGCAGGCCTGAATCGCTTCGTGTGGGACTGGCGCGTAGGGAAATTCCCGGACAGCCAGGGCCTGGATACCTGGCGCGGTCCGCTCGGCTATCGGGTGCAGCCGGGACGATACACGGTTCGCCTGAACGTCGGCGATGACAGCACGCAGCAGGCGTTCGAGGTCCTCGGTGACCCGCGAGTCGAGGTGTCGCCGGCCGACGCGAGGCAGAAGCAGCAACTTCTCGAAGCGATCCTGGCCGACGCGGACACGCTCGCGGCATCCGTCGACGCGTTGCAAACGGTGCGCACGCGCGCCAATCAGTTGTTGCGGACGCTGCCTCCGCAGGATCGCGCCCAGGTAGAAGCCTTGCACGATGCCCTGGTGACGCGAATCGATGACTGGTTGAACGATACGATCGAGGAAGACGACGAGCATTTCGTCAACGTTCAGCATTCGTCGACGCGCATGGATTTCAGCCTCCTGGAGGTCATGTTCATGGTCGACGTGATGGATCCGCCCCTGACGCAGGGAATGCTTGCCCGCGTCAATGACGTGCGTAATCGCTGGTCGGCATTGCAAAACAACTACGCGCAAATACTGGAGCGTGAATTGTCAGCCATGAATGCCGTCATCACCGGCATGTCGATCCCCGCCATTAGTATTTCGAAAGGTAACGACCAATGAGACCACAACCATATGCTTGCACGACCGCGCGCCTGTCGACGCTGTGCCTGTTGTTGCTGGCGTCGCTTTCGGCGCTGGCCCAGGAGACCGTCGATCCGGCGCTATACCAGGCACTCGAGTGGCGCAGTATCGGCCCGTTCCGCGGCGGCCGGGTGCCGGCAGTCGCCGGCCATCCGGAACAGCAGTTTACGTTCTACATGGGCGCGACGGGCGGCGGCGTGTGGAAAACCGACGACGGCGGAATCAGCTGGCAAAACGTGTCGGACGGCTACTTCAATACCGGCACCATCGGCGCAATCACCGTTGCCGAGTCGGATCCGGACATTATCTATGTCGGCACGGGCGAATCCCCGGTGCGCGGCGTGTCGACCTCGCACGGCGACGGCGTCTACAAATCCATCGACGGTGGCGAAACCTGGCAGCACGTCGGGCTGACCCTGACGCGGCAGATATCCAAGATTGCGATTCACCCCGGAAACCCGGACGTCGTTTACGTCGGTGCGCAGGGCATACCCTGGGCCGCGACGCCGGAACGCGGGGTCTACCGCTCCACAGATGGCGGCGAATCCTGGGAAAAAGTGTTGTTCGTAGATGACGATACCGGGGTCAGTTTCCTGAGCATCGACATGACCAATCCGGACGTGCTGTACGCCGCGATGTGGGATCACCGCCGCGAGCCGTGGAACATAAGGAGCGGCGGGCCGGGCAGTGGTTTGTATAAAACAACCGACGGCGGGGACAGCTGGCGCAAGCTTACCAGCGGCTTGC
>JAWWCT010000061.1:0-21055 GCA_033720315.1 Woeseiaceae bacterium | reverse complement strand
GATGTTAATGGCGGAGAGAGAGGGATTCGAACCCTCGAAGGGCTTTTAACCCTTACTCCCTTAGCAGGGGAGCGCTTTCGACCACTCAGCCATCTCTCCAGCACTTTAGTAATCTTTGCCAAATCTTTCCGGCTTCGTTCGGCGTAGTCGGTAGTGGCCTCACCGCATCGCCAATCGTCCTCCTAAAGGTCGGTCCGCACCGGCCAAATCTACAATTCCTCGCATCTTCTGCGGACCGGGAGAGCGCTTTCGACCACTCAGCCATCTCTCCAATGCTTTCAAATTGTAATCAATTCAGCTTCGATTGACGTTTTGTCTGAGGCGCTCCCCGCGCGCTTTGACTCGCGCCATCCATGGCGCTCGCCCTGCGGGCCGCTTCGCGGTCCAAATTCGCTCCCGGCGAATTTATCGGCCACTCAGCCATCTCTCCGTCGGGTCTATATCCGGCTCCGTCCCCTGCCCCGAAGCGCGCACATGTTACTGAGTGGGTCTGGCCAGGTAAAGCCGTTGTCAGGGCTGTTTTTCGCTGGAATCGGCCTGATCGCCGCTTTTGGCGCTTTTTTCGCTCTGGATTCGCTCGTAGATTTCCTCGCGGTGCACGGCAACGTCCTTGGGGGCGTTGATCCCGATCCGTACCTGGTTACCTTTGACTCCTAACACGGTGATGGTTATATCGCTCCCCACCATCACCGTTTCCCCGGCGCGACGCGTAAGGATCAGCATAGCTTCCTTCTCCTGCCTTATTCGGGCCCTACCCTTTTTTGTTTTTACGCCTGAATTTTGTTGCCCAAACTGGGGCAATTGTAGACGAATTGACCTTGCAGTGCCCGTCAAAACACTGAATCGCTTGTGGAAAACAATTGATTTTGGCTGAAAGTCAGCCCAAATGTTCCGTTACCCAGTTGGCAACCGAGGCAAGTGCTGCGTCCAGGCCATCCGGTTTGCTGCCACCGGCCTGCGCGAAGTCCGGCCGGCCTCCGCCACGACCCCCGACTTGCTCGGCAACCGGTTTGATGAGGTCGCCGGCACGAATTCGATCGATGTTGTTTTTGGTCACCCCGGCCGCGAGTCGGACCTTACCGTCCTCGACAGAGCCGAGGACGACCACCGCGCTGCCGAGCTTGTCCTTGAAGCGGTCGACGGCAGCGCGCAAGGTCTTGGCGTCGGCACCGTCCATGCGGGTCGCCAGCACCTTGATGCCGTCGATCTCGGTCACACCCTCGGTGAGATCCGACGCACCGCCGGTCAGAAGCTGCTGTTTGGCCGCAGAAAGCTCTTTTTCCAGTCCCTTGATGCGCTTGAGCAGCTGCTCGACCTTGACCGGAACCTGCTCGCGCGGCGCCTTCAGCAGTGCGGCCGCCTGGTCCAGCGACTGCTGATTGGCGTCGATCCAGGCCAGCGCACCGTCTCCGGTCACCGCCTCGATGCGGCGCACGCCGGCCGCAACGCCGCCTTCCGAGGTAATCTTGAAAACGCCAATGTCCCCGGTAGCGGAGACGTGGGTACCGCCGCACAATTCGACCGAGAAGCCGTCGCCGAAATCGAGCACCCGCACCTCGTCCTCGTATTTTTCGCCAAACAGGGCGATGGCGCCGGAGGAGACGGCATCGTCGTACTGCATATGCCGGATTTGGGCAGGCGTATTGCGCCGGATCTGCTCGTTGACCAGGTTCTCGATCCGTTGCAATTGCTGCTCGGACACCGGTTCGTAATGCGAGAAATCGAAGCGCAGCCGGTCCGGCGCCACCAGCGAACCCTTTTGCTGCACGTGCTCGCCGAGAACCCTGCGTAGCGCTGCATGCATCAGGTGCGTGGCGGAGTGATTGAGCACGATCGCCGCCCGTCGTGCACCGTCGACCCGGGCGACGACCTGATCGCCTGTCGCCAGCTTGCCCGATTGCAGTTTGCCGATGTGCACGATGGCTTTGTTCGACTTCTGGGTGTCTGCAACGGCGAATGAACCGCCCTCGAATTCGATGACTCCGGTATCACCGATCTGGCCACCGCTTTCGGCATAGAAAGGCGTGGAGTCCAGCACGACCAGCGCCTCGTCGCCGGCGCTGATTTTCTTGACCGACTTTCCGTCTTTGAAGATCGAGTCGACGGTGGACGTTTCCTCGATTCGCTCGTAACCGGAGAACGCCGTTGCGACGCCGGTCTTACGTCCAACCAGTTCGAGCGTGCCGCTCGGCACGTCCACCTTGAACGAGCTGGCAGCGCGTGCCCTGCTTCGCTGTTGTTCCATCTGCGCCTCGAATCCCTGTTGGTCGACCGTGAGGCCGCGCTCGCGCGCGATGTCGGCGGTCAGGTCGACGGGAAAGCCGTAGGTATCGTACAGCTTGAACACGACGTCGCCGGGCAATTTTTTGCCCTTGAGATTGCTTATCGCGTCTTCCAGGATCTCCATGCCCTGGTCGAGCGTCTCGGCGAAACGCCGTTCCTCTTTGTCGAGGACTTTCGCGACGTGCGTCTTCGCTTTCTTGAGTTCGGGGTAGGCGTCGCCCATTTCCTTGCACAGCGGCGCCACCAGTTTGTGGAAAAACGGCTCGTCCATACCGAGCTTTTTGCCGTGACGGATGGCGCGACGAATGATGCGCCGCAGGACGTAACCCCGGCCCTCGTTGCCCGGCAGCACGCCATCGACGATCAGGAATGCGCAGGCGCGGATATGGTCGGCGATCACATTGAGCGAACTCGAGCCGTCATTCTTCACGCCGAGAGCTTTCGCGGCTGCTTTCAGCAGATTGGCAAACAGGTCGATCTGGTAATTGCTGTGTACGCCCTGCATGACGGCCGCCATGCGTTCGAGTCCCATACCGGTGTCGACGGACGGCTTCGGCAACGGCGTCATATCGCCGTCGGCCGAACGCTCGAACTGCATGAACACCAGGTTCCAGATTTCGACGTAGCGGTCGCCGTCCTCGTCCTTCGATCCGGGCGGACCGCCTTCAACCTCGGGCCCGTGGTCGTAGAAGATCTCGCTGCACGGACCGCAGGGGCCGGTGTCGCCCATGGCCCAGAAGTTGTCTTTTTCCCCCATGCGCGAAAAGCGCTCGGGATCGACCTTGATCGTCTCGAGCCAGATGTCGGCCGCCTCGTCGTCGTCTTCGTAAACCGTCACCCACAGCCGCTCTTCGGGCACGCCGAGCGTCCCGGTGAGAAATTCCCACGCAAGGCGGATCGCCTCCTCCTTGAAATAGTCGCCGAAGCTGAAGTTGCCCAGCATCTCGAAAAAGGTGTGATGCCTGGTCGTATAGCCGACATTTTCGAGGTCGTTGTGTTTGCCGCCGGCGCGCACGCAGCGCTGTGCGGTGACGGCCCGCTTGTAGCTGCGCTTCTCCGCACCGAGGAACACGTCCTTGAACTGCACCATGCCCGCATTGGTGAACAGCAAGGTCGGGTCGTTGCCGGGCACCAGCGGTGAACTCGGCACGACCTCGTGTCCACGCTCACGGAAAAAATCCAGGAACGCCTGGCGCAACTGGTTGCTGGATAGGGGTTTCATTTCAGGGTTGTTGAATCGCGGCTAAAGCCGCTCCCACGAAGCTGGTGCTTCAAATGGCGGTAGTTTATAGGTATCGGCTAGTCATCACCATGCGGCGCAACCGCTGCCTGGATGTGTGCCGTCTCGAATCCGCGGTATTTAAGGAAGCGCATTTGCCGTGCTTTTTGCGCAAACTCTCCGGGTAGCTCACCGCCGAATTTCTTGCGGCGGATGTCACGCGCCAGCTCGAACCAGTCGGCGTCTGCCGCTTCCAGGGTTGCATCGATCAACGACGTGCTGAGCTTGCGATCGGCAAGCTCCTGGCGAATCCGCACCGGGCCCTTGCCCTGGTTGATTCGTGACTGCACGAATGACTCGGCGAACCGCCGGTCGTCCTGCAAGCCTTCGCCGGTAAGCCTGTCCACGGCATCGATCGCGGTCGTCGCCTCGAAGCCCGCGGCAACCAGTTTTTCCTCGAGCTCGCGTTGCCCGTACTCACGGCGCGCGAGGTAGTCCATGGCCTTCTTGCGGGCCGCTTTGGGATCGGCATTGGCAGCGGCCTCTTCCTTGCGGAAGAGGTCGCGTTCCAGTTTGTTGATCGATTCGACCTTGCTCATCGAATCCGCCCGGATGATCGTCGGCGCATCAAGCCTGCTTGGCAACGACCTCATCGTCTCCGGCGTCTGCCTCCGGCAGCGGTTTTACCGTTTGCGGCAACAGCTTGGCACGAATCGACGCCTCGATCTCGCTGGCCGTTTGCGGATTGCTGCGCAGGTATTCGCGGACGTTTTCCTTGCCTTGTCCAATGCGATCCTTGCCGTAGCTGTACCAGGAACCCGACTTGTCGATGATGCCCTGGTCGACGCCGAGCTCGATGATCTCGCCTTCGCGGGAAATACCCTCGCCGTAGAGAATTTCGAACTCGGCCGTCTTGAACGGCGGCGAGACCTTGTTCTTGACGACCTTGACCCGGGTCTGGTTGCCGATGACCTCGTCGCCTTTCTTGATGGCGCCGATGCGCCGGATGTCGAGGCGCACCGAGGAATAGAACTTCAGTGCATTGCCACCGGTGGTGGTTTCCGGACTGCCGAACATGACGCCGATCTTCATGCGAATCTGGTTGATGAAAACCACCATCGCATTGGAGCGCTTGATGTTGCCGGTCAGTTTCCTCAGTGCTTGCGACATCAGCCGTGCCTGCAAACCCATGTGCGAGTCGCCCATTTCACCTTCGATCTCTGCCTTGGGTGTCAGCGCTGCGACTGAATCGACGACGATGACGTCGACCGCGCCGGAACGGACCAGCATGTCGGTGATTTCCAGTGCCTGCTCGCCGGTATCCGGCTGCGACACCAGCAATTCGTCGACGTTGACGCCGAGTTTTTCCGCGTAGCTCGGATCGAGAGCGTGCTCGGCGTCGACGAACGCCGCCGTGCCTCCGGTTTTCTGTGCCTCCGCGACGACCTGCAGCGCGATCGTGGTCTTGCCGGATGCTTCCGGACCGTAGATTTCGACCACCCGTCCTTTGGGCAGGCCACCGATGCCGAGTGCCACGTCGAGGCCGATCGAGCCGGTCGAAATCGAGTCGATATCCCTGATGCCCGCACCGTCGCCCAAGCGCATGACGGAGCCTTTGCCGAACTGCTTTTCTATCTGCCCAAGCGCTTGCGCAAGCGCTTTTTTGCGATTTTCATCCATGTTTTTAGCCATTTTGAAGTGCCAGAGGAAGGCGGCATTATTTCACAAAAAGGGCGATCCGGCAGATTCCGGGCCGCGGCGAATCTGGGCTCTCTGTGAAGAATGACGCCGAAGTTATTGTTTGATCGGGTGGTACTGCACGCCGCGGGTGGTGGGCACCGATTCGACCAGTTCGAAGCTTGACCACTCGAGGTCGAGAGGCCGCGCCAGCGGAACCTCGGTGAAGCTGCGCGCCCGGCGCGCCACCGTGATGTGCGGCCGGTAGACGCGCTCGTTGGGCACGAATCCGAACGGTTTCAGGATGTCCTCGAGCGATTTGACCAAAGCCGTGAGCTCGGCCGGCGTGTTGCGCGGGTTCATGCTGGCAATTTTCGGCCGCTGCCAGAACGAAATGCGGTCGAAACGCAGTCGGAAGTCGAACGGGGCGATGTTGGAAGCCGCCGCCTGCAGCGCGGGAATGTTGTCTTCGTCGAATACGCCGATATAGACGAGCGTGATGTGCCAGTTGCGGCGATCGACTGCGACGCCTTCGACTTCGCTGACCGCGGGATTGATGATGTCGCGCATGACTTCACGCTGCCGCTCTGACGGCCACAGCGCGTAAAACAGGGTTTTCTCAGCCATGTTTCCTCAACCGCTCGCGTATTCCCTGCAAGGCCAGCACCACCGAGCGGGCGCGCACGGTTTCGCGATCGCCCTCGATGAAGTGCATCTCGGCATCCAGTGCCGGTTTCCGGTTGGCACGCACCGCCCAGCCGAACCACACCGTGCCAACCGGCTTGTCGTCGGTCCCACCGTCCGGACCGGCGATACCGCTGACCGCAATCGCGTAATCGGCGCCGCTCAGGTTCAGTACACCGACGGCCATTTCCTTGACCACCTCGGCACTGACGGCGCCGTGCCGGATCAGGCTGGCCGGATTGACGCCAAGCAACGATTCCTTGGCGCCATTGGAATAACTGACGACGCCATAAGCGAAACATTGCGAGCTGCCGCGGGTGTCGGTCAACGCCTTGGCAATCCAGCCGCCGGTACAGGACTCCGCAATCGAAACGCTGCGGCCGGCGTCGATGAGTTCATTGACCAGTGCCTCCGAAAGCGTTGCGATTGATTCATCGTGAGTCATTAACCACCGATCGATACAGCTCGATGTGCTTGTCGAGCATTGTATCTAGCGAAAATTCATCTTTCATGCGCTGGCGTCCCGTCTGGCCCAGTTCGAGCCGCATATCGCTCTCGTCGATCAGCAGGGTGATGGCCTTATGCAGCATGTCCAAATTGTCCACGGGAACGAGCACACCCGTCTTGCCATGCAATACCGCCTCGCGCGATCCCGCGGTATCGAACGCAAGCACCGGGACGCCGGCAGCCGCCGCCTTGAGCATGGCAACGCCGAGCCCCTCCCGGGTCGCAGGATGTACCAGCAAATCGATGCAGCCGAGAAAGTCGTCGAGATCGTCCCTGAAGCCGGCGAACTGGATCGCGTGTGCAATCCTGAGCTTGTCCGCCAGCGCCTGCAGGTGCGCTTCATCGGGACCGCTGCCGAACAGTATGACCCGCAACTGCGGATAGCTATCGAGCAGCTTCGGCACGACATCGAACAGGTACTTGTGACCTTTGCGGGGAATCAGCTGGGCAACCACGGCGATCACGAAATCGCGCTCATCCAGATCAAACTCGCGCCGAAACACTGCACAGTCGGGATGCCTTTTTACGGCGTCGAGATCCACGGCACTACGAATGACCATCACGCGCTCGCGATCGACCCCCATGGCCACCAGCACCGAGCGGATCGTTTCCGAGATCGCGATGATTTTCCTGAACGGGCGAAACCGCCAGCGCGCAAGGGCGCCCGGTTCGACACTGTCCACGCGGCGTGACAGCACCGCCGGAATGCCGCTCATGCCAAGCGCCTGACCGCCGAGAAAATCGGCGCCGCGACGACTGTGGCAATGCACCAGGTCCACTTTCTCACGTGACGCAAGACGCGCCAGGCGCCAGGCAAACACCAGGTCGAGGTCGCCGCCGCAGGCGAGATTGTGCACGTTGAGACCGGCGTCCCTGGCCACACTGTCGATTGCCGATTGCGGCGGGCAGACCAGCAGATTGCTCAAGCCGCGCGCGTCGAGCCCACGAACCAGCCAAACCACCTGTTGCGCGCCGCCATAAAAATGACGGCCGGTTTCGACGTGCATGATCTTCATTGCATTCGCCAGGCGGCAACCCGGCCCCTTGCGGCCCAGACATCGACTTCGACAGGGGCAGAGGCTAGCATGATCCGGCCCGAGCCCGGCTGCAGAGAATGACAACGATGAGCGCCAACGTCACACCCGTGCATACACCGGTCATGCAGCAGTACTTGCAGATCAAGAGCGAGTACCCGGACATGCTGCTGTTCTATCGGATGGGCGATTTTTACGAATTGTTTTTCGATGACGCCAAGCGCGCGGCCGAACTGCTGGACATCACGCTGACCGCGCGCGGCAAGAGCGGCGGCAACCCGATACCCATGGCCGGCGTCCCCTATCACGCGGCGGAATCCTACCTGGCCAAACTGGTCCGCCAGGGCGAGTCGGTGGCGATCTGCGAGCAGACCGGTGATCCGGCAACCAGCAAGGGACCCGTCGAACGCCAGGTGACGCGTGTCGTCACGCCGGGCACCCTGACCGACGAGGCTTTGCTCAGCGCGGGCCGCGATAACCTGGTCGCCTCGGTGTACGCCGACCGGCAGGCAATCGGCCTGGCCTGGCTCGATCTTGCCGGCGGCCGCTTCCGCATGACCGAAGTAACCGACCTCGAGGCACTCGATGCGGAACTGGAGCGATTGCGGCCGGCGGAGATCGTCATCGACGAGGAACAACCGCCGTTTCCAGGCCGCGGTGAAACGCTGCGCATGACCGGCCGCCCGCCATGGCACTTCGATCTCGACAGTGCCGAGCGTCTGCTGTGCAAGCAGTTTGCAACCCGGGATCTCGCCGGATTTGGCTGCGACTCGTTTCCACGCGGCGTGCGAGCCGCGGGCGCACTGTTGCAATACGTCAGCGACACCCAGAAAGCCGCCCTGCCGCACCTGACCTCGATCACCGTGGAGATGCCCGGCGATGGGCTACTCATGGATGCGCCGACGCGGCGCAACCTTGAACTGGAGCACAGCCTGACCGGGCATCGCGAACAGTCCCTCGCCGGCGTCATGGACCGTTGCCAGACGGCCATGGGCAGCCGCATGCTGAGGCGCTGGCTGCAACGGCCGATTCGCGATGCAGAGGAGCTGCGGCGCCGTTACCACGCGGTGCACACAATCATTTCGAATCGCCTGGTCGATGCGTTGCACGACAAACTGCGTGGCATCGGCGATATCGAACGCATCCTGTCACGCGTCGCATTACGTTCCGCGCGACCACGTGATCTCGGACAACTCAGGACCGCGTTATCGCGCCTTCCCGAGATACGCAGCTCGCTGGCGGACGTGGACTCTCCGTTACTCGAGCGACTCAGGCAGCAGATCAGGATTCATCTCCAGGAAAAGACGCTGCTCGACAAGGCACTGGTCAGCGAACCACCGCAGCTCGTCAGCCAGGGCGGCGTCATCGCAGACGGCTACGACGACGAACTCGACGAGCTGCGCGCAATCTCGAAAAACGCCGATCAATTTTTGGTGGACCTGGAAGCGCGCGAAAGAAAGCGCACCGGGATTGCCACGCTCAAACTCGGATACAACCGGGTGCACGGTTACTACATCGAGATCAGCAAAGGGCAAGCCCCGAAAGCCCCAGCCGAGTACGTCAGGCGCCAAACGCTCAAAGCTGCGGAGCGCTACATCACCCCGGAGCTCAAGGAATTCGAAGACAAGGTCCTGAGTGCCCGGGAACGCGCACTCAACCGGGAGCGTGCCCTGTATGACGCGCTGCTGGATCGTCTCACCGACGGGCTGGCCGACTTGCAGGAAACCGCGAGCGGGCTCGCCGAACTCGACGTGTTGAGCTGCTTCGCGGAACGTGCAGAGTCTCTGAACTTCAACCAGCCGGAGCTGGTCGACGAACCCTGCCTGGAAATCGTCGCCGGCCGCCACCCGGTGGTCGAACAGGTCCTCGAAACGCCATTTGTCGCCAACGATCTTTCACTGAACGATGCGCAGCGCCTCATGGTGATCACTGGGCCGAACATGGGCGGCAAATCGACCTACATGCGACAGGCTGCGTTGATTGTCATCCTTGCGCACATCGGCAGTTACGTTCCGGCCGAGCGCCTGCGGCTCGGCCCGATCGATCGCATCTTCACCCGCATCGGCGCCTCGGACGATCTCGCCGGCGGGCGGTCGACGTTCATGGTCGAGATGACCGAGACCGCGACCATTCTCAACAACGCCACGGAGCAAAGCCTGGTGCTCATGGACGAGATTGGCCGCGGCACCAGCACCTTCGACGGGCTGTCACTGGCCTGGGCGGCCGCCCACCACATGGGCGAGAAGGTGCGCGCATTTACCATGTTCGCGACGCATTACTTCGAACTGACCGCATTGGCGGAAGAAATCCCTGACTGCGTCAACGTGCATCTCGACGCAACCGAACACAAGGGCCAGCTGGTTTTCTTGCACGCGGTGAAACCCGGCCCTGCGAACCAGAGTTACGGCTTACAGGTTGCAGCGCTGGCGGGGGTGCCGAAGCCCGTCATCAAGCGCGCGAGATCCTACCTCGCATCCCTGGAAACGCATCAGCACCTCGAACATCCACAATCGCAACTTCCGTTCTCCGCGCCGACCGAACCGGAAACCGATGAACTGGGTGACGCGATCGACGCTCTAGATCCGGATACGATGACGCCACGCGACGCTCTCGACGCGATCTACGAATTGAAAAATACTCGAAAGTCATAATGCCGAAAATCATTGCGGGAGCGTTCCGGCAATCCGTCGTATCCAATCGAATTATTCGCTTTCGGCCACAAGCGGGCGGTCGTGACGCATCGACGTGGCCGTTTTAGGATCGACTTTCAACATTGCTGAAAGCGGACAGCTACGCCATTGATTTCTCGCGATCTGGTTAACAATTCGACGGTACGAGGATACAAAACTGTCACAGCGCGATCAGACGTCCAGGTGATGTCAAAATCGGTAGACGAGTTGTCAAAGGCAAGCGAGCCATGCGCTTCGCCGGTTGAGACATCGCGAATATAGACAGACGTTCCACTGCGGGTTGGATCGTTGCACGTACTTGAGCTGATCGACGCAACGTAACTTGCCTTCGGCGACTGCGCGGAGCGAATTTCGACCGACTTACAATCAACGATGTAGGGGAGAAACAGGTTCAAGCCGACCGCGAAAAGACCGATTGTCGCTAACAATCCAACCGCGATTTTCAGGAAACGGTTCAACTTGCAGCCAGGCTATTGATCGTGCGCGAAATAGACAAATATAGACCCACTATAGCCCATTTGTCGCGAAAGGCTGCAATGGGTCGTTAGCGGCCCTTTGCATCAAGTCTAGCCGAATGTTCGCTTTCGGGGTAAAAGCGGCCGTTCCAAAATGATCTACTTCGCGAATTTCGACGTCTTCATCTGGCCGCAAACGGAATTTAAAGTCGTTTCTTTAAATTGTCGGAGCTACCGACCAGACGGCCCAACCCAGTGCAATACCCGGAATGATGTCCGCTAACTGGTGTTGCTTCACCAGCAGGCAGGAGATCGCGATCAGACCGACGAACACCCAGCTCCAGTTGCCGATCGCCGGGTAAAGAACCAGACTGACATACATCGCCACCGAGCAGTGCATGCTCGGCATGCAGTTGCGACCGTTGTCCTTGCCCTGCACGAATTTAAGATAGCGGGTGGAGAAGTTGTTAACTTCGTACTGCCGGTATTCCGGCGGCACCGTGGACGGCAGGAAGAAAAAGAACAGGACCTGCGACAACAGCAACAGGATCGCGCCGAATGCCAGGTACACGCCTTCGGCGATCGACTGGATCGACGCCACGACGAAGCCGATCGCGACGTAATAAAGAAAAGAGTAAATCCAGACCCAGGACGGCCAGAACGGAATGTACTTGTCCCATGGTGAAACAAAACAGCGCGTCTTGAAGTAATAGTTGTTTCGTTGCACCCAGAAGAACAGCTGGTAACAACCGGTCACGATGATCGCAACGACGGAGGTAAATACGACGTAGTCCTTCAGAGACAGCGGTGAATCGAAGAACCGGGTGCCGACCAGGTAATAAAGCCAGGCAAAGACCGGGATCGTGACGATCAACAGCAGCATGTACCGCGGCGAGATTCTGGCTTCCGTTCCTGCTGAGTCGGTCATCTGCATCTCCTGTCATTCCCGGCGGGCGGTGCGGCCAGCGTGCGAAAGCGCGTAGGATAAGTGAAGCGGCGCCTCCGGGCTACGTTTCGCGCAGGAATTCTCCCCGCTTCAGGAACGCGGCGGTCTGATCGACCACATCTCTCGAGAGCAGCATGCCGACGTGACTGACCGGCATGACCAGGTGATCTTTGGCGCCTCGCATGCGGGTCTCGGACACTGCGACGGTGCCGTCATTCGGCTCGTCGAAACCGGCCACGAAGCGGCCGAATCCGACCGGCATGTCGCCGGCAATTACGCCGATGTCGGTAGTCCTGGCAACTTCGGAGGCCCAGGTTTCCGCGACGTCACCGATGACGCCGGCCGCGACGGCCTTGCCCAGGATCAAGTTGCCCCAGTCGAGCTGATTGAGACGATACGCGGCGCGCGAACCGCACAACGGCGAGCCGATACAGACCACCCGAGCCACGCGAGCCGGATGTCCCAGTGCCAGCAAGCGCAGCGCGACCACGCCGCCCAGGCTGTGCCCGACCAGGTGTGCCGGCTGGTCACCGGCGGCCACAAAGTCACCCAGCTTTGCGGCAATATCGTTCAGCGTCTCGATAACCGGCGCATAACTGAATAGATCGACGCTGTATCCGTAGTCTTCTTCCAGGCGATGCTTGATATACATCATCCCCGCGCCGGGCATCCACAGTCCGTGCAGACAAACGATGCGGCGGCAATCGTTCACCGTGCCTGAGACCTTAAACTTTCGAGCGCCTGCCGGTTGGTCCACGACCAGACGGCGCCGATCGCCTCGTCGATGCCGGCCCAGCGGTATTCGGAGTGTTCTTCGTCGTTGATGAAAACTTCGACAGGCGCAGGCAATCGATATCGCCACTCATGCTCGGTGTTCTCGACGACGCCTTGCGGGTAACGGTCACGCCAGCGCGGATCGATGGTAAACCGGCGACTGATCCCCGAGTCTTCGAGTACGCCTTCGCTGTCGAGCCCGGTTTCTTCTTTTAATTCGCGTCGCGCAGCGTCGCAAGGTGATTCGCCGTTTCGCAGCGATCCGGTAACGGACTGCCAGAAGTCAAAGGGTAAGCGCCTGCGCAACAGCAAGACTTTGGCATCGTCGCTGTATACGACGACCAGGACGGACACGGGTCGGCGCAGCGAACTAACGATGCTACTCCTTGCGTCGCGCGCGAAGGCGAATACCGATTTCTTTCAGTTGCTCTTCCGCGACGTCGGCCGGGGCACCGGTGAGCGGGCAACTCGCCGATTGTGTTTTCGGAAACGCGATCACGTCCCGGATGCTCTCGGTGCCCGCCATTATCGCGACGATGCGGTCGAGGCCGAAGGCGATACCACCATGCGGCGGGCAGCCGAAATCGAGCGCGCGTAACAGGAAGCCGAATTTCTCCTCGGCCTCCTGCTCACTGATGCCAAGGACATCGAATACTGCCGACTGCATGTCGCGCCGGTGAATTCGAATCGAACCGCCACCGATCTCCGAGCCGTTCAGGACCATGTCGTAGGCGCGGGAGGCGACAGTGCCCGGTTCGGCCTTCAGTTGCTCGAGATCCTCTGCAGCGGGCGCGGTAAACGGATGGTGCAGCGATTGCCAGCGCCTCGTCTGCGGATCTTTCTCGAACATCGGAAATTCGACGGTCCACAGTGGCTGCCAGCCGTCGGCGACAAGACCGCGATCCTCGCCGAGTTTGACGCGCAATGCACCCAGCGAATCATTGACGACGCTTGCCTTGTCCGCACCGAAAAAGACCAGGTCGCCGTCCTCGGCCCCGGTTCGCTCCATGATGCCGGCGATGGCGTCATCCGGCAGGAACTTGAGAATCGGCGATTGCAGCCCGTCGCGGCCGGCTTTTGCGTCGTTGACCTTTATGTACGCGAGGCCTTTGGCTCCGAAGCGCCCGACGAAGGCGGTGTAGTCGTCAATTTCCTTTCGACTCAGCTCGCCGCCGGCCGGCAGGCGCAATGCCGCAACCCTGCCCTGCGGATCTTTCGCGGGGCCGGCGAACACCTTGAACTCGACCGACTGCAACAGGTCGGCGACTTCGACCAGCTCGAGCGGGATCCTGAGGTCCGGCTTGTCACTGCCAAAACGCCGCATCGCCTCTTCATAGCTCATGCGGGGAAACGGCGCAGGCAGGTCTATGTCGAGCACGGTATTGAAAACCGAGCGAATGAGTTCCTCCATGAGACCGGTAACGGCCTGTTCGTCGACGAAACTCATCTCGATGTCGAGCTGGGTGAATTCGGGCTGGCGGTCGGCGCGCAGGTCCTCGTCACGGAAGCAGCGCACGATCTGATAATAACGGTCCATTCCCGACATCATCAGCAATTGCTTGAATATCTGCGGCGACTGCGGCAATGCGAAAAACTTTCCCGGATGTGTCCGGCTCGGCACCACGTAATCGCGAGCGCCTTCCGGCGTCGCCTTGGTCAACATCGGCGTTTCGATATCGACGAAACCGTTTTTGTCGAGAAAGTCCCGCATTGCACGTGTTACCGCATGACGAAGGCGAATATTGCCGAGCATGATGTCGCGGCGCAGGTCGAGGTAGCGGTACTTGAGCCGCAGTTCCTCGTTGGCGTGTTCGTCGTGATGGAACGGCGGCGTTTCCGAATCGTTCAGTGTCTCGAGTTCGTGCGCGAGCACTTCGACCTGGCCGGTGGGCATGTTCGGGTTGACGGTGCCCTCGGGGCGATGACGAACCTTGCCCTTGACCCGCAACACGTACTCACTGCGGATGCGCTCGGCCTCCGTGAAGATGTCCGGGCGATCCGGGTCGAACACGACCTGCAACAGCCCTTCGCGGTCCCTCAGGTCCACGAAGATGACGCCGCCGTGGTCACGGCGACGGTGCACCCAGCCACAGACCGAGATCTCCTGATCGATCAGTTTTTCGTCAACTTGTCCGCAGTAGTGAGAGCGCATCGTGGTTTGCTGCCGCGTAGGGACGCGTGATGGTACGGCCTGACCCGGCCGCCTGCAAGGCCGCAAAAATACGCCTGGGAAGCGGCTCTACCCCTTACTTTCGTCGTCGGGCATCTTGAGCGGCAATTCGCCCAGGTCGCGCTCGCGCCAGGTCGGCACCACGACGCCGAGCGATATAACCATCTTCAGCGCTTCGTCGACTTCCATGTCGAGCTCGATGACGTCTTTTCGGGGAACGATGATGATGAAGCCTGACGTCGGGTTGGGTGTCGTCGGTACGAAGGTGCAGACGACGTCCGCGCCCGTTCTTCCCTGCACTTCTCCGAGCTCGCTCGATGTCTGGAATGCGAGGCTATAGAGTCCTTCGCGCGGATACTGGATCAGCAGGACCTTTTTGAACGATTGGCTCGAATCCGAAAAGACAATTTCGGCAAAATTCTTGGCGCCCGAGTAAACCGTGCGAACCACGGGAATCCGGTGCAGCAGCGACTCCCAGTAATTCACCATGCTGCGGCCAACGATGTTGGTTGCGATCACGCCGGTGATCAGCAGCACGAATATGGTCAATACGATGCCAAGACCCGGAATTGCGAATCCGATGAATTCCTCCGGCCGATATCGCGCCGGGATCAACACCAGGGTACGGTCCAGCAAACCGACCAGGATGCGCAGCAGGAAAATAGTGACGCCGATCGGCAACCAGACCAGGATTCCGGCAACTATGTAGCGACGTATTCGTTTCATCGAATGTGCTGCGTAGCTCAAGCTACTCGACGTCTGCCTTGCTGGTTGTTTTCGATTCCTTTTTCGACGCCGCCTTTGCCGGTTTCTCCTTGTCGGATTTGCTGTCTGCCTTGTCGCCGGACGGGGTTTCCGTCTCGGCTTTCAAAACGTTGCGCTGATTGTCCTTCTTGAAATCGGTTTCGTACCAGCCGCTGCCCTTGAGGCGAAAGCGGGGCGCCGATATCTTGCGTTTGAGTGCGGCTTTCCCGCATTCGGGACAATCCCGCAATGGCTCATCGCTGATCTTCTGCAATGCATCCAGCGAATGGTCGCAATTGGTGCAGGCGTATTCGTAGATTGGCATGCGAAGCCTCTCGATTATTACAGATACAAATTACAGTTTCGTGATGTTAGCAGGCAATGCCGTTCAGTAAACGTGTCCGGCACCACACTTACGCCGCCAGCTGGAAATCCAGATGGTCCTCGGCCACGCCGACCTCGATCGTATCTCCCGGCCCGAATTTACCCTGCAGGATCTCCTGCGCCAGCGGATTCTCGACCTGCTGCTGAATTGCGCGCTTGAGCGGCCGCGCGCCATAGACCGGATCGAAACCGGCTGCGGCGAGCTTTTCGCGGGCTGCGTCGGACAATATGATCGTCATTTCACGTTCCGCAAGCCTCTCATGCAGGTATCCGAGCTGGATGTCGACGATCGCCCGGATATGCTCCTGGCTGAGCGGATGGAACACGACCACGTCATCGACCCGGTTAATGAACTCGGGGCGAAAATGCTGCGCGACGATTTCCATCACCGCCGCTTTCATCGCATCGTAGTTTTGTTCGCCGGCCAGTTCCTGAATGCTTTGCGATCCCAGGTTGGACGTCATGACGATAACGGTATTGCGGAAGTCGACAGTACGTCCGTGACCGTCTGTCAGACGGCCGTCGTCGAGAACCTGCAGCAGGATGTTGAAAACGTCGGGATGCGCCTTTTCGATTTCGTCGAGCAGGATGACAGAATACGGCCGCCGGCGCACCGCTTCCGTCAGGTAACCGCCTTCGTCGTAGCCGACGTAACCGGGAGGCGCACCGATGAGTCGCGCCACGGAATGCTTTTCCATGAACTCGGACATGTCGAGGCGCACCATGGCATCGTCGGTATCGAACAGGAAATTCGCGAGCGCCTTGGTCAGCTCCGTCTTGCCGACACCTGTCGGACCGAGAAACAGGAACGAACCGATGGGGCGATGCGGATCCGACAGGCCGGCGCGCGCCCTGCGGATGGCGTTGGCCACCGCTGTAACCGCTTCGTCCTGGCCGACGACCCGCTGCTGAACCACCGACTCCATCTGCAGCAATTTGTCCTTTTCGCCCTCCAGCATCTTCGATACCGGAATGCCCGTCCACTTGGAAACGATTTCGGCAACCTCTTCCTCGGTCACGTTGTTTCGCACCAGCGTCGTTTCACTCGATTCCGCCTGCATGGCCTCCTCGAGCTGTTTTTCGAGTTCCGGAATGCGGCCGTACTGCAACTCCGACATGCGCGTCAGATCATGCGCACGGTTTGCGGTCTCGAGCTCGAGGCGTGCGCGTTCGAGCTCCTCTTTGAGGTGCGTGGTTCCCTGCATGGCGGCCTTTTCCGACTTCCAGACATCCTCGAGATCCGAAAACTCTTTCTCGAGTTCCTTTAATTGCTTCTCCAGGTCGTCGAGGCGTTTCCGCGATGCATCATCGGCTTCCTTTTTCAGCGCCTCGCGTTCGATCTTGAGCTGGATGATGCGCCGTTCCAGTTTGTCCATTGCTTCGGGTTTCGAGTCGATCTCGATGCGAATCCTCGAAGCGGCTTCATCGATAAGGTCGATTGCCTTGTCCGGCAGTTGCCGGTCGCTGATGTAACGATGCGACAAGGTCGCTGCAGCGACGATCGCCGGATCGGTGATTTCGACACCGTGATGCACTTCGTAACGCTCTTTCAAACCACGCAGGATGGCGATGGTGTCCTCGACCGTGGGCTCGTCAATGAGGACTTTCTGAAAACGCCGCTCCAGCGCCGCATCTTTTTCGAGGTACTTGCGATATTCGTCGAGCGTCGTGGCACCGACGCAATGCAATTCGCCACGCGCAAGCGCGGGCTTGAGCATGTTGCCGGCGTCCATCGAGCCTTCCGCCTTGCCGGCGCCGACCATGGTGTGCAACTCGTCGATGAACAGGATGATCTGGCCTTCCTGTTTGGCCAGGTCGTGGAGCACTGCTTTCAGGCGTTCCTCGAATTCGCCGCGGAACTTGGCGCCGGCGATCAGGGCGCCCATGTCGAGCGACAGGATGCGCTTGCCGCGTAATCCTTCCGGAATCTCGTTGTTGACGATGCGTTGCGCGAGGCCTTCGACGATGGCCGTCTTGCCGACGCCCGGTTCGCCAATCAACACCGGGTTGTTCTTGGTTCGCCGTTGCAGGATCTGGATCGTGCGACGAATTTCGTCGTCGCGCCCGATGATCGGGTCGAGCTTGCCCTGTTCGGCGCGCTCGGTGAGATCGATGGTGAATTTTTCGAGTGCCTGACGGGTGTCCTCGGCATTCGGATCGTCCACCTGCTGACCGCCGCGCAGCTCGTCGATCGCCTTGGCAACCGCGCCTTTTACGGCACCGGCGTCACTGAGGATGGTCGCAAGTGTTGATTTGCCTTCGAGCGCAGCCAGTACGAACAGCTCGCTGGAGATGTACTGGTCGTTGCGCTGCTGCGCGAGTTTGTCGGTAACGTTGAAGAGTTTCGCCAGGTCGTTGCCGATGAGCACTTCGCCACCGGTACCCTCCACCTTCGGCAGCCGGTCGATGGCTTCTCCCAGCTGCGATCGCAACAGGTTGACGTTGGCGCCTGCCCGGGTCAGCAAGCCGCGGACGGTGCTGCCCTGTTGATCGAGCAAGGCCACCATCACGTGGACCGGCTCGATGAACTGGTGGTCGAGTCCGACCGCCAGCGACTGCGCCTCGGCCAGGGCCATCTGGAATTTGCTTGTCAGTTTGTCCATCCGCATTGCGTCTACCTCGGGTCAGAGCCGGCTCTGACCCCGGTTAGCGGGTGCCAGAGGCCGCTTGTGACCCCCGACATTGAGCCGGATCGAGCCATTTCAAGCGCCGGGAAGCCGCTATTTCCTGCGGAACACGAAACTCGCCATGCGGCCGCAATCGCCGTCCCTGCGGTGCGAGAAAAAGCGCTCGGCATCGCGGTAAGTGCAATAATCGCCGCCCGAGATGCTGCCGACGCCGGCATTGGCCAGCCGCAAGCGCGCCAGGCCGAAAAGGTCTGCCTGCCAGCGCCCGCGAACGTTGCCGGCGAAAAACGCGGCCGTTTCCGGGTCCTGGCCGACATACTGTTGCCGTACCTCGGCACCGACCTCGAATGCCGCCTGCGATATGCCCGGTCCCAGCCAGACGAGGATATCTGCCGGATCCGCTGTCATGGCCGACACCGTCGCCTCCAGCACGCCGGCCGCCAGGCCCCGCCAGCCGGCATGAGCAGCCGCCAGCTCCGCACCGTCGGCGGAAACAAACAGCACCGGCAGGCAGTCGGCGGTCAATACGGCACAAACCACGCCGGCCTGGCGGGTGATCGAGGCATCCGCCTCCGCGACCTGCATCGCCGGCGGTTCGATCACCACGACGGAACCGTGCACCTGCCTGAGCCAGCGCGGTTCCGCCGGCAGATCGCAAATCGCGCGGAAACGCCGGCGGTTTTCCTCGACGGCCGCCGGCTCGTCGTCGGTAAACGCGCCGAGATTCAACGACCGATAGCGCCCCTCGCTGATGCCGCCGTGGCGCAGTGTGGTACCTGCGACCACGCCATCGGGCGCAGGCCAGCTTGCCGGGATCCATGCATCGCTCATGCAGGCTTTCTCAATTTCAGGTCTTCGGTCAGCGCCTCGAGCAACGCCGAGAAATCGGCCGGCGGCTCTGCCTGTACCTCGATGGCTTGCTGGTTCGCCGGGTGCAGGAATTCGATCCTGTTTGCGTGCAGGGCCTGGCGGTCGAATTGTCGCAGGGTTTCACTGAGGCGGGCCGAAGCCCCGGCCGGAATCGCAAGCCGCCCGCCATAGGTGCGATCGCCGACGAGTGCATGTCGCCTGTGTGCAAAATGCACCCGGATCTGGTGGGTGCGGCCGGTCTCCAGTTGCACGCTTATA
This sequence comes from Woeseiaceae bacterium, assembly GCA_033720315.1. Lineage (GTDB taxonomy): Bacteria > Pseudomonadota > Gammaproteobacteria > Steroidobacterales > Woeseiaceae > SZUA-117. The sequence goes on along the minus strand of JAWWCT010000061.1, from coordinate 1,733 downwards.
TAAGTGTGCGCGGCAAAACGCTCGATGACGCGATAGTGCGTGACCGCCGGCTTGCCGTCCTCGCGCACGCACATTTTCAATCGATCTACCCGGTGGCGGCCGATCGCTTCGTCTATCGTCCCGCCGCCGGTCAGCACGCCATTACAGACAGCGAGGTAGTGGCGCAGGATGCGCTTTTGCGACAACGCAAGTGTCAGCGAGGTATGTGCCTCGAGAGTTTTTGCCACCAACAGCAGGCCGCTGGTGTCCTTGTCCAGGCGGTGCACGATGCCGGCGCGTGGCAGCTTCTCGAGGTCCGCCCGGTAATGCAACAAGCCGTTCATCAGCGTACCGCGTGGATTGCCCGCGCCCGGATGAACCACCAGCCCGGCGGGCTTGTTGATAACGAGGCAGTGTTCGTCCTCGAACACGATGTCGAGGTCGATCGCCTCGGGTTCGCTGTCGAGCAAAACCTCGGCTTCGGGCACCAGGCATATGCTTTCGCCGCCTTCTACCGCGTCGCGTGGCCGCCTAGCACCGTCGTCCACGGTGATAAAACCTTTCAGAAGCCAGCTCTTCAAGCGACTGCGCGAGTACTCGGGAAACATCTTTGCCAACGCCTGGTCCAAACGCTGACCGGCCAGCTCAACCGGGACCGTTTTCTGCCGCGCCTCCGACATCGGGCGTCTGCTCCTGCAAAACCGGGAATTCGGGAGTTTACGGTATACTCGCCGGTTGGGTGGGACAACGCCATCGGCTGCCGATGAGCCGGCCAGGCAATGAACGATTGATGAAGAGCCGAAATACAAAAACGTCAGGAATGCGCGGCGTCGCCACTTTGCTGGCGGCGGCGTTGCTGGCTGCCTGTGCCGGAAACGACGAGTACGACCTGGCCAAAAGCATCCAGGAAGCCTATGTCGAGGCCCAGGAGGCGGCCGAAGTCGGCAACTACCGCAAGGCGATAGGCATATTCGAAGCCTTGCAGGCACGTTTCCCGTTCAGCGGCCTGGCGACGCAAATCCAGCTCGAACTCATGCACGCCTATTACATGGACGGTCGCCTGGAACAGGCCATCGATGCGGCGGACACTTTCATACGCGAAAACCCGACGCATCAACGCATCGACTACGCGCTTTACATCAAGGGGCTGGCACATTTCGAGCGCGGCCAGGGCTTCATGGAACGCATATTCCGCAAGGACATCAACAAGCGGCCGCCGCGCGACGGCGAACTGGCGTTTTCACTGCTCGGCCGGCTGGTCGAACGCTATCCGGCGAGCCCGTACGCGGCCGATGCGCAACAGCGCATGGTGTACCTCAAGAATCGTCTGGCAGCGTACGAGAACGTCGTTGCCCGTTTCTACCTGGAGCGCGACGCGTATGTCGCCGCGCTGAACCGGGCCAAGACTGCACTCGAGCAATATCACGGCGCCGACAGCAGCCAGGAGTCGCTGCAGATCATGATCGAAGCCTATGAAGGTTTGGGCATGAAGCAGCTGGCCGATGATGCGCGCCGCGTGCTGGAGAAAAACTTTGCCGACGAACCTGTCGTGCAAAACGAGTAATTAAGGAATCGCGGCTGAAGCCGCTCCCACATTCTTTACTCATGGCCCGAGAAAGTATCGCGACTGAAGCCGCTCCCACATTCTTTACTCATGGCCCGAGAAAGTATCGCGGCTGAAGCCGCTCCCACATTCTTTACTCATGGCCCGAGAAAGTATCGCGGCTGAAGCCGCTCCCACATTCTTTACTCAT
>JAWWCT010000060.1:0-21412 GCA_033720315.1 Woeseiaceae bacterium | reverse complement strand
TTCGTCAAAGGCGGCATCTGGCGGCTTACGGAGGAACTCGGCCGGATCAACGCGGAGCTGGGCGTCGAGACCCACCTGTCGAGCAGCGTGACGGGAGTCGACACACAGGCCGGTCGCGTTGCTTTCGTCACGGATGGCCGTGAACAGCGCCTGGATTTCGATGTCCTGGTCCTGGGCACCGATCCACTGACCGCAGCCCGGCTGGTCGGCACCGGGCAGCAAGTCGAAAAGGTCGAGACACAGCGATTCCGCGGCAGCAGCGGCAAGTTGAATCTGATGTTCAGGGCGCCGGTACGATGGAAACACGGCTCCGGCGCGGCGGATTCGGACGTTGCGTTTCGATTCCTGTTTTCGGTCGACAGCCTCGACGCGTTCGAGCAGGCGACACTTGGCATTCTCGATAACGAATCGGCATATGTGCCCGGTTACGCGCAAATCTATTGCGAAGGCGCGGCAATGCGGCAACTCGGTCACGACGAACCTTTCGACAGGCTCGCCGTGTTTTTCAAGAACCTGTCGCTTGGCGAGTCCGGCGCCGATCTGCCAGCGGTGGAGAACGACATACGCCAAAGCATACTCGGACTCGTCGACAATCCGCAGGACTGCGCCTGGTCCCGACTCCTGACGCCACGCGACCTGCAGCAGCTGTTTTTGTTTCCGGGCGGAAACCTCGATCACACGATGCTGGTGGGTGGCCAGACTTACTTCGACCGCAATTACGCCAGCGATCCCGCGACGGATTTTTACCGCTTTGCCGACCTCGACAATGTGTATTTGTGTGGCTCAGGCACTTACCCCTGCGGGTCGGTGACCGGCACGCCCGGCTATATGTGTGCCCGGCAGCTATTGCGGCGCCTTTGAGCCGCCCGATTCGCTATTTTTTCAGAAATCGGGCGCCCGGAAGGTAGAATACGGCGCCATCTCCCTGGCAACAATAGAGATAACAACAAGCGGGAATCGGACATGCCGGTCGATCAAAAAGTGGACTACATCGAGTTTCCCTGTGCCGATTTCGATGCCGTGCAGGCGTTCTACGAAAAAGCGTTTGCCTGGAAGTTCATCGATTACGGCCCCGAGTATCGTGCGTTTACCGACGGCCGAATCAATGGCGGATTCCGTCGTGCTGAGCTGAATTCGTCGACCGCGAACGGGGCCGCGCTCGTCATTCTGTATGCCAGCAACCTGGAGGCAACTCGCGACAAGGTGATTGCAAGCGGGGGAAGCATCGTGGAGGACATATTTTCCTTCCCTGGCGGCCGGCGTTTCCAGTTCGCAGACCCGAACGGGAACGAACTTGCCGTATGGTCCGACAATTGATGCAACCGGACAGAGAATGGGTAATATAGAACGCCGGCTTGCCGACCTCGGCGAGGCGCTGCCGGCGCCCAAGGCGCCGGTCGCCAATTACCTCGGCTGCAAGGCGTCGGGACACACGCTCTACGTTTCCGGGCGGGTCAGCCAGGTCAGAGGCGAGGTCGGCAGCGACCTCGATCTGGAGCAGGCGCAACTCGCTGCCCGTGCGGCCCTGCTGGATATACTGGCGATCGTCAAGGCGCAAATCGGCGACCTGGATCGTATCGTCTCTATCGACAAGATGAACGGATTTGTGAGGTCGGCGCCGACGTTCACCGAGCAACCCAAGGTGATCGATGGCGCCTCAGATTTGCTCATCGAATTGTTCGGCGACGAGGGGCGTCATGCCCGGACGGCAACGGGGGTTGCACAACTTCCGTTCGGCGCCGCCGTGCAACTCGAACTTGTCATGAGGTTGGAGGACTGATGAGGCCTGGGGAAAACGAAGCTTCCAAGGAAGACGCCGAGAGAGAGCGAATTCACGATCGCATCATTTCCGTGATCCTGGCGTCGATATGGGTAGGTGCAGCGTACTACGTCTATCGCAGCGATTCGGAGATTCCCGCGTCCATGCTCATCATTGCCACGATTTTTTTCATTATGCTCGTTCCGGCGATGAAGGAACTCGTCAAGATGATCGACCGGCGGGTGAAGATTCAGCTCGGTATCATCGAGCCCGCGGACGAGTAATACGGATCGAGATAATTACGTGAATTGGGAAGCCATCGGTGCGATTGGCGAGATACTGGCGGCAATTGCGGTTATCGTAACGCTTATATATCTTGCCAAGCAGATCCAGCTCAATGCCCGGACCATGGAGGTCACGGCGCTGCGCGACACGACGGAACACTGGCATCGCTGGAGTGAGGCACTGGCCACGTCGTCCGAACTGGCGGAAATCGTTGCCAGGGGAAACAAGTCCTTCGACGATTTGCCGGAAAACGAGGCCATGCGCTATGGCGCCTACGCGCAGATGTTTTTCGACAGCGCCGAAAGTTATCGCTCGCTGGTGCTGGATCACAAGGTACAAAAAGACCTGGGCGTACTCGAGTCGATCGTGGCCAAACGAGTTTCAGAACCCGGCATCAGGGAATGGTGGTCACAATATTGCAGCGACTACGACGCCGGCTACGTCGAGTGGATCAATGGCATTATCTCAAGGAGTGAAGACGGTGGCTGCAAACGTGCATAAGCACTGACGGTATTGCATATGAAACTGATTTACTGGGCAATTATCGGAATCGGTCTTTTCATTGCTGTGTGGTTTCTGTTTGTGGTGCCCGCCGAGCGCCGCCACCACGAGCGCAAGCTGGAGGTAATCCGGAAGAGACTGGAGAAACGCCGGACGCAGGCAAACGAAGGAAATCCCGGCACGTCCACCAGCGAAGAGCAGGCAAAGGAGTCCTGATGCAGATACTTTACCCGGCTTTTGCAATGATGGCGCTGACGATATTTTGCATGACGCGCCTCGCTTTTCTGAGGTTTGCTGCCGTCAAAAGTGGCGAAATTAATCCGCGTTTCTTCATTCTGTTTCGCGGCTACGAGGAACCCGACAAGCTGGCTGTCTATTCACGACATGTCAAAAATCTTTTTGAAACGCCACTGCTGTTCTACGTCATAGTCTTGATTGCCTACGTTACCGGGCAATCCGGGCCGTGGCTCGTGAGCATGGGTTGGGCCTATGTCGCACTTCGTGTCTACCACAGCTACGTGCATCTGACTTCAAACGTCGTGTTGGTCCGTTTCCGCGTGTTCGCGATAAGCGTGCTGATATTGACGGTCATGTGGGCCGTCGCCCTGACGAATATCATGCGGCAATAATCGCGGTTCAGGAACGCCCCAGGAAGCTTGTTCCATAGTCCATGGGCGTCAGGTTGAAAAAGCTCGCAAGGCTCTGGCCGATATCCGCGAACGTCTCTCTTTTACCGAGCGAACCTGCTTCGACGCCGGCGCCGTAGACGAGAACCGGGATGTGCTCGCGGGTGTGGTCCGTGCCCTGCCAGGTCGGGTCGCAGCCGTGATCGGCACAGATAACGAGTACGTCGTCTGCTTTCATCGCGTCCAAAAGTTCCGGCAGACGGCCGTCGAAGTATTCGAGCGCCTCGGCATAGCCGTCGACATCACGCCGGTGACCGTACAGCATGTCGAAGTCGACGAAATTGGTGAAAACGATCGAGCGATCCGGTGCCTCGGACAGTGCTTCGAGCGTGGCGTCGAAGAGCGCGGCGTTCCCGGTCGCCTTTATTTTCCTGGTCACGCCCCGGTGCGCATAGATGTCTGCAATCTTGCCGACACTGATGACCTCGCCGCCGCTGTCGACGAGTTTGTCCAGTAGCGTCGGTGAGGGCGGCGGTTCCGTCAAATCACGGCGATTCCCGGTGCGCACGAAGTTGCTGCTGTCAGAACCGACGAAGGGCCGCGCAATGACCCGCCCAACCTTGTATTCGTCGACCAGCTCGCGGGCGATGTCGCAGAGTTCGTACAGGCGTTGCAGGCCGAATGCCTCCTCGTGGGCGGCGATCTGGAACACGCTGTCTGCAGAGGTATAGACGATGGGTTTTCCGGTCCGCACGTGTTCCTCGCCCAGTTCCGCAATGATGGTCGTGCCGGACGAATGACAATTGCCCAGTACCCCCGGGATCTTCGCTCGCTCGATCAATTTGTCGAGCAGCTCCGGCGGAAACGTATCGGTTTTCTTGGTGAAATATCCCCAGTCGAACAGCACCGGTACACCGGCGATCTCCCAGTGGCCGCTGGGCGTATCCTTGCCGCTCGACAGTTCGCTGGCGTAGCCGTAAGCGCCGATGATGTCAGCCTCGGTATCCGCACCGGCGGGAAATTCGCCGCTGCTTTGCTTCGCGGCCTGCATCAGCCCGAGCCGCGTCAGGTTCGGTAATCGAAGCGGCCCCGCCGTACTGGCACTGCGTTCCCTGGCAATGCTGCCGAGCGTGTTGGCGCCGGCATCACCGAATCGTTCCGCATCGGCGGTGGCGCCGATGCCGAATGAATCCAGTACCAGGATAATTGCTCTGCTCATGTCGACCCTTGATTACTGGAGAGAGAAAAACAGCCCCGCCAGCGTTGCGCTCATCAGGTTTGACAGTGTACCGCTGATAAGTGCCTTTGGGCCAAGCCGCGCGACGTCGCGCCGCCGCTCGGGAACGATACTGCCGAGTCCGCCGAGGAGAATGGCGATCGAAGCGAAATTGGCAAAGCCGCACAGTGCAAAGGTCACGATGACCTGGGTGTGCGGCGACAGGGAGTCCCTGACCTCGATGAAATTGATGTAGGCGTAGAACTCGGTGACCGCGATCTTCTGCCCGATCAGGCTGCCCGCCTGCAGCGCCTCGTCCCAGGGTACGCCGACCGCGAAGGCAATGGGCGCGAATAGCCAGCCGAGTATGCGTTGCAAGGTCAGGTCGTCCATGCCGACCCAGCCGCCGATACCTCCGAGAATGCCGTTTACCAGCGCGATCATTGCGACGAACGCCAGCAGCATGGCACCCACATTGAGTGCGAGAGTCAGTCCCGTCGCCGCACCGCTGCCGATCGCATCGACGACGTTGACCGGCCGTTCGACACCGCCGGTCTCGTCGGGATCGAATGTAATGTCCCGCTGTTCCGTTTCGGGCAGCATGATCTTCGCCATCATCAGTCCGCCCGGCGCGGCCATGAAACTCGCGGTGATCAGGTACTTCAGATCGACGCCCATGCTCGCATAGGCGGCCATGACCGCACCGGCGATCGTGGCCATGCCGCCCGTCATAACGGCAAACAGTTCCGACTCGCTCATTCCTGCAAGATAAGGACGGACCACCAGCGGCGCTTCGGTATGTCCGATAAAAATATTGGAGACGGCCGACATCGACTCCGTGTGGCTCGTCTTTAACAACTTGTGTAACCAGCCGCCGAACACGCTGATGACCCACTGCATCACCCCGAAGTAATACAGGAGTGACATCAACGCGGAGAAAAACACGATGACCGGCAATACGTTCAGAGCGATCGTCCAACCGAGCGTGTTTCTCGTTTCGACACCGAAAACGAAATCGATTCCGTCATTGCCGTAATCGATGACGTGCTGTACACCGCGTACCACAACGTCGAGCGCGTCGCTGCCTTGCGGGACGTACATGATGAGGCCGGCTATGCCCGTCTGCAGCGCGAGCGCGATCAATACCGTTCGCCGGTTTATCGCCTTGCGGTTGTTGGACAGGAGCCAGGCGATCGCCAGGAGGACAGCCATGCCGGCGATGCTCATCAGCGTTTGCATATTGCTGGCCTTTTGTTGTGGTTATTGCAGCAACGAGCCGGTCCCGCAGATCTGCCGCCATATGCCTCGTGAGCGGCATCGGCCTTAGTGTATACGATTCGCCGACCGAGTCAGAACGTAAATTCGACGTCTTTCCTGACCATTGCCCTCGCCTTTTCGATGTCGGCCTGCAACCTGGCGAGTTCCTCTTCGAGTGGCGTCGTAAACTCGGCCGTCCTGATCAGGCGTGGCGGGCTCATCCCCTGTAGTTCGTGCATGAGCGGTGGCACGGTTCGCGCAGTGACCGGCTCGACGCGTGATGCATCCTGCTCCGGGATGCTCCAGTTGATCAGCACGACAAGCAGCACGGCCGCGGCCAGGCCGGTCAGGCTGCTGGCCCACCACAAGCGGACGCCCGCGCTGCGCGATTCCGGCACCGGCTCGATGCGTTTCGTACTCCGCAAAGTTGCGTCAATTCGCTGCCGGAGTTCCTGTGAGGGCCCGACGTCGATATTCCCCGCATCGTCTTTCAGTCTCTTCTCAAACTCGTCCATACTGTTCTCGCTTCATTTCCGCTGCCTCGCCGTCATCGAGCTGCACACTCAATTTTCGGCGACTTCGCAGCAGCGTCACTTTTGTCCAGGACGCCGTCCTGTCCAGCGCCCTGGCAATTTCCTTGATTGACAGGTCTTCAACGTAGCGCAGCCACATTGCGGTGTAGGCTTCGCTGGACAATGTCCGTTTTGCTGCCAGCCACACATTCTCGCTAAGCGAATTCACAATACACACCTCCAGCGGATCGCCAGTGCTTTCATCGCCAGGCACCTCGACAGCCGGTAATTGCCTCTGCGATTGGCGAGCGGCATTGCGTATCGCAATCCTGTAAATCCAGGTACTGAATCGCCAGCGCGCATCGAAACTGTAGAGATATCGGTACGCACTGATGAAGGTATCCTGTACTGCGTCTTCCGCGTCCGCGCGACTCCGGCACCGGGTCATCAGGAATCGCAACAATCGTTCCTGGTAACGGTCGACCAGTTCGCTGAACGCAAGCTCCGATCCGGCCAGCGCTTGCTCAACAAGTTTTTCGTCGCTCTCCACGTCAGGCAGAATCTCCCCGCAGAACTGCCAACCCTGCTGTCAGTCGCTGAGAATACCGGCGACAACGTCCGGATCAATCACCGTGTTGATGGACAAGGTATTGTCCTTGACTTCGACCCGCGTGTTTCGGATCAGATCCCGGATCTCCGGCTCCAGGTCCGAGTTGAATGCTTGCAGGCTGATCAGTCCATTGACGATTCCGCCAATGGCTTCCGCCATTTTGGGATCGGTCGACACGAGCTCCGCCTGCACGGCAATCAAGCCGTCCTTGTCGGCGAGCAGCACGGCTGCCTGGCGGGTGTTCCTCAGGATATTGGATTCCCAGTCGTCGTCGTCTTCGATCGCCATGTTGTCGGCCTGCATGCCAGCCTGGACGAACGCCTTGTCGGCGGACAGCACGAACATGGCTCCGTCATGGCTGCCGGCGCCCGCGATTCTGCCGCCGTTATCGAGCAGTGCCTTGAGCTGCGCTTCGGTGCTGGTCAGTAAGGCCTTGCCGTCGATGGCAAAACTGAACCACGCGGAGTCCTCCAGCGCCTCGAAAGGTTCGTCGCTGCGATAACCCTCGTCGTCTTCGTCGCCGACGTGGTAATACGTCATGCCCTTGTATTCGCGAACATCGAAGTCGCCGCCGGCTTCGAGGGTAGCGATTGCCAACAGACGCTCCTGCGATTCCCTGGTCAACGGACCCTCCGAGACCACCACGGTTCCGTTCCTAGCGTCTGTGTAAGCGGTGATCGAATTGACCTCGGTATTGAGATCGATGCCGATTTCTTCGTTGATCTCCGCGCCGATTTCTTCATCGAACCAGGCATACAGGCTTGCGCCTGAACTGGAAGTGCGCAGCGCTTCGAGATCGGCGTGCAGGTACCAGACCGTGTGGTCGGGCAGGTCTTTCGCAGTGACTGCCGCAATCGTAGCGGGCGACAGCGAAAGCAGCAACAGCAGTAAAGTCAAGCGGCTTGCAGTCATGAGATGTCTCCAAAAACCGTGGATTTACAGACTTATAGGCACAGCAGCACAAAAAGGTTACAGGGAACCCGTAATGCGTCCGGAAACTTGGAGTTTGCGGTCAGTCCGTCACTAGGCCTCGTACGTCGTGCGGCCATTCATGACCGTGCGCACAATCCTGATTTCCTTGATTGAATCCGGATCGACGTCGTGCGGGTCTTGCTCGAGCATGACAAAGTCCGCGAGCCTGCCGGCCTGCACTGTGCCCTTGATGTCTTCCTCGAAGGACGCGTAGGCACCGTGCACGGTGCAGATGCGCATAGCCTCGGTCACGCTGATACGCTGGCTGGGTCCCCACACACGCCCACGCGCATCCTTGCGCGTCACCATGCTTTGAATCGCCATCATCGGTTCATAAGGCCCCGGGGTGTAGTCGGAAGCCGGCGCGACCGGTATGCCGGCATCCAGGAAGCTGCGATGTGCAAACATCGACTCCATTTTTTCCTCGCCGTAGTCGACCCACTTGTTGCCGTGGTAATGCGCGTAGGTATAGAAAGGCGTCGGCACGACACCCGCTGCTTTGATGCGCCGCAGGAGGTCGGGATTGATCAGTGAACAATGTTCGATGCGATGGCGTGGATTACGGCCGGAGTGATTGCGCAAGACGCGCTCGTAGGCGTTCAGAACCATTTCGATCGTCAGGTCGCCGTTGGCATGGATACCGACCCGGAAGCCATGAGCCACTGCGTCGTCCACGGCGGCGTCGATCTGTTCCTGGGTCATCGTCAGGATGCCGTGATCCTCGGTGCCCTCGTACGGTGTGCTCATGTACATCGTGCGTTCCGAGGCCGATCCGTCCGCTGCGAATTTCACCGCACCGATGCGGATCATGTCGTCGCCGAAGCCGGAGCGAACGCCCGCGGTTTTCAGTCCCGCATAGACTTCACTGTTGCCGCCGGGCATGAATGACATGCGAAACCTGAGTTGGCCCGCATCCCGCGCATCCTGGTAGGCGATCAGGTCATCGAGGCTGCCGTAAGCATCGGTGGTCGACGTCAGTCCGGCCGCCGCCATATTTGCCGAGGCAATTTCCGCCGCCTTCTGACGCACCGCGCGGTCCATCACGGGCCAGGTACCGACCTCGAAAAACACGTCACGCGCATGCTCGGCGACTTTGCCGGTCAGTTCGCCGCCCTCGCGGAAATACCGGCCGCCATCGGGATCGGGCGTATCTTTGGTAATACCGGCGATCTCGAATGCCTTCGAGTTGACGACGGCGGTATGACCGCCGCGATGGCCGACGTACACCGGGTGGTCGCGAACGACATCGTCGATATCCCGCCGGTTGAGCGGACGCTCGTCCTCGAACTTGGTGTCGTCGTACATCACCCCACGAACCCAGTGGCCCGGAGGCGTCTGCGCGGCCTTGCCGGCGAGTGCCTTTTTGACGTCATCGATACGTCGTAGATTCACGTTGACGCCGACGGCTTCCTCGGCAAACAGCGGATGACTGTGGGAATCGATGAAGCCCGGCGTGATCGTCATGCCACGGCCGTCGATCCTGACCGTGCTGGCATTCGACAGGTTGACGATATCTTCATTTGAGCCGACGGCCAGGAGATGCCTGCCGCGAACGGCGATTGCCTCTGCCTTCGGGTTGTCCGGAACCATCGTGTAGACATTGGCGCCGGTGATGATCATCGATGCGAGGCCGGTCGATGCGCGTCCCGCATCCTGCGCCGTAACGGACTGCGCCGCGCCCAGCCCGAACGGCAGCGCCGCCGATGCGCCGACAAAACTTCTTCGCGATACACGTTTCATAGTTGACCCCTGAGAAATTCTTATAAGCCCGAACCGTCCGCGGAGTATATGACCCAGATCTTGGTATAGCCATCGGTGTCCCAGACACCCTGCCACTCCTTCGGAATGGTGACCGCCTCCCCGGCAGTAATCGTCTGCACCGTGCCATCCTCCGATGTCAGCGTGACGCCACCTTCCAGGAAATACATGAATTCATCGACGCCGTAAGGCTCGGTGATTTCGAACCTGACTTTGCCCGAGCGGTACATGCCGGATGCGAATTTCTTGTCGCTGGACAACAGCGAGGTCACGTCGAGCGTCACATTACCGCCTTCGTGCGTGGTCTCGATCATGTCTTCGCGCTCAAAGATCTTGCCGGAGATGTCCTCGCGGGTCATTTCGGCGGGTACTACCGATTGACTCGTCTGTCCGGAAATCGCCAAAGCGGTTGAAAACAGGATCAATGCCATCGGTATCAGTATTTTCATTGTGTGTCTCCGAATAAAGTATCAAAGGTAAGCGAGCACCAGGTCGAGGACGGGACGATGCGTATTGATCGCCAGGGAGAATACGACGTCGGTATCAAAACACTGGCACCAGGGATTTCCATGATTTGCGGCCTCGAGAGGGACCAATGGGCTTGTTGATGTTCGAATTGCCCGGTCCAGGGAGTAATGAAAAGCGTACGTCGACCTCCGATGACATGCAATACATCGTCATTGCCAAAGCGTGTAGGCACGGAGGTATCGATGCACTGCTGCAACTAGCGTACTATCTGATTGGCACATAACAAAAATGGTCATCACTTGAATCGCTTCGATTCGATTGTCATTGGAGCAGGTCACAATGGCCTGGTTTGTGCCGCGTACCTGGCGCGGGGCGGTCAAAGCGTGCTCGTGCTCGAAGCGTCAGACACCGCGGGCGGGCTCGCTGCGAATCGCGAATTTCATCCCGGATTCCAGGTTTCGGTCGCGCATTCGCTGATCCATTTCCCGCAGAAAATCCTGAGCGAACTGGATCTCGTAGCGCACGGTTTCAGCGCAAATTCGACTGACTTGCCGGCGGTGGGCCTGCGTGCCGACGGTCAACACGTTGTCCTGAGAGCAGGTGAATTGAGCGGCGTCGCGGACGAAGATCGCAATGCATACCGGGATTATTCGCAGCGCATGCAGCGCTTTGCCGAAGCATTGAAACCGTTCTGGCTGAAGACGATGCCGGGCATTGGCAACATCGCCTTCGGCGAAGCCATGACGTTTGCACACCTGGGCTTGAAGCTGCGCCGATTGGGGAAAAACGACATGCGTGAATTCCTGCGCATATTCTCCCTGCAGGCCCGCGATCTCATGGACGAATACTTCGACGATCCCGTGCTGAAGGCGATGCTGAGCTGGGACGCGGTGGTCGGCTCGAAACTTGCGCCGCGATCACCGAATGGCGCGGTACTGGCCCTGCTGTACCGCATGGCCGGAGAATCCGCGGGAGGGCATTCGATTCCAGCACAAGGCGTCGGCGGGCTGATCGAGGCGTTGTGCAAATCGGCGACTGCGTCCGGTGCGGAGATCCGCAGCGGTTCGAAAGTCGATCGAATTCTGGTCAACGCCAGCGAAGATGGTCTGACAGCGCAGGGAGTGCAACTTGCGAGCGGCGAGTCAATCGAGGCTGATCGCGTCATTTCAGCTGCCGATCCGAAAAGTACTTTCCTGAACTTGCTTGGCGTAGAACACCTCGACATCGGGTTCACCAACCGTATTCGCAGACTGCGCTGCAACGGCTACGTCTCGAAATTGCATCTCGCACTGAACGGTCTGCCAGCGTTCGACGGCCTCGATCGGCCCGACGGCCGGATGATCATCGCACCCGACATGGACGCCATCGAATTCGCCTACGACGACGCCAAATACGGCAAGCCTTCCGGTCAACCAGTCATGGAAGTCGTCGTGCCGAGTGTGCACGATGGCTCGCTGGCGCCGGCCGGTCAGCACGTGCTGTCGGCGCACGTCATGTACGTGCCTTACAAGATGCAGGGTGGCTGGACCGACGCGGCGCGCAATGAGTTTTGCGAGCGCGCCATCGACACGCTCGCTCAATACGCGCCGAAAATTCGCGAGCACATCGTTCACAAAGAATTTCTGACACCTGTGGATCTCGAGCAGCAATATCATGTCACCGGTGGCCACTGGCATCACGGTGACCTGGCGTTGGACCAGATGCTCATGATGCGCCCGACCTACGAGGCGGCGCAGTACGCTACCCCGATACCGGGCCTCTGGCTGTGCAGTGCCGGCTGTCACCCGGGCGGCGACGTCACCGGCGCGGCTGGCCATAATGCCGCACGCGAGATACTGCGATGAAACGTTACGACGCCATCGTCATCGGTGCCGGCCACAATGGCCTCACGAATGCCGCCTACCTGGCCAAGGCCGGACTCGATGTCGTAGTGCTCGAGAAGAACGATTACATCGGCGGTGCGTCCGTGTCGCGTGAGTTATACGAAGGATGGACTTATTCGAACTGCTCTTACGTCTGCAGCATGATGCGCCAGGCATTGCACCGCGACCTGGACCTCGGCCGGCACGGCCTGATCCTTGTGCCATACATCTCCACGATCGTTTTTGGTGACGGCGACGATCGGCTGATCGCCTATCACGACGAGCAAGCGGCTTACCTCGAATTGAAACGGCATTCATCACACGATGCCGATGCAATGCACCGCTTCCAGGCCGATCTGACGCGTTACGCGCAGCTCATACGAAAAACCCTGTTACGCACGCCGCCGGACCCGGTGTCGATGCGGCCGCGCGATATCAGGGAACTGTTGTATCTCGCCAAGCAATTCTGGAGTCTCGGCGAAAAGGAAATCTACGAATACGTTCGTTTCTTTACCCTGAGCGCCGTGGACTTCCTCGACGACTATTTCGAGAACGACCTGGTCAAAGCGGCGATGGCGAGTCCCGGCATCATCGGCACCGCGGTTGGGGTTTGCTCTCCCGGTTCGTCGTACATACTTCTGCACCACGTGATGGGTGACGTCGACGGCACGATTGGCGCATGGGGACTGCCACGTGGCGGTATGGGCGCGATCTCGAATGCAATAGCCAGTGCTTTGCAGGAGTACGGTGGCGAGATTCGCACCAATGCCGGTGTGCAGCGGGTACTGGTGAAAAACCGCAAGGCGGTGGGTGTCGTGCTCGAAAACGGCGATGAGCTGCAATCGCGCATCGTGGTGTCGAATCTCGATGCAAGACGCACCTTCACCCGCATCATGGAGAAAGAAGACCTGCCCGACGGGATCTATGAGAAGGCAAAGAATTTCAAGATTCGCGGCTCGTCGGGCAAGGTCAACCTTGCATTGTCGGGAATGCCGAAGTTCACCAGCCTGCCGGACAACCACTACGTGAACAAAGGCGCACAGGCCTTTACCGGGTCATTGGCAACCATGGAACGCGCATTCGATTGCTGGAAGCGGGGCCACTGGTCGGACGAGCCGTTCGTCGAGTCGATCATCCCATCGGCCTGGGACCCGACGGTCGCGCCGCCGGGCTGCCACTGGATGTCGAACTTCGTGCAGTACTGCCCGCCGCAACTCGCGGACGGTCCGTGGACGCCGGAAAAACGCGACCGGTTCGGGCAGACCGTCATCGACAGGATCGAAAAGTACAGCCCGGGATTCCGCGATCTCATCTTGCACATGGAAATTCGCACGCCGCACGAACTGGAGGAAGAGATCGGCCTGACGGAAGGCAATATCTTCCAGGGCGAATTGACCGTCGACCAGTTGTTCTTCAACCGACCGTTCCCGGGTTACGGGCAGTACCGCATGCCGGTGAAGAACCTGTACATGTGCGGCTCGTCGACACATCCGGGTGGAGGCGTTTCGTCCGCCTGCGGCGCCAATGCTGCGCGCGAGATACTCATGGACTTGCGGCGACCCAATACCGTCCCCGAGGACGATTTCTATGACGAGTGACATGACCGATCCGTACGCCGGCGAGCGCCCGAAACTGTCGCCGTTTCACCCACGGCTCGAGGCGTTGAATATCCGCGACGCCTGGGGCGTGTGGAACGGCTACAAGTTCGCCGACCGCTACTACGACGCGGAATACGAATATTTTTGTGTCAGGAATACCTGCGGCACCTACGACATCTGCCCGATGCAGAAATACGATATCCGCGGCCGCGATGCGGAAAGAATGCTGAATCGCATGGTGACCAGGGACGTCACGAAACTCGGTCTCGATCGAGTGATGTACACGGTCTGGTGCACTGACGAAGGCCGGGTGATCGACGACGGCACGATATTCAGGCTGGCCGACGACCGGTTCCAGCTGAATTGCGGCAGCCCGTGTGTCGCCTGGTTCGAAAAGAGTGCCTACGGCTTCGACGATGTAACTGTCACGGACGTCAGCGACGACATTGCCGCATTGTCCCTGCAAGGACCCACGTCCTGCACTGTCCTGAAGAACATGGGCCTCGACGGCATCGACACGCTCAAGCCGTTCCACATTGCGCGCTTCCCGTTTCATGGCGAGACACTCACGGTTACGCGCACCGGATTCACCGGCGACCTTGGCTATGAGCTATGGATCGATCGGTCGCTTGCGCTCGATCTGTGGGATGAGGTCTATGCGGCCGGCGAGAATTACGGCATCCAGCCCTACGGCGAGGCGGCGACCAACATGGCACGGCTCGAAGCCGGATTCATCATGCCGGCGATGGATTTCAACGAGGCGTTAAAGACCGTGCACTTCGAACACGATCATTCGCCATTCGAGCTGGGGCTGGACTGGCTGGTCGATTTCAAGAAGCCGCATTTCAGCGGACGTGTCGCATTGCTGAAGGAAAAGCAACGCGGCCCGAGATACACATTGACCAAACTCGATATCGAAGGAAACAAGCCTGCGCCGGCTGCGATCATCTACGACAGCGAGGCGTGCAGGAAGGATGTCGGCTACGTAACCTCGGCCATGTGGTCGCCGGCAGTCAAGGCCAACATCGCCATGGCCATGATCAAGACGGAATTTCTTAAGGGCGAGCTGTGGGCCGAGATCTATTACTACAAGGACCAGCGTCCTTACCGGCGCATGGCCTTGTCCACCATCAAATCAAAACCGTTCTGGGTGCATGCAAGGGCGCGCGCGACGCCGCCGCCCGACTTCTGAGCATCCATGAGTCACATTGCGGGCGAATAATCTTTCTTGAAAACCCTCGCCGCCCACAGGCCGAGCGAGCCGTAGATGACACACCAGCTCATCGCAAACAACGCCTCACCGGCAAACCAGTCGAGCGAGCCATCTGCGGACAATGTGCCGGTCGCCATCTGATAGGGACGCACATAAAAGTAGAGATGCAAGGCCGACATGATGACCCCGTTGGCAATCAGCAGCGCGGCGGCGAACAGCGTCGTGCGGGTCTTGCGGGCACTTTTTTCCTCAGCGGGCATCTCGTGGAGCTTGCGCACATAGTTCGTCTCTTCCTCGCTGCGGCTGGTGAACCGCGAGACGGCAATTGTCACCAGGAGACTCGCTGCCGCACCCAACAATGCCGGGTTGAGATACGACGGTAGGTAAATCATGCCGATAAATTCGAAAAACTTCGGAACGACATTGAACACCAATCCGGACAGCATGCCCCAGAATGCTGCGGATTCGGTAATGCGCTTGCTCCAGATACTCATGATGCCCACCGGGCCCCACGATGATGCGAATACCGTTGCGATAAACGTCGTCAACCAGAATATATTCGGTGGGAAAACCAAAGCTGCGAGCAGCGCGACGGTGCCGATAACGACCATCATCGAGCGGCTGAAGAACAACATCTTTTTCTCGTCCTGCTGCTTGTAGACACCGACATCATTACTGACGCTGAAGCCGACCAGTGACAGGAATGTCGATGCGGACGACAAGGCAGCGGCCATGAAGCCTGCGAGCATCAACGCGCCCAGCAATGCCGGCAGCAGGTTCAACGATGCCCAGATCGTGGCGCTTTCATAAGGCACGATGTCGGGTTTGGCCAGATTGATTGCGCCGCCCAGGCCGTAGACGAAAGCCTGCATCAGGGCAACTCCGACACAGGCAATGCATGCCGCACGTACGACGACGTGCTCGTCTTTGGCCATCAGGTGGCGGCTCGCCTGCCACGGGCTGACGGCAACGACGATCAACCAGCTGATATCGATGACCCAGCCCCAGATCAGGTAGTCCATCGGCGTCGGCCAGACGGTGCCGGGCCCTATCACGCCGTGCCATGACATCAGGCCCGGCTTATCTTCGATCTCAACAAGCCCTTCGATCATTGTTGGCCAGCCGCCAAACTTGACGAGCAGGAATACGATGGCGGCAAAGCTGGCGAACGTGAACAGCAGGAACATGAGGGTGTCGGTCAGGATGACGCCGCGAGAGCCGGAGTACATCGTGAACGTGGTGTAACTCAGCCAGGCGACGACAACCGCCTGCAGATAGCTCAGCCCGGTTAGCTGAGACAGCAGAATAGCGGCACCCTGGGTAACCGCGAGAAGGTAACCGCTCAGCGCGAAGATGATCGTAAATCCTGCGAGTGCCTGGACTCGCGTGCTGGCGAAGCGTTTGCCGAAAAATTCCGCGACCGTCGTCGCCCGGCTCCGTCTCAGGTAGCGGCCGAACAGAATTGCGCCAATGACGTAGCCGGCGGCCGTAGTCTGCGGCCAAAGCACGTAGGGTCCGGCCTGCCCGTCATACGCGAATCCTGCCTCGCCGAGAAACATCGTCGTGCTCATCAGGCTGGCGACCAGGGTGCCGACGATCAGCAAAGTTGGTGCGCGGCGGCCCGCTACGTAATAGTCATCCAGCCGCTTGACGCCCCGGCCGGCGTAGTTGCCGACGGCAATATAGACGAGGATGCTGACGGCGATCGTTGCGGTATAAATGTCCATTTCTTGGTCCGCCCCTGCCGGGATGTTGGTTTATTGTAGTAGAAATCACAACTTGCGAGTGGTTTGCACAGCTTTGCCATCCGCGACAGCCGTCAGCATCCGCTTGGCAAGTGTGGCATGCCTGCGATAGGATTTTCAGTCAACTGTCAGATGTCGGGGGTGTCTGATGCGCACCACTCAGTTTGTCGAAAGCTACTTCGACGCCTGGAATCACTGCGACTCGCAAGCCGTCGCGGATCACCTCACCTCGGATGGAATCTACTGCGACGTTCCGCAGAACGAGCAGTGTACACACGATGAGCTGGTTACGTTTCTGAACGATTTTTTCTCCAAGCACCACCATCGCTATGAGTTGATCGGCGAGATTTTGACGGGCAAGGACACGATTGCATTTCAATACAAGGTATTCCCCCAGGGAGAGATTGTCGAGAACCCCTCACCTACTGCCTACCGTGGCGCCGAGTTCATGACCTTGCACGGCGACGCGGCAATGACGATAACGGATTATTACGACATTCCGGGTACCGGGCGGGACAGCACACCGGGCCAAATGACGTCCCGCGAGATGCAGGCGCGCAAGTACGCGAAATCCGGCTTGAGCGACGAGCAGATGCACTGCTACAAGGCGCAGCTTGTCGCAATCATGCAGTCGCAAAAGCTGTACCTGAATCCGGATCTGACTTTGCCCAGGCTCGCCAAGTCCGTCAATTGCTCGGTAAACCATCTGTCGCAGGTCCTCAACTCCGGTTTTGGCATGAGTTTTTTCGATTACCTGAATCAATTCAGGATCGACCACGCCAAGCAGTTGCTCGCCCGGCGGGACGACCGCAAGTCGGCCATCTTGAATATCGCCTTCGCCGTCGGATTCAACTCAAACTCGGCATTTTATGCAGCCTTCAAGAAACGGGTAGGCCAGACACCTGCCCAGTATCGTCGCCATTTGCTGACCCGGCTGAACGGGCAATAGTATTTCTGCTGAAAAACCTGCCTGTAGGGAACGATGACTTGGCGGCGGACACGTGCCAGGTTGCGCTGATCGGAATCGACTCATGATGCAACCACAAGCACACACCGGCTCCTATTACGCGGCCACCGCCAACGACATTACCAACTTCGCGCCACTGCGCGGTGAAAAATCTGCCGACGTTTGTGTCATTGGCGCCGGTTTTACCGGCATCTCGACAGCGCTGCACCTCGCCGAGCGTGAATACAATGTACACGTGGTCGAGGCAAACAAGGTCGGCTGGGGCGCCTCGGGCCGCAACGGCGGCCAGATGATCGGCGGCATTTCCGGAGAGAAGTACATTGCCCGAAAACTCGGCAGGGATATCGAGGAGCTCTTCGGCGAGTTGCGCTGGGCCGGCCACGAGATTATTCGCGAGCGAGTACGCACCTATGGTATCGATTGCGATCTGAAATTCGGATACCTCGACGTCGCCATCAAGAACAGGCACCTGAGGGAGTTCGAAGCCGACGCTGAGAGGCTCGAGAAATCCGGATTTCCACACGAGTTCAGGATGCTGTCCAGGGCTGAGACCCGCGACATTATCGGCACCGATGCCTATATCGGCGCCCTTCTCAACATGGCCAACGGCCATTTGCATCCGCTGAACCTGTGCATAGGCGAAGCGCGTGCGGCCGAGTCGCTGGGTGTGACGATATACGAGAATTCCCCGGTCGCAAGGATCGACAAAGGCAGCAAACCGAAGGTCATCACGGAACAAGGGTCTGTCACTGCAGACACCGTCATCATCGCCGGTAACGCCTACCACATGCTCGAGAAGAAGCTGCGAGGCATCATGTTCCCGGTCAAGAGCTTCATTGTCGCCACCGAACCGCTCGATGCCGCGACGGTGGCGAAAATCAATCCGCGCGACCTGGCGGTTTGCGACCCGAATTTCGTACTTGAGTACTTTCGCCTGAGCGCCGACAAACGCCTGCTGTTCGGCGCCCGCCTCAACTATCCCGGCGAAGACCCCGATGTGATCAAAAAAAACCACCGGCGAAAGATGTCACGAATCTATCCGCAACTCGCGGACATTCGCATCGACTACGCCTGGGGCGGTACCATCGGCGTGCCGCTGAATCGGGTGCCGCAGTTCGGCAGGGTCGCACCGAATGTCTTCTACTGCCAGGGATTCTCGGGACACGGTGTCAATGTCACGCACCTCGCCGGCCGGATCCTGGCGGATGCCGTCGCCGGCACTCTGGAACAGTTCGACTTGTTTGCCAACGTCAAACCGATCGTGGTGCCGGGCTCACACGTCTTGCGACGACCGATGGTTGCGCTCGGCATGATGTATTACCAGATTAAAGATCGACTGTAGTTCGAACGCGACGGGATCTCGGGTTCAGGTTGCCGGTTGCATGATGCGCTTCTTGCTCCAGGCCATGACTCGCACTATCCAGGCGGCAAAACCTGCCCAGTAATACAGGTAGTCGATCGCCTGGATGTCGTCATAATAATAGAGTTCGAACCAGTAGGTACTCCAGACGACGCCCCACAGGAAATAGATGCCACCCTTGTGCAATAGCTGCCACTGCCGTCGGCTGAGCTTGTTCCGTCCAAAACTGAAAGACGTCAGGGTCATTGCAAAAAGCACGAGGTAGCCGGGAAGTTGTTCCGCCAGGTCATAATAGCTGTGGGCTTCCGCCAGGTAGTATTCCCAGTGCCCGAAAACCAGCCAGCAAATAAAGAACAGCTGCCAGGCCATTCCTGACGCGAAGCACAGACCGATGATTCGTCGGTTGCGCAGCAGCCAGCGACTGAACGATCCGGGAAAAACGATGGCGAGTGACGATGCAGCAAAAGCGATGTACAACCACGGCACGGCGAGCCGCACCGAGAACTGTATCATCGCGGAAACTCCCTCCGGACTGCCCAGGTCAACCACCGTCATCGCCATTGCGACGGCGATGGACATCGGTATGACGACAATCCGGAACAGCGACCAACCGTTCAGATTACCGTTGTTTGACAGTAGTTCGCGCAGGCTCGACATGGAGGTATTTTACGCATCCTCCGAGTCCCTGTGAAAGCCATACTCGAGGCCGTCATGCAGGCGTGTAGGCAGGGATATGCCCGGATCGGCCGCATTAGTATGATTTGCCAATGACCGAGCAGACG
Organism: Woeseiaceae bacterium; assembly: GCA_033720315.1. Taxonomy (GTDB): domain Bacteria; phylum Pseudomonadota; class Gammaproteobacteria; order Steroidobacterales; family Woeseiaceae; genus SZUA-117. Next base: position 1,921 of record JAWWCT010000060.1, on the reverse strand, counting down.
TCCAACTCCGAAAATCGGGCGCATAACATTCGGCAGGCGATCAAATGGACTGTGTACACGCTGCTGCTGATCAATTTCGGTTTCTATATCCACGAAGACTGGAGCCGGGCATTGCACACCATGGATGCCGGCTCGACGTTGCTGGATTGGGCGGGGGAATTCGCCACCAGCATCGACGAACTCGGCTGGTTTGTTCTGCTATTCATGTTCGAGCTGGAAACCTACGTTCTCGAAGACGAAGATATGACCGGATGGGTTGCACATACGATTCGTGGCGCCCGCATCTGTTGTTATCCGATGCTCGCGCACACCGTTTACGCCTATGCCGTAGCCGTCGCTGGCTTGCAACCTACCGTGCCTGTCGACGACGTCAATAACCTGTGTGACCTGAGCGCTCGAGATGTGTCTTACGTATACAATCTCGAGTACACGCAGGTGAACGAAGAGACGTGCGGCGAACTTTCACAAGCATCCAGCTTCTATTGGGTGGCAGACGATCCGGTCGTCAGCGACATGGCCGGTCTGAAACTCGAGAGAAAACTGGCCTGGGTCGACCTGGTCGAAGCGGTCGTCTGGCTGCTAATTGTGCTGGCGATCGAGACTGTCGTCAGACTGCAGGCGAAGGGCATTAGCGGAGGTGTAATTATCCACACTGCAAACAGAGCGCAGGTAGTTCTGTACCTGGTGCTCATTGCGTTCGCGATCTGGTGGGCCACGTTGTCGCACTGGCTGTATTTCTGGGACGAGCTGGTCTGGATCGGCGGCTTCGCGGCAATCGAGATGAATGTCAGTCAGTGGCGTGAGCATCTCCTGCGGACCGATGCTTAAGCTGTGCAAAATGCTGATCGCTGGAATCCTCGTCGCAACAGGCTTGCACCTGTTTTTGTTCGGAGACACCTGGGCTCCGACGGCCCTCGAGCTGCTGGCAGGTTCCGAAATTGGCGCATGGCTGGAACTGCTCGTACCGTTTCTGCCGATGCTATGTATAGGGCTCGGCGCAGCCTTGTTCGTCTCAAACCGCTAGCGAGTACGGGAATTGGCTGAGACAGACGCTCAACTCTTGCACCACCGCACGATTTTCGACGGCTGGCGCTCGATGTCCATATCGCTGTACATGACGCTGGTTGGCTATGGCGTCCTTGTCGGTATTCCGGTCATCAGCACGGCATGGGTCAACCTGCTTGGTTTTACCGAGGTGCAGGTCGGCCGCGTGGCGGGCACAGACCTCGGCGGACTGGCCATCGGCGCGATGATCACGGCAACCGTCATCGCGCGGATGAATCGGCGGCTCCTGGTCCTGGTCTCCTGCTTCATCGCTATCGGGGCGAACGCACTGTGCATGGTAATGGTCGAGTACCAGCAGGTGTTGTGGCTGCGATTCATTGCGGGCATCGGCAGCGGCATCTACACCGCGGTCGCAGTCGCCACGCTCGGCGCAACCTCGAGACCGGCACGTGCCTACAATTTCATGTTGTTCGCATTCGCGTTTTCCCAGGCGCTGGAACTGCACATCCTGCCGCAGCTCACGATGAACGGCATCTACGCGGTATTCATCGGCTGCTACCTGTTTGGCCTTTTATTCCTGCACTGGATTCCGCCCAGGCCCGTCGACAGGGGTCTCGACGTCGAAGTCGCGGTCGCGGACCCCTCGGGCGAACAGCATACCGAGCACCGGCATGTGCCGGCTTACGTTCCGTGGCTGGTGCTGGCCGCGATTCTCGTCACCTATATCAACATCGGCGCGTACTGGACCTACATCGAGCTGGCCAGCGTCGCTTCGAACGCGACGCCGGAATGGGTCGGCAGAGTGCTCGTCTGGACGTCATTTTTCTCGATTCTCGGCTGCCTGTTCGCAACCGTGATCAGTAATCGTTTTGGGCTGGCCCGGCCATTGCTGGTGACACTCGTTATCCAGGCCGTC
>JAWWCT010000059.1:0-22061 GCA_033720315.1 Woeseiaceae bacterium | reverse complement strand
GTATTCGCCGAAGTGATATCGACGCTTGATTAGCGAATGATATCGTTAGCATTGGCGCTGGCAGCATCAATACCAGGAGGCTGAGTTGAGTACCTTCGAATACATGTCGGTTATGCATTCGATCGTGCTCGCTCTGGGTATCGCCCGAGTGCTCGGCGCCGTCGCCGACATTGCGCGAGACTGGAGAAAAATCGAAACAAAATGGTTCTTCCTCGGTTGGCTGGCACTGCTACTGGCAATGCATCTGGGCTGGTGGTTTGGCTTGTGGGTTCGCTTTGGCGCAATAAGCGATATCGGGATTTGGACTTTCTTTTTCTGGTTCCTGGTGCCAGCGTCCCTGTACGCTGCGAGCCGCCTGTTGATTCCGGAATTTCCGGAGGGCTCAGTGCCTGATATCGAACAACGATTCGACAAGGTTCGGATACCGTTCTTTGCCTGCCTGGCGCTGTCAACGGTTCCGGTTTTGCCTGGTCTCGCGGATGCGGCCCGCATCGAAAGGTTGCTTGGCGTATTTACTTTTTTCGCGCTGACAGGGTTATTCGTTGTCAATCGACGCGGGCATGTCTTATTGCTTTGCCTGATGCTCGTGACATTCGTGACTTTTCTCACGCTGGCTCGTTCGTCACTCGGTCATTGAGGGTTCAATGCGGCGAGCGGGGCGTGACACTACCCAACGTCCGCTCGAGCAAGTATCTGGTATCGCGGAAAGATGCGACGGCGACGAGCCAGCCTACATCCCGGGCATCGGGATCGGCAACGGCGCGCCGTTGACGTTGAGCAAACCCTGCGCGTATTCGGCGTTCATGACGTAGTCCTCGCCGTCGAGCTGAAGCAGGCCCATTGCCGTGAGCGAAGCGGCCTGCGGGTTCATCAACTGCATGAATTCGTAGAGCTCCTTGGGTACACGTATGTTCGCGTCGGCCGTCGTATTCAACAGCACGGCGCCCCAGGAGAAATCGTCGGCATCGCCGGTTTCGGCGATGTCGATGTTCATGGTGGTCGCTACCGTGCCCTGCGGCAGGCTCAGGTTGAGCTTCTTGATGTGAACGCTGGCGCCGGCGGCGGCGATGCGTTGAAAGCCTTCCTCGATTTCGCCAAAGGAGGCGAGGGCGGTGTCTTCCGGGTTGGCCGAGGCCTGAATGTCGCGCAGCGCCTGGTTGACGAGTTGCACCGAGGCGGCATCGAGGCCGGTAAAGTCGATGTCCATTTCGAAGTCGGTGTCGCCCATGCCGGGGACGGCAATGTCCGCGACCGCAAACTGCGTGGCCGCGTTCAGTCTCGCATCCGCGATGCCGATATCGGAGGCGACGGCTATCTGACCGACCGAGAACGGGGCCAGTGCGGTTTCGACGGACATGGATTCCATGGTCGCCGCAGCGGTGCCGGTGTACATGCCGTACTCGCTCCTGGCCTGGTTCGCGGTCACGGTCATTCTGCCGAGACGCACGGTTTCGTTCTGTCCGACGATGGAGATCGGCTCGATGGTGCCGTTGGTGACGAGTGTTGCGCCGGTTCGATCGGCATTGACGGTAATGTCGGCACCCTGCCACTCGATGCGGCCGTCCTCGACCTCGTGTTCGCCAGCTTTCAGCAGGTACCGCCAGTCGCTGGCGCCGTCGAAGTTGACCCGGCTGTGCAGCGCGCCAGGCAGTGCGATCAGCTCACCGTTTCCCGGATCGACATGAAAGGTCGACATCGCGCTCGCCAGGCTGGGTGTCAGCGTGCCCGATTCCCGCCCCAGCGAGGTAATCGGCACGAGCCCGTGATCGATGTGCGTGTCGATGATCAGCGACGGCGGTTCGGCATAGGAGCCTTCGCGACGCAGCGCCTCGGTCGCTTCCCGCAGTGCCGCACCGGTCAATACGACCCGGTGACGCCCCTCGGAGGAAAACCATCCGCGATCGAAACTTTCCTGCCTGAATTCGATGCCGACCGCCTCACCCTCGGCCCACTCGATATTGTTGTCGAGGTTCTGTTCGGCGATACGGCCGACTATGCCCGGCGACACCAGCAGGATCACGGCGAGCAACACCAGTAAAACCACTACCCAGCGATTCACAATACTTCCCCTTGTGGGTCGTCAATGCGGCGGATGCTAGCATGCCTTTTGCAATTGTCCCGGAATTACGTCCGCTCGTGCGGATTCTCCGGGCCTACCAGAAACGGAGGAGAGTGATCGTGCAGGAATTTCGCGCCTACCGCATCGACGAGCAGGACGGCAAGATCGTTGCCGGTTTCACGACCCTGAAGATAGACGATCTGACGGCGGGCGACGTCGTCATCAAAGTGAGCCACTCGACAATCAATTACAAGGACGCGCTGGCGGCAACCGGCGCCGGCAAGATCCTGCGCAAGTTCCCGCTGGTGGGCGGCATCGATCTCGCAGGCAGCGTCGTGAGCTCCGAAGACGAGCGCTTCGACGAAGGGGATCCGGTGCTGGTCAACGGCTGCGGGCTCAGCGAGACCTGCGATGGCGGCTACGCGGAGTATGCGAGAGTGAACGGCGACTCCGTGGTGCCGATACCGGTGGGCATGACCGCAGTCGACGCCATGCAGATCGGGACCGCGGGGTATACCGCGGCGCTTGCCATTCATCGCATGGAGCAGAACAACCAGGCGCCCGAGCAGGGGCCCATTGTGGTGACCGGCGCAACCGGCGGCGTCGGCAGCATCGCGGTCGACATGCTTCACGCGCGCGGTTACCAGGTTGTCGCCGTGACCGGTAAAGCGGAGCAGTCGGACTACCTGAAGAGCATCGGCGCACACGACATTTTGTTACGTGACGATATCGATTTCGGCAAACGGCCGCTCGAAAAGGCGCAATGGGGCGGGGGCATCGACAATCTCGGCGGCGATTACCTGGCATGGCTCACGCGCACGGTGAACTACGGCGGCAATATCGCGAGCATCGGTCTTGCCGCGAGCCACGAACTGAAAACAACGGTGATCCCGTTCATCTTGCGGGCGGTGTGCCTGCTGGGTATCAATTCCGTGGACACGCCGCGCGATCTGCGCCTGCGCGTGTGGGAGCGCATCGGTGACGATCTCAAGCCGCGGCACCTCGACATCATTGGCAGTCGCACAATCGGCCTCGACGAGTTGCCGGACGCGTTTCAGGACTACATCGACGGTAAAGTTACGGGCAGGACCGTCGTGGAAATCGGCTGAGGCAATTTGGGAATGGACCTACGGCTGGTTTAAAATCGCGCCGCGGAAATTTTAATCAGCATTAAAATTTTCAACTGAAACCGTTCCGAGGACTCGATATGAGCAGAGGGGCCCGATTCCGCGAGGCTCTCGAGGCCGAAAAACCGCTGCAGGTCGTCGGCACCATCAATGCCTACTCGGCGCTGCTGGCGGAGAAGGCCGGCTTTAAAGCCATCTATCTGTCCGGCGCCGGGGTTGCCAACGCGTCGTTCGGCCTGCCGGACCTGGCGATGACCACCCTGGGCGATGTCTGCGAGGACATCCGGCGCATTACCTACGCGACCGAACTGCCATTGCTGGTCGACGCCGACACAGGCTGGGGTGACGCCTTCATGATCGGCCGCACGGTGCGTGAGATGAGCCGCGCCGGGGCTGCCGGCTGCCACATCGAGGACCAGGTCGGGGTGAAGCGTTGCGGACACCGGCCCGGCAAGGAGCTCGTCGACAGCGGGGAAATGGTCGATCGGCTCAAATCGGCGGTCGATGCGCGAACCGACGAGGAATTCGTGATTATGGCGCGCACCGACGCGCATGCCGTCGAAGGCCAGAAGGCCGCACTCGACAGGGCCGCGGCGTACGTCGAGGCCGGCGCCGACATGATTTTTGCGGAAGCGCTGACCACGCTTAAGGAGTACCAACAGTTCACATCGGCGATAGGGGTGCCGGTGCTCGCGAACCTGACGGAGTTCGGCAAGACGCCGATGTTCACGACGGCCGAGCTGGTCAATGCCGGAATTCGCATCGTCCTGTATCCCCTGTCGGCGTTCCGTGCCATGTCCAAAGCCGCGGAGCACGTCTATAAAACCCTGCGCGAGGAAGGCACGCAAAAGTCCGCGATCGACACGATGCAGACCCGCGACGAATTGTACGACGTCCTCGGTTATCACGACTATGAAATGAGGCTCGATCGCCTGTTCGCCGATAAAGGCAAAAAACGCAAATAAAGATTGCAAAGACTGGAGTAATAAATGGCAGCAAGCAAGAAAACCGGCGGCTTGGCCGGCATCGTCGCCGGCAAGACCGCTCTGTGCACGGTCGGTAAAGAAGGCGCTGGCCTTACCTACCGCGGTTATGACATCTACGATCTCGTAGACAACGCGAGTTTCGAGGAGGTCGCCTTTCTCCTTTTATACGGTCACCTGCCGAATCAAAAAGAACTCGACGACTACATCACGCGCTTGAAACTGAAGCGCAAGCTGCCAGAGCAGCTAAAGCAGATCCTGGAGATGATCCCCGCCGACGCACATCCCATGGATGTACTACGAACCGGCGTGTCCTTCCTCGGCAACATCGAGCCTGAAGGCAGTTTCGATCACCAGCAGGACGCGGCCGACCGCTTGCTTGCCTGCCTGCCGTCGATCCTGCTGTACTGGCATCGCTTTCACACCGACGGCAAACGCATCGATACCGGGACCGATGATGACAGCGTGTCAGGACATTTCCTGCACATGCTGCACGATGCGTCGCCGAGCGAATTTCATCGCAAATGCCTCGACACGTCACTTATTTTATATGCGGAGCACGAATTCAACGCCTCGACGTTCGCCGGCCGCGTCATTACCGGCACCCTGTCGGACATGCACTCTGCCGTAACCGGCGCTATCGGCGCGCTGCGCGGCCCGTTGCACGGTGGCGCGAACGAGGCGGCGATGGAATTGATCCAGAAATTCAGTAATGCGGAACAAGCGACACAGGGCGTGCTCGGCATGCTCGAGCGCAAGGAACTGATCATGGGCTTCGGCCATCGCGTGTACACGGACTCGGACCCGCGTAACGCGGTGAACAAGAAGATGGCGCGTGCACTCGCCGAAGAAAAGAGCGACCTTACCCTGTACGAAATCTCCGAGGCGATCGAGAAAGTCATGTGGGATGAGAAAAAGCTCTTTGCCAATGCAGACTTCTACGCCGCCAGCGTTTACCACTTCATGGGCATTCCGACCTACCTGTTCACGCCAATTTTCGTTTGCTCGCGAATCACGGGCTGGGCCGCGCACGTGATGGAACAGCGTGCCGATAACAAGCTCATCAGGCCTGCCGCGGATTACATCGGGCCGGGCTTGCAGACCTTCGTACCGATCGAAGATCGATGAGTGCCGGCGATATTCGCTCGGCCGCGCGGCCCGCGCCGGACCAGGTGCTGGTGGATATCGCGGACTACGTTTGCGACCAGGATATCGACAGCGATCTCGCCTACCAGACCGCACACTATTGCCTGATGGACACCCTCGCCTGCGGCTTCCAGGCGCTCGACTATCCCGCCTGCACCAGGCTGCTCGGCCCGGTCGTACCCGGGGCGACGCTCGCGGGCGGCGCCCGCGTGCCGGGCACGTCCTACGAACTGGACCCGGTTGCCGCGGCGTTCAATATCGGCGCGATGATTCGCTGGCTGGATTTCAACGACACCTGGCTCGCGGCAGAGTGGGGCCATCCTTCCGACAATCTGGGCGGCATCCTGGCGACGGCCGATTACCTGAGTCGCATTGCGCGCGCCGAGGGCAGGGAGCCATTGACCATGCGCGAGGTACTGACCGCCATGATCAAGGCACACGAAATCCAGGGCGTCATTGCGCTGGAAAACAGTTACAACCGGGTCGGCCTGGATCACGTGCTGCTGGTGCGCATCGCGACGACGGCTGTCGTAACCGGGATGCTCGGCGGCGATCGCGAAACGGTGACCAACGCGGTCTCGCACGCCTGGATCGACGGCGGTGCACTGCGCACCTACCGCCATGCGCCAAACACCGGTTCGCGCAAGAGCTGGGCCGCGGGCGACGCAACCAGTCGCGGCGTGCGATTGGCGCTAATCGCGATGACCGGTGAGATGGGCTACCCCTCGGCGCTGTCCGCGAAGACCTGGGGTTTTTACGACGTGTTGTTCAAGGGCAAGCCGTTTTCGTTTCCGCAAGGCTATGCCAGTTACGTCATGGAAAACGTGCTGTTCAAGATTTCCTTTCCTGCCGAGTTCCACGCGCAGACCGCGGTCGAGGCCGCGATGGCGCTGCACTCGCAAGTCGAGGACCGGCTCGATGACATCGATAAAGTGGTCATCGAAACCCAGGAGCCGGGCGTGCGCATCATCGACAAAACGGGACCGCTCGACAATCCGGCCGATCGCGATCACTGCATCCAGTACATGGTTGCCGTGCCGCTGATATTCGGTCGCCTGACGGCGGCGGATTACGAAGACAAGATCGCCGCCGATCCGCGCATCGATGCGCTGCGGGCAAAAATGCAGGTCAGCGAAAACAAGCAATTTACAAAGGACTACTTCGACCCCGCAAAGCGCTACATCGGCAATGCGATCCAGGTCATTTTCAAAGACGGCTCGCAATCGGAGCGGGTCGCCATCGATTTCCCGATCGGTCACCGGCAACGGCGCGACGAGGGCATCCCGGTGCTGATAAAAAAGTTCGAGAACAGCGTCGCCGAAAAATTGAAGCCGGGTCAATGGCAGCAACTCGATGCGCTCTGTGCAGACAGGGAACGGCTTGCCGATACCGCCGCCGATGACTTCATGGCGCTGCTCGTCGCCTGAAAAAATGCCGGGCTCGACCCATGCTGAGATCGAGGCGCAGATCGCGGCGGGCGCCGAGGCACTTGGACAGCCGATAGCCGTGGCAAACGTCGCGCAGCTCTCACGGTTGATCGGCGAGCTCGGGCGCTGGAACGTGCGCATCAACCTGACGGCCATACGCAATCCAGCTGACATGGTGGCCGGCCACATACTGGACAGCCTGGCCGTGCGGCCCCTGCTCGAGGGGCGCCGGGTGCTGGATATTGGCACCGGCGCGGGATTTCCCGGGCTGCCGCTCGCAATCACAGAGGCCGCGCGCGAGTTTGTGCTGCTGGACTCGAATGCCAGGAAAATCAGCTTTGTGCGCCACGCCATTGGGTTGCTTGGGCTGCAGAACGCCGTGGCCGTCGAGGCTCGTGCGGAGGACTATGCACCCGGCGACGGCTTTGATACCGTGATCGCACGGGCGCTGGCGTCCACGCAAAAATTACTGGATCTTGCAGGCCACCTGCTGGCAAAAGACGGTGTATTGCTGGCGCTCAAGGGAAAACATCCAGCCGCCGAGCTGGAAGAGATCAGGGATTTGCCCGGCTGGAAATACAAGGTGCTGCAGCTGACCGTACCAGGGATCGAGACCCGCGAACGGCACGTCGTCTGCCTGCGCAAGGCGGACAAGCTATGAGTCGCATCCTGGCCATTGCCAATCAGAAGGGCGGTGTGGGCAAGACCACGACCTGTGTCAACCTTGCCGCATCGCTGGCTGCCACACAGCGGCGCGTGCTGCTGGTCGACATGGATCCGCAGGGCAATGCGACCATGGGATGCGGCATCGACAAGATGGAACTGGAAAAATCCGCCTGCGATGTACTGCTAGGCGAGGCGACGGCGGCGGACACGATTATTTCCGCGCCGGTCGGCGGCTTTGCGGTGTTGCCGGGCAACGAGGACCTGACGCTTGCGGAAGTCAAGTTGATCCAGGAAATCGGCCGGGAGATGCGACTCAGGAAAGCATTGCTGCCGGTTCGTGGGTTGTACGACTTCATCCTCATTGACTGTCCGCCTTCCATCAACATGCTGACGATAAATGCCTTGACCGCTGCCGATGGCGTATTGATCCCGATGCAATGCGAGTATTACGCGCTCGAAGGTCTGAGTGCGCTTTTGAATACCGTCGAGCAGGTGCGTAGCACGGTGAATCCCGGTCTCGAGGTATTCGGGTTGTTGCGCACCATGGTCGATCCGCGCATCAACCTGTCCAACGAGGTGTCTGAGCAGCTCATCGCACACTTCAACGACAAGGTCTTTCGTACCGTGGTACCGCGCAACGTGCGCCTTGCAGAAGCACCGAGCTTCGGTGTGCCGGTCCTTTACCATGACAAGACCTCGCGCGGCGCGCTCGCCTACCTGGCGCTTGCCGGCGAAATACTGCGCCGCGAGGATGCCCGCCAGCTCAAGGCGGGATAGGCTAAACTGACGGGAATCATGGTCTGATGGAACCAGGCATGGCGAAAAAGAAACGACTCGGCCGCGGCCTCGACGCCCTGCTTTCGAAGCCGGTCGCCGATACCTCCGCAGTAACCGGTCACGATCCCGACAGCCTCAAGCAAATCCCCATCGAGCTGTTACAGCGTGGCAAATACCAGCCGCGCATCGACATGCGCCAGGACACGCTCGAGAATCTCGCCAATTCGATCAAGGCACAGGGAATCGTACAGCCGATCGTTGCCCGGCCGCTGAAAAAACAAAACGGCAATGCACAGCGTTATGAAATCATTGCCGGCGAACGACGCTGGCGAGCGGCGCAGATGGCAGGACTCGCGGAAGTTCCCGCGGTCGTTCGTGATGTCAGCGACGATGCAGCCATTGCGACCGCGCTGATCGAGAACATACAAAGAGAGAACCTGAACCCGCTCGAGGAAGCGCGCGCCCTCGACCGCCTCATCAAGGAATTCGACCTGACGCACCAGCAGGCTGCGGACGCCATCGGCAGGTCGCGTTCGGCAGTGAGTAACCTGTTGCGGCTGCTGGATCTGTCCGACAAGGTCAGGCCCATGGTCGAATCCCGGCAACTCGAAATGGGCCACGCACGGGCGCTGCTGTCGATATCGAACAAGACCCAACAGTTCGATGCAGCGCGGCAGATCGTCAAGAAAGGGCTCTCGGTACGCGAGGCGGAGCAGCTGGTGCGTCGGGTGCTCTCGAATCAATCCGACAAGAAATCAAAATCCGCGAAATCAGGTCCCGATGCCGACATTCGCAAACTGGAGATCGAAATTTCCGGCAAGCTCGGTGCCAGGGTGCGCATCGATCACACACAAAAGGGCAGCGGCAAACTGGTCATCAACTACAACAGCCTCGACGAACTCGACGGCATCCTCAAACACATCAAGTAACGATAGGGTCAGTGCCCTCTGACCCTGGCTGACCCCATGTCGCCGCATCCTGCGTACGCCGTACCTTACGCCGGGGCGTTGGCGAGATCGGCCTGCAAGGTGCGTGTTGCAAAATGGTAATGGGCGGCACACCAGATGTTGACCAGCACCATGATGACCAGCGCGTAGCGTATCGACAGGTCGCCGTACTCGGGGCGCAGGTAGTCGCTCAGGGCGCCGACTGCCGTGGGGCCAATGCCGAGGCCGATGAGGTTCAACACGAACAACATGATGGCGGAGGCCTGAGAGCGCATGCGCAAGCCGACCAGGCTGTGCGTCAATGACAGGCATGGCCCCAGGAACATGCCGGCGATCACGGACGGTACGAACCAGCTGACCGCCGCCGCGACGCCGGTGCTCGCAAATATCAGGCTGAACCAGTAAAACGGAATTGCGACAAGCGTCGAAATCAGTGGTACCCAGATGTGCCAGCGTGAGTCATTGAAGCGATTGGCGAGGTGGTCGGACAGGAAGCCACCGGCAAACATGCCGATAAGCCCACCGACACCGGCGACCAGGCCGAGAATCGCACCGACCTGTTGGATCGGCATGGCATGCACGCGCATCAGGAAGATCGGCAGGAAAGCACCCAGGCCGTAAGTGACGAAAGCGTGTAGCGCGCAGGCGAACGACATGTGCCGGAAGGTGCGGCTGCGCCAAAGGATGTTTACAACCGTTGCAAATGCGGCAGGTTCGACATCCTGGCGCAGTTCCGAAAGGCCGCGTGGCGGCTCGTGAACCAGGTATCGCACCATGAGCGCGAGCAGGATGCCCGGAGCGCCGGCCACGACGAACGCGACGCGCCAACTGAACTCGGAAGCGAGGTACCCGCCGGCCACATAGCCGACCAGCACGCCCCCGTAAATGCCCATTGAATAAATGGAAAGCGCTGTCGCTCTCTTGTTGGCGGGAAACACATCGGAGATGATCGAATGCGCGGGTGGACTGCCGCCGGCTTCGCCGACACCGACACCTGCTCTTGCCAAAAACAGCTGCCAGAAGTTTTGTGCCGCGCCACACAACATGGTCATGGAACTCCATACGGCGACCGCGAGCGATATGACATTGCGACGCACGCCGGCATCGGCCCAGCGCGCAATGGGCATGCCCAGGGTTGCGTATATTGCGGCGAAAGCAATCCCGGACAACAAACCAAACTGTAGATCGCTCAGATCGAGATCGCGGACGATTGCCTCGCCGAGGATGTTGACGATCTGGCGATCGATGAAATTGAAAACGTAAACGACGGTGAGCAGGCCGAGCACGAAATTGCGATAACCAGGCTTTGCATACGCGTCCTTGGCGCGTTGCAGCTTTCGCTCGCGAGCCTGGTCGGATTGGGCGGGCAACGCTGTCCCCCACTTGAGTGGTAGCCGTTTGGCGCTTGACAGGTTATCACGCGCCGGTCTATGTAGACTCAAAGACCTGAAACTTCAAAGGGGAAAACCATGCGCTCCTTATCCTGCGCACTGTTCGTATTGTTAATCGCGCTGAACGCATTTGCGGCGGAGCCTACGACGGTCATACATGCCGGGACCCTGCTGTCGGTGCCCGGTGAGGCGCCGGCAAACAACCAGTCGATCATCGTCGAGGGCAAGCGGATTGCACGCGTCGAAGATGGCTTTGTCGATCCCTCGAGTCTCGATGCCACGCTCCTCGACCTGTCCGACAAGTTCGTGCTGCCCGGCCTGATGGACATGCATGTGCATCTGCTAGGCGAATTAGGGCCGAACTCACGCACTGATTTACTACACGTAACAACGTCTATGCAGGCGATGAAGGGCGCGATGCATGCAAAGCGAACCCTGGATGCAGGATTCACGACCGTGCGCGATCTCGGCGGCAAGCCGGAAGCGATTTACGCACTGAGAGATGCGATAAACGCGGGTTACGTCCCCGGCCCGAGAGTGTTTGCCGCGGGCAGTTCGCTGGCGGCAACCGGCGGTCACGGTGACGTCGACGGCGTGAAAGCGGAGCTGCTGACCTTGTGGACGCCGGAGACGATTTGCGATGGCCCTTATGAATGCCGGCGCGCGACCCGTTACGCGATCAAGTACGGCGCTGACTGGATCAAGATCACGGCGACCGGCGGCGTTCTCTCCGACACCGCAACCGGTACCGACCAGCAAATGACCGACGACGAACTCCGGGAAATCGTGGAGACAGCGCACGGGCTCGGCGTCAAAGTGGCAGCACACGCACACGGAACGGACGGCATCAATGCGGCATTGCGAGCGGGCGTCGACTCGATCGATCACGGTTCGTTCCTCGATCGCGAATCGATACGGTTGTTCCGGCAGACCGGTGCCTACCTGGTGCCGACACTGTCTCCGGGCTACAAGATTCCGGCGCAAATGGAGGGTAATCCGTTTTTCACCGACGCAATAAAGGCAAAAGCACTCGCCGCGTCGGCCGCCTCGAAGGCGAATTTCGGCAGCGCCTACGAAGCCGGTGTCAGAATCGCGTTTGGTACCGATTCGGCCGTGACCAAGCACGGGGACAATGCCGACGAGTTTGCCATGCTGGTCGACAGCGGCATGACGGAAATGGACGCGATCCGCTCGGCAACGGTCGTTGCGGCGGAACTCCTGGAGATGTCGGATGCCCTGGGCACGGTCGAAGCGGGCAAGCTGGCCGACATCATCGCGGTGGACGCCAATCCGCTGGAGGACATTACGGCGCTGCAAAACGTGAGCGTCGTCATCAAGGAAGGAGTGCGTATCAAATGAGCAAACCAGTCTGCGCAATCATCGGCATCGGACCGGGCAACGGTGCCTCGTTCGCACGCAAGTTCGACCGCGAGGGTTATGCAATCGCACTGCTGTCGCGCTCCACGGATTTCTCGAACGAGTTGGCGAAGGAACTGCAAGAGGCGAAAGCCTATGCCTGCGATGCCGCGGATCCGTCGGCTGTCGCCGACGCATTCAAAAAGGTGCGAGCCGATCTCGGTGAGGTCGATACGCTCGTCTACAATGCCGGCAGCGGCAGCTGGAAAAACGTCGAGGAAATCAGCCCCGAGGAGTTCGAACTCGGTTGGCGCATCAACACCCTCGGCGCGCTGGTCGCATCGCAGCAGGTAATCCCGGCGATGAAAAAGGCCGGCGCCGGCAATATCATCTTTATCGGCGCTACTGCATCGCTACGCGGTGTGCCGATGACGGCGGGCTTCGCGCCGGCCAAAGCCGCACAGCGGATCCTGGCGCAGTCGATGGCCAGGCACTTGTGGCCTGCGGGCATTCACGTGGCGGTCGTCATCATCGACGGCGGTATCCGGCCACAGAACGCCGATGCCCCGGCAAAGCCCGACAAGCTGGAGCCGGACGACATCGCGCTCGCGGTGCACGGCCTGACCGCGCAACCCGCGTCCGCGTGGTCGTTCGAAATCGACCTGCGACCCATGCGGGAGAAATGGTAGGTGTTAAGAATCGCCGCGTGATCAGAGGCACGGCGGTCAGAGCCCGAGGGCTCTGACCCTGGGCCTATCAGTTGTCGCCGACCGGGCTTTGATGGGTGTGCACGATCTTCCAGTCGTTGCCGATTTTCTCCAGCACCAGGGTGACGGCATCGTTCGGCGGGCCCTGCGGGTTGCGGCCTTCGCGGACCGAATCGGCACTGACGAGGACCGTCCAGAAACGATAAAAACTCGCGACCGCGCCGCGGTTGCCGAGCATGCGAATCCTGATGTCCTCGCCGGTTACCGTGAGGCGCGAATCCGGGTCCAGCTCCTGGTTGCGTTTCTGAGCGGCAATCTGGTTTTGCATGTTGGTGACGTTGTCCGTCTGGCGAAAACCGCCGGCGATAAACGAGCGGTCGTCCGTCATCAGCCTGGCCTGTCGTTCGAGGTCACCTTCGGTTGCCAGGTACTGGTTGACCACGGCGCGGACGTCATCGATATCCGCCGCCATGGCAGACGGCACCAGCAGCATGGCGGCGGTGAGCGTCAGCAAAGCGCCGGCAGCATGGCGAAGGTTTTTTACGTTCATGATATTGCCCCCTCATGAGGTATGGATAGATGCAGCGTTGCCGTAGTCATTTGCTTTAGGTTCTTGGCAACCACGGCAAGCCCTGACGCTAAGTCTAGGTGAGTGAACGACTTTATCAAGGCGGCTCGATCGGCGCGGCTTTGGCCGCTGCAAGCGGCTACAAAAAGGCCGCCGGGAGGGCCTTGAAAAAGGTCGCGAAACCCCGATAAAAACCCTGCAAACTTGAGCATTTTGGAGACTTCGTCTCGGTTGCCTTGACCTACTTGCAACACTATAATGCGCGGGCTAAGCACGGGCCCGCTCGGTCAGACTGTTATCACGACGCCACCCACCGCCGGTTAACCGATGGACGTGGCGTTTTTAGTGCCGGAGGCAAGCGACGAATGATGGCCAGCGCAGGGGAGCGCTCCACCGCCCCATCCATCAGTCCCGTCGCGAAAATCCTCCTCTGGCAGCTGGTTGTCAGCGTGGTTCTGGCGTTGCTTTTTGGGGGCATTGCGGGTCGCATTGCCGGCTATTCGGCACTGCTGGGTGGCCTGACCTGCGTCATACCGAATGCCTTTCTGGCGCTGCGACTCGTCGTGCCGCGCAGTGACTCCGGCGCTCGTGGCCTGATCGGCGCGGCTTACATCGGGGAAATTGGAAAGATCGGACTGACCGTGCTGATGTTCAGCCTGGTCTTTACGATGGTGCGACCGATCGCCGCCGGCGCCGTATTTGCGGGATTCATCGGGGCAACACTGGTTACGTTTGCGGGTCTCCTGATGCGGGATCCGCAAGAGAAAAAGGACGAGAGACAACAAGATGGCGGCTGAAGGCGGACACGGCACGCAGACGTCCGGCGAATACATCGCGCATCATTTGCAAAACCTGCAGGTGTGCAAGGTCGACGGCGAGTGGGTATGGAACCAGTGTGCCGGCAACCCGATGACGTGGAACGTCGATTCGATGTTTTTCTCGGTCGTCCTCGGGGCAATCTTCATCTGGCTCTTCGGTAGCGCGGCCAGGAAGGCGACCACCGGTAAACCTGGCAAGCTGCAGGCCTTTGTTGAAATTATCGTCGAATTCGTCGACTCGTCCGTCCGCGAGACGTTCCACGCCAAGAGCAAGCTGATCGCACCGCTCGCGCTGACCATCTTCGTCTGGGTGTTCCTGATGAACTTCATGGACCTGATCCCCGTTGACTGGTTGCCATGGGCAGCAGCAGGCATCGGCGTGCCCTACCTGAAGGTGGTGCCGACCACCGACGTCAACATTACCTTCGGCATGTCGATCGCCGTGTTCTTCCTGATCATTATCTACACGATCAAGTTCAAGGGCTTCGGCGGCTTTATCGGCGAACTGACCTTGCATCCCATCGAGCCGCCGCTGAAGGGGCCTGGACTGATTGCGGCACCGCTCGTCATAACCTTCAACTTCCTATTGGAATCGGTGACGCTGCTGGCGAAACCCCTCTCATTGTCCATGCGACTTTTTGGCAACCTGTTCGCGGGCGAACTCATTTTTATCCTGATCGCGTTACTGGGCATCTGGCAGCTGCCGCTGCATTTCGGCTGGGCCGTATTTCATTTGCTGATCGTTACGCTGCAGGCTTTTATTTTCATGATGCTGACCATTGTCTATTTGAGTCTGGCATCGGAAGCGCATTGATATAGGGAAAATTTCTTTAACTGGAGAAACTGATGGAAACTGTAATCGCTTATACCGCTATCTCTGTAGCCGTGCTCATCGGCCTTGGCGCGCTGGGTGTAGGTCTCGGCATGGGCCTGCTGGGCGGCCGCTTTCTCGAGGGCGCGGCCCGGCAGCCGGAACTGGCGCCGATGCTGCAGACGAAAATGTTCATCGTCGTCGCCTTGCTCGACGCCGTGGCAATGATCGGTGTGGGTGTCGCGTTGTATTTCGCATTTGCCAACCCGTTCGTCGGTCAGCTGCAACAGGCGATGGGCGGCTAGGCAGCAGGCCAGAGTATCGTGGGAGCGGCTTTAGCCGCGACAGCGATCTCAGGAAGAACGAGCAGGTATCGTGGGAGCGGCTTTAGCCGCGACAGCAACGACAGGAGAACCACGTGGACTTTAATATGACCCTCATCGGCCAGACGGTCGCGATGATCGTGTTCGTCTGGTTCTGCATGAAGTTCATCTGGCCGCCGCTCATGGGTGCCATCGAGGAACGTCAGACGCAGATCGCCGACGGTCTCTCAGCCGCCGAGCGAGGTCAGCAAAGCCTGGACAAGGCGCGGGTGGATGCCGCGAGGATCATCGAGGAAGCCCGCAACCAGGCGACGACGATTCTCGACCAGGCACACACGCGTGCCAACGAAATCGTTGCCGAAGGCAAGGCAGAGGGCGTGAAAGCCCGCGAACGTCAACTCGCTGCGGCGAATGCCGAACTCGAGCAGGAAACGAACCGAGCGCGCGAGGAATTGCGCGGACAGGTCGCAGCGATCGCGGTCGCCAGTGCAGAGAAGATCCTGCAACGGGAGATCGACGCCAAAGCGCACCAGGACATCCTCGGCAAATTGTCTGCGGAACTTTGACTCGCTGACCGATGATCGATAACAACACAATCGCCAGGCCGTATGCGCGAGCCGCATTCGAACTGGCGCGGGAAAAAAAGGCGCTCGCGAAATGGTCGGACGCGCTCGCCGCCGCGAAGCATGCGCTGGCCGATGGCCAGGTCGCAAAGTTCCTGTCGCACCCGGCACTCAATGACGAGCAAAAGCTGGACTTCCTGACCGACCTGATGAAAAAGGCGGCTGGCAAGACGTCGGTCTTCGCGGGCGGCGACAAGAGAGGCGTGAACTTCCTGAAGCTGTTGATCGAATACGATCGGGTCAACGCACTGCCGGAAATCGCGGACCAGTTCGAGACCTTGAAGGCAGAGGTGGAAAACACGGTGGACGTCACCGTGACCTCGGCGGTGGCGCTGACCGCCGCACAGAAGAAAGCGCTGACGAATGCCTTGGAGAAAAGGCTCGAGCGCAGCGTGAACCTTAAGACAGAAATTGACGAATCGCTGATCGGCGGCGCAGTGATCCGCGCCGGCGACATAGTATTTGACGGATCATTGCGTTCCAGCCTCCAGGGTTTGTCAAACGCACTGGTTTCTTAAAGAGGAAAAAGAAATGGCACTCAAAGCTTCTGAAATCAGCCAACTGATCAAGGAACGCATAGACAAG
Organism: Woeseiaceae bacterium; assembly: GCA_033720315.1. Classification (GTDB taxonomy): domain Bacteria; phylum Pseudomonadota; class Gammaproteobacteria; order Steroidobacterales; family Woeseiaceae; genus SZUA-117. The sequence goes on along the minus strand of JAWWCT010000059.1, from coordinate 5,747 downwards.
TTCGAGGTTGCCGCGGAAGCGCGGGACGTCGGCACGGTCACCGTCGTTACCGACGGTATCGTGCGTATTCACGGACTCGGCGATGCCCGTTATGGCGAAATGCTCGAGTTTCCCGGCAATACCTTCGGCCTTGCGCTGAACCTCGAGCAGGACTCGGTCGGCGCCGTCGTGCTTGGCGATTACAAGCACATCACCGAAGGCGATACCGTCAAGACGACCGGCCGTATTCTCGAGGTGCCGGTTGGCGAGGCGTTGCTCGGTCGCGTTGTGGATGCACTCGGCAGCCCGATCGACGGCAAGGGGCCGATCGAGGCTTCCGAAACCTCGCCGATCGAAAAAGTGGCGCCGGGCGTCATTGCACGCAAGTCCGTGAGCCAGCCAGTGCAGACCGGGCTGAAGTCCATCGACTCGATGGTGCCGATCGGCCGCGGCCAGCGTGAGTTGATCATCGGTGACCGCCAGACCGGCAAGACCGCGCTTGCCATCGATACCATCATCAACCAGGTCGGTACCGGTATTAAATGTATCTACGTGGCCATCGGTCAGAAGGCGTCGTCGATCGCCGGCGTGGTGCGCAAGCTCGAGGAGTTCGGCGCCATGGAGCACACGATCGTGGTCGCGGCTGCGGCTTCCGACTCGCCAGCCATGCAGTACATCTCGCCGTATTCCGGCACCTCGATGGGCGAGTATTTCCTCGATAACGGACAGGACGCCCTGATCATCTTCGACGACCTGACCAAACAGGCCTGGGCCTATCGGCAGGTATCGCTGCTGCTCAGGCGCCCGCCGGGGCGCGAAGCCTACCCGGGCGACGTGTTCTACCTTCACTCGCGGCTGCTGGAGCGCGCCGCGCGGGTCAACGCCGAATACATCGAGGAAATCTCCGGCGGCAAGATCAAGGGCAAAACGGGCTCGCTGACGGCCTTGCCGATTATCGAAACACAAGCCGGCGACGTGTCGGCGTTCGTCCCGACCAACGTCATCTCGATCACGGACGGCCAGATCTTTCTCGAGACGGATCTTTTCAATGCCGGTTTCCGCCCGGCCATCAACGCCGGCCTCTCGGTATCGCGTGTCGGCGGCGCGGCGCAGACCACGATCATCAAGAAACTGGGCGGCGGCGTTCGCCTGGCGCTGGCCCAGTATCGCGAGCTTGCCGCTTTCGCGCAGTTTGCCTCGGATCTCGACGAGGCGACCCGCAAGCAGCTCGAGCGGGGTGAGCGCGTCATGGAACTCATGAAGCAGAAACAGTATTCGCCGTTGTCGGTCGCAGAGATGGCAGTTTCGCTTTACGCCGTCAACGAGGGTTACCTGGACAAAGTCGAGGTTTCAAAGGTCCAGGACTACGAGACGGCGCTGCACGATTTCGCGCGCTCGAACAACGGTGCGCTTCTCGACAAGATCAACGAGACGGGCGACTACGACGACGACATCCAGGCAGGACTCAAGTCGGTCTGCGACGGCTTTGCGGAGAAAGGTGCTTACTAGTCCGACAAGAAGCAGGAGCGACTTTGTGGGAGCGGCTTTGTGGGAGCGGCTTTGTGGGAGCGGCTTTGTGGGAGCGGCTTTAGCCGCGATTCATACAAGAGATACGGGAAACAACTGATCAATGCCTAGCGAAAAAGAAATACGCACAAAAATAAGAAGCGTGAAAAACATGCAGAAGATCACCAAGGCCATGGAAATGGTGGCTGCCTCGAAAATTCGCAAGGCGCAGGCCCAGATGGAGGCATCTCGCCCCTATGCGGAGAAAATTCGTCGCGTTATCGGCCACCTGTCGTACGCCAATCCGGATTACCAGCACCCGTGGCTGGTCGAGCGGGAGGTGAAGCGCGTCGGCTATATCGTCATTTCGACGGACCGCGGACTCTGTGGTGGCCTGAACGTCAACACTTTCAAACTGGTGGTCGGCGAACTGCAAAAATGGAAACAGCAAAACGTCGAGGTCGATCTCGCACTGGTCGGCGCCAAGGCCGTGCAGTTCTTCCGGCGCCTCGGCGGCAACGTCGTCGGAACCGCCACCCACCTGGGTGACCGCCCGCAGGTCAACGACCTCATCGGCGCCATCAAGATCATGCTCGATGCCTACAGCGAAGGAAACGTCGATCGTGTGTTCCTGGTGCATAACGAGTTCATCAGCACCATGAGCCAGCGCCCGGACGTCAAGACCATCCTGCCGGTCAGCGCCATCGATCTCGGTGATGAAAAGTTACAGACGCACTGGGACTACATCTACGAACCGGACGCCGTCGACCTGCTCGATGAGGTGTTGGCGCGTTACATCGAGTCACAGGTTTATCGCGGCGCGGTCGAAAACTTCGCCTGCGAAATGGCGGCTAAGATGATCGCCATGAAATCGGCGACCGACAACGCCGGTGAAATCATTGACAAGTTGCAGCTCGACTACAACAAGGCGCGTCAGGCTGCAATCACACAGGAAATTTCAGAAATCGTCGGTGGCGCGGCCGCCGTATGAAAACAGGAATTGAGAACAAGCATCGTAGGAGCGGCTTTTTGTACAGGACGTACTTATATCGCGTAGGACAGGACGTCCGAGAGCGATGAAGCCGCGATTGCGATTTCAAGACAGAGGAAGAAACATGAGCACAGGAACCACCGTGCAGATCATCGGCGCCGTCGTGGACGTCGAGTTTCCGAGCGACGCGATCCCGAAAGTCTACGACGCGTTACTCATCGACGACGTCGACCTGACGCTCGAGGTGCAGCAGCAGCTCGGCGACGGCGTGGTACGCACCATCGCCATGGGTTCGAGTGAAGGCCTGAAACGCGGCATGAGCGTGAGCAACACCGGCGGGCCGATTTCAGTGCCGGTCGGCGAGAAGACGCTCGGCCGTCTCATGGACGTGCTCGGCAAGCCGATCGACAACGCCGGCGAAATCGGCGCCGAGACACTCATGCCGATTCACAGGAAGGCGCCGAGCTACGAAGAGCAGGCGGCGGCGACGGAACTGCTGGAAACCGGCATCAAGGTTATCGACCTCATCATGCCGATCGCCAAGGGCGGCAAGATCGGGCTGTTCGGCGGCGCGGGCGTCGGCAAGACGGTGACGCTCATGGAGCTGATCAACAACATCGCCAAGGAACACGGTGGTTATTCGGTGTTCGCGGGCGTCGGCGAGCGAACCCGCGAAGGCAACGATTTCTACCACGAGATGACGGAAGGCGGTGTCATCGACAAGGTGTCGCTGGTTTACGGCCAGATGAACGAGCCGCCGGGCAACCGCCTGCGTGTCGGCCTCACCGGCCTGACCATGGCGGAAGCGTTTCGCGACGAGGGCCGCGACGTGCTCATGTTCATCGATAACATCTACCGTTACACCCTGGCCGGCACCGAAGTATCAGCGCTGCTCGGCCGCATGCCCTCAGCGGTGGGCTACCAGCCGACACTGGCAGAGGAAATGGGCGTCCTGCAGGAACGCATTACCTCGACCAAGACCGGTTCGATTACCTCGTTCCAGGCCATCTACGTACCGGCGGACGATCTCACCGACCCGTCGCCGGCCACGACCTTTGCGCACCTCGATGCAACGCTGGTGCTTTCGCGGCAGATCTCCGAGCTCGGCATTTACCCGGCGGTCGATCCGCTGGATTCGACCAGCCGTATTCTCGACCCGAACATCATCGGCCAGGAACATTACGATTGCGCGCGCGGCGTGCAGTCGGTGTTGCAACGCTACAAGGAACTGCAGGACATCATCGCGATTCTCGGCATGGACGAGCTATCCGAGGAAGACAAGTTAATCGTAACCCGGGCGCGCAAGATCCAGCGTTTCCTGTCGCAGCCGTTCTCCGTTGCAGAGACCTTCACCGGCACCAAGGGCAAGTACGTGTCGCTCGCCGAGACCATTCGCGGTTTCAACGGCATCGTTGCCGGCGAGTACGACAGCCTGCCGGAACAGGCGTTCTACATGGTCGGCGCGATCGAGGAAGCGGTCGAGAAAGCGAAGACAGTGCAGTAATTAAATAATTTGTGGGAGGGGCTTTAGCCCCGATTGGGAAGTGGTAGGGAATCGCGGCTAAAGCCGCTCCCACAAGCCGCTCCCACAAGCCGCTCCCACGACAGGAAGAGGCATAGTCAAATGGCAACGATTCACGTCGACATCGTATCCGCCGAAGGCGAGATCCATTCGGGCGAGGCAAAGATGGTGTTTGCGCCGGCCCGCCTGGGCGAGGTCGGTATTGCACCGCGCCATGCGCCCCTCTTGACGGCGCTGAAACCGGGCGAAGTGCGCGTCGAGGACACGGAAGGCAAGGAACACTTCTTTTATATCACCGGCGGCATGCTGGAAATCCAGCCGCACCTTGTCACCGTACTCGCCGATACGGCCTTGCGCGGCGACCAGTTGGACGAAGCCGCCGCACTCAAGGCTCAACAGGACGCCGAGGAAGCACTAAAGGGTGTTTCCTCGGAAACCGACCTGGAACGAGCGCAACAGGAACTCGCCGAAGCGCGCGCTCGTTACCAGGCTGCACAGAAGCTTAAAGGCAAGAGCTAAAATTCCCTTCCGGTCTTTCGACCGCTCGCCGGCTTTGACGGCATGCGGCGAGCTGCCTATGCTGTACGCGGGCTTTGAGAGGGAGCCGACATGAGTTTCAGAATAACGCTTTGCCTTTTCGGGCTGGCCGCCTTTTGCGTACCCGCAGATGCCCAGGATGGCCTCAAGATCTACATTTCCGCCGACATGGAAGGGACCGTCGGTGCTGTGACCGGCGAGCAGCTCGGCCCGGACGGCTTCGAATACCAACGATTCCGGCAGTTCATGACCGATGAAGTCAACGCGGCCATCGATGCGGCGCGGGCCGCCGGCGCGACGGAATTCGTCGTCAGCGACTCGCACGGCAACGGGCAGAACCTGCTCATCGAGCAACTGCCGGACGACGTAACGATCATCCGCTCCTGGCCACGCGTGCACTCCATGATGGCCGGCATCGACGAGACCTTCGATGGCGTCATTTTCATCGGCTATCACGCGAGCACCAACAACACCCGCGGCATTCGCGCCCACACGATGTCGAGCGCCAACATCACCAGCGTACGCCTGAACGGCAGGACCATGACCGAAGGCTCGATCAATGCCGCAATAGCCGGCAAGTTCGGTGTGCCGGTGATCATGGTCTCGGGCGATGACATTGCGGTTGCCGAGAACCAGGTCATCATCGGTGACATCGAAGGCGCCGTCGTCAAATGGGCGAGCGGCTTCCACTCCGGGCGTACCCTGACGCCCGAAGCGGCGTACGAAGTCATCCGCACCCGGACCAAGTCGGCGATCGACCGAATCGAGGAGTTCCAGCCTTTCGTACTCGAGACGCCGATCACGCTCGAGCTCGGTCTCAAGCACTACCAGCCGGTCGAGCTGCTCGCCTATCTTTCTAACGTCGAGAAAGTGAATTCACACACCATTCGCTTCGTCGGCGAGGACATCACCGAAATCAGCAATTTCCTGCAGTTCGTGACCAGTTTCCGCATCGACTTACAACCTTGAACAGAAAGAATCCAATAGCAATGAATCCCAGAATCGTTTTGACAATCGCAATGCTCGCCCTGATCGTCGCGTGCGCCAGGATCGAACCGACCGGTACCGCGATAAGTAATGTGACGGTCATCGATGCAATCAATGGCGTGCGTGAAAATCACACGGTCGTATTCGACGGCGATCAAATTACCTCCGTCGTTTCCGCGGACGCCGACGTCAGTGCTGCAGAAACGATTGATGGCACGGGCAAGT
>JAWWCT010000058.1:0-22134 GCA_033720315.1 Woeseiaceae bacterium | reverse complement strand
TTGAATGGCGGTGCTGCCGATGCCGCTCGAGCCGCCGTGTACCAGCAGGGTCTCGCCCGATACCAGTCCTGCGCGCATGAACACGTTGTACCAGACGGTGAAGAACGTTTCCGGGATGGCGGCGGCTTCGACGAAAGAAAGATTCGCGGGTATCGCGAGACAATGGTCTTCGTGGACGCGGCAATACTCGGCGTAGCCGCCGCCGTGGCACAGCGCCATCACACGATCGCCGCTTTTCCAGCGCGATGCCTGCTCGCCCAGCGCGACCACTTCGCCGGCTACTTCGAGGCCGGGGAGGGGATCCGCATCGGCCGGCACCGGGTACATGCCGAGCCGCTGCAGCACGTCGGGGCGATTGACGCCTGCGGCATGCACGCGGATCAGGACTTCAGATTCGCGCGGTTCCGGTAGCGGAACCGCGATTGTCTGCAGAACCTCCGGTGCGCCCGGTTCGCGAATGCCGACGGCACGCATCGAGCGTTGCGCGGGCATGCTCAGACCGGAACGCCGAACAGCGCAGCGTGATAGTGGCGTACCAGCCAGAAGGCCGTAAAACCGATGGCGAGAACCAGGACATCGAATCCCAGCGGCTGTCGCGGATACTCCGGTGCGGCTTTGCGTCGATTGACCGACAGTACGTCGACCACGGAATAAACAGCGAACGACGCAAACAACAGGATCGACGCGAGGTCACCATTTGCCAGCAGGTGTGCGAACGCCCACAGGAATACGCCGCTCAGCATCGGGTGGCGCACCACGCGGCGAAAATTATTCGGCACGAATGCGGCAACGAGCAGGCAAAATGCGACCGGCATGACGAGGCCGGCAACGATGCGCGTCCACTCGGGCGGCGCAAATACCGGTCGAAATTCGGCGCGTGACGTGCCGAGCAGGATCAAGCCGAAGCCGGCAAACGACACCAGGGTGAACAGTCCCTTGAACCCGGATTCGCCGAGGCGCGAAACCAGGTAGTTTCTTGCCGGCTGCATCATCGGCAGGGAATGGATGCCGAAAAAAACGATCAGGCCCGATACCAGGTAAATCATTGGCAAATCGTCGCAAAGTGGCCGATCCCGCCAGTATGTACCGTCCTGCAGCAAATGTCATAATCGAAGCTAGCGTCGGGAGACAACAAGAATTGAGCGAAAACCCCATCCTCTGGACCCCGGGCAAGGACAGGATCGAAGCATCGGCCATGTTCCGTTTCATGACGGAGCAGGGTTTCGAAACCTATGATGAACTTCATCGCTGGTCGGTCGACGAGGTCGAAGCGTTCTGGCAGGCGCTCTGTGACTTCTGCGACATTCGTTTCTCGAAGCCCGCCGACGCGATTCTCGAGCAGCCGGGTGATATGACCACGGCAAAGTGGTTTTCCGGCAGCGAGCTGAGTTTCCCCGAACACTTGCTGAGATTCGACGGCGATCGCGCTGCAATCATTTTCCACGGCGAGATGCAGTCTCGCCGCGAGTTGAGTTTCGAGGAACTCCGGCGCCAGGTCGCGGAGATTGCCGCAGGTTTACGTGCTGCCGGTGTCGGCAAAGGTGATCGCGTGGCAGGCCTCGTTCCCAATTGCCCGGAAGCGATCGTCGCGATGCTGGCAACGACCAGTATCGGTGCAATCTGGTCGTCCTGTTCCCCGGACTTCGGTATCAACGGCGTGGTGGACCGTTTCGGCCAGATACGCCCGCAAGTGCTGTTTTGTGCCGACGGCTATTTTTACAACGGCAAGCGCATCGATTCGTTGCAGGCCGTCAAAGGCGTCGTCGACCTGATCGATTCGATAGCCACGACGGTCGTCATTCCGTTCACCGGGGAGGCCGTTGCGCTGCCGGACGTCGATGGCGCCGTAACATGGTCGGAATTCGCGGTCGCGGGCGCGAAACCCGAATTCACTCAAGTGGAATTCGATCATCCGCTCTACATCATGTATTCGTCCGGCACCACGGGTGTCCCCAAGTGCATCGTGCACGGCGTCGGTGGCACCTTGCTGCAGCATCAGAAAGAACACGTCTTGCATTGCGACATCGGTGCAGGCGATCGCGTATTTTATTTCACGACCTGCGGCTGGATGATGTGGAACTGGCTGGTGAGCGCCCTCGCTTGCGGCGCAACGCTGCTGCTGTACGACGGTTCGCCGTTTGCCGAAGACGGCCGCATTTTGTGGCGCATTGCCGAACAGGAGAAGCTGACGATATTCGGCACCAGCGCCAAGTTTATTTCCGCACAGGAGAAAGCCGGCATACGTCCTGGCGAAGAATTCGATTTGTCCTCCGTGAGAACCATCCTGTCGACGGGTTCCACCCTGCTGCCGAAGAGTTTCGACTACGTGTACGACGCCATCAAGCGCGACGTGCAGCTGTCGTCGGTGTCCGGGGGCACCGACATCATCAGTTGCTTCGTCGGCGGCAATCCGATGAAGCCGGTGTATCGCGGCGAGTTGCAGAGCCTGGCGCTGGGCATGCAGGTGCAAGTGTTTTCACCTGACGGCCGGCCGCTGGTGGGGGAAAGTGGCGAACTCGTCTGCAGCAATGCGTTTCCCTCCATGCCAATCGGCTTCTGGAACGACGATGACGGCGGCAAGTATCGCGCCGCGTATTTCGAACGCTTTCCCGGCGTCTGGGCACACGGCGATTTTGCTGAGATTACCGACAATGGCGGCATGATCATTCACGGGCGCTCCGACGCGGTATTGAATCCCGGCGGTGTGCGCATTGGCACGGCGGAGATTTACCGTCAGGTGGAGAAACTCGACGACATCGTCGACAGCATTGCCATCGGACAGAACTGGGACGGCGATGTCCGTGTGGTCCTGTTCGTGGTGCTGCGTGAAGGCTTGCAACTGGACGACGAGTTAAAAGCACGCATTCGCAAGCTGATTCGGGAAAACACGACACCAAGGCACGTGCCGGCGAAAATCATCGACGTGCCGGAGATTCCGCGCACCATCAGCGGCAAAATCGTCGAGCTTGCGGTTCGCTCGGTGGTGCACGGCGAGCCGGTCAGGAACACCGACGCGCTCGCCAATCCGGCTGCCTTGAAACATTTTCAGGATTTGCCGGAACTGGCGGTCGATTAGACATGAGTAAAGACGAGATTAAGGGACTGAAAATCGCGGAGGGTGTCGTCAAGCCGGACTGGATCGACGTCAACAAGCATATGAATGTCGCCTATTACGTGCTGGCATTCGACCTCGCCGTGGATGATCTCTGGGACCGCATCGGAATCACCCGGGGCTATATCGAAAGCACGAGCGGTTCGACGTTTGCCGTCGAAAGTCACGTGACTTACCAGCGTGAGCTGGTGTTGGGCGATGCGTACTTCATCACTGCGCAAATACTCGCCTACGACGAAAAGCGCATTCATCAGTTCCAGCGCCTGTATCACGCCGAGACGAGGTTACTTTCGGCGACCGCCGAGTGGATGAACCTGCACGTCGACCTCGAGAAACGCCGGGTCACCCGATGGCCGGATTCGATACTCGAAAAGCTGGATACATTCGTTCGCCAGCAGCCGGACCGCGATTTGCCCGAGGAGGCCGGCAAGCAGATGCGCATTTCGAGGCCGATACACGCGCTGGGTTCGGGGGGCTGAAGCATGGCCACAGCAGACAAGCTCATTGCCATAGATCAGGGCACAAGCAGCAGCCGCACGATCATCTTCGAGCAGGATGCAAACGCTGTCGCGAGCGCACAGCAGGAGTTCCCGCAGGAGTACCCGCAGCCGGGCTGGGTCGAACACGATCCCGAAGCGATCTGGTCGTCGGTGCTGGAGGTGACGAACAAGGCGTTGTCCGGCTGTGACACCGGCCATATCGCCGGCCTCGGCATCACCAATCAGCGTGAAACGACGTTGATCTGGGACCGCAAGACGGGCGAATGCGTGTACCGCGCGATCGTCTGGCAGGATCGCCGCACGGCAGAATACTGCCGGGCGCTCAAGGACCAGGGATACGAGACAGCGGTACAGGAAAAGACCGGCCTCAGGCTCGATCCGTATTTCTCCGGAACCAAAGTCGCGTGGATCCTCGACAACGTGTCGGGCGTCAGGAAACGCGCGCAGAACGGCGAATTGGCCTTCGGTACGATTGACTGCTTCCTGCTGTGGCGGCTCACCGGTGGCAAGGTGCATGCGACGGACGCGAGCAATGCGTCACGCACCTTGCTGTTCAATATTCATACCCAGGCATGGGACACCGAATTGCTCGAGCTATTCGATATTCCCGCCTCGCTGTTACCCGAGGTCATGGATTGCTGCGCCGACTTCGGTGTTACTGACTCATCCGTCATCGGTGCGGCAATCCCCATTCGCGGCATCGCCGGCGACCAGCAGGCGGCGCTCATCGGCCAGGCCGGCTTTACACCCGGTGCGACCAAGAGCACCTACGGAACCGGTTGCTTTGTCATCGCCAATACCGGCGAGACTCCCGTGCAATCGAAAAACAACCTGTTGACCACGGTTGCCTATCGTCTCGACGGCATCACGACGTACGGCATCGAAGGCAGCATTTTTGTCGCCGGTTCGGCAATCCAATGGTTGCGCGACGAGCTCGGGATCATCGAAGCGGCGCCGGATACCGGTCCGATCGCAAACAGAACCGGCATCGTCGAGCACGTGCACGTGGTGCCGGCTTTCGCCGGTCTCGGAGCGCCCTACTGGGACCCGAATGCGCGCGGCGCCATACTCGGCCTGTCGCGCGACAGCGGTATCGACGAAATCGTCACCGCGACCTTGCAAGCGGTCGCTTACCAGACCCGCGACCTGATCGACGCGATGTCGGAAGACGGCATGACATCGAGTGTCATCCGTGTCGACGGTGGCATGGTTGCCAATGACTGGTTCCTGCAGTTCCTGGCCGACATCGTGAACGTGAATGTCGAGCGGCCGGTCAACGTGGAGTCGACCGTGTTGGGTGCTGCCTTCCTGGCGGGTCTCGGCAGCGGCGTTTACGAATCGTTGGACGCAATCGCCAGGCTGTGGGCGAGCGACCGCGTGTTCGTGCCGCATATGGCCGATGAAAAACGCAGGGCATTGTACGCGGGCTGGCAGGATGCGGTCGCCAGGGTGCGTGTTTCCGCCTGATGCGTGACGCGAACGAATGCAATAAGCTATGCCGCGCTGACAGGAACACTTGAAAATGGTAACGGTCGCCAAAGACGATCTGCAGAACTACGTCGACAAGCCGCTCGAGCCGTCGGACTGGGTACGTATCGATCAGGGCATGATCAACGACTTTGCCGACGCCACGATGGATCATCAGTTCATTCACGTTGACGAGGCCAAAGCGGCGCAGACGCCCTTTGGCTCGACCATCGCGCACGGTTACCTGACGATGTCACTGATTTCGCATTTTCTCGGGCAATGCGCGGTGCGTCCGCAGGATGTTGCCATGGCGATCAACTACGGGTCAGACCGGGTGCGCTTCCTGCAGCCGGTCAAGGTTGGCAGCGAGATCCGGGCAAAACCGGTGTTAATGTCCGTGAGCGAAAAATCGCCCGGGCAGGTTCTGACGAAGACCGGAATTACCATCGAGATAAAAGGTGAGGAGAAACCGGCGCTGGTGGCGGAGATTCTGAGCCTGTTCATTCTCAAATAACGACACGGGGATCAACATTGAGCATCAGATTTGACGATCGGGTAGTGATCGTAACGGGGTCGGGTCACGGACTCGGCAAATGCCACGCGCTCGAATTCGCCCGCAGAGGCGCACGTGTCGTTGTGAATGATCTCGGCGCAGGCTTGGACGGCAGCGGTGGCGGAAGCGATGCGGCCCAGGCGGTGGTTGCGGAAATCGAAGCCGCAGGCGGCGAGGCGATCACGAACGGCGCCAACGTCGCGGACTACGCGCAGGTCGAGAGCATGGTGTCGGATACCATGGATCGATGGGGCCGGGTCGACGTACTGGTCAACAATGCCGGTATCCTGCGCGACAAGACCTTCGGCAAAATGCAACTCGATGACTTCAAGGCGGTCGTCGACGTGCACTTGCACGGTTCCGTCAACTGTACCAAAGCCGTATGGCCGCACATGGTCGAGCAGGAATACGGACGCGTGGTCCTGACCTCGTCATCGAGCGGCATTTACGGCAATTTCGGCCAGACAAATTACGCTGCCGCAAAAATGGCACTCGTCGGCTTCATGAACGCGCTGTGGCTGGAAGGCAGGAAACACAATATCAAGGTGAACTCCCTGTCGCCGATTGCCGCGACGCGCATGACCGAAGGGTTGATTCCCGAGCACATACTGGCGATGCTCGCGCCCGAGGCGGTTACCCCGGCAGTCGTCTTCATGGCGAGTGAGAACGCACCGGATCGGCAGATTATCGCGGCAGGTGCCGGCGTCTATGCGAGGGTCGTCATCCAGGAAACGCCGGGCGTATTTCTGCCAGAAGACCAGCGTGATGCCGAGCATATTGCGCAAGCCTGGGAGCAGATTGCGAGTACCGACGGCCAGGTCGAATTGATGGTCGGCAGCGAACAGACGACCAAGCACATTGCAAAAGTTGCGGCGTCGCTTGGTATCGAGTTACCCGAGGCAGCTACATGAAAGAAGCAGTGATCGTATCGACGGCGCGTACGCCCATTGGCAAGGCCTACCGCGGCGCCTTCAACAATACCGAAGCGCCGACGCTCGCGGCGCACGCCATCCGCCACGCGGTCGAACGTGCCGGTGTCGATCCGGCCGAAGTCGACGACGTCATCATGGGTTGCGCCATGCAGCAGGGCTCGAGTGGCCGCAACGTCGCACGGCAATCGCTGCTGGCGGCAGGCTTACCCGTGACCGTTGCCGGCATGACGGTCGATCGCCAGTGCTCATCGGGGATGATGGCGATAGCGATTGCCGCCAAGCAGATTCTCGACGACAACATGTCCGTCGCGGTCGGTGGCGGCGTGGAATCCATCAGCTTGGTGCAAAACGAACATTTCAACCAGTACCGCGCTTCCGACCCGAACGTGCTCGCCGCAGCGCCACATATATATATGAGTATGCTGGAAACCGCCGAAGTGGTGACCAAGCGTTACGGCATCAATCGCGAGCAGCAGGACGAGTTCGGCTTGCAAAGCCAGCAGCGAACGGCCGCGGCACAGCAAGCGGGCGCATTCGACGACGAGATCGTGCCATTGACCGCGAAGAAGGGCATCATGGACAAGGAATCGAAGGAAATCAGTTTCCAGGACGTGACGCTCGACAGGGACGAAGGTAATCGCCCGGATACCACGCTCGAAGGGCTTGCCGGGCTGAAAACCGTGTTTGACGTTGGCCACATCACCGCCGGCAATGCGAGTCAATTGTCCGACGGTGCGTCTGCCGCGGTGGTCATGGATGCGACTCTCGCGGAGAAACGCGGACTCGAACCACTGGGCATCTATCGCGGTATAGCCGTTGCCGGCACCGAGCCGGACGAAATGGGCATCGGCCCGGTGTTCGCCGTACCGAAACTGCTTGAGCGCAACGGCTTGTCGATGAATGATATCGATCTCTGGGAACTGAACGAGGCATTCGCCGTGCAGGTTATCTATTGCCGCGACAAGCTCGGCATACCGAACGAGCGTCTCAACGTCAACGGCGGTGCGATTTCCATCGGCCATCCCTACGGCATGTCGGGTGCAAGACTCGTCGGCCACGCGTTGATCGAAGGCAAACGGCGAAATGCTAAATTCGTCGTGTGTACGATGTGCGTCGGCGGCGGTATGGGCGCCGCCGGCCTGTTCGAAGTCGTCTAGACTGTTGTTACGCGCACGGCAAAAACTCGGCAAGTACCGCATCACCAGACGCATTGCCTCCGGCCCGCTGGCGGACGTGTATGCCGCCTCCGACACGATCCACAACACAAGGGTCGCATTGAAACTGCCGAAATCGGCACACGGCGCGACCAACGAAGACTTTATTCGTGAGGTGCAACTCGCTTTCAAGCTCGATCATCCGAATATCCTGAAAGTGCAGGATGCGAGTTTCATCGACGATCAATTCGTCATTGCCATGGAACTGGGTGTCGAATCGCTGGCCGATCGGATGGTGCGCCGCATTGCAACCTCGAGCGCGATCGAGCTGGCAGATCAGGCACTTGCTGCACTTGCACACGCCCATGAACGAAAAATCATTCACTGCGACGTCAAGCCGGAAAATTTCATCCTGTTCCCGGGCAACTGCATGAAGCTTTGCGATTTCGGATTCGCCAAGGTCAGTCTGAGAACGCTGAAAGCGTCGGGTTCCGGCACGATCGATTACATCGCGCCTGAGCAGGCCATGGGCCGTCCCAAGTTTCAGTCCGACGTTTTTTCGCTGGGCCTGGTTCTCTACCGGCTGTTTTCGGGCATGTTGCCGGAGTGGCCCTACGAATGGCCGATGGCCGGCAAGGACAAGCTGCAGGCGAGAGTGCGCAAGGAATTCGTCGACATACTCAGGAAGGCATTGCAGATCGACCCGAAAAAGCGCTACCGGAATGCCATTGAAATGTATTCGGCATTCTCCCGGATGCGCAGCCATGCACGCCGACAGCGCGGCGGGCGAAAACGCAATGGAAACCGTGGCAACGGCAAGTCTGCATGGCGACAAATGCAGTGGCGGGAGTTTCAGCGGCAGTACAAGAAGGAGTTACAGACCCGCCATTCCTGCAAGCGCTGTGAAGGACCCGTGGCGAGCACGATGCAGCATTGTCCGTGGTGCGGCGACGACAATCCGGCGCGCGGCGAAACCAGCCGAATGCCGGCGACCTGCCCGCGATGCGAACGCGGTGTCAAGACGGACTGGGTCTATTGCGCATGGTGTTACGGACCGGGCTTCGAAACCGAGACCAACCGCTTTTTCGACGACAAGCGATACGTCGCACAATGTTCCAACAGTCGCTGTCGCGGCCCGTTGATGCCGTTCATGCGCTATTGCCCCTGGTGCCGCGTCAAAGTCAAGCGGCAATGGAAGCTATCCAGCAGCAAGCACAAGTGTCCGAATTGCCGGTGGGGAATCGCAAAGGAATTCTGGAACTATTGTGCCTGGTGTAAGGAACCGTTGGGTCACACGTGAGCGACGACATGATTCTGCTTGAGGGCGAAGACGAAGCCGAGAGAATCGACGCGTCGATTGGTGGCGGTACCTTGGTCGCCTATTCGCGTCGCGCGCCGGACAAGGAATCGCCCAACGAGGACGCCGTCGCGGCGATACCTTGCGGGCCGGATGCGGTCGTACTGGTTATCTCCGACGGCGCCGGTGGCATGCCGGCCGGGCGCCGGGCGGCGCGTACCGCTGTGCGCACGCTCGCGGAATCGCTGCAAACGGCGATGGCCAATAGCGCCGTCTTGCGCAGCGCGATCCTCGACGGCATCGAGGCGGCCAATCAGGCGGTGCTGGGACTCGGCACGGGTTCGGCGACCACGATGACCGTCGTTGCCGTCGAGGGATTGATTACCCGCACATTTCAGGTCGGCGATTCGGAGGCGATGGTCGTTGGCCAGCGCGGCAAGATCAAATCGCAAACGATGGCGCATTCGCCGACCGGCTTCGCCGTCGAGGCGGGCTTTCTGGACAAGAAAGAAGCGCTGCATCACGAAGATCGCCACCTTGTCTCGAATTTCATTGGCAGCACGGACATGCATATCGGGGTCGGCGCCGAAGTAAAGCTCAAACCGCGCGATACCGTGCTGCTCGCCAGCGATGGCTTGATGGATAACATGCACACGGACGAAATCGTGCAGCTGATCCGCAAGGGGCCGCTGGACAAGGCGATCGACGCAATAACCGCGCTGGCGAACCGAAGAATGACCGTGGAATCGAAGCATCAGCCGAGCAAGCCCGACGACCTTTCCGTGATCCTTTTTCGGAAACCTCACAGGGGCAAACCGCGATAACCGCAGCGAACCGGCGTCGGCGGTCGCAGCCGACGGGGTTCTATGTAAAGTCGCGACGATGGTAATTGCTGCGATTGACCCGCAAGCGCTCTATCCGACTCGGGATGCATTCAATAAAAACAATAAAAACAGCAAGATAGCGGATCGGCAATCGGTGTTGTCCCAACTTTTGATAGTGTGTGGCTGCGCACCGTATGCGGCGCTTGCGGGCGCTATTCTCCGGTATTATGGTCGGTGTGAAGGAAGGCCGTTCTACCGGAGCCGAGGTGTCGCAGGCCGATTGAACTAAACGGTCAGAAAGGCAATCCAAGCTGACATAAGTCGATCGTGGCTCCGGGTCTTGAGAACTGCGACGAACGGGGGCATTTGAATAGCATCCAGGGCGGTAGGGCAATGAAATCATCTCGCCATAGTCATTCCTTGACTTCAAGAATTTTCACCGGCGCGATCGCGCTTGTCACGGCTGTCGTGCTTGCAGGTTGCGCCGTTTCTTATTCCGGTTCCAGCGGCCCGAGCGGCTCGTCCGGTGGTGGCTCTTCCGGCGGCGGCATGTCCGGTGGCGGTGGCATGTCGGGCGGCGGCTCTTCCGGCGGCGGCTCTTCCGGCGGCGGCTCTTCCGGTGGTGGCATGTCGGGCGGCGGCTCCTCCGGCGGCGGCTCCTCGGGCGGTATGTCCGGCGGTGGTGGCATGTCGGGCGGCGGATCTTCCGGCGGCGGCTCCTCGGGCGGTATGTCCGGTGGTGGTGGCATGTCGGGCGGCGGCGCTTCCGGCGGTGGCTCCTCGGGCGGTATGTCCGGCGGCGGCGCCTCGGGCGGTGGTGGTGCGTCCGGTGGCATGTCGGGCGACGGCTCTGCCGGCGGTATGGGCGGTGGTGACATGTCCGGCGGCGGTGGCGGCGTCCGTGGCGTTAGCGGCCCGGTAGCCGGTCCCGACGGTCCTGGAGGACTCTACGGCGAAGGCGGCGCAGGTGGCCAGGGTGAAGAGTGCGTCGAGGATTACGGCACCGGCGGCATCGGCGGTCCTGTCGAAAATTGTGACGGCCAGGGCAGCGGCGGCGTCGGCCAGTATCCCGGCGAAAGCGAAGCCGAACGCAAGGCCAGACTGGAGAAGACCCTCGAAGAGTCGGTCGGCGGATTCGACGAAGTGCTGGCCGAGGAACAACAGGAAATATCGACGGTTGGCCGCAACACGGAAGGATTCGGCACCGGTGGTGGCGGAGCCGGCACCGGCCGCGTCGGTCTCGGCAAGCAGGCAACCGGCGGTACGGCAAGCGGCAGCGGCGGCGGTGGCCAGGGCGGTGGAGCCGGCAGCGTGGTCGAACCTGGCGCGGAGCGTGAAGCGACCGTTGCCGGTATGAGTGAGGAAGAAATCAAGGCGAGAACGCCGGACGACATTCCGGACCTGGTCAGCGAAGACATCGTCGCCAAGCAATTGCGTGAGGCGGCATTGGCTGAAGACGATCCGGTACTGCGCGAACGGCTTTGGGAGGAGTACCGCCTGTACAACGATCTGTAGTCATTGATTTGTAAAACAGACGGAGTTTTTCAGAGACAAAATGAGTAAGGAATTGCGACTGATCTTGCTGATCGTTGCCGGTGCGGCAATGAGCACAGGGTGTACTGTCCAGGAAGTCATACACGCAGAGACGACCGAACTCCAGAAAGCGTCGCTGCAGATCTCCGAGTCCTTGTTGCTCGATGTCGGCATCATGAATTTCGAACCCGGCGTGCCGGAACGCAACGATATCGAAAAAACCCAGATCTACCCGGAGGTGCGCGACGCGGAGGCACGGTATTTACCGTATCACCTGAAGACCACCTTGCAGGGAACCGGCTTCTGGGGTGCCGTGCGCGTCATTCCGTCCGAGTATGCATTTACTGACGTTGTGATCAACGGACAGATAGAGCAGTCCGACGGCGAATACGTGACGCTGAGCCTGCAGGCAAAAGATGCGATCGGCAATGATTGGTTCGAACGCTCGTATTCGATGCAAACGGGTATTTCTTCGTATGCGGAATATCGTGATCGGTCGCAGGACCCATACCAGAAAGTGTTTAACGATTTTGCGAACGATTTGCGAGAGCATGCGATGACGCTCAGCGCAGATGAGATCAAGCGCATTCGCCAGGTGTCCGAACTCAGGTTTTTTGCCGACATGGCGCCTGATGCCTTCGGTGACCACCTGGCAGAAGAAAGTGACAACCGTTTATCGATCGTACGCCTGCCCGCGGAAAACGATCCGATGGTCGACAGGCTGCGCCAGATTCGCGAGCGCGACCGCCTGGTCATCGACACCCTGAACGAGCACTACGCAAACTTCTACTATGGCATCGCGCTGCCGTACGAAGGCTGGCGCAAGCGTACCCGTGAGCAGTCAATTGCCTACCGGCAGGTGCGCAGGACTGCGGCGATGCGGGCGCTGCTCGGCGCGGCGGTCGTGGCGGGCGCAGTCCAGTTCGAACCAAGTCGCTCCAGCTATTCGCGCTATCGCTCGCAGTCGATTGCACAGTCGGTGGCGATCAACAAGGGTATGAACACGATCATGAATGCGCTCAGGCAGCGTTCCCAGGCAAACCAGTATCGTGAGGAGATCAAGGAATTGTCGGAATCGTTCGTGGCCGAAGCGGCACCGATGACTTTGCAGGTGCAGGGTGAGACCATGCGTCTCACAGGCACTGCGGAGGCGCAGTTCGAGAGCTGGCGCAAGCTGCTGCGGGATATCTATGAAACCGAAACCGGCTTTTCATCCGACACTATCGAGGTCGGAAACCCCGCCAGATCGACGCAGCCGACAGGTTAGGCCATTCCATAACTGATGCGGGTACTGACAGAAGGTACGCAGCTGGCGCAAAGATACAGTCTGCGCCGCCAGCTCGGTGCGGGCGGCATGGCCGAAACCTGGCTCGCCAGCGACAGCCGCTCGGATTCCAACGTCGTCTTGAAATTTCTCGCTGCCGGGTACACGGAGGACGCCCGCTACCGCGACCTTTTGCACAGGGAATGGCGAATCGGCAGCAACCTAATGCATGCGCATATCGTGCGCGTGTTCGAATTCCACGACGATCCCGACGGCGCGTTTTACAGCCTGCAATATATCGGTGATGCCGATATCGGTGTGTTGGCGGGCGAACCGGCCGGGGACGTGCTGCCGCCAATAGCGCTGATTGCCGATGCGCTTCGCTACGCGCACGCCAAAGGGCTCGTGCATCGGGATGTCAAGGCCTCCAATATCCTGCTCGACGCCAACGGTGCGCCCTACCTGGTCGATTTCGGCATCGCCGCGACCGCCGGCGACACCGTCGGTGGCGGCAGCCCGATCGGTGCGAGCCCGGAGCAGCTTGCCGGAGAGGGTGCGCAGCCTGCGGACGATATCTATGCACTTGGCGTCCTGATACACGAATTGCTGACCGGCGCTCCGCCGGACCGCAGCAACGAGCAAGGTGGCGCAACGCTGCGCAGTGAATCGTTGCCTTCGTCGGTCAGCGATTTGCTCGAGGAAATGCTCGCCGATGACGTGGCGTTGCGCCCGACGGCGGAACAAGTGGCGGAACGGCTCGCTGCCGCCGGTTTTGCGCCCGGAGCGGCGCCGAAGCGGCTGCTTCCGGATATCGCGACAGCGCCACAGGAGACTGTCGAAGCGATTCAACCGGTGCGTCGCGAGTTCCGCCCGGCGTTGACACCGGCGACCCCGGAAGTGGGCAGCGGCATTTCTCCAAAGACACTGTACGGAGCGCTTGCGACCGCACTCGTGCTTTTGCTTGGCGTGGTATTCCTGTTGCCGACAGTGGTCGAACGCGACCCGGAGCTGCGCCAGGAACGAGCCGTCAGCTCGCGTGATGCAGGCGACGAGCCTGACGCTGCCGCACAGACGCCCGCCAGCGAGGAGCCGCCCGCTGGAGAAACCAGCCAGGCAGATAGCGGCGCCGACGCCGAAAATTTCAAGATCGCGGCTGACGATGCGCTGGGTGAGTTGTTGTCGAAACTCGGCCGCTTGCAGAACCGGGCGATCGACCGCTGGGGCGGGCAGGCCTACCTCGATGCCGTCGATCTTTACAGCCAGGGAGACGAGGCCTATGTCGCGCGTAACTACGCGCGGGCAAGCGAGCTGTACCGCGAAGCCTCGGAGAGGCTCGATCCGTTTTTCGATTCGATCGACCAGGTATTCGAGGAAACACTGGCCGCCGCGAAACAGGCCTTCGAGGCGCCGGATCCCGGCGAAGCCGTGCGGCTCTATGACCTGGCCGTCGCTATTACGCCGGGTCATCCCGAGGCAAAAGCGGGTCTCGAGCGCTCGCTCACTCTCGAATCGGTGCTCGATCTCACGACACAGGGCAATCGTTTCGAGAAAGACCTCGAGTTCGACGCCGCGAAGACGGCGTTTCAACGCGCACTGGAACTGGATCCCCTGTGGCAGCCGGCTGCGGAAGGGCTCGATCGCGTCCAGGCGGCCATCAAAGAGATGACCTTCGACATGCACATGAGCGAAGGCCTGGAGGCCCTGGCGGCTGAAGATTTCGCGAGCGCGCGGGCGGCGTTCAATGCCGCAAAATCGCTCGACCCGACATCCAGGCAGCCGCTCGACGGGCTGCTGCAGGTCGACCAGGGGATTCGCCTGGCGAATATCCGGCGCCTGGAAGGCGAGGCCGAAGCGCTGGTCGCCGATGAACAATGGGAAGCGTCGATTGGCGTGTACGAGGAAATCCTCGGTATCGATCCGGATCTGCAATTCGCCAAGGAAGGCCTCGCCTATTCGAAATCGCGGGCCGCATTGCACAACAGGCTGCAGGCGTTGATCGACGACCCCGATACCCTGAGTGACCCGGTCAACATGCAAACCGCTACCCGGCTGCTGCTGGACGTTGCCCGGGTGTCACCCATGGGGCCGCGGCTCGAAGATCAGAAGAACGAGTTGTCCAGGCTATTGAAACGTGCGGCACGGCCCCTCACCGTGCAATTGGTATCGGACAACGCCACCGAAGTGGCGATCTACAAAGTCGGCAAACTCGGCACTTTCAACCGTCGCGAATTAGAATTGGTGCCGGGCATGTATGTCGCGGTCGGCAATCGCCCCGGCTACCGTGACGTGCGCCTTGAGTTTCGTGTTGCACCGGAGATTGATATGCAGCCGATCGTCATCAAGTGCGAGGAGCCGATTTGAATTTCACCTCTGTCGTCATTACCGACAGCCAGGGTGAGCGTCGGTTTGGCATCGGCGATTTGCCGTTGCGCATCGGAACCGGTATCGATTGTGAGATTCGCGTACCCGGTCCGGGTAGCGCAGCGGTTGCCTTGTTCGACGAACTCGACGGCGAACCGTTCGTCCAGCCGGTCGGGCGCAGTGCATCGCTGTCCGTCAACGGCGATCCGCTGCGTACTTCACGCAAACTCGCCGGCGGTGACGAGTTGCAGTTTTTCGGCACCCGGATTGTCGTGGAATTTTCCGGGGATGCCCTGTCCCTGCAGATACATCTCGAAGATTCGGCCTATATAACCAAACCGCCCGAGTTGCCTGACAGTGATGGGCAGGCTGCCAGCGAGACGATTGCAGCGACCCCGTTTCAACGGGCACAGGTCGCCTCGCGTGTCGAGCAGAAGGAGAGCAGCGACCGCTGGAAGGTCGCCGTCGGTGTCGCGATCCTTGCACTGTTGCTGGTGTCGTCGCTGTTGTTTACCTCCAAGTCGATCCAGTTCGACGTGCAACCGGCAGGTGCAGACTCCCTTTCGGTCGATGGTGGCTGGTTCAAGCTGCCGATGGGCGATCGCATTCTCATGCGCCAGGGACGCTATACGGTCAATGTCTCCAAGGAAGGCTATTACGACGTATCGCAGGCATTCGAGGTAGATGATGCCCCGAGCCGCACGATCCGCATAGAAATGCGCCGCTTGCCTGGGCAGCTGACGGTCACAACCGATCCGCCGGTCGAGGCCGTGGTCACCGTGGATGACGACAGGGTCGGTCGGGCACCGTTCGGGCCGCTGGAACTGGAACCCGGGACGCACAGCGTGACGGTGCAGGCGGAGCGCTTTTTGCCTTTCGCGCAACGACTCGAGGTTCCGGGTCTCGGCAAAGAGCTGCAGCTCGATGTGCAGCTGGTGCCGCGCTGGGCCAACGTCGAGATTTCCTCCGATCCACCGGGCGCGTCGATTCTCCAGGGTACGACCGAGATTGGTACCACACCTGCGGTAGTGGAATTGCTTGAAGGCAGCCATTCGCTGATCGTCATGCTGGACGGGTACGAGGCCTGGGATGGCACGGTCGAGGCGGTCGCCAACGAAACCCGGGTCCTGCCGACGGTTCAACTGCAACCCGCCAACGCGCAACTGCTGGTCAATTCGATTCCGCGCGGCGCCAACATCACGGTCAACGGCCGTTACCGTGGCCAGTCGCCGGCGACGATTTCGCTCTCGCCTGACGTCGATTACGTGATCCGATTGTCAAAGGCCGGCTACGGAACGGCAGAACGGCGAATCCGCCTGCAGGCTGCCGCGTCGCAAGAGATCACGGTCGACATGACCGCGCGGACCGGCGAGGTGACCGTTGCGGCGCTGCCGGGTGATGCCACGGTATTCATCGACGGCCGGCCGCGCGGAACCGGAACGGTTACCCTCAACCTGACGGCGACACCGCACAAGCTCGAGGTCAAACGTGAGGGCTACCAGAGTTTCAGTCGCAGCATCACACCGCGACCCGGCTATCCGCAAAGGATACCGGTGCGTCTTTTGTCGGAGGCGCAAATTCGCGCGCAGAATACCGCGACCACGATCGAAAACTCGCAGGGCCAGGTATTGCGGCGCATGGAGCCTGGCAGTTTCACGATGGGAACCTCGCGCTCCGAACAGGGACGCCGGGCGAACGAAGTTATCGTGCCGGTCCAGATTACCAGGCCGTACTTCATCGGCATCAAGGAAGTGACCAATCGCGAATTCCGGCGATTTCGGCAGAATCACGATTCGCGCGGCGACATTCACGTGTCACTCGCCGGCGATCTGAATCCCGTCGTCAACGTGACCTGGGAGGACGCGGTCGAGTATTGCAACTGGCTGAGCACGCAGGAAGGACTGCCGCTCGCCTACAAGAAGGTGTTCGAGCGCTGGCAGCCGATCGAACCGACACCCGACGGTTATCGCCTGCCGACCGAAGCCGAGTGGGTATGGGCGATTCGCTACCAGGGTAGCGCCAACGCCCAGACCTTCCCCTGGGGCCGTTCCATGCCGCCGCGCAGGGACAGTGGCAATTATGCCGACCGCTCGGCAAACGCGCTGGTGCCCTCGGTACTGCCCGGCTACGACGATGGCTACGCGTCGACGGCGCCGGTTGGCACCTTCCCTCCGAACGCACTGGGTATCTACGACGGCGGCGGCAACGTTGCAGAATGGGTGCAGGATTACTACCACGTGCCGACCCCCGGGCAGACTGAACCGGTCAAGGATCCGCGCGGACCCGCGCGCGGCGGCAACCGGGTTATCCGCGGTTCGAGCTGGATGCATGCAGGAATCATGCAGCTTAGAATGGGCTATCGCGACTTTGGGAACCGCGGGCGCCCTGATGTTGGATTCCGCATCGCCAGGAACGTACCCTAGCGCGACTTTTCGAGCTTGCGGAGGTCTAACCGGCAGGCATCACGTTTCGGGAAGAGCATGTCGAAAACGTCGATCACACTGATGATGTTGCTGTTGATCTCTGTCCACGCGCCGGCGCAGGAACAGGCCGCGGGCGATGCGGAGGAACCCGAGACCGGCGTTGCCGCCGAAGCGGGCGATAGCGAGACAAGCGACGAGGAAGAGGCAGCGGATGCGGATGAAGACGCGCCGCTGATTGTCGATCCGGAATTCGTCGATATCGACCTCGACGAACAGACCTACGACGAGGATGACGACGACTTCGTGCCGTCCGAGGAGATCCCCGCCGACGAACCGATCCCGTTTCCATCGAATATCTGAATGGCCTGGATTGAAGTGCTGTTGACGTGTTGCAAATCGCCGGCAATTCAGTCATCGCAGCCCGAAACCAGTAAACTGTTGCCGTCATTCCAGGCTGAGAGCTTTTGCGCATGAAAAAACAGAGCATCCCGGTTGAGTTCGTGTTTCAGCTATTTGCACTGATCATTGCGATCATCGTTGTGCACGCCTTCTACGTATCGATTGTGCGGCCCAATGCAAACGAGTTCCTGGCACAGCAGGCGATCGAGCGCGAGGCCGATCCGGAGTTCGTCGCGGAACGGTCGATCTGGGTGCTCGTGAAAGACCTCGAACAGGAGTCCTGTTTTATCCTCATGTTCTGGGCGCTGGCAATCATGGGCTACAAAGCCAGGACCATCCTGAAGGAACGCGAGCTGCTCGAGGTCGAACTGGTGCCGATTGCCGAAGGCATGCGCATACTGCCCGAAGACACGCGCGAGTTCGCGCGCCAGGTGCAGGCATTGCCGGAGGAAAGGCAAAAGATGCTGATTCCCCGGGTGCTTCTGAACGCGTTGCGGCGATTCAACACGACCCGCAACATCCAGGACGTATCGGCAAGCTCCAATACCATTTTCGAGTCCGAGGCCGAGCGTCTCGAGTCCGAACTGTCGATGATCCGCTATATCTCCTGGGCCATCCCGTCCATCGGATTTATCGGCACGGTGCGCGGTATCGGCGAGGCACTCGCGCGCGCGGACGAAGCCGTGCAGGGCAACATTACCGGCGTAACACAGGCCCTGGGTGTGGCATTCAACTCGACTTTCATTGCGCTCCTCATCAGCATCTTCCTGATGTTCCTGGTGTACCAGTTGCAGCTGCTGCAGGAACGCCTGGTGTTCGACAGCCAGGTCTACGTCGACGATAAACTGATTCGTCACATGAAATCCGATTAAGCGATGTTGGGGTGTCCCGATTGACTCGTCTCGCGATACATATCAATGACGCCGGCATTACGCTCCTCGACCAGAACCGGATCATCTACCGGGAACCCGGTTTTGCCTGGCTGGGTGACGACTCGCTGGAAACCGGAAACGCGGCGTTTGCCAGGGCGCGTATCGACCCGCGGCGCATCCAGCATCACTACTGGTCCGAACTGCATACCGAGCCGCTCAGGGATTCCCGCTTCAGCCACCTGAGTGCGGCCGATCTCGTCAGCCGGCAACTCGAGCAGATCTGGGCAGCGGCCGGCTCGGGGGTGACGGAGATCTTCGTGGCCGTCCCGCCATACATCGAACAGTCGCAGCTCGGCCTGTTTCTCGGCATCGCGGGAGAGTTGAAAATACCGGTCGCCGCGATGGTCGACGCACCGGTCGCTGCCACGCGCCGCGAATACCGCAATGCCGTCCCTGTGCACATCGACATAGGGCTGCATTGCGCGACGTTGTCGCGCATGTCACAGCAGGGCGCTGCCCGCGCCGAGCGATCCCATGTACTCGATTCCTGCGGCGTGTACGCGCTGTTCGACGGCTGGCTGAATACGGTTGCCGAAGCGTTTGTGCAACAGTCGCGTTTCGATCCGTTGCACACGGCAGAGACCGAGCAGCTGGTGGTGGACCGGCTCGCTGGCTGGTTGACGGAGGCGGCGCGCGGCGATCATGTTGACATGGAAATCGACTATTCCGGTACCAGCTATGCCGCGAGCGTGGAATCTCTCGCTTTGATCGGTGCCGCCGCGCCGATCTACCAGCAGTTGTCGAGCCGCTTGCGGGCAATCATTCGCGCCGAGGAAACCCCGGCAATCCAGGTCACCGATCGCGTTTCCAGGCTGCCGGGGCTCACGGAGTTGTTGAAATCGACCGTCGGCGGCGAGGTTTTCGTGCTCGAACCGGGCGCCACCGCCCGCGGTGCCCTGGCACGTTGCCGGGCGTCGACCGGCGATGCCGGCGGAATCACCCTGATTCGGCAACTGCCGTGGGACCAGGCGGCCGTCGAAGTCGAAATTCCTGAGGACGAGCGCGCCGATGCCGGCGCCCCGACGCACCTGTTGTATGGCTACACGGCCTATGCGATCGGGAATTCAGCGTTGATTCTCGGGTCTCAGGAAGGAGAGGAGTCGCGCCACGTTACGCTGGCATCCGACATGCCGGGCGTATCGCGCCGCCACTGCTCGCTGGTAAAGAAGAACGGCCAGTGCATACTCGAGGACCACAGCCGCTATGGCACGTTTCTCAACGGGCACCGCATTGACGGTTCATCGGTGTTGCAGGTGGGCGATATCGTGCGTGTCGGCTCACCGGGTTATGAATTCAGACTGATCAGGACGGACGATGGCTAGGAAAAGACGACCCATGGAAGTCTTCAGCATGTCGTTTCTCGACTGCATGTCCTGCGGTTTCGGCGCCGTCATCCTGTTCTTCATGATCATCAATGCGCAGGTCATCCACGACACGGATGCGCCGCCGGAAAAACAGCAGGCCGAAACCACCCGGCTGGAATTCGAGATTCTCGAGCATCGCAAGAACCTGGTGCTGGCCAAGAACACGATCGAAAACCTGGTCGAGGAAAAGGCCACGGCAGAGAGCCAGATCGCGCAAATCATCGCCCTGATCGAAAAGCTCAAGACCGAACTCGACCAGTACGACCAGGAAACCCTGGCCAAGATCGAGCGGGTCGAAAAACTGCAGTCGGATATCGAGCGACTGGAAGAGCAGAAAAAGCGACTGCTGGCCATGGAGCGCGAACGCGACCAGGAGGGCACCCGGGTACGTTCGTTCATCGGCGACGGCGACCGCCAGTACCTCACCGGACTGAAAGTCGGCGGCGACCGCATCCTGGTGCTGGTGGATTCTTCGGCCAGCATGCTGGACCGCAAGATCGTCAACATCCTGCGCCGGCGCAACATGTCGGACAGCGTGAAGATCCGCTCGGTGAAATGGCGCCAGGCCGTGGCCAGCGTCGACTGGCTGTCGGCACAATTCCCGCCGGAGAGCCAGTTCCAGATCTATACCTTCAATGAAGAGCCGCGGCCGGTGTTGCCCGGCACCGACGGCACCTGGATCGATGTCGGCGACGGCGATGAGCTCAACGAGGCGATTCGCATCTTGCGGCGTACCGTGCCACAGGAAGGCACCAACATGAAAGGCGCCTACGAAGTCATCCAGAAGATGAGCCCGAGGCCGGACAACGTGCTTCTGCTCGTCGACGGCTTACCGACGATGGACGGCCCGGAAGCGGCGCGCGGCATGGTCACCGGCCAGGAACGGCTGCGCTATCACTACGCGGCGATCGACCGTGTCCCCTCGGGTATCCCGGTCAACATCCTGTTATTCCCGATGGAAGGCGACTATTTCGCCGCTATCGCGTACTGGCTGCTCGCCTACCAGACCGGCGGCGCCTTCATGAGCATCAGCAAGGACTGGCCCTAGATCATGGCCAAGAAAAACAGAAACGTCGAAGCCTTCAGCCTGTCGTTCCTCGACTGCATCTGCTGTGGTTTCGGTGCCATCATCCTGCTGCTCGTGCTCAGCAAGATCTACGAGCCGGCGATTCTCGAGAAGACCGAGGAGGACCTGAACCAGCTCATCGCTGCACTGCAGGAACAACTGTTCCAGATTCGCGGCGATTCGGTGGTGGCGACGAGAGAGCTGGGCCGCGTGCAGCTCGAGACCTCGGAAACCAAGATGCGCCTGCAAACGCTGCAGGAGGAACTGGCCAGAATCCAGGGACAGTTCGAGCTCATCGATGATGACAACCCGGCGTTGAACCTCGACGAGGGCGAGTTGCGCGCCGCCCGCCAGCGCCTTACCGAAGAGATGTTGAACCTTGCCCCGTACCGGCGCACGCCGAACGACGCCGTCGGCGGCATCCCGGTCGACAGCGAGTACATCATCTTCGTCATCGACACCTCCGGCTCCATGCAGGCCAAGTGGACCTGGGCCGAGACCAAGCTGGCGCAGGTGCTGGACGTCTACCCGCAGGTCAAGGGCCTGCAGATCATGAACGACAACGGCAGCTACATGTTCCAGCAGTACGGCGGCACCTGGATCCAGGACACGCCGCAGATCCGCGAATCGATCAAGGCGCGCATGCGCCAGTGGCAGGCATTCAGCGACAGTAACCCGGCCGACGGCATCGAATACGCGATCAGTACCTTCTGGTCACCGGACAAGAAAATCAGCATCTACGTCTTCGGCGACGAGTTCCAGGGCGGTTCCATGGAGTCCGTGATCCGCCAGATCGATGCCATCAACGTCGAGGACGCCGAAGGCAACCGCAGGGTGCGCATCCACGCCATCGGCTTCCCCTACAACTTCACCGGCACTCCACCGCAAAGCTCACAGCGATTCGCCGGCCTCATGCGCGTGCTCTGTGAACGAAACGGTGGCACTTTCGTCGC
>JAWWCT010000057.1:0-22933 GCA_033720315.1 Woeseiaceae bacterium | reverse complement strand
TAGTCCGGTCGCCGCCGGCCCAGGCTGTCGCTGGCGACAAGGTGATTGACGATCTCGTAAAGCCTGCGCTTCAGGCCGTAGTCGTAGCGGCTGATGAGTTCCAGCATATCGGCGGGCAGGGGAATCTCCGGATAGGCGTCATTCCTTTCCAGCGCCCGGTTTGCCTCGTCGAATTCCACCACCAGGCTGTCGCGTAACACGATGCCGAGGGTCGGCATGCCGTCGATCTCGAAGGTTCCGACCTTGAACGGCTCGGCGATCGATTGCGGCCAGCCGGCTAACGGCACGACGAGTAACAGTAATGGAAGCAATTGAATGGTCTTGCGCATGCGGACTCCAGGGAGAATATTGTCATTTCTTTCAGGTGCTTGTACTGCCGTGACCTGTGACTGTCAAGGCAGGGCGTTTTGACCGTCAGCCTGTGCGGTTCTAATATCCCGTGGATCTACGTGACGGACGAAAAACATGGCCCTTCGGTTCCCGGCAGCGATGATCATCGGGCACATGGCGCTGGCATTACCCGCCGTGGCGCAGGCGTTGCCGGACTGGAGCGGAGTCTGGGAGCGCCTGGAGGGTAACGGCGGTATTTTCGATCCCTCGACCGTCAAACCGAAGGATGGCCGTGCCGGCGACCCTGGCGTGCGCCAGTACCCGCCACTGACCGATGCCTGGGAGAAAAAATACCAGGCCAACCTGGCGCTGGCGGCCAGGGACCGCTTGCCCGACCCGATTTCGCGATGCGGAACGCCGGCGGGTTTTCCGCGGCTGCTGGCGCTGCCGGACGTCTACGAATTTATCGTGCGGCCGGAACAGACCTGGATCATCACCGAAAACGGTCCCAACATCGCGCGCATATACACCGATGGCCGCGAACATCCGCCGCCTGCCGAACGGTGGCCGACGTTTACCGGCGATTCCGTCGGGCACTGGGAAGGCGACACGCTCGTGTTTACCACGGTCAGCATGGTTGGCGAAAAACACACTATCCTCGATCGCAGCGGCCTCACCCTGAGCGACCAGGCGACGATCGAGACGCGCATGTTCAAGACCGAGGAAGGCTTGCTGCGTGCCGAACTGACGATCGAGGATCCGCTTGCCCTCACCAAACCCTGGAAGGTCACGAGGCATTTTCGCAAACTGCCGGAAGGTACGCGCGTCTACGATTACGCCTGCGCGGAAAACAACCGGAACCCGATCAC
The DNA here is from genome assembly GCA_033720315.1 of Woeseiaceae bacterium. Lineage (GTDB taxonomy): Bacteria > Pseudomonadota > Gammaproteobacteria > Steroidobacterales > Woeseiaceae > SZUA-117. Next base: position 21,734 of record JAWWCT010000057.1, on the reverse strand, counting down.
CGCCACCGGCCAGACGCTGACACTCGACACGGAAGGCAGGGTCATCGATATCGACATCGACGAGGCGCCGCAGCAATGATCACTGCAGGGAAAACGAAATTAACGATGTCGCTGCTGGCAGGTTTGCTGGCATGCAGCGGCCTTGCCGGCGCGCATCACTCCAATGCCATGTTCGACAAGGCGGTCGTTCGTGAGGTCACGGCAACGGTCAGGGAGTTCCAGTGGACCAATCCACACATCTGGATCCAGGTGCTGGTAAAGAACGAACACGGCGTCGAGGAGGAGTGGAGCATCGAGGGCGGCGGGCCGAATACACTTTTCCGAAAAGGCTGGCGCCCGAATACCTTCAAGCCCGGGGATGTCGTCGAAATAAAATTCAACCCGATGCACGATGGCTCGCTGGCAGGACTGTTCATCGGCGCGCGATTTGCGGACGGCACGACACTGGGCAACTGGTAGAGACATGAGCGAACCGTGGGGACCTCACGATGTCGGCGGCCAGGACGCCGGACCGGTCGATCTGTCGGAGCACGACACGGCGCACTGGGAGTGGCAGATCGATGCCATGATCAGGCTCGCGCTCAAACACAAGCTGATCAGCGATTTCGCGGAATTACGCGACGGCATCGAGCAACTGACGCCGGAAGATTACGAAAGTCTCAATTACTACGAACGCTGGGCCAAAGCGCTTGCGACGACACTGGTCGCACGCGGCGTTGTCAGCGAGGCGGCTCTTGCCGACAAGGTCGAGCAAATACGTGAGCGGCAGCAGGCGGAGCAGGCGTCATGAGCGCGGCGAAATTTACCGCGGGACAGCGGGTTCGCATTGCCGATCGCACCCCTCCGGTGCATCATCGCGTGCCGTCCTATGCGAAAGGCCGGGTCGGCGTCGTGGAGCGGGTATGTGGCGTGCACGGCATGCCGGAACATTTCATCCGCGGTGACGGCGAGCCGCGCCAGCGCATCTACCGTGTGAGGATTCCGCAAAACGACCTGTGGCCCTCCTACGACGGCACCGACAAGGATGTTGTCGAGATCGAGATATTCGAACACTGGCTGGAGCCCGCGTAATGAGCGACCACGATCACGCCACGACATTTCAAGCCGATCATCCGGAGCCGACCAGCGACGCGGCAAGGGTCGGGCTGGCGCTTCGCGAACTGCTGATGGAGGCAGGTCACTACACCGCCGGCGAGGAACAGGCGGTCATCGCGGCCATGCAGGGCGCGTCGCCCGAAAACGGCGGCAGGATCGTTGCCCGCGCATGGTGTGACGACGAGTACAGGGAGCGCCTGCTCGACAACGGTGGCAAAGCCCTCAAAGAGCTCGGCTTCGACATCGCACCGTACGAGTTTACCGTGATGGAGAACACGGACGAGGTACACAATGTCATCGTCTGCACCTTGTGTTCCTGTTATCCACGATCGTTGCTCGGCATGTCGCCGGCCTGGTACAAATCGAAAAACTACCGTGCGCGAATCGTTCGCGAGCCGCGCAAGGTGCTGGCCGAGTTCGGTGTGCATCTCGATGAGACTGTCGACGTTAAAGTGCACGACTCGACCGCCGAGTTGCGTTACATGGTGCTGCCGCAACGCCCGGCCGGCACGGAAGGCTGGTCCGAGGACAGGCTCGCCAGCCTCGTGACCCGCGATTCGCTGATAGGTACGCAGCGCGATCTGCCGCTCACATGATCGCGAAAACGAAAACGACAACAAGAAGGCACACAATGAAAATGCGAAAGATTGCGGCGATGCTAACGATGTCGCTGTTGCTGGGCACGGTTGCCTGCGCACAGGATGACGACCCGCCCTGGGAATGGTCCGAGGAACGCATCGAAAAAGCGGTCAACAAGGTAAGAGCGGGACGAGACCTGAATCCCGACCACTGGCCCGGCGGCGCGCGCGTTGCGGTGCTGCTTTCGTTCGATGTCGACAACGAAACCATCTGGCTGCGCAACGGCGATACCAATGTCGGCGGTTTGTCGCAGGGACAGTACGGTGCACGGGTCGGGTTGCGACGCGTGCTCGAGCTGCTCGACGAGCACGACATTGCCGCCTCGTTTTTCGGGCCGGCCGTCAGCTTTTCGCTCGCGCCGCACATGATTGCCGATATCAAAGCGTCCGGGCGTCACGAGATCGGCGTTCACGGCTGGATTCACGAACGCAACGCGGAATTGCCCCGCGATATCGAAAAGCGACTGCTCGAGAAGGCCGTGGAGCGGATGACGGAGCTGATCGGCGAACGACCGGTCGGTTACCGCGCGCCGTCGTGGAATTTTTCCGACAACACGCTCGAGTTGCTCATGGAGATGGACTTTCTCTACGACTCGTCATTGATGGCGGACGACCGCCCCTATGAAATCGTCGCAAACGGCGAAGCGACCGGGTTCGTGGAATTACCCGTGGACTGGATCCTCGACGACGCACCGCTGATGAATCCGCTCGGCGATCGCTATTCGAGCCCGCGCGACGTGCTAGGGGTCTACCGGGATGAATTCGATGTCGCTTACGACGAGGGCACGACTTTCGTGTTGACCATGCATCCGCATTACATCGGTCACCGCTCGCGAATCGTCGTATTGCGGGAATTGATCGAGCACATCAAGAGCAAACCGGATGTCTGGTTCGGCACCCATGAGCAGGCGGTGCGCTGGGTGCGCCAGCAGGCCGGAATGGATTGAATCCGGTGTAACCGGGGTCAGAGCCAGCTCTGACCCTGGTTAGCGTTTATTCGCCGACCGTGTCGGCGAGTGCATCGACGCAGGCGTCGCCGAGGACCTCTTCGTGATCCTCGAGGCAGGCCAGGATTCTGCCTTCACCCATCCTGACGTCACCGCAATGCTTCTCGATGTCGGCCGCGCACTCGCTGGCGACGTAGGCCGTTGCGACTGCCAGCTGTTCGAGGATCGACGCGGCCTGATAGAACGCGTACTGGCACTGGCCGGAAATCTTGTCTTCGTGCGCGGCCATGCAATGCAGCATGCGCCCGTTACCCGGCGTCACCTGGCTGCAGTAGTTACGAATGTCCGTTTTGCAGGCGCTGACCAGGTGCTCGAGGAGCGACTCCTGGGCATTCGCGGCCATGCCCGCGACAAGACAAGGGAACGCGAACAAGACAAAACTGATTTTCTTCATTTAGTCAATCTCCCAAACATTGTGTTCATTTTGATGAGCGAACGGCGCATCATACATTAGCGGGCAGCTCAGGATAGCGCGAGAGTCCGTTGGAGTAAGCGCCGCAACTCCGGCAGGCAGCCGGGATCCATGACGTTGATCGCATCCGCATCGCTCAGTTCACGCAGCAGGTCGATGGCGGCCGAGGTGCTGGTCGCCGGGCCGGAAACCAGGTCCGGTTTGAGGCCGAACGCCTTTTCTACGCCGACCACCGCATACGGGTCGGACGCGCACAGAATGGTGCAGCGCACGTTGTCACCGAGTTCGTCGATGGCGGCCGCACCGTTATACGGCTCCAGCGGCGACGCGCCGGCTTCGACCACGACGACGTCGGGCTCGAGACCGGCAATGTGTGACAGGAGCGGCCGGATTGCGGCGCGAAAATCCGCTTCTGGCACGGCCGTCGAGGGCAGGCCTGCATCGACAAAATCGCAAACGTCGCTGGCGCCCGCGTCCGCAAAGCTCAGGATATCCCGGTACCTGCCGGCGCCGGTGAGTTTGCTGCCGACCACCTTCATTCCGGCATCGGCGAGTTCGTGTATAACCAGTCTTCCGGTCGTGGTTTTGCCGGCGGACATCGAGGTGCCGACCAGCAAGATGACCGGCACCTTGAAATCCACGGGTTCGGCATGGATCGCAAAGTCTGCCATGCATAGCTTCTTGCCGTTGCGAACTGCGTGCCCGTCATATTGCAGGTCCAGGGTGCCGGAAATCGTCGCGGCCATCGAGGTTATGCCGCCAAACAGCCCGGCGCTGGTCATCGTCTGCATCCGCTCATCGCGAATATCCGACCAGCTGCCAACGATTTCCAGCGTTGCAACACGATTGCCGAACGCGCCGACGATACGGTCGCCCGGCATCGGCCTGATCATGCGTCCCGTTGCCAGTTCGATGGTCGAATTGCGATGCGAGGCATCCGTGATCTCGCCGACCACGTAGTCGCCCATTTGCCAGTCATCCCTGGGAATTCTTACGACGTCGTAGTTGTTTCGTTGCAGATCCGAAATTCGCGTCAGTGAACTGTAGTTGACGACGGTCATGCCGGCGCCTCGCTCGACACGGGCGACAACAGCAAGAGCGCCAGCAATGCAGTCCTGTCGAGCGTACGATCGACATACAGAAACTCATGCTCGGCGTGAGCACCATGCCCGACCGGTCCCAGCCCATCGAGCGTTGCCGTGTATTGGCTGGTCAGGTTACCGTCGGATCCGCCGCCGGCGCGTCCGTGTTGCAAGTCGATGCCGAGTTCCTGTCCCAGCTCTCTTGCCTGGTTCCACAGCGTGCGATTGCGCGGTGTCATCTCCATGGCCGGACGACCGATTCGGCCTTCGATGCTCAGGCGCACTCCCGGCGTGACCGGCCGCAAGCCGAGAATATCCTTTTCGATTCTTTCTCCGTCGGCGATGGTCGGCACGCGCACATCCACCACGGCCTGGCTGTGGGGAGCGATCACGTTGGGTTGCAGGCCACCGTCGATGGTACCGACGTTGACCGTGATGCCCTTCTCGACATCGTTCATGGCAAACAGCGACTGGATGACGTGCGACAGTTCGAGAATCGCACTTGCCCCACCTTCGGGGTCGAGGCCGGCGTGTGCTGCCTTGCCGTGGACCGTGACGGTAAAGCGCCCGATACCTTTGCGCTCCGTCTTGATAGCACCTTCTTCGCCCATCGAAGGTTCCATGACGAATACACGTTGCGCCCGCTTTGCGAGTGCGCAAACGTATCGCCTCGACGTCCGGCTGCCGATTTCCTCGTCGGAATTGATGAACACCACGGGTTCCACGGACAGCGGCAATTGCAGATCGTGAATCGCCTTCAATGCGAACACGATCTGTGCCAGGCCCCCTTTCATATCGAATACCCCTGGCCCCCTGATGATGTTGCCGTCGATGGTAAACGGGCGTTTCGCCACGGTGCCCAGCGGCCAGACGGTGTCGAAGTGTCCGAGCAGCAATTGTGCATCGCCGTTTTTCGCGCGCTCGCGGCGTCGCGCGAACACGTGTCGGTACGAACCGTTCGGTGCGGGATTGCTGACCTTGTACCCCAGGGTAGAAAACGCGTCGTTAAGGATCGAGATCATCAGGCGATGCGATTCCGGTTGGCTGGAAGGCGATTCGGCATCGACCATGTGACGCAGCATTTCCGTCAACTCCTGGCGATGCTTGCGGACGTGATCGGCAATCGCGGTGGCGTACTCGGCAACCACGTTCGCTACCTTTTCATGTTTGCCGGAAACGGAAACGCGTAAGAACGGTCGATGGACGCGAAACGACCTGGCGGCAGATAGGCGAACAAGGGGGCGTCGTGTATGAGTTCCTGGTCGTCGAATTCCGAGGATCGCAGGTAATCGGGATGTGCATACGCGGCAACGACCTCGCCGGTGATCAGGCAGTTTTCGCCAAAGCCGTCGATGGTCTTGTAGTGTTTGCATTCGAGGAACAGGTAAGCGTCCTCGACAAATTCACCGTCTATTTTCCTGGCAGGGAAGGTTGCAAAGTCCTGCACGGCCGTCTTCGGCCCGGCGGTGTAGCGCGGCGAGGCGGCGAGGCTGGCATACAGCACCTGCGAGGGCTTCGGATAGCTGACCGTGAACACGCCATTGTTCACGATGTTGGCGCAGGTGCGGTGAGCGGGGCTGCAGACGAAACCGAAGTAGTTTTTCCAGCCGAGCGGAAACGCCATGTGTTTCGGCGCCAGGTCGAGCGAGCCGTCCTCGTCCCGGGTGCCGATCAGGACCAGTGGCGCCACCATGAAACACCGGTCCCAGACCGGTCGACTGGCATCGAGCTCGACGACGTCGCTGCCTGGTTTGTTCAAAGCCGGTCTCCCCGTTCCGCGGTAACCTCAATCAAACTACCTGCGAGGGGGCGTGGCGAGAATAGGTAAATGCCGATGTTTACGAGGTTTTTTGCTTATCGGGACGCGTCGTTTTTGAACACGAGGCCGCCTTTTACGACGACGCGTACCTCCTGTAACAGGCTGACGTTCGACAACGGGTCGCCTTGTACCGCAATCAGGTCGCCATAGCGCCCGACCTCCAGCGACCCGACGTCCTTTTCCCAGCCGATGACCCGGGCGGCGACCGAGGTTGCGGCCTTGATGGCCTGCATCGGCGTCATGCCCCGCTGCACCATGATCGGAAATTGCCTGGCGGCATCGCCGTGAGGATAAACGCCGGCATCGGTGCCGAAAGTCACGATGACACCGGCTTCGACTGCCCTGGAAAAGACCTGGCGTTGCAGTTCCGTCGTTTCATCGCCTTTCCTGATGAACTCCTCGGGCCATCCCTGCTCGCGTCCGACGGTCGCGATGTAATCGCCGTTGTAAATGTCCATTGAGAATGCGACGCCACGCTGTGCAGCGAGCGCTATTGCCTCGTCATCAGCCAGCGATGCATGTTCGATCGAATCGACGCCGGCAAGTATTGCGTCTTTGATCGACTGCGCACCGTGCGCGTGCGCGGTGACCTTGATGCCGGCCGCATGGGCGACCTCGACGACGGCCCTGATTTCCTCGGGCGTCATCTCGGGTGCACCCGGCACGCCGCCGTAAGCGAGCACCGCTCCCGACGCGATGATCTTCAGGACGTCTGCGCCGCCGTCGACCGCTTCCTGCGCTTTTCTGCGAAATGCTTCCGGACCACGTGCGACACCCATGCGCAGTCGTGCGGGAATCTCGCTTTCTTCGTGGCCCGGAATCACGAGATCGCCGCCGCCGCCGGGGATCGTCAGGTAGTAACCGGCAATCTGCATGCGTGGGCCTGCGATTTCGCCGCGATTGATTCGATCCCGCAAATCACGGCCGGACCAGCCGACATAGGCGCCGACGTTGCGCGCGGTCGTAACACCGGCGGCGATCGTTAGTTCGGCATTCTCACGCGACACGCGGACGAGTTCCTCGTCGCTGAGCGAGTAATATTCACTGAGATCCGCGCCCGACAGTGTGTCGGCGATATGCGTGTGTGTATCGATGAACCCGGGCATACAGGTATAGGCGGACAGGTCGAGATCGACGTCCTCTTCGCTGTAGCCTATGGACGCAATTCTCCCGTCGACGATCTCGACAGTCCGGAATGTATAGGGCTGGTCGGCAATGCCGTCGACCAGGATGCCGCAGCGTATGCTCAGGTTGCCGCTGTCTGGCAGGTAAGGTGCGCTCACCGGATCCTGTGCGCCGGCCTCAGTGGCAATGCACGTCAATATTGCTGCTGCAAGAATTTTTACGCTGGTACAGTTCATCGCGTATCCCCGGCGGCGTGTGGCAAGGAAAGGCTCTCGGCGACCTCGAGGACGACGTTTGCGAATTCCTCGACGTCCTCCCGGCGTGTGCGCCAGTTGCAAAACGCCGGCCGGAAAATCGTGCGCGCGCCGATTTTCGAGGTGCCGACCAGGAAACGACCGTCGGCGAGCACCGCTTCGCCGAGCTGTTCGTTGAGCTCGTCGAGCTGCAGGTCGCTCAAGCCACCGGGATTGTAACGAAATGCGACGATGTTGAGTTGCACGTCGTTCATCAGTTCGAGCTGCGGTTTGGCTTTCACCTGCTTTACGAAATGCTGCGCGATGCCCAGGCAGTGTTCGACGATCGCCTTGTGTCCCTCGCGGCCGTACGCCTTGATCGTCGCCCACACCGCGAAACTGCGTGCCCTGCGCGAACTCTCCGGCCCGATGGCGCCAAACGTCGGTCGCGTATCGTCCGGCTCCGGCAGGTAGTCTGCGGAATAACGAAACGCGCGCGCCATCAATCCGTAATCGCGCACGAAGGCATAACCGGAATCATAAGGAACATTCAGCCACTTGTGCCCGTCGACGGTTGCGGAATCCGCCTGTTCCACGCCCTCGACCAGGTGTGCCGTTCTTGGCGACAGGCGCGCGAACAAACCGAACGCGCCGTCGACGTGCACCCAGCAGTTGTGCCGGCGGGCCAAGCCAATCATGTCATCAACGGGATCGAATTCGCCGGCATTGACTTCGCCGGCGTTGACGATCATGACGGCGGGTTGCCCGTCGAGTTCGATCAGCGCTTTCTCCATGGCATCGAGGTCCGCGCGGCCGAAATCGTCGCGCCCGAATTGCCGCACCTTGCCATAGCCGACGCCTTGCGTCGCCAGGACCTTGAGGGTTGCGGCGTGCACGAAGCCGGTCGTCAATACCGGCATTTGCGGTTTGCCCGCGAGGCCGGTGTCGGACACGTCGAAACCGTGCTGCTCGCCCCACCACTGGCGGGCCGCGGCAAGGCACACGAAATTCGCCATGGTTGCGCCGGTGACCATGACCCCGGACCAGCTCTTCGGCAAACCGAGCATTTCCTTCAGCCAATCGAGCGCCTGGATTTCCATCTGCACGCCGACCGGCGACAGCACCCAGGTGTAGGTGATCTGCTCGTAAGCGGTGGCGAGAAGGTCGGCAATGAGCGCGGCCGGTGTGCTGCCGCCGATCACGAAGTGAAAACACTTCGGGCCCGGCGTGTTGCCGCCTGCCGCGGCACACAACTCGAGCAGGCGATCGAGCGCAGGGCCCGCACTGCAACCGGTATCCGGCAGCGGCTCGTAAAAATCGGCAAGCGCGGCTTGTGCACCCGGCGGCAACGCGATGCGATCGTCGGTTTCACGAATGGCGGCCGCCAGCGATTCCTGGAGCCTACCGATCAGCTCTTCGGATTCCCTGCGGAATGCCTCGCCCAAGTCATTCTTGTCCACGCGCTGCCTTCTCCCGGCGATCTTTCGGGCAATGATAGCCCGAGAAATGGTAACTTGTGCCAGTCCCATTCCAACTACAACGACCGTCGATGAAAAAAACCAGAGCCGTACTACTGGTGCCCGCTGCGGCACTTATCTCGAGCGCGCTTCACGCGCAGGATTTCAGCAATTTCGAATACCGCAACGTCGGCCCGTCGCGGGGCGGCCGGGTGACGGCGGTCGCGGGCACCGTTGCCGCGCCGTCGACCTTTTACCTGGGTGCGTCCGGCGGTGGCGTCTGGAAAACCGAGGACTACGGAACGACCTGGAAGGTCGTCTCCGACGGCTATTTCGAGACGCCGTCAATCGGCGACATCAATGTGGCGCAAAACGACGCCAACATCGTCTATGTGGGGACCGGCTCGGACGGCCTGCGCAGCAACGTAATCACGGGGCTTGGCGTGTACAAGTCGATCGACGGCGGTGATACCTGGCGACACGTCGGACTTCGGCAAACCGGGCACATCGGCGCGGTCGAGATCGACCCGACGAACCACAACGTGGTCTGGGTGGCTGCCATCGGCCAGGCATTCAACGCCAACGAGGAGCGCGGCGTCTACAAGACCACCGACGGCGGCAAGTCCTGGGACAAGGTGCTGTACATTTCCGACACGGTGGGCTTTTCCGACGTCGAATTGTTGCCCGGCAACCCGAACATCGTGTTCGCGACGGCGTGGAAGGCGGAGCGCAAGCCATGGACGATTATCAGCGGCGGCAACCAGGACGAAGGCGGCTTGTTCAAGTCGGTGGACGGCGGCGCCTCCTGGGAAAAAATCACACAAGGGTTGCCACAGGGCCTGATCGGCAAAATCGACCTCGCGATTTCACGCGCCGACTCGAGTATCGTCTATGCACTGGTCGAGGCGCCGGGCGATGAAGGCGGCCTGTACAAGTCGCTGGACCAGGGCATGTCCTTCGAACTCGTATCGAACGAAAAAGACATTCGCACGCGACCGTTTTATTACGCCAACATCGACGTCGATCCGAAAAATCCCGATGTCGTGTATGCCATGGCGACGCGCAACATGAAATCGGTCGATGGCGGCAAGACCTGGACGCATCTGAAGCCGCCGCACGGCGACAATCACGACATGTGGATCAATCCGGACAACCCCGATCTGTTCATTCACGGCAATGATGGCGGGGCCAACGTGACCCACAATGGCGGCAAGACCTGGTCGACGCAGTTCAACCAGCCGACGGCCGAGCTGTACCAGGTCGAGGTCGACGATCGATATCCTTACTGGCTGTACGCGGGCCAGCAGGACAACTCGACCACGATCGCGGTGCCGAGCATGCCGCCGTTCCGCGCCCAGGACCCGGCCGCCTGGCTGGTCGATGCCGGCGGCTGCGAAACCGGTCCCGCGGTGCCGAAGCCCGGCGATCACAACATCGTCTATGCCAACTGCAAGGGGCGCTTTTTTGTCTTTGACAAACGCATCGGCACGGAGAAAGGCTATTACCTCGGCGCCGCCAACATGTATGGCCACAACCCGCGTGACCTGCGTTACCGGTTCCAGCGCGTATCACCGATTCACGTTTCGCCACACGACCCGAGAATCGTGTACCACGCATCGCAATACGTGCACCGCACGAGCGACGAAGGTAAGACCTGGGAAACTATCTCACCGGACCTGACGGCTTTCGAAGACGACAAGCAGGTCATTTCCGGCAGCCCGATCACTCGCGATATCACCGGCGAGGAGTTTTACAGCACGATTTACTCCTTGCGCGAGTCTCGGGTGCACGCGGGTGTCATCTGGTCGGGGGCCAACGACGGTCCGGTGTACGTAACCCGCGACCACGGCGACAACTGGCGCAACGTGACGCCGCGCGGCCTGCCACCGGGCGGTCGCGTCGATGCCGTCGAGCCGTCGCCGCACAATGCGGCAAAAGCCTACATCGCCGTGCTTCGCTACCAGCTGGGTGACTGGAAGCCGTATATCTACAAGACCGAGGATTTCGGCGGTCGCTGGACGCTGCTGACGAATGGCAGGAACGGCATACCGGAAAACTTCCCGACGCGCGTCGTGCGCGAAGACCCGGTGCGCGAGGGCCTGCTTTATGCAGGAACCGAGTTCGGCATGTTCGTGTCGCTCGATGACGGCGCGACCTGGCACGCGTTTCAGCAGAACCTCGCGGTCACGCCGGTGACCGATATCACGGTGGTGCGCGGCGATCTCGCCATTTCGACGATGGGTCGGTCGTTCTGGGTGCTAGACAACATTACGACGCTGCGCCAGGACGCGTTCCGGGACGACGAGGTAACGACCGCGGTCTTCAAACCGAAGGACACGATCCGCTATCGCAACGTGTACCCGGATAACGACGAGGAGGTCGTGCCGCATTATCCGCAACCGGCAGTAGTCATCGACTATCGACTGCCCGCAGTTGCGCCCGAATCGCTGCGCCTGGAAATCCTCGACGCTAGCGGTGACCTCGTCAACGCGTTCCAACCGGCTGCCGGTGACCACAGCGAAGGCGGTGACCCGGTCGTCGACGACATGAACCTGAGCCGGCAAACGGTGATTGCCGATGAATCACTGTCGACGCAAACCGGCATGAACCGCTTCCGCTGGAACATGAAGCATCGCGGTGCGTGGCATGAGGAAGAGGACGAACGTTATAAGAACGGACCGCTCGCAAAGCCGGGAACCTACACCGTCAGGCTCACTGCGGGCGAATCCGTTAGCGAGCAGCGGTTCAGATTGCTGATGGACCCGCGGGTGCTCGTGCAGGGCACCACCGTCGCCGAAGTCAGTTCGCAGGTGGACCTGTCACTCAGGCTGGTCGACATGCTGAGCGAAGCGCGCAGGCTTGAAAAACGGCTGGCCGACGAAAGGGATTTGCTCGAGAAAAAAGGCGGCGAAATGTCTGAGCCCGAGCGGCTGCGGCTCGACAGGATCAACGGCATCCTCGCGGAACTCGAGACCAAGGACATCATCTATCCGCAGCCGATGCTGACCGATCAGATCGAATACCTGTACGAGATGATCAATACGGCCGACCAGGCGCCGGGTGGTGAAGCCCTGGATCGCTTTGCCGTACTCCAGGAGGCGTTGCGCACTGCGGTTACATTAGCCGGCGAATGACCCGGCCAGGGCGTTTGTTGGTCACGGCGCCACCCGAAAACACGATCTCGCCGCCGACCCACACGGTCGTTATACCCTCCGACAGCAGGGTCGGCGCGAGCGGCGTTGCATGATCGATGACGGTGTCGGGATCGAACAGCACGAGATCAGCGACCGCGCCCTGGCGAATACGGCCGCGGTCGGTGAAGCCCATGTGCTCTGCCGCGAGTGAGGTCATTTTTCGCACTGCCTCTTCGAGCGTCAGGACGTTTTGATCGCGCACGTAACGGCTCAGTACGCGCGGGAACGATCCGGCGCTGCGCGGGTGCAGGCTGACGATGCCGCCATCGGTGCAGATGTTCGCTTCGGGCCAGGCAATCAGTTCGCGGATGTCTGCCGCTTGCATGCTGGTGCCGATGATGGTTGCCGCGCTGCGGTCGCCGGTTTCCAGGCGCGCGCGCTCGGACTCGGCGGCGATCTGTGAAAACGCGGTTATCGCATCGACCTCCAGGATGGCCGCGATCTCTGTCAGCGTCTTGCCGACGTACTCCGGATTGGACGGATAGCGTGTCAGCCAGATCCCTTCCGGTGGTGCGAGCTGGTCCAGCACTTCGGCGATCGCCTCACGGTCGCTCGGGTCGCGATCCGGCAGCAGCACCATGATCGTGGATTGCCAGTATTCGTAAGGGTAGATATCGGCGGTGATGTCGATGCCCTCGGCCCGCGCGGCGTCCAGCCGTTCGATGATCCGGGGTGCGCTGCCCCACAGTCGTTTCATCGCGAGTTTCAGATGCGAGATCTGCACCGGCATGCCGGTCTCGCGACCGATCAGGATGATTTCCTCGATCGCTTCCTCGAGCCAGCGATCCTCGCTGCGGATATGGCTGATATAGCGCCCACCGGCATCGGCCGCGACCCGGGCAAGCGCGAGGACTTCGGAGGTATCCGAGTAAATCCCCGGGTCGTATTCGAGGCCGGTCGAAAGACCGAGCGCGCCGCTTTCGAGTTCACTCGCCAGCATCGCCTTCATCGAATCGATCTCGTCGTCGCTTGCTGCACGCTGATACGCGTTGCCGAGCCCGCGATGGCGAAGCGTGTTGTGGCCGACATAGGATGCGATATTCACGGCGGCCGGTGCCGTTTCGAGCTTCGAGAAAAAGTCATTGAGTGGGTAGGGCGACCGGCCGTCCTGGCCGACGACGATGGTCGTGATGCCCTGGCTAACGACGGGCAGCGCCTCCGGATGCTCGAAGATATCTTTGTCGGCGTGGCTGTGGGTGTCGATGAAGCCTGGCGCGAGAAACTGGCCACCGCCGTCGATCACGGTCTCCCCTTCGCAGGGTTCGAGGTCGCCGAGGTTGGCGATGAGTCCGTCGTTGACGCGCACGCTGCCGGCGACCGCGGGCGCACCCGAGCCGTCGACGATTTGCACGTTGCGAACCAGGAAGCCCGGCGGCTCGTTGCGGCATACGCCGGGCGATTCCTGCGTGCAGGCGCAAAGTGCCAGCAGCACGGCAAAGGTGAAGTGCTTCGCGTCAGTCGTCGGCATCGACCTCGAACTGGCCGGTCAGCCGCCGCCAGACGTGTGACCAGCTGAGGCCGACGGCGAGCAGCGCCGCGACGCAGATGAGCACAACCCAGGTGACCGTGGAAACCGATTCGATGTTGAGCCAGCCGATATCGCTCAGCAACCAGACGACGCCACCGAGCAGGGCGCCGCCCAGCGCCAGCCCGAACGTGCCGAGCGAACGATGCGTCGCGACGAGGAGAATCACCCAGCCGATCAGTAACCCGATACCGACCACGAAATGTTCGGGGCCCAGCGGATTTTCGGCGTCGGCCGCCCGCAGCCAGGCGACGTACGAGTAGTTGCCCGGATTGTAGGTCAGCAGCACCAGCGCCAGCGAGGCGATGAATCGCCACACGAAACTCAGGAAATTGAATTCCCTGACCGGGTGTCTCGGTTTTCGGCTACCGGTGGCCGTCATTGGCCTTTTCTCACTCACGCTGCCTGCTCCTGCCGCAATTCGTCGATTCGCCGCTGCACTTCACGAAACAGTTCGTCGCGCAGTCCCAGCAAACTGAAGATTTCGACCACGATAAAAAACGGCGCGGCGAAATTTGCCTGGACCGGGTGCTTCAACACGACCGGCACCGACTTCTCGACCGCGTGCCCGGCGAACTGCGCGAGGTAACCGCCGAAAAATGCCGCAGCAGCAACGGTTCCGGAAACGGCCAGCGGTTGCGCGCCGATGCGCGTTGCCAGCCAGGCGATCGGCACTGCGTATACAAGAAAGACAAACCCGAACAGCCGATCGAGCAGGGTATAAAACACGAACAAACCCAGTGTCGCGAGGTAGGCGAAATTGAGCGTCACACCGCCGATCTCGAAACTCACCCAGCTCAGCGCAATGAAGACGCCGAGCATGATCACCGGGATGCCGACGAGATGCACGGCGATGTTGAAAGGATGCTGATGCGCGGACGCGTAGCCGGTCAGCATGTCCATCAGTCGGGTATCGGCAGTCACAAAATGGCGGGTCATCGATTTCCAAAGGGCAAATTTATCACGATAATGGTCGGTCCGACCGGCAGCCGCGGGACTGCGCTCATGCGATTCACACCTTTCGACCTCGAATACACGCAGTCCGTCTGGGAACAAAAGGTCGATCTCAACCTGACGGAATCCGGCGTGCATCCGATTCGCCTCGACGAATTGCTCGGCGACGACCAGAGTCAGCTCGATGCGCTGCTTGCGACCGAGATCAATTACCCGCACGTCAACGGCATTCCCGAATTACGCGAGAACATTGCCGCGCTTTACGGTGGCGCCGGTGTCGATAACGTGCTGGTCACCGTCGGCGCGGCGGAGGCCAACAACATCGTCATGCAGACCCTGATGGACGATGGGGACGAGCTGGCGACCCAGGCACCGACCTATAAACAGGTATGGGGACTGGCGGAGAACAGGGGTTGCACGGTCAGGCCGTTTCATCTGCAGGCTGAGGCAGGCTGGCGCCTGGACATCGACGAGCTGCACGCACAGGTGACCGATCGCACGCGCGTCATCGCCGTCTGCAATCCCAACAATCCCACCGGCTACATCATGACGGGCGAGGAAATGGACGCCATCGTCGCCGCCGCGGACAGGGCCGGTGCCTGGATCCTGGCGGACGAGGTGTATCGCGGCGCGGAGCGGGTACAGGAGGACGAGACGCCGTCGTTCTTCGGGCGTTACGACAAGGTGCTGGCGATCGGCAGCATGAGCAAAGCCTACGGGCTCCCGGGGTTGCGCGTCGGCTGGGTGGTCGGCCCGCCGGCAACGGTGGACGATCTGTGGCGGCGCCACGAGTACACGACCATTACCGCCTCGATGCTGAGTAATATCCTCGCGGCTTACGCACTGTCGCCGGGGGTCCGGCCACGCCTTGTGCAACGGGCACGGGACTACATCAAGGCCGGTTTCCCGGTACTCGAGGAATGGATGGCGAGCCAGAACGGTTTGTTCAGTTACACCCCGCCGATGGCGTCGGCGGTGTCGTTCGTCCGCTATCAGCTCGACATCAACTCGACGGAGCTGATGGAAAAACTTTGTCGCGAGGCGAGCGTGTTCGTCAGTGCCGGCGATTCCTTCGGCATGGACCATCACCTGCGCATCGCCTTTGGCCAGGAGCGCGCGGTGCTGGAAGACGCCTTCGCGCGTATGGAAAAAGTCCTGAGATCCTTGAGCTGATGCAAATACTCACACTCGAGCAGATCAAGTCGGCCCTGCCGTCCGTCGATCTCATGGCCGAGATCGAGGCCGGGTTCGTCGCTTACAGCCAGGGCAAGGCGACGGTGCCGCCGGTGGGTGAGCTGATCCTCGAGGATCCGCCGGGCGACGTACACATCAAGTACGGCTACATCGAGGGCGATGACTACTACGTCATCAAGATTGCTTCGGGTTTCTACGAAAACCCGAAACTGGGCCTGCCGTCCGGCGACGGACTGATGCTGGTCTTCAGCCAGCGGACCGGCAAGCTCGAGGCGCTGCTGCTCGACGAGGCTTACCTGACCGATGTTCGCACGGCAGTCGCCGGTGCGATCGCGGCAAAGTACCTGGCACCACCGAGCGTCCGACGAATCGGCATCGTCGGCACCGGCACCCAGGCGCGGCTGCAGCTCGAGTACCTGAAGCCGGTCACGTCATGCCGCGAGGTGCTCGTCTGGGGGCGCAGTGACGACAAACTCGCTGCGTACGAAAAGGAAATGGCGCAAAAAGGTTTCCGCGTAGCGACGACCCGGGATGCCGGCAGCATCCTGTCGGATTGCGAGCTGATCGTGACCACCACGCCCGCGGTATCGCCGATCCTGTCGTGGTCCGGTCCGCCCGGTCACGGTCTGCACATCAGCGCGATCGGTTCGGACACCGAAAGCAAGCAGGAACTGGACGCGGATATCCTGAAAAACGCCGACCTGGTCGTCGCCGACAGCATCGAGCAATGCCTGGTCCGCGGCGAGATCCATCAGGCCCTTAAGCGCGGCGCGATCACCCGCGAGTCACTGGTCGAACTCGGCGACGTCATCGCCGGCACGGCGCGTGGCCGTACCTCCGACGATCAGCTGACGGTCGCCGATCTCACCGGCGTGGCGGTGCAGGACATCCAGATCAGCAAGGCGGTAATGCGCGGTTGACCGATTGTGTCTATGCTAGATGGAGTATCCCAGCGCATCGGTCTGGACAACGGGTGTTTCGCAGTGCAACGGATGACAGGAAATCGTGTTCTGACCCTGGTAGCGATCGGCTGGCTGTTCTGCTCCGCCGCAGTCAGCGGCGCGCCGCTTTTCGAATCGCAGCAAGCCATTGACGTCGTTATCGAGGCGCCAATCGAGCGCCTGTCGAGGCAACGTAAGAATGAGCCGGAACTCCCGGGCAAGGTCATCTACGTCGATGCGTCCGGAACGGAGCAGGTGCTGGATGTCATCGTCAGCACGCGGGGCAAATCGCGGCTCGACATCTGCGACAGACCGCCGCTGCGGCTGGAATTCGACGAGGATAAAACGCAAGGCACACTGTTCGAGGGCCAGCACAAGCTGAAAATGGTCAGGCAATGCTTGCGCAGCCGCCCGAGCCGCGACTGGTTATACCTCGAGTTGGCTGTCTATCGCGCCTACAACGTGGTCACCGATTTCTCTTTCAAGGTCAGGGCGCTGAACGCGACGTTCACTGATACGGAGTCGCGCTCGAAACGTGGCCGCGCCGAACCGGTGTTTCTCATCGAGGACGATGACCGCATGGCCGAGCGGCTGAATCGCCACCGAATAAAGCCACTGACGGTTCAGCCGGAACAGATGGAGCCGACGCAAACGGCACACAACCTGCTGTTCCAGTACCTGATCGGCAATACCGATTTTGCGCTGAAAGCCGGTGCGATCGGTGATCCCTGTTGCCACAACGGCCGCGTCCTGACGGAAACCGGCAGGGAGCAGGACTGGATCATCGTGCCGTACGACTTCGATTACGCTGGGATCCTGAATACCGATTACGCCCTGCCGCACGAGAAACTGCCGATTCGCCAAGTATCGACCCGCCTTTACCGGGGCTTTTGCTGGTTGAACGACGAACTCGAAGAATCGATCGAACTTTTTAAACAGAGGCGCGAGCAAATCGAAGCTGCATTCCTGCCGCCGGAGCTCTCCAAAGGTAAGGCACGGCGGGTAAAGAATTACCTCGAGCGTTTCTACGAAACGATCAATGATCCCGAGGAGCTGCAGCAAGAACTTTTCGACAAATGCCGCGGACCCGATTCGCTGCCCGTAGGCGAGTCGCCTGTGTCACCGGATTTCGAGAAAAAACCGTGAACTGCCCTGCCGGTACGCCGGTCCAATACACTCCTGGTCCGATATTCAAGTTATGAACAGAAAACTGCTTATCGTAATTGCTGCACTAACCGTGATGCTCTGCGCGGGCATGAGCCGAGCCGAGCAACTGATCGTCGAATTCAAGGGCACGGGGAATCGCACCACCGCGGAATTCAAGGCGCAGGGCCCGTGGATTCTCGACTGGCGCATCAGCAGCGATTACGCGCACCAGATCTCCTTCGACCTCGACCTGCTGGACGCCCGCACCGGCGTGCTGAAGGGCAGCATTCTGCGGACCAAGCGCATTGGCAACGGCGTCCGCCTGTTCAATGAATCCGGCAGCTTCCGCTTTCGTATCAACGGTTCGTTCATCAACTGGCACCTGAAGGTGAAGCAGTTGACGCCCGCCGAGGCCGAGGCCTACGAGCCCAGAAGCCCCAGATAGCGGCGACCGGCGGCGCGGATGCGGTTGCCGCGCATTCGGAGTATCCTTGGCGGCTGTATCGGCTAAGCCCAACCACAAGAATCAATAGCGGGAGACCCTCATGAAGCGCATTTCACTGTGTCTGAGCCTGTTAGGCCTGGCGTTATCGGCCAATGCGGCCGAGATGGACGACGTCGGCACCATCACCTTCCCGACCTCGGGTTCGCCGGAAGCCCAGGAACACTTCCTGCGGGGCGTGGCCATCCTGCACAGCTTCGGCTGGAAACAGGCGCGCACCGAGTTCCAGGCGGCACAAAAGCTGGATCCGGATTTTGCAATGGCCTACTGGGGTGAATCGCTCACATACAACCACCCGCTGATCTCGGAATGGGACCGCGACACGCCGCGCGAAGTCTTGCTTAAGCTGGGCTCGACCAGCAAAGAACGCATTGCCAGCGCGCCGACGGATCGCGAAAAGGGCTTCATCGCCGCGGTCGATGCCCTGTTCTTCGGTGACGGCGACACGCTGCAAAGGCGCACTGCCTACATGCACAAGATGCGCAACCTCCACGAACGCTACCCAGACGACCAAGAGATTGCGGCCTACTATGCGTTATCACTGTTGATGTCGGCCGGACCGGCTGGCGAAGGGCACCGCCAGAACGTGCTGGCCGGCGCGATCGCCATGAAACTGTCGGCGCGTAATCCCCGTCACCCGGGCGCCGTGCATTACACGATTCATGCTTTCGATGATCCGGTGCATGCACCGCTGGCGCTGCCGGCAGCGTACGTCTTCGACGACATCGCACCGGCGGTTTCGCATGCCCGTCATATGCCGACGCACATCTTTATCCAGCACGGCATGTGGCAGCAGGTGTCCGACTCGAACCAGTCCGCCTACGACGCAGCGGTCGCTCTCTGGGAGCCTGGCGACATGGCTGGTGACATGACCCACGCACTCGACTGGGGACAGTACGGCGACCTGCAGCTCGGCGACTACGACCGCGCCGCCCTGTGGATCGAGCGCATGGAAGGCATCGTCGAACGCAATCCGGGCCAGCAGCGCATCATCGAGGCGCTACCGACCGTCAAGGCGCGCATGGTCATCGAAACGCAGCAGTGGAAGATCGAGCCGATCACCGAGTCGTCACACGAAACCGAGTTGCTGGCGACCGGGCTGAGTGCGGTGCATCTCGGCAAACTGGACGTTGCCCGAAAGGCCGCGGACAGGCTGGCTGCCAAGGCAGCCCAGCTGGACAACAGTGACCGCTCGTATTACTCGAGAAATGACGAGCCGATCCAGATCATGCAGCGCTCGGTTGCCGGAATGATTGCCATCGCCGAAGGCAAGACCGACAAGGGCCTCGCGATGCTGGCCGAGGGCGTCGAGATCGCTGAATCGATGCGTCCGCCGAACGGCGCGCCGAACCCGTTGAAGCCGGTCCACGAGCTTTACGGCGAAGCCTTGCTCGAGGCGAACCGTCCCGAACAGGCAGTCGAGCTGTTCGCAGCCTCGCTCGATCGCACACCGAACCGGCCGCTGTCGTTACTCGGCCTCGCCCGATCCTATGCCGCGCTGGGTGACGAGGACTCGGCCCGTAAGCAGTACCAGAAGCTGGCCGATGTCTGGAAAGACCGCGATTTCCCGGTGCTCGAGGAAGCCAGCCGCTACCTCGCATCCACCGGGGACGATGCCGACTAGCCTAAGGGTCAGAGCCCGGCTCTGACCCCGGTTAGCAAAAAAGCCCGGCATTGCCGGGCTTTTTTTGTCGCGGCTAAAGCCGCTCCCACGTTCTGGCATTACATTGTGAAAGCGGCTTTAGCCGCGACAAGTCATTTTCCAAACCTGGCGTGGGAGCGGCATTAGCCGCGATAAGACATTTATTGATCGAGCACGATCGACACGCGCCGGTTGTGCCGGCCCTTTTTTTCGATCTTGCCGACGCGCACCTGTCCCACTTCGCCGGTCGATTTCAGGTGTGTCCCGCCACACGGTTGCAGGTCGACGCCCTCGATTTCGAGCAAGCGCACTTTTCCGGCACCTTTGGGCGGCTGTACCGACATGGTGCGCACGAGCTCCGGTTGTGCCGCGAGTTCTTCGTCGGTAATCCAGCGCATCGACACCGGGTGGTCGGCGGCCACCAGTTCCTTCAAGCTGGCGTTCACCTGTTCCTTGTCGATGGTGTCTTCCATGTCGAAATCCAGCCGGCTTTTGCTGGCGGAGATATTGCCGCCGGTGACACCGTACTTTAAGACCGAGCCGAGGAGGTGCAGGGCAGTGTGCATGCGCATGTGCAGGTAGCGCCGCTCCCAGTCGATGGCCGCTGTAACCTCCGTGCCTGCGGCGGGCAAGTCGGCATCCGGCGATGTCAGGTGGCGTATCGATCCTCCTTCTCCGTAACGGGTGTCGGTGACGTCGACACTGCCGCCGTCCCAGCTGATCACGCCGGTATCGCCGGGCTGGCCACCCCCCATAGGATAGAAAACCGTGCGATCGAGAACGATGCCCGATGGATCGCTCTCGACGACCGTCGCCGTGCACTCTTTGAGATAGGAATCGTCGCGAAACAGTTGTGCAGTCATACCTTTCACCCCACTCCGCAGCAATGTAACGCGTCAGTCGGCGTTGCGCAAAACTGGCTTTGTATATAATCGGCACGTTTCTCCAGGGCGGTTTACGCATTTCGCGCCATGATCCAGACGCCAAGCTTCGGCACGTCCCCGGCCGGTCGTTACTTCATAAAGATGCACGGCTTGCGGAATCACTTTGTCATTACCGACGCACGTGAAGATCCGTACCGGCCAGGCGACGAAGAAATCGTGCGCATTTGCGATCCGCAATCCGGGGTCGGCGCGGACCAGCTGATCATCCTCGAGCCACCAAGAGACGCGGCGGCCGATGTATTCATGCGTATTCTCAATGTCGACGCTCGCGAGGTCGAGGCCTGTGGCAATGCAACCCGCTGTGTCGCATGGCTGCTGATGGAGGAGGCGAAAGTCGATGCGATCGTCGTCGAGACACTCGCCGGCTGTATCGATTGCCAGCGCGCCGGGGAACTGCAGGTATCCTGCGCCATGGGCAAGGTCACCATGGACTGGCGTGAGATCCCGCTGGCGGAGCAGCGCGACACCTGTCACCTGGACCTGGAGTTCGGTTCGCTCGCCGACGGCATCGCGCTCAATATCGGCAATCCGCACCTCGTATTTTTCGTGGATGACCTTGACGCTATCGACCTGGCGGGCGTTGCACCGCAAATACAGTCACATCCTCTGTTCCCGCAGCAGGTAAACGTCGGCGTGGCACAGATGCTCGACGAGCAACGCCTGCGCCTCGCCGTGTACGAACGTGGCGCCGGCATGACGATGGCTTGCGGCAGCGGCGCGTGTGTCGCTGTTTATGCAGCGTTGGCACGAGGTCTGACGGATTGCAGAACGATGACCGTGAACATGCCGGCGGGCAGCGTGCAGATCGAAATCAGCAAAGACGG
>JAWWCT010000056.1:0-23303 GCA_033720315.1 Woeseiaceae bacterium | reverse complement strand
GGCACCACCACGGCAACCACGGCTTCGCCGAAATCATGATGTGGCACACCGATGACCGCCGACTCTTTGACACCGGGCAGGTCATCGAGGAACAGTTCGATTTCCTTGGGATAGACATTGAGCCCGCCGCTGATGACGACGTCCTTGGCGCGCCCGACGATGGACACATAGCCGTCGCTGTCGATCTTGCCCTTGTCCCCGGTATTGAAGAATTCGTCGTCGGTAAAGTCCTCGGCGGTTTTTTCCGGCATTTTCCAGTAGCCGATGAACACGTTCGGCCCGCGAACCTGGAGGTTGCCGATCTCGTCGGTGCCGAGCTGCTTGCCGTCGTCGTCGCAGATGCGAACCTCAACGCCGGGGAGCGGCGGGCCGACGGTGCCCGGTTTGCGTTCCCCGTGCAGCGGGTTCGAGGTGTTCATGTTGGTCTCGGTCATGCCGTAACGTTCGAGTATGCGGTGCCCGGTCCTCTGCTCGAACTCCGCGAACGTTTCCTCGAGTAACGGCGCAGACCCGGAAATGAACAGCCGTGCCTTGTCGGCCACGTCCCTGGTGAATGCATCGTTTGCGAGCAGCCGCGTGTAATACGTCGGCACCCCCATCATGACCGTGCATTCCGGCAAGAATTTTATGACCTGTTGTTCGTTGAATGCCGGCAACCAGCGCATGCTGCAGCCGCTCAGCAACACGCAACCGATGGCGACGAACAGGCCGTGCACGTGAAAAATCGGCAACGCGTGCAACAGGCGATCGTCTTCCGTGAAGCCCCACGCGTCGACCAGCGCCTCGGTGTTCCTGAGCAGGTTCCTGTGCGACAGCATGATGCCTTTCGGCCGCCCGGTCGTTCCCGATGAATACAGCAGAGCGGCAAGGTCATCGGCCACACAATTCACGGTATCGAAGGATGCTGGCTGCTGGTCGGCAGTTTCCGTCAAGGTGCCGGCGCCCGCTCGATCGAGCGTCAATAGTGTTCGGACTCGCGCCGCTTTGGCGATCGGGCCGAGCGACTCGGCATTGTCCGGATCGCAGACGACGATCGCGGGTTCTGCATTGCCGAGGAAGTACTCGAGTTCACCGCTCTTGTAGGCCATGTTGAGCGGGTGAAAGACGAGGCCCGCGCGCAGGCAGGCCAGGTACAGGCAAAGCGCTGCGGGAGATTTTTCGACCTGCACCGAGACCCGGTCGCCGGGCGATGCACCCAGTTCGCCCAGGCAATTCGCCAGCTGCGCCGAGCGCCGATCGACCCCGTCCCAGGTGAAGGATTGTTCGGACTCGGTGCGCAACAGCTCGTCGTCGGTATGCTTTTTGAACTGCTCGTCAAAATGGCTGAAAAGATTGAAATTCTCGGCACTCATCGGGACCCGTCATCGCAATTTCGAGGCATTGCGGGCATGATAAACGAACAGCCGGACCAGGATTAACAACAAGGAAAAACCATTGGTCGTATACGGGGTTGCGCTGTTGTCGTTTTGCATGCTGGTCGGCGTGTTCGTCGGTGACGTGCTCGGCGAACTGATCGGCGTGCAGGCAAATGTCGGCGGCGTCGGCATAGCAATGCTGTTGCTGATCGTGCTCTCGAACCTTTCGAACCAGCGTTTTCACCTGAGTGCACCGACGGAGAAGGGCATCAACTTCTGGAGTGCGATGTACATTCCGATCGTCGTCGCCATGGCCGCCAAACAGAATGTAATCGCGGCCGTATCCAGCGGCTGGATGGCGATTATTGCGGGCGTTGCAGCGGTCGCAGTCAGCTTCGCGATGATTCCACTGCTCGACAGGATTCATATCGGCGAAGGACGTAGCGATGATTCTTGAGTCGCTTGCCGATGTACTGTCGAAAAACTCGCTGATCACGGCGTTCGTGTTTGTCGGCGTATTGACCTGGCTGTCCTACGAGATTTCTGCAAGGCTGACTCGCGGTCACATTCACGGATCCGCGATCGCGATTACCATCGGACTCGTGCTCGCCTACCTCGGCGGATCGGTGACCGGCGGTAACCAGGGCCTTGCGGATTTTTCCCTGCTGGCGGGCGTCGGTGTCCTGGGCGGTGCGATGTTTCGCGATTTCGCCATCGTCGCGACGGCGTTCGGTGCGGATATCGAGGCGCTCAAGAAAGCCGGCTTCATCGGCTCGGCCTCGGTGGTCATCGGCGTCGTGTTGTCCTTCGTCGTCGGCGCGGTCGTCGCCGTCCTGTTCGGTTACACGGATCCGGTTGCGATCAGCACCATCGGCGGCGGTGCGGCGACCTATATCGTCGGTCCGGTGACCGGCACGGCGCTCGGCGCGGGCTCGGACGTCATTGCCCTGAGTGTTGCCGCCGGCCTCACCAAGTCGGTGCTGGTCATGGTCGGCACACCTTTCGTGGCGCCGAGGATAGGCCTCAACAATCCGCATGCAGCCATGATCTATGGCGGCCTGATGGGGACCACCAGCGGCGTCGCCGGCGGATTGGCGGCAACGGACCCGAAACTGGTGCCGTACGGGGCGATGACTGCTACTTTTTATACAGGCGTCGGCTGTCTGCTGGCGCCGTCGGTACTGTTCCTGCTCGTCAGGGCGGTTGTCTAAGGTCATGAACCGGGGAGAGGAACGATGGATCGACGGGAATTCCTTGCAGGAACCGGCGGCGTAGCGACGTTGGCGGCGGTTGCCCCAAAGTCGATCGAGGCGAGTGAGCTGCCCGCCGACATTACCGACATGAGCGCGTCGACGTTGTCCGCCGCGATCCGCGAGGGTCACGTGAGCTGCGTCGAAGTCATGCAGGCCTATCTTGCAAGGATCGATCGCTATAACCCGGTGTACAACGCGATCGTCAGCAGGGTGGACGATGACGAACTCATCAGGCAGGCGGAACTGGCCGACGCGGCGCTCGCCAGTGACGAATACTGGGGCTGGATGCACGGCATGCCGCATGCGATCAAGGACGGAACCGATGTCGAGGGCATGCCGACCAGTCGCGGCTCACCGATTTTCGCGGGCACGATCGCCACCCAGGACGATCCGACCGTTGCCAGGATCCGGGCGCAAGGCGCGATTTTCATCGGCAAGACCAATCTGCCGGAATTCGGCATGGGCTCGCAGACTTACAACCCGGTGTTCGGCGCAACCGGTTCGGCCTATGACCCGGAACTGACTGCCGGTGGCAGCACCGGCGGCGGCGCCTGCGGGCTCGGCACGCGCATGCTGCCGGTGGCGGATGGCGGCGACATGATGGGTTCACTGAGGAATCCCGGCGCCTTCAACAACGTCATCGGCTTGCGACCGACCTTTGGACGGGTGGTCGACGGTCGTGGCGGCAGCCTGTTTTACCAGCAACTCGGCACCAGCGGGCCAATGGGCCGCAACAGCGAGGACACCTATCGCCTGTTGCACACGATGGCGGGAACCGCAACCAACCTTCCGTTAGCGCTTCGCGATCGCATTCCGCCGCCGCAAGCGTTTCGCCCGCTGGCAACGCAAGGTATCCGCATCGGCTGGCTCGGCGACTACGACGGCTACCTGGAAACGGAGCGCGGCATCCTCGAGATGTGTGAAACGAACCTGAAAATGCTGGGAGATCACGGCGTAATCGTCGAACCGGGCCAGCCGGATTTCGACATGGATCGGCTGTGGCAAACCTGGCTGACCTTGCGTCACTGGACTCGCCATGCGTTGCGGCCGCTGTACGACGATAAGGAAACCCGCAAACTGCTCAAGCCCGAGGCGATCTGGGAAATCGAAGGCTCGTTCGACGCGAGCGCTGCAGACATATACCACGCCGGTAATGCACGTGGCGAATGGTTTCACGCATTGCGACGTTTGTTTGAAGATTACGATTTCCTGGCCTTGCCGACCGCGCAGGTGTTTCCGTTCCCGAAGGACATTCACTGGCCGAAGCGCATCAATCGCAAGCGCATGGACACCTATCACCGCTGGATGGAGGTCGTCATTGGCGGCACGCTGGCGAGTCTGCCGGTCGCCAACGTGCCGGTCGGTTTCGATGACGACGGTCGACCGATGGGCATGCAGATCCTCGGGCCGTTCGGCGATGATCGCAAAGTGCTGGAGTTTGCCGCCGCCTATGAACAGATCACCGGCCATCTCGACGTCAGACCGGAGCTGGTCGAGCCGGCGTAAAAAAGTTACCGGACTTATTTTTTCGCGGCTAAAGTCGCTCCCACATTCAAATTATGTTTTGTAGGAGCGGCTTTAGCCGCGAAATAGCAGGAAACTGAGCAATTCACTTTGTCGGAGCGGCTTTAGCCGCGAAAGAGCAGGAAACTGAGCAATTCACTTTGTGGGAGCGGCTTTAGCCGCGATAGCGCAGGCGCATCGACAGGTCGATTGCCTCGATGTCCTTGGTCAATGCGCCGACCGAGATGTAGTCGATTCCGGTCTCCGCGATGTCGGCGATATTTTCGAGGGTAATGCCACCGGATGCTTCGAGTTCGGCGGGCGGATTGCCGTCCCGGTGATTGATTTCGACTGCTCGTTGCAGATCCTCGATATCGAAATTGTCCAGTAACAAACGGTCGGCACCGGCCTTCAACGCGTCGCGAAATTCGCTGACGGATTCGACTTCGACTTCGATCGGCAGGTGACTGTGTTTTTGCCTGGCAGCGCCGATGGCAGCCTCGATGCCACCGGCCGCAGCGATATGGTTTTCCTTGATCAGGATCGCGTCAAAAAGGCCGAGCCGGTGATTGTTGCCGCCGCCACAGCGGACCGCGTATTTTTGCGCGAGTCGCAGGCCGGGCAAGGTTTTTCGTGTGTCGAGGATCCTTGCCTTGTGTCCGGACATGGCCTGCACGTAACGTGCGGTAACCGTCGCGGTCGCCGACAATGTCTGCAGAAAATTGAGTGCGGTGCGTTCGCCACTCAGGATCGGGCGCGCCGGACCGCTGAGCACGCATATTTCCGAATCCGCGGGCAGGTGGTCGCCGTCATTCGCCAGCCATTCGATGTCGACATCGCGGTCGAGCTGCCGGTACACCTCGTCGACCCAGGGCTGCCCGGCAAGTGTCATCGCCTCGCGGCAAATGATGCTTGCGCTCACCATTGCGTCTTCGGGCACCAGTGAGGCTGTCGTGTCGCCGCTGCCCAGGTCCTCTTGCAATGCCGCCGTGACATTACTGATGACCGCAGTTTCGAATTGCTCGTTCATTTTGCCCGGTAATTTTTGAAGCGCTGCAAAAACAAGCCCGGCGCGCGGCCGGGCTTGTTCGCACTTGAAGCGCTCGTATTACATGAACCAGCCATGACCTGCACCGACCATACTCATGATCAGCGGAATGGACAGCAAGGTGTTGGTGCGCGATGCGATAAATGCCACTTTCCTGGCTTGCGCGATGCGATCGGCGCTCACTTCCACGATGCCCAGAATCTTTTTCTGATTCGGCCAGATGAGCACCCAAACGTTGAACAGCATGATCGTGCCGAGCCAGGCCCCGACGCCGATCGTCAGCGCGTAGGCATTGGTCGGGTCGGTATTCATGCCGAGCATGAATGCGTCGTCGAGCATGCCGCGATGCAACAGGAACGATGCGCCGGTCAGCCAGGTGAACAGCGCGCCCCAGCGAAACCAGGCCAGTGCACGCGGCGCCACGTATTTGGTAATGCCGGCGCCACCCGGGCCGCCTTCGTCGGACGCCGCTTCAGCCAGCGCCGGTACCTGCACAAAATTGAAATAGTAGAGCAAGCCGATCCAGATGATGCCTGCGAACACATGCAGCCAGATGATGATCGAGTTGACCGGCATCGCTGCGGGCATGTGACTGTCGCCTGCCGCCAGGACAATGATGATGGCCAGGACGAAGCCGGCGATAATCGTGCCCAATACGCTGTTCAGTGGATTCATTAAGACGTCTCCAGGTGATTTATTCGCTTGTTTCTTTAGTTTTTAATGCGTGCCCGGTTTTCTTCTTGTGCCGCGCGGGCGCCCTGAGCCGCATATTATAGTGCCTGACCGGGTGCTTTGCAGGTGTTTGTCAGGATGCCGTGGTTCCGTACAATCCGGCTCTGATCGTCAACCTACAGGCGGAATTGCCGTGCGACTACTGACATTGATCATGCTGATTTTTCTATTGCCCGCGTGCACATCGATGCTGCTCGGTGATGCATCACGGAGTGAGCGCAGCGTGTCGACGGACGAGCGCAGCACTGCCGAGACAGCGGCCGACGACGCCATTTCGGCAAGCATCCGTCGCCAATTGGGCGCCGACTCGCTGGTCGGACGTTTTGCCATCGGTATCCGCAGCCTGAATGGCCAGGTGACCCTGAGCGGTACCGTGGGCAGCTACGCGGCGCGGGACCGTGCCGTGGCCATCGCCCTCGGCACCGAGGGCGTCAGCAAGGTACTGAATCGTATCGTCGTCAATACGAATTATTGAACGCTGTTGATTTCCCGGGGGTCGGATATATATTGGTCTAATCGGCAGCCGACACAGCCTGGAGAGCCTAGAAGTGGACGTCAACGAAAGAATCAAAGAGCAGCTCGATAGCAATCGGGTCATCCTGTACATGAAGGGCACCCCCGACTTTCCGCAATGCGGTTTCTCCGGACAAACCGTTGCGGCACTCAAGGCGATCGGCAAGCCATTCTCTTACGTGAATATTTTCGAGGATCCGGAGATTCGGGAAGGCTTGAAGGCGTATTCCAACTGGCCGACGTTTCCGCAACTGTACGTCGATGGTGAACTGATCGGTGGCTGCGACATCGTCGTCGAGATGTATCACTCGGGTGAGTTGCAGAAATTACTCGGGGATTCTGTCGCATCGAACGACGGCGCCTGAATCCCGGAATAACATAATCTTCTCAGCACGCCGGCGCCCTGGAAGTTTTTTCCAGGTCGCCGGAGCAGCGTAATTCCCTGCCGCGGCCAATCGCCGCCCGGATATTGTCAAGTCCGGAATCAATTGAGACGCGCATCACTGCGCCGGAACTCCCCATCGCTATAGTGACTTTCACTGTGGACTATCTGATTTTCCGTCCCTTCTGGCGTCCCTATACAAATTGATGATATCGACCCGCGGGCGGAACCTGCGCATCATGCCTATGGCAGATTTCTTGCGGCGAATGCTGATTCGACTGTTGCCGGTAGCGGTATTACTGGCATCGTCCGGCTGCGCCCTGCTGCAACCCGAAGCACCGCCGCCTGAACCCGTGCCGAAGCAGGCGCCGCCCCCGCCGCCCGAGCCTCAGCCGCAGGCCGAGCTGCCGCCCGTCACAAAGCCTGCTGCATCGGCACGAGCGGTGCTGGATCCGCAACCCGTGTCCGCACGAGTGGCCGTGGTACTCACCAGCTCGCTGCCGGCCTATGCCCGGGTCGCCGAGGAACTGACCCCCTGGCTGCGCGACTACCGCAGCTACGATCTCGACGATCGCAGCCGATCGCCGAGACAGGTTTTCAATGCGATCGCCGATTATCAGGCCAGGATGGTGGTTGCGATCGGCCTGGGTGCTGCAAGAACGGCCAGCACCTTCGCGACGGTTCCCGTTGTTTACAGCCAGGTATTCAACGTGTCGGAGTACCGGCTGGCATCCGAGACGACGCGTGGCGTCGCCATGTTGCCGCCGATGACGGCGCACGTCGATGCCTGGCGCAGCATGGATCCGGGAATACGGGATATCGGCACCATTGTCGGCGAAGGGCACGAACAACTGATCGCAGAGGCAGAACGTGCCATGTCGGAACGGGGCATAAGACTTCATTATGCAGTCGCCAATTCCGATCGCGAAGCGCTTTACCATTTCAAGCGACTGATACGGGAACTCGATGGCTACATGCTGTTTCCGGATAACCGGATCCTGAGCCGCGACGTGTTTACCGAGATCATGACGGACGCTGCGCGGCATCACGTCCAGGTGGCGGTGTTTAATGAATCACTGCTGAAACACGGTGCGACATTTAGTGCCAGCGCCGTGGAATCGGATATCGCCGAAAAAATCACCATCACACTGAACGAGATCGCCAAAGGCAATATCGACGATGTTGCTGCAATTACTCCCTTGTCGAAAGTCAGGATTCGTACCAATCCTGCCATGGTGCGAACCTTCGGGCTCGATGTAAGCGGTATCGATATCGTCGACTCTATCGCCGAGGCGCAACGATGAAGCCGTGGCGTTCAATGCAAAGCGATTTAATCGCGAAGGCTTTGCAAGTGTGGCGTTCAATGCAAAGCGTTTCGATCGCGATGGCTTTGCAAGTGTGGCGTTCCGGTCGGCACGGCGCGCGGACCGTCGTCCGCAAGGCGGCTGAATTCGAAATGCCGCGGCTCAGGCGCGCCATCGGGCGTATCCGATCGGCGTCCCTCGGGCAGACGATTATCGGCATCGGAAAAACCGTGATGAGCTTCTTCAGCTTGCGAAGGAGCCACGGCAAACGGGTGCTGATTCACGAGATTCTCTCGCTGCAGCTCATTATCATCGCCATTATCGGTGCACTGTCGATTGCTGGTCTGTACTGGGGTGGCCAGTGGGTGCTGCAGGACAATTACAGTCGCTGGGCATTACAGTGGACAGAGGAGCTCAACGAACTCGGAGCGCCACTTTTCCTGCCGGACGACAGTGAGGTCATGATCCGGCTGGAGAGCTTTATCGAGAAATATCCGGAAATCGACCGCGTTACCTACTATCGGGAAGACGGCACGGTTCTGCGCTCGATGCACAACGGCAATCCCGGCGGCGATCAGTCCGACGATCTCAGTCGCGACATGACCGACGAGCTGATTGCGCTGGTCGGCTCCGAATCCCCATACCGTGTCGAGCGAAGCTTTGCCAACGTTCGCGCCTTCGAGATCCTGGCGCCGGTATGGACGGAGTCGCTGGAGAGTGACGGCCTGTTCGATTTCGATCCGACGGCGGATGACAGTCGCAGTTCCTACCGGCTGATCGGTTTCGTCGGGCTGAACCTGGATTTCATGCTGTTTCACGATCGCCTCCTGACGAACATCAAGATCGCGATCACCGTCTTGCTGCTGCTGCTGATCGTCTCGGGCTTCCTCGGCCGGCGCTCCCTGCAACGTGCGCTATCGGCCATTTCGGACCTGCAGGAGCCGATTGCGGAACTCGCAAAAGGCAACCTGGACGTTCAGTTCAAACCGGCTGCTCATCGGGAGATTTCCGAAATCGTCGAGGCGCTCGAATCGACGGCATCGGCCCTGGGCGAACGGGATGCGCGGCTCCTGAAACTCGCAAACCATGACGTGCTGACCGGCCTTTACAATCGCCGTCGCCTGGTCGACGAGCTGAAGAAGGAAATCGACAACGTCACGCAAACCGACGGGTGCAGTTCGTTGCTGTTTATCGACCTCGACCAGTTCAAGTATGTCAACGACACCTGTGGTCACCCGGCCGGCGATCGACTGATCCGCAAGGTTGCCGACCAGCTCAAGCGCTCCGTGGACGACGATGGCATCGTCGCTCGATTCGGCGGCGACGAGTTCGCGGTTCTCGCCCCCGGCCTGAACAAACGAAAATCGAGAAAATTGGGGCAGACGATTCTCGAGGATATGCGCCGGCTCGCGCACATCGAAAACAACAACGTATTCCACGTGCACTGCAGTATCGGCATTACCATGATCACCTCGGGCAGGTTCGATCATAACGAGATTTTTGCGCAAGCCGACATCGCCTGTCGCGAGGCCAAAGTGAGCGGGCGCAATCGGCTCGAGTTTTACAGCATGTCGGTCCGCGAAGCCGAGCGAATGGTCGCCGACGTCGGCTGGATGAGCCGCTTGAGAGAATCGATCGACAATGATGGCCTGGTGCTGCGCTACCAGCCGATCGTGGAGATCTCCACCGGCAAGATTTCCCACCACGAAGTGCTGCTGCGTATGCGCGGCGACGACGGCAAGGAAGTCGCACCGGACGCATTTCTGTCCGCGGCCGTGCGCTTCGGACTGATGGCCGAACTCGATAACTGGGTGGTGACGCATGCCATCGAAGCACTGGCGGAATACCGCAAAAAGCAGCCAGGCTTGAGGTTCGCGATCAACCTGTCGGCCAATGCCTTCGAGACGCAAAACCTCGCCGACATCGTGCAGATCCATCTCGAGAAGCACGGAGTCCCGGCGAATGCGATCGTCATCGAGATTACCGAAAGTTTGGCTGTGCGCCACCTGAGTTACGTCGAGCAACAGATGGCCGCATTGCGCAGGCTCGGCTGTGAGCTCGCCCTGGACGATTTCGGTACCGGCTACAGCTCGTTCGGCTACCTGCAGCGGTTGCCGATGGACTACATCAAGATCGACGGCTGTTTCATCAGGGACCTGGTGCGGAGTCCCGTCGACCAGAAAATGGTGCGCTTGATCGGCGAGATCGGCAGGGAGGCCGGTATGAAGACCATCGCCGAGTACGTGAAGGATGGCGAAGCGCTGTCACTGCTTGGTGAGCTCGGCATCGATTTCGCACAGGGCTATTTCATTGGCCGTCCGGAACTGATTCCGGTGAAAAAGGCGATGCCGATCCCCTTAAGCGCGAAAAAACGCAAACAGCCGAAACAGGCAGGCGCCTGAGCCAATTGTAGGAAGCCACTAATAATTTTCGAGTGGGAGCGGCCTTGTGGGAGCGGCTTCAGCCGCGATCTGTTCGGGCCGAAAAAAGATTGGTGGCAGCGGCTTTAGCTGCGATTCGAATCTCGGCTGTAGAAATAAGAGCATCTTGTGGGAGCGGCTTCAGCCGCGATCTGTTCGGGCCGAAAAAAGATTGGTGGCAGCGGCTTTAGCCGCGATCTACCAAGAAACTCGAATTCGAATTGATTTCCGTTCAGCTGAAAATGGCCTGATGAGCAAATCATGGCCAAACAGCAGGGCTCTTCGCAAGTATCGTTTCTCAGAAACCGGCAGACCTTACCTGATCACAACGTGCTGTCGAGACAGAGAACCGGTGTTCTCCGATATAAGGCTCGGTGAAATCGTCGCTGACGAAATTCGGATATCTGACTGCAATTGCAAAACCTACACATTTGCCTTTGTCGTCATGCCAGATCATTTGCATTGGCTTTTCGAACTCAGGCCTCGGCATGACCTATCGGAAGTTGTGCGATGTTTGAAAGGGCGCTCCTCGTACCGTGTGAACACGGTTCGCCAGTTGTCCGGGGCAATATGGCAGACAGGGTTTCATGATCGCGCCGTCAGAGCCGGAGAATCGCTGGAGACGCTGGGCAATTACATTATTCAAAATCCCGTCAGGGCAGGGCTGGTTCGCAATGTTGATGATTACCCGTTGTGGAATATGATGTGGCGTCGCGGCTAAAGCCGCTCCCACGTCAGGGCGGGAGATTCAGATCGCGGCTAAAGCCGCTCCCGCAAGCCGATCATCGGGCAAATGCAGATCGCGGCTAAAGCCGCTCCAACGTCAGGGTTGGAGATTCAGATCGCGGCTAAAGCCGCTCCCACGAGCCGATCATCGGGCAAATGCAGATTGCGGCTAAAGCCGCTCCCACAAAGCCGCTGCCGCGAGCGGGTTTTGGACCAGGGCAGGTCGCGGCTAAAGCTGCTCCCACAAAACCACTTGCAAAAGACGGTTCGTTATCCTTCGTCGAACAACGGCTGGAATCGATTGACGAT
Organism: Woeseiaceae bacterium; assembly: GCA_033720315.1. Lineage (GTDB taxonomy): Bacteria > Pseudomonadota > Gammaproteobacteria > Steroidobacterales > Woeseiaceae > SZUA-117. The sequence goes on along the minus strand of JAWWCT010000056.1, from coordinate 11,758 downwards.
GATGCAGAACAGGTCGGCGGTGATTTCTGCATCGTATGCGGCCGAGTGCGCAGATGCCTCGTCCCATTCCATGCCTGCCGCCTGGGCGGCGCGTGACAGGACTGTCTGACCGAAAGCGACGCCGCACAAGGTAACGGTGTCGAAACACGAAAACGGATGGAACGGATTGCGTTTGATTTCGCTGCGTGCGACGGCCTCGTTCAAGAAACCGAGATCGAACGAAGCATTGTGGCCGACGAGGATTGCCCGTGAACAGCCGACGTCCCGTATTGCCCGTCGCACCTCACGGAAAATTCGCTGTAAAGCATCGCGTTCATCGATCGCCGGTCGCAACGGGTGATCCGGATCGATGCCATTGATTGCCAGCGATGCAGGTTCCAGGTTTGCACCTTCAAATGGCTTGACGTGGTAGCGCAGCGTTTGCCCGCGGGTGAGCGTACCGTCCTCGTGGTGATCGATAAGCACTGCCGCGATTTCGAGCAGCGCATCGGTCTTGCAATTGAAGCCGCCCGTTTCCACATCGACGGCGACGGGAAGAAATCCGCGAAACCGGTTGGCAATAGAAAAAGAGTCGCTCACTTCCACTCAGCATCGCCGAGGGCGTTCTTGTCGATAAGCAGGTTCATCGAGTAGCGGACACCAAACCCGGTGATATCGGATGGCACGTGCGCCAGGCCGCCTTTGCGCTTACACGCACTCAAATCGACATGTACCCACGGTACGCTCGCATCGACAAATTCGTTCAAAAACGAGGCGGCGAGTATGTGATCGCCGCGCGCTTCCGGTGAGCATTGTTGCAAATCCGCCGTGCTGCTTTTCAGATCCTCGACAAACTCTTTGCCGATGGGAAACGGCCACACGCGTTCGCCGCTTTCCGCGCCCGTACGCTTGAGCACCGGATGCCATTCCGGTCGGTTGGTGAATACGCCGCTGTAGCGCGTCGTAATTGCGTTCATGCAGGCACCGGTGAGCGTCGCAAAATCCATCACCATTCCCGGCTTGTCCTTGCAGGTAAGAACCAGGGTGTCCGCCAGTGCCATGCGGCCCTCTGCATCCGTATGAATGGTTTGTATGGTCTTACCGTTCAGTGCCGTGATGACGTCCTGGGATTTGTAAGCCGTTGGCCCGGTGCGGTTTTCCGTGATCGCCAGCCAGCAGTCGACGGCTTCCTTGCGATTGAGCCGGGTCAGTGTCAGCAGGTTGCCGATGGCGACCGCGCTGCCGCCCATGTCGATGTGCATGTCGAGCATCGAATTGAACGGTTTCAGATTGGTGCCGCCGGTGTCGAAAATGATGCCCTTTCCGACCAGGCTGAGCGCTGGTCGCGCGGATTTTGAATTCGGCCGATAACGCAGGCGAACGATGGCCGCACTGTCGTCGGCATTACCCTGCGCGACCGCCAGGAATGCGCCGGCCCCCATTTTTTCAAGGTCACGCACACTGTATTTCTTGAACTGCCAGTTGTTTTCGACCGCGAGTTCCTGCAACAGGGCCACGTAGTTGTTTGCGTCCAGCTTGTTCGGCGGCAACGCCGTCAGGTAGCGGGCAAGATTGTTGCCTTCCGCTTCCGCCTGTACGCGACTGAAGTCCATTTTTTCATCGAGCCCGATCGCTTTAATGTTTTTTATTTTGGCTGCCGGTGCCTCGGATTTGAACGACGGCATGGTATAGGCAGCCGCCAGTGCAGCAGCAGTTACGCAGGCAACGATTGCCTTTTGTTCTTCAGAGGAAAAGCCGAGTACCCAGATTCCCACGGTGCCGGCTTTTTCGGACAATGTTGCCGCGACCATTTTTCTGCCGAAGGTCAGCATCTCGAATGAATCGGCGGATGGCTTCAAGGTCCCTACGTGCAATGCGGTTTGCCGGTCGTTGTTGATGCGGGTCGCGATGGCCGGTACCTTGCCCGGCGCTTTGCGCCGCATCAGGGCCTGCACCTTGATTCCCTGGGGTACCTTGCGCCATAGTCCTGCGGGTATTTTCTCCGGCAAAACCAGCAACAAGTGATCGATACCTGCGATGATCTTCGGGCCGGGGACGCCGGTGTTTTGCGAAACTCTTATGTTGCCTTTCTTATTGTGATCCGCGAGGAGACTTGCCATCTGAGCATTAACCTTTTTCGGCCCGCTTGGGCCATAATAACGCCACGCAAAAGAAACCCCCGGCGCGGCAGTGCCGTGATCCTAGCAGGACACCTGAACGAATTCACGCTGTCGAATTTCTGATCGAGGGCAATGTTGAACGTGGACCATTTATGAGCGAATTCAGCCGATTTGATGACCTTGACCCAACCGAAACACGAGAATGGCTTGAATCGATAGATTCCGTACTGGCAACACAGGGCCCCGAAAGAGCCCATTTCCTGCTCAACCAGATGATCGATTTCGCGCGCAGGTCGGGTGCGTACCTGCCTTATACGCCGAATACCGCTTACCTCAACACCATTTCCACGGGACGACAGCCCGAGTATCCGGGCGATCGTTCGATCGAACGCCGCATCGAGGCGTACATTCGCTGGAATGCGATGGCGATGGTGGTCCAGGCAAATCGCAAGAGCTCCGAGTACGGCGGGCACATTGCCAGTTACGCCTCATCGGCCACGATGTACGAGGTCGGCTTCAATCACTTCTGGCGTGCGCCGACAGATGACCATGGTGGCGACCTGGTATTCATTCAGGGGCATTCGTCTCCCGGCATCTATGCGCGGGCCTACCTGGAAGGGCGGCTCACCGAGGACCACTTGAACCGGTTTCGCAAAGAGGTCGGCGGCGGCGGGCTGTCATCCTACCCGCACCCGTGGCTGATGCCCGATTTCTGGCAGTTTCCGACCGTGTCGATGGGCCTGGGGCCGATGATGGCGATCTTCCAGGCGCGTTTCATGCGTTACCTGGAAAACCGCGAAATCATCCCACCGAGCGATCGCAAGGTCTGGTGCTTCCTCGGTGACGGTGAGATGGACGAACCGGAATCGATGGGTGCGATCACCATGCCGGTACGCGAAGGTCTCGATAACCTGATCTTCGTGGTCAATTGCAACCTGCAACGACTCGACGGTCCGGTGCGTGGCAACGGCAAGATCATCCAGGAGCTCGAGGCGGCTTTCCTGGGTGCCGGCTGGAACGTCATCAAGGTCATCTGGGGATCTCGCTGGGACCCTTTGCTTGCCAAAGATCACAGCGGTTTGTTACGGCGCGTCATGGAGGAATGCGTCGACGGCGAGTACCAGAACTTCAAATCGAAAGGCGGTGACTATGTCCGCGAACATTTCTTCGGCAAGTATCCGGAGACCGAGGCCATGGTGGCCAACATGTCCGACGAGGAAATCTGGCGCCTGAACCGCGGCGGCCACGACCCCCGCAAAGTCTATGCGGCCTATCACCACGCCGTACGGCATACCGGGCAGCCGACCATCATCCTCGCCAAGACCGTCAAGGGTTTCGGCCTGGGCGCCGCAGGCGAGGGCATGAATGTCGCGCACCAGGCAAAGAAGCTCGACATCGATGCACTGAAGGTCTTTCGCGACCGTTTCAATATCCCGGTCTCGGACAAGGACATCGACGACGTTCCCTATTGCAAGCCGGATCCCGACAGTACCGAGCTCGAATATTTGCAGGAGCGACGCAGAGCGCTTGGCGGCTACCTGCCGGCGCGCCGCGAAAAGGCAGCCCCGCTCAAGGTCCCCGAGCTGGAAATATTCAAGACGCAACTCGAGGGTACGGGGGACCGCGAAGCGTCGACGACCATGGCATTCGTGCGCATGCTCACGGCATTGATACGCGACAAGCAGGTTGGCAAGTACATCGTGCCGATCGTGCCCGACGAGGCACGAACTTTCGGCATGGAAGGCATGTTCCGCCAGGTCGGAATCTATTCGTCGAAGGGCCAGCTTTACACGCCCCAGGACGCCGACCAGCTCATGTATTACCGCGAGGACAAAAAGGGGCAGATTCTCGAGGAAGGCATCAACGAAGCGGGCGCCTTCTGTTCCTGGCTCGCCTCCGGTACCTCGTACAGCAATCACAACATCCAGACAATTCCGTTTTACATCTATTACTCGATGTTCGGATTTCAGCGAATCGGCGATTTCATCTGGGCCGGTGGCGACCAGCAGTCGCGCGGATTCTTGATCGGCGGCACGGCCGGTCGCACGACACTGGCCGGGGAAGGATTGCAGCACCAGGACGGTCACAGCCTGGTTGCCGCCTCCACCGTGCCGAATTGCGTGTCCTACGATCCGACGTATGCCTACGAGCTCGCCGTTATCGTCCAGGACGGGCTGCGGCGCATGGTCGCCGAGCAGGAAAACATCTTCTATTACATCACCTGCATGAACGAGAACTACAAGCATCCGCCGATGCCGAGCGGGGTCGAGGACGGCATCCTGCGCGGCATGTACCTGCTGCAGGTCGGAGGACGGGGCCAGATTCGCGTGCAGCTCATGGGCTCGGGCACGATACTGCGAGAGGTTTTGCAGGCCGCGAAGCTACTCGACGAGCAATTCGGTATTCCGGCGGACGTCTGGTCGGTGACCAGTTTCAATGAACTGCGGCGCGACGCACTGGCAACCGAACGCTGGAACCAACTGCATCCGGAGCAGGCAGCGCGCAAGAGCTATCTCGAAACATGTCTTGCCGATCGCAAAGGGCCCTTCGTCGCGGCGACCGACTACATGAAGATCGTGCCGGACCAGATTCAGCGCTGGATGCCGGGCCAGTACGTCACGCTCGGCACCGACGGCTACGGGCGCAGCGACGGCCGGACCGCGCTCAGACAGTTTTTCGAAGTCGACGAGCGCTACATCACGGTCACTGCACTGAAGGCGCTCGCAGATGACGGCGTGCTCGACCAGAAAACGGTAACGGACGCGATTCGAAAATTCCGTATCGATCCCGAGAAGCCCGATCCGGTCACACTTTGATGGCTACCCCGATCGACATCGTCATTCCCGACCTCGGCGATTTTTCCGACGTCGACGTTATCGAGGTGCTGGTCAGCAAGGGCGACAAGGTTGCCAAGGAAGATGGCCTGATCACGCTGGAAACCGACAAGGCTGCAATGGACGTGCCCGCGCCCGAGGCAGGTGTGATCGAGGAACTTTCGGTCAAAGTGGGTGACAAGGTATCGACCGGAGACGTCATCGGCAAGCTCGCGGTCGACGACACGGCAGACGACGAAACGACCGGCGATGCTGACAAGGAGGCACAGACCGGGTCGTCGACGCAGGAAAGCACGAAACGGGAACCCGAAAAACAGGGAAGCGGAAAACAGGAATCGGAAAAACAGGCAAACGGGAAACAGGAAACCGAAAAACCCGAGAGCGCGGCGCAGCAGGGCGACGCAGTGCCAAGCGAATCGAAGACGCTGCTCATTCCGGATCTCGGCGACTTCACCGACGTCGACGTCATCGAGGTTCACGTTTCGGAAGGCAGCGAGGTTTCCATCGACGATCCGCTTTGCACGCTGGAAACCGACAAAGCGGCGATGGACGTGCCGTCCACGGCAGCGGGCACGATCGAAAAGGTATTGATCAAGGTCGGCGACAAGGTATCCGAGGGCTCCGAGGTCGCGATCGTCAAGACCAAGGCATCCGCCCAAAAGAAGCCGGATGCGAAACCCCCGAAGGCCGAACCGTCATCCGAACCGGAAACGGAACCGCCGGCTTCCTCACCCTCATCGCGTCCCAAAGCGCAGGACTCGTTGCCGCCGATCGACGAAGCCGGGTTTTCGAAGGCGCATGCGAGTCCGTCCGTTAGAAAGCTCGCACGCGAACTCGGGGTCGACCTGGTGCAGGTCCGGGGCTCGGGTCCGAAAAAGCGCATTCTGCACGACGACGTCAAGGCATTCGTAAAAGCGATTTTGAGTGGTGAACGGGCGGCACCGGCGGCTGCGGCCTTACCGCAGGTGCCGGTCGTCGATTTTGCCAAATTCGGCGAGGTCAAGAGCGAGCCCCTGACCCGCATCCAGAAGATTTCCGGGCCGCGCTTGCAGGCCAGCTGGATCAACCTGCCGCATGTCACGCAGCACGATCTCGCCGATATCACCGAACTCGAGGCGCGCCGGCAAAAGCTGAAAGGGCCCGCGAAGGAAAAAGGCATCAGCCTGACGCCACTGGCCTTCATCATGAAGGCGTGCATTGCAACGCTGAAGGAATTTCCCAAGGCGAATGCATCACTGTCCCAGGATGGCGAATCGCTGGTCATGAAAAATTACTATCACCTCGGTTTCGCAGCGGACACCGACCAGGGCCTGATGGTGCCGGTGATTCACGATGCCGATCGCATGGACGTTTACGAGCTGGCACAGGCACTCGGCGAACTGTCTGCGGCGGCGCGGGGCGGCAAACTGAAAGTTCAGCAGATGCAGGGCGCGAGTTTCACCATTTCGAGTCTCGGCGGCATCGGCGGTACCGCGTTCACGCCGATCGTCAATGCGCCGGAAGTTGCCATTCTCGGGGTGTCACGCTCGAGCATGCAGCCGGTGTGGAACGGCTCCGAATTCGAGCCGCGCCTGATGTTGCCGATTTCGCTGTCTTACGATCATCGTGTCATTGACGGCGCTTACGCCGTGCGCTTCACGACCCATTTGTGCCAGGCCCTCGCCGACGTCGATTCGCTGCTCGAGGCGACTCCGTGACCACACACCAGGTCGAGATCGTGGTGCCGGATCTCGGAGATTTCTCCGACGTCGATGTCATCGAGGTGCTGGTCAAGGAAGGTGACGAGGTTGCAATCGAAGAGCCGCTGATCACCCTCGAAACCGACAAGGCTTCGATGGAGGTGCCGTCCACGCATGCCGGCACGGTCGAATCGATGAAGATAAAAGTCGGCGACAAGGTCAACGCCGGCGATGTTATCGCGACGCTCGTCGCCTCGGTGCCGGAGACGTCGGACGATACGGTGATCATCGATCCCGACGAAAAAGCCGAAATCCTTGCACGTGCCGCTGCGGAGTCGGAGGCGACCCGGACGGCGGCGAAACCGCAGGGAAAAGCGACGCACGGCGCTCAGCTCGTTGTGATCGGTTCGGGCCCCGGCGGCTACACGGCTGCATTTCGCGCTGCGGATCTCGGCATGAAGGTGATACTGGTCGAGCGATATCCCGTATTGGGGGGCGTGTGCCTGAATGTCGGCTGCATCCCCTCGAAAGCGCTGCTGCACGCCGCCAAGGTCGTCGACGACGCCGCGGCGATGGCCGATCACGGCATCAAATTCGGCAAACCCGACATTGACGCAGACGCTCTTCGCGACTGGAAGAACAAGGTCGTTTCCCGCCTGACCGGTGGACTCGCGCAACTTGCCAAGCAACGCAAGGTGACCGTGGTGCAGGGCACGGCAAAATTCGCCTCGGCCAATCGGCTGATCCTCGATTCCGGCGACACCATCGATTTCGAAAAGTGCATCATCGCGGCCGGCTCGCAGTCGGCCGACCTGCCCGGCATGCCGGACGATCCGCGCATTGTCGACTCGACGGCTGCACTCGAACTCGACCCGGTTCCGCGGAACATGCTGGTGGTCGGCGGCGGCATCATCGGACTCGAACTCGCCTGCGTGTACAGCGCCCTCGGCAGCCGCATCAGCGTCGTGGAACTGACCGACACCCTGATGCCGGGCACCGATCAGGATCTCGTGCGACCGCTCAGGAAGATCATCGACCCGCGCTATGAGCAGATCATGCTGGGGACCAAAGTCAGCGGCATGACGGCAGCCAAGAAGGGAATCGAAGTCGAATTCGAAGGTGACAAGGCGCCCGGCAAGCAGGTGTACGACAAGGTCCTGGTGGCGATCGGCCGGCGGGCGAACGGCGACAAGCTCGATTGCGACAAGGCCGGTGTCAGGGTCGATGAGCGCGGCGTCATTCCGGTATCGAAGCAGATGCAGACCAATGTGCCGCACATCTTTGCGATCGGTGACCTGGCACCCGGTCCGATGCTCGCGCACAAGGCGACACATGAGGCCAAGGTCGCAGCAGAAGTAGCGGCCGGCCATAAAAGCGCGTTTGACGCGCGCACCATACCGTCTGTTGCCTACACGGACCCGGAGGTTGCCTGGGTCGGCGTCACCGAAACCGAAGCGAAAAGTGAAGGGCTGGCTTACGAAAAGACCAAGATACCGTGGGCTGCCAGCGGGCGCGCGCTGGCGCTCGGCAGGGACGAAGGGTTTACCAAGCTGCTTTTCGACAAGTCGACGGGGCGGGTCATCGGCGGTGCCATGGTCGGGCCGAATGCGGGCGACCTGGTTGCCGAAGTCGGGCTCGCCATCGAAATGGGCGCCGATGCCGCAGACATCGGCCTCACTGTGCATCCGCACCCGACGCTGTCAGAAACCGTTGCCTTCGCCGCAGAAGCCTACGAAGGCACGCTGACCGATCTGTACCTGCCGAAAAAGAAATGAGTCGCGGCTAAAGCCCAATCCGCCCACGATGCAGGAAATCGCCGCTTCCGGAAAGTGCGGATTGATCTTTAGTCGACAGCCAAAACGCGCGCCGGCTCCCACAAATGCAATGATTAGACTGTAGCAATCGCGGCTAAAGCCGCTCCCACATATGCCTTTCTTCAATTTAAGAAGAACGTGGGAGCGGCTTTAGCCGCGATCGAATGTCCTCTCAGGCGGCTATATCGGCTGGCTTGACTTCCGGATACAGCTGGTCGAGCGGAATGGAACGGCCATCTTCGCCAACGACCCGGCAATGGAATCGCTTCAGCCGGCGAGGTTCGGGCACACCGCAGGAATGGGCGATGATGCCGATCTCCTTTGCCATGTTTTTCGAATAATGCATGACGCGTTGCGCCTTGTCGGTGACCACCAATCCGCGTTGCAGCTTTTTATTGTGCGTCGTAATACCGGTCGGGCAGGTGTTCTTGTTGCACTGCATGGCCTGGATGCAACCGAGGGCGAACATGAAGCCGCGCGCCGACTGGATGAAGTCAGCACCGATACACAATGCGGCAGCGGCTTCGGCCGGTGTGATCAGCTTGCCACTCGCGATCACACGAATTCGTTCCCTGAGGCCGTACTTGTTCAGCAAGTCGACCACCAGCGGCAAACTTTCGCGAATCGGCAGTCCGACACAATCCATCAGGCTCATCGGTGCGGCGCCGGTACCGCCGTCGCCGCTGTCGATGGTGATAAAATCGGGTGCGAGTTCGATACCGCGTTCGTTGATCAACTGGAACAACTCCTCGAGCCAGCCGTAAGCGCCGATGACGGATTTGAAACCGACCGGCAGGCCGGTTACTTCGCGAATGTGATTGATCATGCCCAGCAGGTCTTCCGCACTGTCGATCTCGGGGTGGCGATTCGGGCTGATTGAATCTTCGCCGACCTTGATTCCGCGAATTTTGGCGATCTCCTCGGTCACTTTGCCGCCGGGAAGAATGCCGCCTTTACCGGGTTTTGCGCCCTGGCTCAGCTTCAGCTCGATCATCTTGACCTGCTCGTGGGATGCGACCTCGCGCAGCTTGTCGTCGCTCAGACCGCCGTCCTCGTTGCGCACGCCGTACTTGGCCGTACCGATCTGAAACACGATGTCTGCGCCGCCCTCGAGATGGTGCGGCGATAAACCACCTTCACCGGTATTCATCCAGTTGCCGGCCATCTTCGAGCCCTTCGAAAGCGCCAGCACCGCGGGCTTCGATATCGCGCCGTAACTCATCCCGGACACGTTGAACAGGGAGTCGGTGACGTACGGCTTGCGCGCATACGGGCCGACCTCGAGCGCGCTCGTGGGAGACACATCGGATTCGAGCACCGGGTAGGGGCAGTTGACAAAAATGTAGGTGCCTACGGGCCTTAGATCGCGGGTAGAGCCGAACGCGACGGTGGAGTCCACGTTCTTCGCCGCCCGATAGGCCCAACTGCGCTGCGCCCGGTTAAACGGCAGTTCCTCTCGATCCTGGGCGAAAAAATACTGGCGAAAATACTCGCCGAGCGTTTCGAACAGGTAGCGGAACCTGCCGATCACCGGGAAGTTGCGACGTATCGCATGCTCTGTCTGGGTCACGTCGATGATGTACATGACCACCAGCACCAGGATCCCGAGCCCGATTATGAAGACGAGTATCGCTGACAGTGTCTGGACGACGTCCAGTGCACCGCTAAACATTTCGTTCATCTAATTGCCTCCCCAAAACAGGCAAGCGGTTTTGATCAACCACCGATTCGGCCGTCCGTCGCCGATGATCGTTGTGTTATTTCCAGGCGCGTCCCTGTGCCGACAATCACCCGCCGCCTGCGACGGCGGGCACTCAGCTACTGAAAAAGCGTTTTCTAATTACGTGATCGAGCCCGAGTTTTCCGGAGCCGGTAAAGAACAGGGCAAGCAACATGATGAAATAGGTCGCCGCCCATTCAATGCCGTTTTTCAGGATCGTTATTGGCCCGGCCCCGGTCAGCCACCGGTAATTGCCGTGCTCGCGCAGTATCGCGCGCGCCCGCGTTCGTTTCTCGACCGCGTCCTCGATCAGGTCCTTGCGCCACTCCCAGGGCATTTGTAATTCGGTTTCCGGCAGCACGTGCCAGCCGTTCTCCCAATGCTGGGTCCCGGCTGCGACGATCATGGTGAACATCAGCGGCACGGCGAACCAGCGCACGGCGAGTCCGCCGAGCAGGCAGATTCCGCCGACGAATTCGGTAAACCCGGCAACATAGGCCATCAGTCCGGGCGCGGGAATACCCAGGAACTCGAAGTAGCTCGCCGTGCCTTCGATGCCCGAGAGCTTGTTCATGCCCGCAAGAATGAAGATCGGTGCAAGGTACAGACGGAGCGCCAGCGGCCCGAGAAAATCGACCTTGCGCGTCTGTTCCATCAAATCATGTAATTTTTTGAGGAATCCCATTGTTATTCGCTCCTTTGATATTTGGTTCCGAGAAGAATTTCTGCCTTGCGCATCGCGCTCATTGCTTCCAGTCCATGCCTGACCAGCGCATCCGGATCCGCATAGTTGATTTCCCCGGCCAATTCCAGGAGCAACTCGCGCCCCGTTTTTTCGGTGTTTGCCCCGATCATCTCCAGCAGCCGGGCTGTGACCGGATTGAGCTCCATGAAATCCATGTCGCCGTTGTCCTTGCGGCAGATAGCGAGGAACGTCGGCGTTTCGCCGGGCTCGGTCGGCTTGAATTCCGGAGAGATACGATGCACCGGAAACTGATAGGCAAATGTCCACGTCAGGTTTGAGCGCAGCGGAACCTGCTCGAGCAAATCGCCCTCTGCATCGACTTCCAGGGGATCGTTACTGTCTTGCGACACCGACAAAGCGAGCTCGGCCCATTCGTAGTGCGCGAGTTCGACTAGAAACGGATAGTCGTCGTCCCGCAATTGGTATTCGTTTTCGAGAAACGCAACGAATTCGCCGGGTATTTCGAGGAAGTAGGGCGTTTGCGCCTGGTGATGCGCCATGAACTGGCGAATCAGCGAACGAAACTTTTCTTTCGTGTGCAGTTTCCGGGTGACGGGAAAGGTCGTGCCGATGAGATTCAGCAAATTGTTGAAGAACAGCTCACGGTAGATGGCCATGCGCCTGTCTTCCACGCCCTCCGGCGCCGGGTTGTGCTCCGGATCCCTGATATGGGCGGCAAAAGCATACTGCTTTTGCTGAAACTCGGGCATTTTAGCCACCGGCCGACTCCGCGACCCTGGGCTGCTGCTCGACGCCTTCCTGCATCGATTTGATACGCCTGACCTCCGCCAACAATTCCTCCAGCGGCGGAAAATTGAAATCGCGCTCGAGCAGGGTCGGCACCGGTCCGAAATGCTGGTAAGCGTC
>JAWWCT010000055.1:0-23350 GCA_033720315.1 Woeseiaceae bacterium | reverse complement strand
CGTTTTCAATCAGCTGCCAGGGAGAACCTCGCGGGCGTGCTGGCGGTAATGTGCGGCGATAACCCGGCCTGGACTGGCTGGAGGCCTTTGCCCGATACGTGTCAAAAAAAAGGGCTGTGAGCAGAAGTTTTCCAAAGTTCCGTATTTGGGTGAACACGGCGTTTTCGGATGCGCGGGTGCTGTTTGCTCCATTGATAAAAAAAATGGCCCCGTTGGGGCCATTTTTTGTTTCTACTCTTCCTCCGGAATCCTGGTTTTCAGCCAGAGCTCGCCCGGCGCGTTCTGCTGTGGCATCAATGCGGCCTCGTAGGTAGCGATCTCACGGATCCACACGAAGTAGTCGGAGTGTATGTATCGCTCGGGTAACAGCTTCTGGCCGACAGCCGTAAACAATCCGAATGCTTTCCGGGGCTGGTTCGTCTCGAGGTAGCCGAGCATTGCGGCAGCCAGGGCGTACTCGCGTGCGCGGGTATCCTCCGGCATGTCCTCGCTCTCGACGACTGCGGTGCCAAATTGCGCCATGCGGTTAACGTCACGTGCTGCAACCGCCTGGATCAGCTCGAGCCAGTCACGAGTATGGGCGGTTACGCCTTCCCAGCACGTGGGCTCTGACATATAGGTTGCGAGGTTGGAAGCGCGCTCACGGTCGAGAAACGGCATCGTCGCACCGGCGACCCTATACCACATCTTTAGTGTCTCGTATTCGTTATCGCCGAGTGAGCAGTCTGCCCGTAGAAGCCGAAGGTTGTTGGCAGTCAACTGAATGACAGCGTCGATCTCGCTGGCATCGTTCCACGGTTCTCCGTCCACGATCAACGAAAATATCGATTCGGCTTTTTTGATAGCCCTGACTCGTTCGTAAATTCCATCGAGCCCGACGTTATGCAAATCCAGCTTTTCATCGTGTATCAGTTCGAGCACCGGCAGCGGCGACGAGGAAACATTGCTGAGAAATGTCGACCGCTGTTGACCGAATCGCGCTTTGCCGGCATTCAAATCGAGGAAGGGAAAGTAGTCGGAGTTCGCCGGTACATCGAAAAACGCGAACAATTTTTCGATGGTCGACTTCTCTGCCAGTTTGCGCACCCGGAAGTCATCCTCGGTCTCGACATCCAGCCTCTTCAATTGCTCACGAAACTCGCCTGACAACAACCGCGAGTAGTCCGGCTCATCCAGTCGCCCGTTCTTTTTGGCAATAACCACGACATCGTCATCGCCGGTGTTGTAAATGACATAGTCACTGAAGTGCGGGGCCATCGCCTTGAGCACGGTCATGACCAGCGGATCGGTGAACTCGTAGAGCTGCAGCCACTGGGCAAACACGCCGTCGTCAGTAATGTAGTTTTTGACCGTTGCGTAAAACTCTTCGGAAAACAGGCTCGCGACACCGCTGACCCAGGGGTTGGACGGCTCGGCGATAATGATGTCGTAACGGTCATTCTGCAGAGAGAAGAACGTCTTGGCATCTTCGAGATGGATGTGGCTGCGTGGATCATTAAACGTCCGGTCATTGCGCTCTCCAAAGGCAAACTGCGCAGCCTCGGCCATCTTCGGTTCGATTTCGACGGTGTCCACACGCTCGATGTTCGGCTCCAGCAACATCGTGTTGGTTGTCATGCCGGAACCCATGCCAATAACGCCGATCAACTTCGCGTCCGGATTGTACGAGAGCGGCAAGGCACCCAGCATCGCCTGCGTGATCTCGTCTAGCGCGACTGAATCTTCCTCGCCGAAGTAGATGGCGGCGTCAGGCTTGCCATTCGTCGCGATGGTGACAATCCCACCCCGCCACTTCGAAACACTGACGGTGGCGGTCTTGCCATCTTCAAAGAACGCGACGTCATAGTGGTCGACAAAATCCAGATTGCCGTTCCTGAAAATTCCGGACGCCAACAGGTTCTTGTCGATGTCGAATACGAACAAGGTGGGTACGATTGCGCCCATTCCAATCAATGCACCGCCCGCCAGTCGCATCACGCGGCGTGCGTCGCTGGACCGAGCGAGAAGCACCAGGCCGAGAATGACGTCGAGCAAGGCACCGAAAGCGATCAGGTTTTTCATGCCCATCATGGGCAGTCCGATATTGATCGCGAACAGTACGCCGACGATCGCGCCGACCGTATTGGCCGCGTAGACGCGTCCTATCGCCTTCTCGCCGGCGCCGGATTTCATGATGACATGGGTGAACAACGGCAACGTCATGCCGGCGAGGAAAGTAGCCGGCAACATGACCGCAAGGGCAATCAGGTGACTTCCAAGGCTGAAAATAACGAAGCCGCCCTCACTGGAACGCAGTGAGGACATGAGGCCGGCCATCCACTCGAAGGAACTCGCGTAGACAGGCAGCGTCAACACCGCGGCCGCGCCCATAATGATTTGCACCTTGCCGGAAAACCGCACGGGATCGCTGATGTTGTCGATGCGTCGTTTGATCCACAAACCGCCGAATGCAAGCCCGGTAATGAACGCGCTTAGCATCAGCTCAAAGGAATGCGTTGAACTGCCGAGCACGAGGCTCAGCATCCGTATCCAGCCGATCTCGTAAATGAAGGAGGCTGCGCCGGTGATGAATGCGGCGATCAGGAACAAGGTACTGATGTCTTGCGAGGCCGCCTCTTTGGTTTCAGACGATGCGATGGGCGGTGCCACCGGCGCCGGATCGAGTTTGACCATGACCCACACACCGATAGCGAGCGCAATATTCAGCAGCCCGGCCGTGAATATGGTGCCGGGCAGACCGACCTTGCCTATCAGCCAGAAACCGCTGGCAAGCACACCGAAGGCTGCGCCGATGCTGTTGGTGAAATACAGCATTGCAATGCTGCCACCCGGCGTGGTCGGGTAACGGCGCAGGATGCCGGTACTCATGAGCGGGAAGGTCATGCCAAGCAGCACCGATTGCGGGAAGATCAGCAATGCGGCGGCCGACCATTTCAGGATCGAGCCGAGCAACGGTGCGCTGATGCCGGGCAGGATGGAAAAGTAGAAGGTGTCAATAACCGTGTCGAAAACCTGGTGAAACACCAGGGCCATGACGCCGATGATGGCTTCGACGATGGCATAGGCCAGCAACGGCATCTTCCAACGGTTCGAATAGCGGGAAGCCACCCAGGCGCCGGCCGCCATGCCGCCCATGAAGATGATCAGCACCAGCGACTGTGCCAGGGCTGCGTGCCCGAGAAACAGCTTGAGATAGTGCGACCAGATCGATTCGTAAATGAGCCCGGCGAACCCGGACACGGTAAAGGTTACGAAATACAGCCAGCGTGGCGCCAATGCACGAAAGTCTATGCTCATGTGAACTGCTATGCTCCCAATTGCGAAGTTTCAAAAGCAGTCCATCGACCCGGCAACCTGTTTGCCGGCCCCAGCATCCTGAACCACCTGCCCGCATTATGTATTAATTGACCAGTTGCGGCGTGCGTCAGGTCTCATTCCCGGCAGGTATCGGCTTGATTGGCCTGCACATTCCCAGTTAGGCCCGGTCATCGCGCAGAATTCGATGTCTTCGCATGACCAAATTCCGTCGCCTGCGGGTTTTGGCATCGCCGATTGATTCGAACTTGCGATCTCCGCACGCGAAATCCCACGCGAATCTCAACCAACGGTATCTACCGGGCCCGGCATCACCAAGGGGCTGCAAAGGACTTGGTTGGCAGGACCGGTGCCGCGACCCAGCGAGCAGCGGTTCTTGGCTCAAAGGCCGAGTTTCGAGGATCTCCTGTGGAAACAGTATGTTGCAAAATACCTCCATATAGGGCTCCAATATGACAAGAGCCGCTAGAATTGGTATAAGGCGCCCATAGAGATACACGAAAAGCCAAACCCGTCCAAAGACGGGGACGGAAAACCACGGGTCCTCGTTTCCTAGGCCATTGCCACGGCAATTCGCAAAGGACTCCAAGATAGCCGGGCTGCCGAATTCCAAAGGCTCAACTTGGAGGAAGGAGTCATGTTTTCACGTCGTATTCACGCTCGACCCGCCATCCGGTCGAAAATCCCGCCGCGCACGTCTCTTGTTTTTTCGCTGATAGCTTTGTCCGCGCCTGCGACGGCATCGGAAACAGCCACCTTGAACATCGAGTCGGACGGCATCGATCTCGATACTGGATCAGTATCACAAACGATGCAGGTCGACCCTGCCGCGACAGCAGGCGTCGACGTGCACATCGCGTACAACGCTGACCGAACGCCGCATGCGGTGGTCGTCCCCGCGCACAGCGATGTCGAACTCGCATTTGTCGCCGGCACCGGATTCGACGGTGTGTCTTCGTCCGATATTCCTTTGCTGACATTTTCCAAGGAGGCGCCGGATTTGCCGTTCTCCGCGAATGACTGCGTCGTCGTGCGCACGGACCAGGGAGCCTATTTCAAGCTGGGTAACGCGACCGAGACCGGACTCTCGATCACGTTCAATTACACAGCCCTTTAAGAGAGCGGAGAGTAAAAATGAAAAACCGAATAAAGGGTTTGCTCCTCGCTTCTGGGCTGGCAGGCGTAACATTGCTCGCCGTACATTCAGTATTTGCATCGATTCTCAATGAATTCGTCGAACTGCTCGCAAGTGACGGGGCGGTCGGCGATCTATTCGGACAATCGGTTGCCATCGACGGCGATTCTGCCATTGTGGGGGCTGTCCAGGAGGATGCCGCCGCTGCCAATGCCGGTGCGGCCTATGTTTTTCTGCGCAGCGCCGGAATTTGGAGCGAGCAGCAAAAACTCATTCCCGCTGACGGCGACATCAACGATCAGTTCGGCATTGCAGTCGACATCGATGGCGACACGGCCGTCATCGGGGCAGTTTTCAATGACGGCGTTGCCATTGATTCCGGTGCCGCCTATGTATTCACGCGGACCGGTTCCACCTGGAGCCAACAGGCAAAGCTAACCGCCAGCGATGGCGCAACCACAGACGCATTCGGCCAGAACGTCGCCATCGACGGAGATACCGTCGTTATCGCCGCCGAGCAGGACAACGACGCTGGTACTAATTCCGGTTCGGCTTACGTTTTTGTCCGCAGCGGCACCGCCTGGACCGAGCAGGCAAAGCTGACTGCAAGTGATGCCGCCGCATTCGACCGATTCGGTTTCTCGGTTGACGTGGACGGTGACACCGTCATCGTCGGAGCTCATCTTAATGACGACTTGGGCGGTAGTTCCGGTTCCGCCTATGTCTTTACTCGCAGCGGCGCCGTGTGGAGCGAACAGGCCAAACTACTCGCCAGCGACGGCGTCAACTCACATGTGTTTGGCGTAGCCGTTGCTCTCGACGGAGATACGGCTGTCATAGGCGCCAGTGGCGACGACGACGTTGCACTTGATTCCGGTGCGGCCTACCTTTTCAGTCGCAGCGGCACGACCTGGACCGAGCAAGCCAAGTTGACCGCGAGCGACGGCGGAGTCAGCGACCAATTCGGTCGATCGATCTCCGTCAACGGCTCAAGAGCCGTCATTGGCGCCCGGGCCGACGACGATAACGGCACCGATTCGGGGGCGGCCTACGTATTCGAACTCAGCGGCGCATCCGGCGCGATTAGCGAGACCGACAAGCTGCTGCCGAGCGACGGCGCGGCGTTCGATACTTTCGGCATTGACGTTGCCGTGAGTAGCAGCACGGTCGTGGTCGGCGCCGTGGCGCACGATCACCAGGGCAGCAATTCGGGGTCCGCTTACGTGTTCGATCTGGTCACCGACGACGAGGGACCGGCCATCAGCAACACCACGGCAACGCCGAATCCAGTGGCTGTGACCAATGGCGTTACTTTGACTGCGATCGTCGACGACACGGCGACCGGCGGATCGAATATCGCCTCGGCCACCTACACCGTGGATGGCGGCTCACCCATTGCGATGACGGCGCAGGACGGTACGTTCGACGAGCCAAGCGAGGGTGTGACCGCAGCGGTCGCTGCGTTCGCGACGCCCGACGTGCATCAACTCTGCGTTACAGGTACGGATGCAGCCGGCAATAGCGGCGACGAGGACTGCACATTGCTTGCGGTATTCGATCCGTCCGCAGGCTTCGTCACGGGGGGCGGCTGGATCGATTCGCCGGCGAATGCCTGTCAACTGACGCCGGCATGTCAGGGGCAGACAGGCAAAGCCAATTTCGGCTTCGTGTCAAAGTACCAGCAAGGCGCACAGACGCCGACGGGCAACACCAAGTTCCTGTTCAAAGCCGGTGACCTGAATTTCGACTCCGATAGTTACGAGTGGCTGGTTGTCGCCAATCACAAAGCGCAGTACAAGGGTGACGGCAGAGTCAACGGCAGCGGCAACTACGGTTTCATGCTGTTCGCCATCGATGCAGATCTGACACCGTCCACGAATGTGGATTTGTTCCGCATCAAGATCTGGGACAAGGACAATAACGATTTGATTGTCTACGACAACGAGCCGGGTGCGGACGAGGATGACGATCCGACAACCGAGATCGGGGGCGGAAGCATTGTGATCCACCCGTAAACCAGAACGCCAAGGCAGCAACGGGATCGGTTGCAGCGATTCGCCCCGCATCCGTGCAGCGGATGCGGGGTGAGATCGCCCTAATTTCAGCTAGTTATCGTCAATGCTTGAAAACAGCTATCAAGTAACAGTCGTAATTACCTGAAGAAAGTAAGCGTGAATCGACATTCTTCGTGCCTGTCTGCCTGCAGGGACATATTTGCATTTCGCGCCTGACCGCTGACCCCATTTTCCCGAAAAAAGTTTTTCAGGCAGGAAATTAACGACAATTCATAAGTGGCTGAATTTTCGATATTCGTTGGAAATCAAATCCTGCCAATCGTGACGCCCGGACCCGACGTTTATTATTCGGTAGGCCGGCCAACAACATCGAGGCCCGGCTGCTTCGCCGCTGTCCGTAAAGTTGCGGGCGCGCCACGCGACCGACCAGCCGCCGAAGTTGCCGTGCCCGGGGCCAACGCAGGACTTGTCACTCGCGGAAGGTCGAACGCTTTTACAAATATGCAACAAATCGCACACATATATGAATTTGTGTGCTGAATTTCCCAAACACGGTCCGAATCGTGTCGTCAGCCGGCGACGCTGGCGAGACTGTGATCGACATCGCGTCATGCCCGGGCGAAGTCGATGACAATCTGCCTTTCGCCGGCAATGCCCCCTGCTTGGGCCAGGGCGTCATGCAAAATCACTCGGATAACGGAATCAGGGTCGCGGTGCTCGTGCTGGGTGGCCTGCTGGGCGCCTGCGAGGTGCAGACCTTCGACGATGCCGCATCCGAATTTGCCGGCGATGCCCCGGTTCCGCCACCACCGAGCGGCATTAATCCGAATTTTTCGGAAATCCAGGCAAGCGTCTTGACCCCGAGCTGTGCGACGGCAAATTGCCACAGCGGCGGCTCACCGCCGGAAGGGCTCAGCCTGGAGGCTGCCAGCAGTTATGCCATGCTGGTCGGCGTACCGAGTAACCAGGATGCAGCGATTGATCGGGTGCGTCCGGGCGACCCCGACAACAGCTACCTGGTGCAAAAGATCGAAGGAACAGCGTCGTCCGGCGGCGTCATGCCGCCCGCCGGCGCCCTCGATCAGGCAACGATCGACACCATTCGCCAGTGGATCACCGACGGTGCGATCGACGACCGTGCACCCGCCGCCGGACCGGTCAAGGTTTCGTCGCTGTCCCCCGCGCCGTCGGCAGCGCTGACGGCAGCGCCAACCACGATCGTGGCCGGTTTCGACCGCGACCTCGATGCGACGACGGTCAACCTGAACACGTTCACGCTCACCGCCAGCGTCGATGGCGTTTTCGGCAACGGCAATGACCTTGCCATTAGCGCGGCGCAAATCTCCGTGCCTCTGGGCAACCCGCGCAGCGCCATCTTCGACCTGAGTGGGGTGGCGATGGCGGATGACGAGTACGAGGTTCGACTCAGCGGCAGTGCGCCGTCGATGATCATGGACCTGAACGGCAATGCGCTGGACGGTGAGTTCGCCGGCGGATTCCCGTCGGGCAACGGCGTTGCCGGCGGCGACTTCGTTAGCCGCTTCACGATCTCGACGCCGCTGGTGCTCGGTCCGACTCTGCCGCAGATCCAGGCGATCGTGTTCGGACCCACTTGCGCGGTCGGCGGCTGCCATACCGGTGGTGGCGCGATTCTGCCCGGTGTCATGGATCTCTCCAGCGAGCAGTCAAGTTTCGACAATCTCGTCAACGTCGCAGCGCTGCAGGTGGGTGGCGGCGCGGCATTGAGAGTCACACCCGGCGATCCGGATAACAGTTACCTGATCCAGAAACTCGAAGGCAACCAGATGATTGGCAACCAGATGCCGCCGAGCGGACCACTCGCTCAATCGGTGATTGACGAGATCCGGCTGTGGATCTCCAACGGTGCAATGCCATAAAAGGAAGGCAAGCCGACGAGATTATGTTCAATGTGCTGATGCCCGCAAACCGTTTGTCGGTCGCCTTCGACCGCTCGTCGGTGCTTATGTCACATTAGTGTGAGCCAGTTCACAGATCGGCTTCTAACTGACTGAATAACATCCGTTTTGTGGCCCGGTTCGCGGAACTGTCAGTCCACTCTGGCATAGACTTTCGCGTACAGAATTTGTTGCTTCAATCTTATGGAAGGGAATTGGGAAATGAAATCAAAAGGTTTTCTAAAAAGCATTGCGGCAGTTGCAGGCTCGGCACTGCTTGGCCTGACGGTTGCCAAGGTTGCCGTTGCAGCTAACCCCGAGCCGGTCGTTGTCGAAGTTGAATGGGTTGCCGCAATCACGATTGCGGAAACGAATCCACTGCAATTCGGTTTGCTTGACGTCGCCATGGCGGACACCGAAACGGTCGTAATCGCTACTGACGGCGGTGTGACCGACGCAAACAACAATGTCACCGGCGGTACCCAGGCTGCAGCGACGTTCAACACCACGGCCGCACCGGGGAAGGCAATCACCATCCTGGTCGATAACATCGGTAACGGTACTTACTATACACTCGGCAGCTTCACCTGCGATTACGACGGCGATACGGCCGGGGCGTGTGACGGTGGCGGGCTGAGCGAAACGTCTGTCGCAGGATCGATCGAAGTCCGGGTTGGCGCGACGCTGACCAAGAACTCTACGCCAGCAGTAGCCGGTGCAGACAACGGCAGCTTCGACCTGACGATAACCTATCAATAAGCGAGGATGCGCCAATGTCCGGTCTTTTCTCAGGACAACGGCGCTGCTCTTCCGAAAGATCGGCCTCATTACGAGAGCTGATCCTTTCGGTCGCGGTAATCCTCACCCCGGCAGCGCTGGTCGCACAGGATAGCCAGGACTTCGTCCTGCCGGGCCTCGAGTCGGAGGCCCTGCTGATGGCGGAACTGGTTGAGGCGAAGGTCACCTTCGTCGATCCTGCCGGTATCGGTGAGATCAACGACATGCTAATCGGCCGATCGCACCAGGATTTCCTGTTCAGTCGGGAGATCACCGTGCCGGCGCAGGATGCCCAGGGCGGTGCAAAAGTCGCCGCCGTCAAACCGGGTATGAAAACCGCGGCCAGTCTCAACGTGAGATCCGCGCCGGGGCAGCCGATCACCATTTACGTCGATAAAGTCAATGCCGGCGAGGGCTATGCACTCGGTGATTTCCGCTGCAACTACAATGCAAGTGACGACGTCGCTTGTGACGGCGAAGGCTTTTCCGGCGTCTCCGTGGAGAGCGGCACGCTAATCGTCGGAGCGACCTTGAAGGCCAAGGGCAATGCAGCGGCGGCCCCCGGTAACGGCAGTTTCGACATCACGATTTCCTACCAGTAGGTTCGATTCCAAACTTGTGGATAAACGGGGCCCCTGGGGCCCCGTTTTGTCTGTAACTGCGGCGAATTGCGGGCGTTATGTCGCATTTTGCGTGCTGGATCACAGCAAGCTGCAGCCTTCCATTTTAGAGTCCCTGAAATATGCGTCCGGCTTAAGTAAAGCCAGGGAGCGACGGTGATTAACTATTGTTGGAACACGCGACTGTTGACGATTTTGGGATCGGCTGTCTTGGGGCTGATCCCGTCATTTGTTGTGGATGCCGCGAATCCGGAGTCGGTTACCGTGGACATGGATTTCCTCGATCCGGTCACGATCACGGAAAACAATCCGCTGCAGTTTGGTTTGCTCGATGTAGCGATGGGCAACAACGAGAAAATCACCATTGCGCCCGACAGCTCGGTGACCGATACGAAAGACAACATTCTCGGCGGCACGCAGGCTGCGGCCAGTCTGACGGTGACAGCAACTGCGTCCCAGTCGATCTCGATAGTGGTCGACAATGTCTCGACGGCTAACGGGTATTCGCTGGGCAACTGGGAGTGCAATTACAACAATGCAGCGTCAGACACTGCCTGTGACGGCTCGGGTTACTCGGAAACCTCTGTTGCAAGCGCAACATTGCTGATCGGTGCAACATTGACGGCAAACGGGAACGCGACAGTTGGTGTGGACAACAGCTCGTTCGACGTCACCGTTTCCTATCAGTAAACCGCAACGCAGGGCGAGACCGATTGTAGCGCATTCAAACAATGTATCCGCGAGCGAAAAAATTCGAGTCCGGCCACTGACATGGAGAATCGGCTGCACATATTCAGCGGTTTTTCACCAGCGCTGATCGCGGCGATCTATTTTTTGCTCGGTGCCGCAGAATCTGTTGCGCAGGAAGAACCGACATTTTACCTGCTTGACTTTCACTCAGACGGCTACCTGCTCGGGGAAAGCGTGCCTGCATACGATGTGGACGGAAATCTGCTGGTGGATTTCGGGTTGTTCCTTGAAGCGGTCGAATTTCAGATTGAACAACAGGACGAGCTCTGGTCGGGCTGGTTCCGCAATGAAGACAATCATTTCGTCTGGCGAACGGATCTCGGCGTGGTGCAGATTGCAAGCGAGCAGGGAGAACGCGTGCCGCGAGACGAATGGATGCAGGATTTCGAAGGTACCTACGTATCTGTCGATGCGCTGGAGCGTTGGTTCGATCTTTCGCTCAACGTCGATCTTCGCCAGCAGGTGCTGACCATTCATTCCGACGAACCGCTGCCGTTTCAGCTCTGGCGTGAGCGCATGCTTGCGCGTTATCGTTACCGCACGGGCGACGAGCGTGAGGCGGATGTCATCGTGCCGGATGAATATCACTGGGCGACGATGCCGCTGGCAGACTTTTCCACGCATTTTCTGACGCAACGACAAGGCGGAAATCGAAGCAGTTCGGGTTCAGCGTCACTCTCGATGGGAATGGACCTGTTGAAACATTCGGCTGTTTATTCCGGTTCGTTTGCGGGTGGCAGCGACAGCAGCAGCGATACGACGACTCGCTTGACGATTTCACGTGCATCCGCGATGCCGGATACGCCCTTGTTTGCAGGCATTTACAGCTATGGCCTTGGTGACATTATCCAGTCCAGTTCGAACCTGGTCGCGGCGGCCAACACCGGACGAGGCTTCACCATCGACCGATACCCGGATAACCGGCAGGGCAGCCTTGGCCTTGCCACAATCACCGGAGACGCACCGCCGGGATGGGAGGTCGAACTTTACCGCGACGGTTCGCTCATCGAATTCGGAACGGTCGGTACCGACGGCCGGTACTTTTTTCCGGACCAGGAAATTCCTTTTGGCGAGAACATATTTATCGCGAAACTGTACGGGCCGCAGGGACAGACACGGGAAGACCGGCAAACGATATGGGGCGGCAGAAACAACCTTGCCAAGGGTGACTATGATTTCAGCATCAGTCACATCGATTTCGACCACCACTTTCTCGACGGCAGGCCGGACAATGTCAATGCGCTGCCAGCCAGCTATGCGACGACTTTCAGTTACTCGCAGGCGTTCACCGATGACCTGCAAGCCGGTGCAGCGTATACGCGGGCCGGCCTCGGCTCTCGCGCGCGGGATGGCACTTATACCGATACCGATTACCTGAGTTTTTTCGGCAGCCGCCAGGTCGGGCCCGGTGTTTTCGTGGGAGAAGCAGCGCAGCAGTTCGGTGCCGGCCAGGCGTGGCACCTGCAATACCTGACCGGCTTTGCGGGCCAGCAGATCACCGTTTCGCACAGCGCATTCAATGACTACCTGAGCCCCGCGACCCTGCAACAGAACGATCTGGATTCAGAAAACGAGATTTCCGTATTCGGTTCTTTCGGTCTCGACAAGGAACACGCTTATACCGTCAGCCTGCGGCACCGCGAGCTTGCCGACGGTCCGTCGGACTGGCGGCTTTTCAATCGCTTCAGCACCCGAATCGGACGCGTGAGCCTTACCAACGATCTGGATTTTCGTCTTGGTGACGGTCCCGATTCCACCATCGGTCACCTTAAGGTCGCGAGCCGAATCAATGGCATCAGTGTGCGTGGCCAGCTGGACTATCAGCCAACCGACAGCCAGCCCTTCAGGCAGGTGTCCGCATCCATGAACTGGGAGATTGGCAGACGATTGAACAACAACCTGACCATCACCAGGAGGCTTGCGGACGATCACTCGATGTTTGTCTCAAACCTGCTGTCAGTTCGCGTGCGCGATTACGACATGACCTTCAGCGTGAGTTCCGATTTCGAGGGTGACTGGTCGGTCGGCGCCGGCTTCAGCATCGCGTTCGGCTACGATTATCGCAGTAAGTCAATGATCACGGATATCGGCGGACTCGCGAATACAGGACGTGCCACGATGCATCTGTTCGTCGACGAGGATAACGACGGCGTTCGCGATCCTCACGAGAACCCCGTCGAGTGGGCAAGTTATCGCGACCAGGAGACGCTGCCTGATGTACCCGGCGTATTGCCATTGAATGCCTTGCCGAGTTCCCGTCCGGTGCAATTTGACATGCAGTACCTTAAAGTCGACGACCCATTCCTGGTGCCGCGCGCGCAAATGTATGAGCTGCATACGCATGCGGGGAGCGACATCAGCATCGACGTTGCCCTCGTAATGACGGGCGACATCGAAGGTACGGTGATGACCGGATCTGCGGGCGCCGGTCGTGGAGCAAGAGGCATCATCGTCACGTTGCACGACAAAGAGGGTCGTGAAGTTGCGAGGACGCGATCCGAGTTCGACGGTTTCTACAGCTTCACCAGCGTTCCCAGCGGCGATTACGAAGTGCGCGTATGGGCGGACGACGGTCGTACCCAGCTGAGTCAGGATCTTACGCTGGATCCGAAGGACGGCTACGTCGTCCTGGAGCGCGTCTATATCTTCGAGTGAAGGCTGTTACAGCAACGTTATGGTGATGTCGTAGGTAACGCTGGCCGACTGACCGCCGCTGTGCACCTGGCTTGTGTCGATGTTGACACCGACCATCAGCGCCTTGGTACCGCCGACCGTCACATTGATACCGGAACCGTCGCAAGTCGTCTGCGCCTGGGTGTCCCATTTGCACGGCACGGCATTCACCGAGACGCCCCCCGAAGTCGTAATGTTGTCCGCGAGAATATTTGCGCTCTGTGAGCCGCCCGTCTTTTTGACCGTCAATTCACCGGAAACGGCGCCAAACATGTAGTCTGCGGCATCCGTTCCGCTGACCGTCTGATCGGTGTTGAGAATGAAATTCCGGCCACTAGCGCCGCTCAGCAAGGTGCCGAGCGTCGGCGTCACTTTCTCGGTTATCGTCAGCGCCGGATTGGCAGAATGCATCGATAGCAGAATCGTGCCGCAAAGCAAAACTCTCCGCCAGGCGGTGAGACACCAGGGTTGCAGCGCGTTCATGATCAGGGAACCAGCGAGTAGCTGGCGATGACTGTTGAGCGATCGCTTAATTCCAGGTCTGGTGAATAGAAGATTTCGGTACCGCTCTTCAGATTGGCGGCGAGAATCCCGTCATTCAGGTCGATGGACATTGTCCGGGAATCGAGATTCGGGTAGATGACCAGCGGCACCGGCTCGGCTAGCGGACTCAGCGAGCCGTCGGCTTTGGGCTCCATGACCTGCAGGTAGCCGCGCACGGAGAGCGGACCGTGACGCCTGACTTCGACATTGAGTTTGTTGCTGGCCGGATCGACGCTAACGGCTTCGATCGAGGCGCTGGACGACTCGCGGCTGTTACGCCAGACGATGGGTATGGCGACCGCGGAGCGTGCATCGATGACGACTGCGGACGAATTCTGTTGATTCGAATTGTTCCGGTCATTCACATCGACCGATACTTCCTCGCTGTTCAGCGTGAGGACCCGGAAGTGGGAGTAATACTCGCCCTCGGGTACCTCGAGGCCGCGGCGCACCGCGATTCGCACAACCTGGGATTCCAGGGGATTGAGCGTCACGCGTCGCGGCGAGTAGCGCACATAGGACTGTATCGACCATGGTGCATCACCCTCGACCTTGACCAGCCCGCCGCCCGGCGTCATCTGCATATTCGTCCAGCTCATCTCGAAGGTGCCAGCCTGATCGCCGCGATTGGTCAGGGTGATCGTCGCACTTCGCTCATTTCCTTCGAACATTACCAGCGTCGGATGAATGAACAGTACGGCGGCGGCCTTCGCCAGTGCAGGAAGCAGCGACGCAGTCGCCAGTACAAGCAGGATGCGAGTCTTGATAGTCACGTTGTGCCCCAGCGCGATTTGACTGCGGCGTAATATAGCAGAATTAACAACGCCTCAAAATAAAAACGGCCGCAAAAACAAAGGCTCAGGCGGCATCGCTGCGCAATTCCTGCGACGCATCGACGACCTCGGCACGTCGCGGATTGCTGAACTCGAGTACGCCATCGTCGACCGCACGCTTCTCGAGCAGTATTTTGTCCTCGCGGTAATTCTGCGTGTTGAGCCACGGCGCCCGGTCACCCTGCTTCGGGAACAGGTGCATGACGCGTTGCATGTAGCCGGAGGAAAAGTCCGTGATCCACGGGCGCGAAGTCATTTTCTGGTCATTTGCGCGCAAATGCGGCGTACATTGCCGGAGTCCCGTCTGCTCCATGTGGTTGATGATGCGGCAGGCATACGCCGACGTGAGGTCGGCGCGCAGCGTCCATGAGGCGTTGATGTAGCCGAAAATGGTCACCAGATTGGGCACGCCGGAGTACATCATGCCGAGGTAGCTGAAGGTTTCGGCGAGGGTCACAGGCTCGCCGTCCACCCGCAACTCCACCCCGCCGAGCAGCACCAGGCTGAGCCCGGTCGCCGTGACGATGATGTCCGCCTCCAGCTCGCGGCCGGACGCGAGGCGGATACCGTTTTCCGTAAATGTATCGATGCGGTCGGTGACGATGGACGACTTGCCGGCCTTGATCGCTTCGAAAAAATCGCTGTTCGGCACCAGGCACAGGCGCTGATCCCACGGATTGTAGTGCGGGGTGAAGTGGGTATCGATGTCGTAGTCGGGCCCCATTTCCTTGCGCACCATATCGAGTAGTTTCCGTTTTACCTTGTCGGGGTGCGTGCGTGTCCTGCGGTAGACGACCTGTTGAAAGCGAATGTTCTTCCAGCGCGTGATGGCATAGGCGATTTTCTCCGGCAGCAACTTTCGCAACAGATTGGCGATGACGTCGGTATCCGGTCTGGACACCATGTAGGTGGGAGAGCGCTGCAGCATCACGACGTGTCGAGCGTCCTCTGCCATCGCCGGCACCAGGGTGACGGCGGTGGCGCCCGAGCCGATGCACACGACTTTCTTGTCTTTATAGTCCAGGTCCTCGGGCCATGACTGCGGATGCACGATCTGGCCCTGGAATCGCTCGCGACCCTTGAATTCGGGTGTGTGGCCCTGCTCGTAGCTGTAATAGCCGGCGCACATCAGGATGAAGCGGCCGCGAACGGTCACGGTGTCGTCGCTGTCCTTGTGCTCGGCACGAATCGTCCAGCACGCATCCTGGCTCGACCAGTCGATCGATTTCACGAGGTGGCCGTAGCGGATGTGCCGGTCGACATCGCCTTCGGCAGCGGTTTCCTTGATGTATTCCAGGATCGCAGGGCCGTCTGCAATCGCCTTGCCATCGCGCCATGGCTTGAAGTTGTAGCCGAGGGTAAACATGTCGCTGTCGGAACGAATCCCGGGAAAGCGAAACAGGTCCCAGGTGCCGCCCATGGCATCGCGGCCCTCCAGAATGACAAAGCTCTTGCCGGGACACTTGTCCTTTAAATGGCGGGCCGCGCCGATACCCGAAAGACCGGCACCGACGATTACCACGTCAAAACAGTCGCTGCTCACATCGTCTTCCACAGAGCCAAACAAACTTCATCGCAAAAATGATGGCGCATTCTAACAGTATCCGGTCACGGCGATTGGTTACGGGTTTCGCATCGGTAATTCGATGTGAGACGGGTAGCGACGGTTGCGCTCGACGGTGATGGTCGGCACGGCGCCGTCTCTCGGGTATCGCAGGAACGAGTCCTTGTCCGAGCCCGCGATTGCAACGCGCAGGCGATGGCCTTTGCGAATCAGTACGGAGGTCGCCCACAGTTCGAAGGTCAGTTCCGCGACCTCTCCCGGGATCAGCGGCATCGCATCGGCGCGCAATTCACTGCGATGCGGCCCCGGCTTTTTGTATGGAGATTGCGCCGTCGTCGTGCGCCGCATGATGGCGCGCAGTTGACCCTCCGTGATGTAGGTCACCCTGCCGTCCGGAGCCACGTCCTCGAGGTAGGCGAAGAATGCACCGTCTTCATGCGTCGATCGGACGAACAGCGTAATCAGCGGATGACCGGTGATTTCCGCATCCTGTGCAAATGGCGAACTGGTGAACGTCAAAAGCTTGCGATCTTCCGCGGCACGGTCCGGGTAAATGACGTCACCGGAGCCGTTATTCGTCCACCAGCGGTTGTGCCGACCGGTGGTCGCGTCGAAATTGACCGTGTACTCGTCGGCGCCACTCTCCGCCTGGGGCATCGCCGTGGATAACTGCCCGGATTCGCCGAAATACCATTGCGAGGCGACGAACCCGGCGGGCGGCCAGGTCCGGGTGGTGGTCCAGCGATCGGCGCCCAGTGTGTAATAGGTAATGTCGGACTGCAGATCGGGATCGTCTTCCTGTTTCAGGAACAGGTCGAAGAAACGGATCATTTCCTCGAACTGTCGTTCCTTCGTCGGCGATACCGGCGCATCCGTTTCGTGAAAGGGATCGGCGTCGTTGTTTGCGCCGTGATCCCAGGGGCCGATGAAGACTTTTTGCAAATTGTCGATCGTCATGTATCGGCCGAGCGTACCGTTGACGGTCGCCGCATCCTGCCAGCCGGCACGCACGAACATGGCGACACCGGAAGCTTCGATGGCCTCCAGGTGTCCGGCCGGGCTGCGCAGGTAGCCGACATTGCGGACGCCGCCCTCACCGCCCCACGGGTCGTCCCTGAATTCGTATTTGAGTGCCGCCTCGAAAGGATCAACATTGGCAGCATGTTCGGCAACCGCCTGCGCCAGGATCCTGCCGTCCTGGTCGCCGTCGACCGGCTTGACGCCCAGCCAGGTACTTTTGAGCGCCTCGCAGTCGGCGCCGCTTACTTCGTCGCGTGCGCAGATATCGTTCCGGTCGAGTGCCTGAACTCGCCGGCTCCAGCGCTCGAAAAAGCCGATGTCCAGCAAACCGCCGGGAAACACCAGGTGACCGAAGTTATCGAAATCGTTGAACAGCGGGGCAATCGCCTTGACCGCCGGATGACGGTTGATCGCCAGCATTTCGGCGGTGTTGCCGGCGTACGAGACGCCGAATGCGCCGACGCGCTGATTCGACCAGGGCTGGGCGATGACCCAGTCGACGATCTCGCCGTAATCCTTCGCTTCCGCGACGTTCATCTCGTACGGCCGCGTGCCGAACGACGCACCGCTTCCCCGCGCGTCGACCAGTACGAATGCATAGCCGGCTTCGTTGACCATTTCGGCTTCGACAAAACGGTTGTCGTCGCGGTAATCGTCACTGACGTTTTGCCTTGCCCGCCAGTACCGGGTCGCGTGCATCAGCGCAGGAATTTGTTGGTCTTGCTGTAATTCTTCAGGCAACCAGACATCGATGGCGATGCGCACGCCGTCCCGCATGGTCACGTATAGTGACTGATTTCGCGGGAAATCTGCCGACCAGGCCGGGCTTGTCGCCAGTGCGGAAAACAAGGCAAACGCGCATAGAAATTTTTTCATCCCGAAATCTCGCAATAAGACCATTGCAAATTGATAACAAACCGTTGCCTGTCTCTCAAGCACGGACGAGGTTCCGGCAACCAGCCGTGTGGTACATTTCCGGCGGATTACGGTGCACAGGCCCAGCGTATGAAAACAATAAAATTCATTTTCGTATTGGTTGCCATGCAAATAGGCCTTGCCCACGCGCAAGCGCCTGCCTGGCCATCAGAGTCACCCGATGATTGGTTACTGGCATTCATCGACGTAGAAACGACCGGGTTGATTCCCGGGCACCACGAGCTGATCGACATCGGCATCGTCATGACCGACTTGGACGGCGTCGAACTGGACACGTTTTTCATTCGTATTCAACCGGAGCATCCGGAACGCACTGACGAAGGCGCACGTGCCGTGAATGCCTTCGATGCCGAACGATGGCGGCGCCTGGGGGCGCTGGACAAAAACCAGGCAATCGATCGGATCGTCGCATTTCACAACCAGGCCGCCGGCGGTAAATCGGTACTGATGGTCGCCTTCAATTCGCATTTCGACGCAGCGTTCCTCGACCACCTGTTTCGCTCGGCAGACCGCAGCTGGCGCGAACTCTATCATTACTTCATTCTCGATCTGCCGTCGATGGCATGGAGCCTGGGTCTTCGCGGACTGACCGGGCAATCGCTCGCAGAGGCGTTGGAAGTCGAAGACGAGCCGCACACGGCCGAATTGCATACCGGAATAACCGGTGCCCTGCTCAACGCGCGAATCTATCGCGCGTTGCTCGCGCGTGCCGCCGGATGACCGACACGCATGTTGAAAATCACCAACGTGACTGCCGTTACCATGGACGCCGAACGCCGCGTCATCGAGGATGCGGCGCTCGTCATTGACGGCAGGAAGATAGCGGCCATCGGCCGCGATACCGAGCTTTCACACAGGTATTCTGACGTACCGCTGCTGGACGGCGGGCAAATGATTGCACTGCCCGGTCTCATAGATACGCATGCCCACGCGGACCAGTCGTTGTTACGCGGGCTGGGTGACAGGCTGCACTGGATGCCGTTTCTCGACGATATTGTCGAACCTTATTTGCAACGCAGGGACCCGGTGGACGGGGTGCTCGCAAACCAACTGAGCATGGTTGAAATGCTGCGCAGTGGCACGACGACATTCGTCAGTCCGAACGTGGATCCGCGGGACGATTTCGGTGCGCTGACGGCGGCGATCGCCGAATTGGGCATAAGAGCCGTGCTCGGACGATTCATCGAGCCGCAGCCGGGCGAGGACAGCAGGCGAACCGCACGGCGGACGGTCGAGAAGGCGCTTGGCGTAATGCGCCGCTGGGATAATTCCGAGGACGGACTGGTTCGCTTGTGGTTCGGGCTCGATGTGCCGCGCCGTGCCGGCGATACGGAACATCCGAGATTTTATGAAGCAGTCGCACAGGCGTCGCGAGAAACGGGCATGGGGATCGTGTATCACTTTTGTTCGGAAATCGAGGATGCGGAATACATCGAGGCAACCTACGGCTGCCGCCCCGCGGAATGGTCACGAGATAACCATGTCCTCGGACCGAACGTGTTGTTGATCAACGGCTGCTGGGTCAGCCCGCTCGAGATTGAGATTCTGGCGGAAACCGGCACACACCTGGCCCACAGCCCGGTGGCCAACATGAAAATGGCGACCGGCATCTTGCCTGTCAGGAGCGCTCTGGAATGTGGCGTCAATGTTTCGCTCGGCACGGACGGTGCGCTCAATAACAACAGTTTCGACATGTTCGGCGAAATGAAAACGGCATGCCTGCTACAGAACTCCGCATGCCGTGACGCAGCGGCGCTGAGCGCGGAAAGTGCGCTGGAGATGGCGACGATTCGGGGCGCCGCTGCCATCGGCAGAACGCACGAACTCGGATCCCTGGAGCCTGGGAAGCTAGCCGATGTCGTGCTGATCGACAGGCGCGACGCCGTGCCAATACACAACATCGCGTCCAACCTGGTCTTTTGCTGCAACCGCGCGAACGTGCATACCGTATTCGTAAATGGTCGCAAGGTTGTCGCGGATGGTCGCGTCGTGGGGCTCGACGAGCAGGAATTGGCACTGGCGGCACAATCGCGAGCCGAGTCGATTCGCAGGCAGCTCAAGCTGTCGACCGGGGCCGCCTGGCCGATTATCGCGCCGAACAAACCGGGCCAGCATTAGACCGGATTCCGTCTTATAGCTCTGGACATTTGTCACGGGGTCTGTAAATTTCTGACCCCGTTCACGACCGCAACGGCACCACACAATAAAAATCAACAAACACCAGCGATGCGGAGGGGAGAGCATTGAGTCGAAAAATCATCATCATGGGTGCTGCCGGCCGTGACTTCCACGTATTCAACAGTTGTTACCGGGATAACCCGGATTTCGACGTAATAGCTTTTACTGCAACCCAGATCCCGCATATCGAGGATCGACGTTATCCTGCCTCGCTGGCTGGTTCCGGATACCCCGACGGCATTCGCATTTACCCCGAGGATGAGCTGACCGATCTCCTCAGGGAAAATACCGTCGACGAAGTCGTATTTGCATATTCGGATGTCAGTCTCGAGTACGTGGACGAACGCAGAAAAATAGTCGCAGCGCTGGGCGTCAGGTTTTCGACCTTCGATATCGATGCGACGATGTTGAAATCGTCGAAACCGGTTATCGCCGTGTGCGCGGTGCGCACAGGTTGCGGAAAAAGCCAGACGTCGAGAAGGGTAACGCACATTCTCAAGGATCTCGGCAAGAAGACGGTCGCCATTCGCCACCCGATGCCCTACGGTGACCTCGCCAGGCAAGCAGTGCAGCGTTTTGCCAGCTTTGATGATCTGGACCTGCATGAATGTACGATCGAGGAACGCGAGGAGTACGAACCGCATTTGCGTAACGGCGTAATCGTCTACGCGGGTGTTGACTATGCCGCGATCCTCACCGAGGCGGAACGTGAAGCGGACGTGATCATCTGGGACGGAGGTAACAACGACACGCCGTTTTACAAACCGGACCTGTGGATTGCGGTAACCGATCCGCACCGGGCTGGTCACGAACTGGAGTATTTTCCGGGTACCGCGAACTTCGAGCGGGCTGACCTGATACTTATTAATAAGGTCGATTCGGCAGACGAGGAATCGATAAAGGTGGTCGAGCAAAATGCCGCGAGAGTGAACCCCGATGCCGTGGTAACCCGGGGTCGTTCGCCGCTCGAGGTCCCGGATCCCGCGGCCATCCGGGGCAAGCGGGTACTGGCAATCGAAGACGGTCCGACAACGACTCACGGCGGCATGCCGTTCGGTGCCGGCGTACTGGCTGCCAGGCAAAATGGCGCGGCACACCTCGTCGATCCACGCCCGTGGGCGGTCGGTGAAATCGCCGAAACCTTCAAAACCTATCCCGAAACCGGACCGCTGTTGCCTGCGATGGGTTATGGCGAGATCCAGGTGCGCGATCTGGAAGCCACGGTAAACGCCGTGGATTGCGACCTGGTGGTCGTCGCGACGCCCATCGACCTGACACGGCTGATCAAGATCGACAAGCCACACATGCGAATCGCCTACCGGCTGGAAGAGATCGGACCTGAGCTGGTGGACGCCGTAAAGCGAGTATCGGCCTGAGCCATTGATCGGGCACAGGCACAAGCAGGCGCCAATCGCCGAATTCATTGGACTATACTGCGAACTCCGACGGCGAACGGGGTCCGGGGGCAATTATGATTTTCAATAGTGCAAAAATCATCGTGCCGATCGCTGCGGCGATGTTGGTTTGCGGCTGCGCGGTTTCCAGCGGCGGCGGAGGAGCGGGCCAGTCTGCTGCCGCGTACGAATGCGCGGCGGGTTACATAATGACCTGCGACGTAACCTCCTCGGGGCGAATCAGCGACGGCCGTTACGGTTACAAGAACAAGCATTTGCGCGGCCGAAAGAATTGTAGGTGTGAGCCGGAAGAGAGCCTCGAGGCACTGGAAGGCCCGACACTGCCGCAGGATTCGCGCTGACGACGCGAATCAACTGCGATTGCCGCCAGCGATCGCTGTAATCCGGCGTTTTCCCGATCTGCTGCTGTTTCACAGTATTGTGACAGCGTTCACCGGAATAACTTGTGCATTAGCGCCATACTGGCGCAGGGGTACATGCACATGAACAGAATCGTTACATTGATTATGTTGACTTGCGGCCTGAGCGTTCTCGCGCATGCCGACGTCTGGAAATGGGTGGACGAGAACGGCAAAACGCATTTTGTCGATTCGAACACGGCGATTTATACCTGGGTCGATGAGATCGGCAAGCGGCATTATGCAGATGTGCCCGGCCACGAAAGTGCGGTCAGCATCGAGCTGGTCTGGCATTCGAAGGGCAGCCTGAGCGACCTGGAGCAGCAAGGCGGCGATAAGAAAAGCGGCAGCAACGAAGCCTATCCGGGCGAAACGCCGGAGGAACGCTTCGAGAGAGAGCAGGCCGAAGCTTACTATTGCAAACGCGCCCAGGAAATTTACGAGTCCTATCTGAACGCGCCGCGGCTGTACAAGACGCGCGAAGACGGGACTCGCCACTACCTGTCAGCGGAAGAAGCGGAAGCGACTCTGGCGGAGACCAAGGCCCAGGTCGACGAGCTTTGCGGCTGAAAAATTCGCTAATTGAACGCAAAAAGCGGGGCCTTCGGGCCCCGTTTTTTATGCAATTGGTCAGTCGTACTATAATTCCGGCACCGCCTGAAGAAAAACAACAAAGGTAAGGTTGCATGACAGCGGACCCGGATCTGCGACGCGGATTTGAGATTGGCCCATTCCAGGTCATTCCGGAAAGGAATATTGTTCGTCGCGACGGCAACGACGTTCGCCTGGAAGGCAAGCAGATGGACACGCTGGTTGCGCTTGCGCGCCATCAGCCGAACGTGGTCAGCAATGACATGCTGGCTGACGAAGTCTGGGATGGTCGGCCGGTCACCGATGAATCGATCGTTCAATGCATAAAGGGCATTCGCCAGGCACTGGGCAAGGACAATCCGCGAAATCCGCAATACGTAGAGACGATTCGCGGTCGCGGCTACCGCCTGATGGTCCCGGTGACACTGCCGGAACCCGAGGCAGTGCCGAGCACGAGTTTTCAGGTGCCGCGCAGTTGGTGGATTGGCGGCGCGGCCGCGATTCTCATTCTGGCGGTAGTGCTGCTACAAAGCGAGCAATCCCCCGACGAGGCTGCCGCCATCGACTCCGTGGTCGTCACCCGGTTCGTCAACATGGGCGGTGCCGAAAACCAGTTCCTGGTGGACGGATTCGGCGAACAACTGATCAGTACGCTGTACCAGATTCCGGAT
>JAWWCT010000054.1:0-23421 GCA_033720315.1 Woeseiaceae bacterium | reverse complement strand
TTCCCCCCCCTGTGCCGCTCTGCGGCCGCCCCCCCCCCCCCCCCTTTATTTTTCCGTGGGGGGGGCCCCCCCCCCCCCCCCGCGACTGCCACGATGGCGAGAGTTGCTCCGGGATCAGGCCTCTGTGCTCGGCCGCTGCGACACGGCATCGAACCATCGCGACAGGTTTGGCTGGCTGTCATCGATCGGCATTTTCAGCCTGGCGGCGAAGTCCACCGCGATGTACGCCGAAATATCGGCGATGCTGAACTGATCACCCGCGATGAATTGACTGCTCTCGAGTTGACCCTCCAGGCGCCGGAAAAATGCCCGCACCCGGATCCTGCCGCGCTCCACCAGCTCGGGAATCTGTGCCAGGTTGACCGGTCCGGGTAACGCGCGATCGCGCATGCCCTTAACGCTGTTGCGCAACACTTCGGCGACTGCGGCCAGGCCATTTTGCTCTGCCTTGGTATTCCACATGGTGACGATCGCGCGTTCCACCGCACTGCGGCCCAGCAACGGCGGTTCCGGATATTCACTCTCAAGGAACTGGCAGATCGCGAACACCTCGCTAATGGCCGTGCCATCATCGAGTTGCAGCACGGGAACTGTGCATTCGGGATTGATCTTGCGAAACGCATCGCCGAGTTGCTCCCCGTCGCGCAGGTTGACCTGTTGCAGCGGCAGCTCGACATTCTTCTCCGCCAGGAACATGCGAACCCGGCGTGCGCTTGGCGCGGTCGTACAGTCGTAAAGTTTCATCCGCTTGCCCCGTCACTGCGTGCTTTTGCGATCGATTCCGCGGTCTGCCCGAACAGTACCTTGCGAGCCTGCTCGTCGATCGCAGCCGATGGTTCTCGCCAGTCCTTGCCGAGATCCATGCCTGCCCGTACGGCCGGCCGCGCCTTGATGGCATCGAACCAGCGCCGCAAATGCGGAAAAGCATCGAGCGTCGCGCCGAGCCGCTTGTAGCCGGCAACCCACGGAAACGATGCGATATCGGCGATGGAATAATCGCCGGCGAGGTAGTCACGGTCCGCCAACCTCGTGTTCATGACGCCGAGCAGCCGGTCGTATTCCTGTTCGTAGCGCAAATGGGCGTACGGCACCGGTTCCGGGGCATAGTTGACGTAATGGCTGAGCTGGCCGGCCATGGGTCCGAGTCCCGCCACTTGCCAGAACAGCCATTGCAGGACTTCATATTGTTCCTTTTGCCCGGACGGCATGAACTTTCCCGCCTTGTCCGCGAGGTACAGGAGAATTGCGCCGGACTCGAACACGGAAATACCGGTCTCGTCGTCGACGATTGCCGGTATGCGATTGTTCGGGCTGATGTCGAGAAATTCACCACGAAACTGCTCGCCGCGGCCGATGTCGATCCTGACCACGTCGTAGGGCATTTTGCATTCCTCGAGCATGATCGAGATTTTCTTGCCGTTCGGCGTCGGCCAGTAATAGAGCTGAATCATGGATTCTGGTTCCGGACTTTTGCGCCAACAGATGAAATTTGTGGTTGCCTATTAAATCATGAATGACGTCGCGCACGGCGCCGTTGTCGGTTTTGTTTTTTTGGCCTGCAAAAAACAAAGCCCCCGCAAGTAGCGGGGGCTTCGTCATCGGCTGTTTGGCTCTTCGAAAAGAGCATGCAACCAATTGTTTTTACGCGACAGTCATTAGTCCCACATGACCGTGCCGCGAACGAACCAGAACGGTCCCATCCAGTCGGCCGGATCGCTGGTGCGGTACAGCTGGCCGCAGCAGAATTCCGATCCGGTGGCGATGTCGGGCAGATCGTCGAAGATGTTGTTGCCGCCGATCGTCAGGCGATAGCTGTCCTGGAAATCGAAGGTCAGGTCAACGTCGAACTGCACGACGGAACCGAAGGTTTGCGGCGCTTCGACAGTAAAGTCGCTGTTGCTCGCAAACTTGGATTCGCCGTAGTAATTGGCGCGCAGCATGAAGTTAATGCTGTCCTGCCAGATGTGACGGAAGGTCACGTTGGCGCGGAACGTGGGCAGCTCTTCCTCGGCATTGAAGGTATCTTCGTTGTCGAGGTACTGACCGGGCTTGGTGATCTCCGTATCGTTCCAGTTGGCAGCAACCGCGATCGCGGAATTACCGGCGCCCCACTCCCAGTCGTAGTTCGCGACCAGGTCGATACCCTGCGTCTCGGAGGTGACGTCGTTCGCGAAGAAGCTGACTTGCGCGATCGTCTCCGCTCCCGGTACGCCGAGTGCGATCAGTTCCGCCAGTTCCGCCGGTCCCACCGTGAAGTCGGACGACAGCGTAATGCGATCCTCGAGCTCGATGAAGTAGTAATCCACCGTCAGGGTCAGGTTGTCGGTCGGCGTCAGGCCTATACCGAGTGTCGCCTGGTTCGAGGTCTCGTCGGTCAGCGGAACGCCGCCGAATACGCTGGCGATGTCGCCACCCGGCGGGAACACGCCTTCGGCGACCGGCGTGCCGTCATCCGCGATACGCGTCGAAACGTTGGTCGTCGAGATCTGACCGCCCGTGGGCGCTCGGAATCCGGTGCCGACCGAACCACGCAAGGTGAATGCGTCGCTAAATACGTAACGAGCAGCAACCTTGAACGAGAAGTTGGTGCCGAAGTCCGAGTAGTCCTCGTAACGGCCTGCGACGTTCAGCAGGAACGCATCGGTGAGCTCGGATTCGAGGTCGACGTACACGGCCCAGCTGTCGCGATCGTACTGCGACGTGAACTGCGGACCGTAACCCGGGAAGCCGTTTGAGCCGACCGGCGTCACGCTGTAGATCGGGTCGCCGGCAACGCAGTACTGGCCACTGGCCGTGTCCGCGCCGGGCGCAGCGCCTGCGCCGAAATACGGCGTGCCCTGGTTGCCCGGGATGTAGCAGCCGGCCGCCAGGCCGGTGCCGAACCAGTTGTCGTTGGTGCCGGCAGTGACTTCGTCATCAGTGATTTCGAAGTTCCACGGATCGACCGAAGCATACGGGCCGATCTCGAAGGAGGCCGGATCGCCTGCCTCGATGTCGTAGCCTTCGTCACGCCAGGAAAGGCCGAACGCCAGGTTCACGTCGTCGTTCCAGCCGAGATCGAGCGGAATCGAGAAGTCGGCGTTGAACTCGGTCTCTTCGTTGACCAGGGTGCCCGGACGGAAAACACGCGGCGAACGCGGACCCATCGACGGGTTCATGGTGTTCTGCATCTCGTAGCTGATGTCGTCGTGACCGAAACGGCCGCTGAAGTCGTACGACATGCCGTTGTTGAATTCGCCACGAACGCCACCGGTGAAGCTGTAGTCGACCACGTTACCGAAGAAGCGCGGCGTAAAGCCGGCGGGATAACGGTCACGCGGATTGTAGATCGTGCCATCCGGCAGGCGCAGCATCTGCAATTGCGGAATGCCCGGACGCCGATGGAAGAAGCCCGTGTTCGAGTTCGAATCCGAGTAGTTGGCAAACGCGTAAACTTCTGTGCCACCGAAATCGTAGCCGGCATTGACGAAGGCGCGAATCGCGTCACGATCCGGCATGCCCCAGATCTGCGTCAGGCAATTGCCCTGGCCGATCTCGGCATGACAGATGTTGTCCGCGTAACGCGTGTCGCGGTCATCGAGGATGCCGTCGGAGCCTTCGATCAGCGAGATCAGGCGACCGTCCGGTGCCCAGATTTCCGTGTGCGAATCGGGACCAAATCGTTGCTGATCGACAAACAGATCGGCACCGTTGAAATCCGTGATCGTAAAGGTGCCGGAGTCGGTTGCCGCCTGCTGCGGGGTCCGGCCGGAGCCTTCGATGGTGATCTCGTACGGTGCGCCACGGCTGGTCGGATCGGCTTCGGAAACCTCGAAACTGGTATTGAGGAAGCCGTTCTGGCCGAGTGCGATGCCGAAGTTCAACGCGGCGAGCCATTCCTCGGCGTTGTCTTCGTCGCTGTACTGCCCCATCTGAACGCGAGCTTCGCCGCCTTCAGCGTCGTTTTTCAGATTGAAGTTGATCACGCCGGCAATGGCGTCGGAGCCGTACTGTGCGGCGGCGCCGTCACGCAATACCTCGACCGACTTGACCGCGATACTCGGGATCGTCGCCAGGTCCGGGCCGTGCGAGCCGAAGTCACCGAGTCGGACCAGTGCCGAACGATGACGGCGCTTGCCGTTCACCAGCACCAGGGCCTTGTCGGAGTCGAGGCCGCGGAGTGTCGGCGGACGAATAAACGAGGCACCGTCATTCAGTGGCAAACGGCCCACCTGGAACGAAGGCACCAACGTTTTGATGATGTCGAGCATGTCATCGGAGGAAACGCTGTCGAGCTCCTCCGTATTGAACACGTCAACGGGTACCGCCGTGTCGACTTCCGTACGACCGCGAACGCGAGTACCGATGGTGACGATCTCTTCGACCGCCTCATCGTCCTGCGCGAGCGCTACCCCGGCGGGCAAAGCAAATGATGCCAGGATGCCAGACGCAAGCGCCAGCGATACCGGCTTAAACAGAGATTTCATTCGGCTTTCTCCCCCATCTAGTGGTTAATGGAAAATTGCAACTCGTTAGATTTATTGGTTGCCCCCGCCATCGGGAGCGCACCCAAACTGCACCTGCGAACCTGGGTTCGTTATGCCGGCAGAGTCTGCGCGCAGGGCGACGGACGCACCGGCTTCGATGCGTTGGCGATGATTGAACCATTGTCACCGAGGAAAATAAAGGCTTGCACGGGACTTTTTTGCACCCATGTGTTGCGCTGGCACAACAATCGGCACGATTTGGCCGATATAAGGGAAAATATGGCCATTCGTCGCCACTCACGGGGATCGCGCAAAATGCCGTGGCGCATGAGCAACAGCAATTTTTAGACTCGTTCCAGTGCTTTGTGGGGCCCGGATCGAGGTCCCGGCGGGCCGTTCCGATATGCGAAACAGTTATAAAGAGGGCGTTGAACGGCACGCTCGGCCGCCGGTCATCTTAACCGGGACCTGCGGGTCGCCTGCCGCAGACGGCGAGTCGACGAGGCGACCGGCAAGGCGCCTGACCGCATTTGCCGGGTAACGATACCGGGACACATAATTTGCTGGAGCTCCGCATAGAATCCTTGAACAAGACCGGCGTGCGAACTGCAATCCCATCATTTTCTGCCTGCCTGTGGGCCGGCCTGCTGGCCGTCCTGCCGGACAGCGCCAGCGCCGCCGACCCGCCGACCACGCGGCAGTCCGGCGACGCCGGGTCCGCGGAGCGAGCGCTCGCGCCAGGTGTTTTCACCTCGGCCGACGGCGCGACGGTCATTTACGAGGCCGATTACTTCGTGGCCTATACCATCACCACGGCGGCGGACATGGTGCGCTGGGTGCCCGGTGGCGCTGCGCTGCTGCCTGACAATAATCGCCGCGGCGGAGATGACCAGGAGAAACGCGGCTTCGGTTCCGGCGGCGACCAGATCCTGATCAATGGCAAACGCCTGTCGGGTAAATCGAACGATATCTCATCCGCAATGGAACGAATCCAGGCCAGTGCCGTGTCGCGCATCGAAGTCATTCGCGGCACCGCTGCCGGACTCGACGTGCGCAGCGAGGGAACCCTGATCAACGTCGTATTGACCGAGGAAGGGTCGGGCGGCGCAGGTACATGGCAACTGCACTCGGGTTTTTACGGCGATTCGCCGGAATACGACGGCCTGGTCTCCTACAGCGATTCCGCCGGCTCCCTGAATTACCTGGTCAGCGCAGAGTTCGGACCCTACAACCGCGGACGCGAGGTCGACGAGTTCGAGCAATTTTTTACGCCGAACGACAACATCCTGTTCGAAGAACGCGCCGCGAACCAACCCGAACTGAACGAGGAAATCATCCTGAATTCCTCGGGTAGCTGGTCGTTCGACAACGGCGACATTCTCAACCTCAACGCGCGCCTCGCCGACATCGAAGAGGAGGAACGGGAAACGACACTGGTAACCGTGATCGGCAATCCGGACACCACAAGCCTGCTGAACCTGTCGCTCGAAGATCGCCTGGAATGGGAGCTGGGTGGCGACCTGGAAAACCGCATTGGTGATTCCGGAACCCTGAAGTCGCGACTCATTTATACCAACAAGTCGACCGAAGAGTCCGAGGCGGTATCGCTGTCATCGACAGTACCCGGAAACGTGCCGTCACAGTCGCTGGTGCTGACCGATGAGAACGCAACCGAAGCGATCATCCGCAGCTCCTACAGCTGGCCGCTGACCGCGTCGCAAAACCTGGAACTCGGCATCGAAGGCGCGCAAAACGTGCTAGAGAAACAAGTCGACTTTTTCGAGGCGCTGCCTGACGGTTCTCTGGTGCCGGTCGACGTGTTCAATGCGATTTCCGAAATCGAGGAAGATCGCTACGAATTCTTCAGCACCCACTTCTGGCAGCTGCAAGACGACGTCGTCCTGGAGAGCGCACTAAATTTCGAGTACTCGCGTATCGATCAGACCGGCGTCGACGTGCAAAACGAAAGGTCGTTTACCTACTGGAAGCCGCGTCTCGACCTGCGCTGGGACGTGGATGATTCAGCCCAGGTGCGCGGATCGATCGAACGCACCATCAGCCAACTCGACTTCGGCGACTTCGTCGCTTCCTTCGACGACGAGGACGATCGCGTCAATGCCGGCAACCCCGACCTGGAACCCGAAAAGGCCTGGGAATACAAGCTGACTTTCGAACGCCGCCTTGCCGACGACGGCGGCGTGCTGCAAGCGCAACTTTTTTATGACGACATAGAGGATCACATCGACCGGGTCGCCGCGACCGATGTCATTTCCGCCGCGGGGAATATCGGCGATGCGCGCAAATACGGTGTCGAGTTGACAGGAAGTTTGCGGCTCGCCGCGCTAGGCCTCGAGGGTGCCGTGGTCGACCTGAGCTACACCTGGACGGACGCCGAAACCACCGATCCGTTTACCGGCGAAAAACGCGTGATGCGATTCGAACCGCAGAATCGCTATTCAGTGCAGTTCCGTCACGACCTCGCGGAGTGGCGCATCAATTACAACGTCGAAGTCAGCATGTGGGGCGAGCGCGAGCAACACGACATCACTTACCGCGACGTGAACAAGTCGCTGGTGCCACGCGTGAATGCCGGTATTCAATTCAGGCTGACGGACAACCTGCTACTGTGGTACGAGACAATATTTGCCATCGACAATCGTCACCGTCGGGTTCGCGAGCAATTCGCCGGCAATATCGCTGATGACGTGTTGTTGCGCATGGAAGTCCGCGAGCAAATTCGGCGGACCAAGCACATCATTGGCGTGCGCGGTCAGTTCTAGATCAGATACTCATCAATTGACGTCGGGTGCCGGCGCCGCTTCACGCCGGATTTTCGCGATTACCGAGGCCGCTTCGAGGATCACCAGGAATGTGGTGACGACGACCACGACGTCGATCGTCACCAGCAGCCAGTTGCCGGCCTGGTAAAACTCCTGCAACTTGATCAGCGCTGCCCAGGAGGAGGTAATCAGCACAAAGATCATCGGCAAAAGGGTATAGCGCGCCGGCCTGCCGTAGCGGATCAGCATCACCGACAGTACCAGCAAGGTCAGCCCGGCGAGTATCTGGTTGGTCGAACCGAACAACGGCCAGATGATCAGGCCGCCGCTGCCCGACGCGCCGCCGGCGCCGAATGCCAGTAACAGGCAACAGCCGACCGCCACCAGCGTGGCGAGTACGCCTTTCTGCAACAAGGGAATGTTATAGATCTTGCCCCACTCCTGGATGATGTAACGTTGCAAACGTACCCCGGAATCCATCGTGGTACCGGCAAACAGCACCACCATGGTCGCCAGCAGGGTCTGCGACACGCTGAATGGCAGGCCCCAACCGTTCTGGATTAATTGCGCGCCACCCTGGATGAAGTTGCCGGCGCCCGCGGTGCCGTATCGGTCGTAGATTTCGTGCCAGATTTCCGGGCTCGCGGCCAATGCCACGCTACTCACGGCCACCAGCGTGATCAGCGCCAGGGAACCCTCGCCCACCGCACCGAGATAACCGACGAAACGCGCATCCGTTTCCTTGTCGAGCTGTTTCGAGCTGGTGCCGGACGAGACGATGCCGTGGAATCCGGATACGGCGCCACAGGCGATGGTCACGAACAGCAACGGAATGATCGGCGGTGCGTCGGCGGGTATGCGGTTGTTGAAGGCCGGGGCAGATATCTCCGGCAACGACAGCAATACGGCGCCGTACAGCAGCACCAGGCCGACAAATAACTGCATGCCGTTGATGAAGTCACGTGGCTGCAGCAGAACCCATACCGGCAACATCGAAGCGATCGCTGCATAGATGAAAAGGATAATGATCCAGTTTGCGTTTGCGGTCAGGCCAAACATC
This sequence comes from Woeseiaceae bacterium, assembly GCA_033720315.1. Classification (GTDB taxonomy): domain Bacteria; phylum Pseudomonadota; class Gammaproteobacteria; order Steroidobacterales; family Woeseiaceae; genus SZUA-117. The sequence goes on along the minus strand of JAWWCT010000054.1, from coordinate 15,115 downwards.
GCAGGCAATTCCATCGGAATGATGCTGCCCGCATAGACCGACAGGTAAAGCGCAATCACGCCGCCGATGGAGAGCGCCAGCAGATTGAACTTGCGGTGCACCAGCTGGCCGATGATCAGTGCCACGACAATCGCCGCCCAGGCGGGCAGGACCGCGCTCGGCGTGTTCACGAACGCCCCCGCGATGACCACGCCGAAGACCGCGTTGACCATCAGCAATACCAGGAATATGACCACCATGAACAGCGCACGGGTGCGCTTGCCGATGACGGCTTCGGACAATGCACCGATCGATTTGCCCTGGTGGCGGGCGCTCGCCCACAGCGCACCGAAGTCGTGTACGCCGGCAAAAAAAATGGTGCCAAGGGTGACCCAGAGGACGGCCGGGACCCAGCCCCAGTAGACCGCGATCGCCGGACCGACGATGGGCGCGGCGCCGGCTACGGAGGTGAAGTGATGACCCCACAATACGTACTTGTTGGTCGGGTGATAATCGACGCCGTCGTTGAATTCGTGCGCCGGGGTGACGAAGTCCGGGTCGAGCTGGTAAATCCTGGTCGCGATAAATTTCGAATACACGAACCAGCCAAAAGCCATTCCGGCCACGCCGAGTACGACGATCATCACAGATTGCATAGTTTTCCTTCTCGGGGCCAGAGCCGACTCTGACCCTTTTTTGATGCAGCTTAGCTGCTGCTGCCGGATTGTGAAAGGTCGGCCTGGTCCGCCTTCAGGTAGCGCCGGTACACATGGTAAAGCACCCAGACCGTGCTGCCGATAATCAGTGTCAACATCGCCCAGCGCATCAGCGAGGCGAGCAATGCATAGTCGAGCGCCGGTTTCTGAAAACTGTAGGCAGCGAGGTCGGCGGCGCGGCTGCTCATCCAGTGCCAGCCGCTGTGCGCAAGGATCGCCGACAGTATGATGGTCCCCATGCGCTCGGAAAATGCATTGCGCATGAGCCAGTTCATCACCGGGACGGCGATGGCAATCACGATGAGCTGGCCGATTTCGACACCGATGTTGAAAGCAAACAGGGAGGTCAGCAGGTGGCGTCCGGCAAATTGCAGTGTTTCGGAGAGCGCAAAGGAAAACCCGAAGCCGTGAACCAGCCCGAATCCGAACGCGATCATCCAGCGTCGCTGCCAACGGGAGCCGACAATGTTTTCGAACGCCATGTAGACGATCGATGCGGCGATCAGGGTTTCGATCAGCGGCGGGAACCACAGCGCTTCCGGCACCAGGCCGAACGCCGAAGCAAACAGCGTGATCGAGTGTGCCACCGTGAACGACGTGACGATTACAACCAGCGGCCGAATTCGACGAAAAGGAATCAACAGGCATATGACGAACAGCAGGTGATCGACGCCGTCGAGGATGTGCTCGATACCGGAACCGACGAAGCGAAAGAATGCGTGATGCCAGCGCGGATCCAGTCGCACCAATCCCGGGTCGCCCGAGAATTCGAACACGCGCTCGACGCCGTCGGACGGCAGGAAGTGAACAACGGTCGTCGTGCGCAGTCCCAGTCGCGCGAATTGCGGATCGATCGAGAATTCCGAGGTGTCGCTGGTGATCGGGTAACGCAGCAGCACGTCGAGCAACGCCTGGTTGCGGAACAACTCCGTATCGTCGGGCAGCGGCGGCTGCTCGAAACTTTCAAGCGCCTGCGCATAACTATCGAATGACCTGTCCGAGGGCAGCGACAGGCGCGCTGCAACGACTTCCCATTGGTCGAGATGCCGGCCGTTTTCGAACAGGCGCACTTCGCGCCCGATCCAGATGACCGCGGCATCCCTGATCGTTTCGTCGGCCTGGGAAATGACCAGGTAGCCGGGCCCGCTTTGTGGAAAGTTGACGTCACGCATGGCCTCGAGCGGCACTCGCACCAGGAAGTCGAGCGTTTGCTGGTGCGGCTTGAGAATGGTCTGAATGACGACATCCGTCGGTATCTCGTGTGCCGCTACAGGCGCCGAACACACGAACGTTAATGCGACCACCGCAGCGATTTTCGATAGCCGCCTGGCGATGTGACTTACAGGATCGATTGCAGGAATTTTGTCGTCGTGATTCATTAGTTTGTCGCGGCAGGCGTGCCGGCACACGGTACAGGCATTTTGCGTGCTTTTTTCCATAGTATACTGCGGCGTTACCAGGGCATTCTTCCTGTCCCGGAATAAGAGTAATCAAGGGGGACACCCGGACCATGAACAAACGACACCTTATTACGGGTTGCGCGATCGTCGCCGCACTCGTCGCGCTCGGGCTCGGACAGCACGCACTCGACAACGCTGCGCGGGCGAACGACAAGCAGGCGCCGATGTTCGAAGTGGATCCATTCTGGCCGAAGCCGCTGCCGAATCACTGGATCCTGGGCGCAACCATCGGCATCACCGTGGACTCGCGCGATCACGTCTACATCATTCATCGCCGCGACACGTTCAATGAGCGCACCGAAATAGGTGCAGCAACGGATCCGGTCAAGGCCGATTGCTGTATTCCGGCACCCAACGTGCTCGAGTTCGATCCCGAGGGCAACCTGGTCAACCATTGGGGCGGACCCGGCGAGGGCTACGAGTGGCCGAGTTCGAACCACGGTATCACCATCGACCACAAGGACAACCTGTGGATCGGCGGAAATGGCCGCACTGACTCGCACATACTCAAGTTTTCACGCGACGGAAAATTCCTGGCGCAATACGGCAGCGCAGGCGCCGAAACGGACAGCCACAGCCGGCAGAATTTCGGCAGTGTTGCCGAAGTCGCTTTCGACGCCGACGCGAACGAAGCGTACGTCGCCGACGGCTACCGCAATAAGCGGGTGGCGGTTCTCGATGTCGACACCGGCAAGCTGAAACGCTACTGGGGCGCCTACGGTAACGAACCGGACGATACCAACCTGGGACCGTTCCAGCCGGGCGGCGAGCCGGCCAAGCAGTTCCGCAACCCGGTGCACTGCGCGCAGCCGTCCCACGATGGCCTGGTCTACGTTTGCGACCGCGTCAACAATCGCCTGCAGGTATTCAAGACCGACGGCACCTTTGTCCGCGAACTGTTCGTCAAGCCGATGAGCCTTGGCGATGGCTCCGTGTGGGATATTTCCTTCTCCCACGATCCCGACCAGAAATACATCTACCTGGCCGACGGCACCAACCGCAAGATCTTCATCATCGAGCGAGAGACCCTCGAGATTCTGACCAATTTCGGCGATGGTGGGCGTAACCCCGGCCAGTTCTTTGCGGTGCACGGAATCGCGACCGACTCCAAGGGCAACATCTACACAACCGAGACCTACGAGGGCAAGCGAGTACAGAAGTTCGTCTACAAGGGCATGGGTCCGGTCACGGTCATGGACCAGGGAACGCCCTGGCCATCGGACAAGAAGTAGTTCCGGTTGGCGGTCAGCCGGCGACGTTCGGCGTTGCCGGCTGATCGTTTTGCAGCCACGCCCGGCTACTTGGTTTCTATTGTAATTATCTGATTCGCAAAACGTTCCGACAGGCAATACATTGCCGCGCCAGGCATTGTTGAACAATGTGGTGCCGCCACTTATTATCGTTCGGCTGGCTCAAGATTCAAAAGACATGAGGGGACGAAAGCCAGTCAGCACCACGGACAGGACTGCTGCTGACATTCGTCAACCAGATCTCTAACCGCTAAATCAAAGGCAGGTAACCAGGCTGTGAATCCGAGACTTTCACGCCGGCGCTTTATCAAAGCAGTCATCGCTTCGAGCGCCGCGGCGGCAACTCATTCAGGAATCAGCAATGCATTGGCCCAGGATCGTTCCCCGGGAGCGGTCGAGCGCCTCGTTTCCCTGAACGTCAATGGGCAGATCCGCAGGGTGGACGTGCTGCCGCAGGAAACGCTGGCGCACACCCTGCGCTACAAGCTGGGACTCACCGGCACCAAGATCGGCTGCAATCGCGGCGAGTGCGGTGCGTGCACGGTGATCATTGACGGCATCACCCATTATTCCTGTTCCACACTGACGCACAGCGTTCGCTCCGGCAGCGTACTCACGGTCGAAGGACTGCAGCGCGCCGACGGTACGCTTCACCCGGTGCAGCAGGCGTTCATCGACGAACTGAGCCCGCAATGCGGATTTTGCACACCGGGGCAGGTGATGGCGGCCGTCGCCCTGCTCGATGAAAACCCGACACCGACACGTGAACAGGCACGACAGGCGATGTCCGGCAATCTCTGCCGGTGCGGTGCTTACGATCACTATCTCAATGGCGTCATGCGCGCGGCAGGGCAGAACTCATGAGCGACTACAAACACCTGGGCAAGGATTTCGTACCACCCGATATCACGGGCAAAGTTACCGGCAAGGCCAAGTACGCCGAAGACTTTCACGTGGATGGCATGGTTTACGCTCGCATGTACGTAAGCCCGATGGCGCATGGCCGGGTCACGCGCATCGATACCTCGAAAGCCGAGGCCATGGATGGCGTCGTCGGCATATTGACCGCGGACGACGTGCCATCGACCGAGGCCCCGAGCGCCGCGATCCTGACTAATACGCCGGCCTACATCGGCGACCCGATACTCGCCGTGGCGGCGCTGGACGAAAAGACCGCCGAGGACGCACTGGCTGCGATTCGGGTCGACATCGAGCCGCTGCCGTTTGTCACCGATCCGCTCGACAGTCTCGTCGAAGGCGGACCGGACGCCCGCGAAGAGGGCAACGTCTACGTACGTTCGCGCGAAGGTTCCGGCTTCCGCAGCATCAAGTGGAGCCGCGAACAAGTCGAGCAGCTCCGGGCCGGTAAAGAGCCGTCCGGCGAACACGCCAACGAGTGGGGCTACGGTGACCTCGCGAAAGGCTTCGCCGACGCCAAGCTCGTGTTCGAGGAGCCGTTCGTCACCATCGGCTATTCGCACATGTGCATGGAACCGCGCACCGCGATGGCCTACTGGCAAAACGGCACCTGCTACATGTACGGATCCAGCCAGAGCCAGACCTACTTCATGCCCGGGCTGGCCGCGATGCTCGGCGTCGACGTCAAGGACGTGGTGCTGATCAGCGAAAATACCGGCGGCGGCTTCGGTTCCAAGATCGGCGCTTACCCGATCGTCGGGCTGGCCGGTTACTTTTCCAAGAAGATCGGACGTCCGGTGCAATTGCGCATTTCCCGCGAGGTGGAGTACTACCAGGGGTCGGCCCGGGTCGGTTTCCAGGGCTGGATCAAGGTCGGATTCGCGGAAAACGGCCGCATGACCGCGGCCGACGTGTTCATCGTCGAGGACATCGGCCCGAATGCGACGGGCGGTGACGCCTCCTCGGCCGGTGGTGCCATTTCACTCGTTTACGATCCCGAATCAATGCGCTTCCGCGGGCTGCCGATTCTGACCAATACCACGCCGCGCGGTGCGCAGCGCGGACCGGGTCAGAACCAGATCGCCGCGGTCATGGCGCCGATCATGGATCGGGCGGCGCGGGAGCTCGATCTCGACCGGCTCGAGATTCGCAGGATCAACGCGGTGCACAACGCCACCACCGTCTATGCCGACCAGGAACCGGTGACCAGCGCCTACATGGACGAAGCGCTCAAGCAGGGCGCGGAAATGTTCGACTGGGAAAACCGCAAGAACCAGCCGAAGCGCAACGGTAACAAGGTGCGCGGTTTAGGCATCGGCCAGGGCTACCACTCCGCCGGGACCAACGGCTTCGACGGCCTGGTACGCATCACGCCTGACGGCAAGGTGCACATCCACACCGGCGTCGGCAATCTCGGCACTTACTCGTATGCGTCGACATCGCGGGCCGCAGCCGAAGTCCTGAAGTGCGAATGGGAAGACTGCGTCATCCACCGCGGCAGTACGGAAGAACACCTGCCTTACAACTCTTACCAGGCCGGCAGTGTTTCCATTTTCACGCAGACGCGGACGAATTACGTCGCAGCGATGGATGCCGTCGACAAAATGAAACAAATCGCGGCCGAGACGCTCGGTGGTTCGGCCGACGAATACGATATCGACGGCCAGCGGGTGTTTCATATCGAACGGCCGGCACAAGGCTTGTCTTACGGTGCCGTTGCGGCTCGTGCGATTCAACTCGGCGGCGCCTACAGCGGTCAGACTTATCCCGACGACATCCACGAAATCACCCAGCGATCGGTACAAAACCTTGCCGGTAGCGGGCTGATCGGTGTGGCCAAGGACAATCTCGAGCGCAACGGTGTGATTCCGGGGCTTGCAGTGGCATTCACGGAAATCGAACTCGACCTGGAGACCGGCAAGTACGACATCCTCGATTACGTGGGTATTGCCGAATGCGGCACGGTTTTGCATCCCCAGGGACTCGCGCAGCAAATGAAAGGTGGCGCGGTCTGGGGCATGGGAATGGCGGGCCTCGAACGGCATGTCTACGATCCGCAAAACGGCCTGTCGGCCAATGTGGGTTTCCACGACTGTCGCGTGCCGACCTATCTCGACGTACCGTCCGTCACGCGTACCGGCGCTGTCGACCTGCCGGATCCGCAGAACCCGTTCGGCGCCAGGGGTATCGGGGAACCGGCCCAGGGTTGTTCGGTCGCCGCTTTGATGTCGGCGATCAGCGATGCACTGGATGGCCACAATTTCGGCCGGGCGCCGGTCAGCCCCGACATGATCGTCAATTACGTGGCAGGGCTCGCACAGTCCTACAAGCCGCTACAAACCAATAACTCCTGAGGTTAACGATGGCTTCTTTTGACGTTATGCCAGACGTGCAGCTCTTCCAGCCGGCAGAGCTCGACGATGCTTTAAACCTCGCCGATCGCTATGCGGAAGACGGCTGGCTGCTGGGCGGCGGTCAGGACACCTACGGGTGGCTGAAGGATCGTGCCAAGCATCCGCAGGCGATGATCGACCTGAACGGGATCGAGGCGCTTCGCGGCGTCCGCCAGACCGAAAACGGCATCGAAATCGGCGCCGTGACCAGGCTGCGCGACATCATCCGCGACGAGACACTCAAGCGGGATTTCGGCTTGCTGGTATCTGCCGCCGAAAAAGTTGCCAGTCCGCAAATCCGCAACGCGGGTACACTCGGCGGCAACCTGGTACAGGATGCGCGCTGCTGGTATTACCGCCGCGGGCTTTCCTGTTATCGCGCGGGCGGCAACACCTGCTATGCGGATACGCCGGAAGGCATGAACCGCGAGCATTGTATTTTCGGTGCCAGCCGCTGTGTCGCGGTCAGCCCTTCCGATACCGCTACGGCGATCGTGGCCCTGGACGCCACCATGGTGGTTCAGAGCGTTGGCCGGCAACGGCTGGTTGCTGCCGAGGACTTTTTCGTCGGTCCCGCAACGCACATCACGCGCATGACGTCGCTGGAACCCGGTGAAATCCTGACTGCGGTGCGCATACCCGCAAAATGGGCCGGCAAAAAATTCTATTTCGAGAAAGTCGCGGACCGCAACGCCTGGGATTTCGCGCTGGTCAGTATCGCGGCGGCCATATCGATGGACGGCGATACCATCGGCGACAGCCGCTTCGTTTGCGGCGGCGTCGCCTGTACGCCGCACCGATTGCGAAATGTCGAGGCTGCGGCGCGTGGCAAGACCTTGTCGGACGAGAACGTCGAAGCTGTCTCGCAGCTGGCGAGCAAAGGTGCGCGCCCGCTGCGAGCAAACGGATTCAAGCTGCCGCTGATGCAAAACCTGGTACAGCGAGCCATGAGGGCCTGAGAACGTGGGTATTGCCGAATATAAAAACGATGTTTGGGGGAGAGAGGTGTTGCTGGGCGTGTCCTGGGAACTACTCTGGTTGGTGTGCGTTGTTGCACTGGTCATCGTAGCACTGCATGCAATGTACATGGCAACGCGGAAAAGAGCCGAGCGGCCCTCCGCGGCAGGCAAACAGGTAAAACGCCACGAATTGATCGACCGGGTCATGCACTGGGTGATGGCGATCAGTATTATCGCGCTGGTCATCACCGGTGTTTTGCCGATCATCGGTATCGAGTTCGCGTGGCTGACGCTGCACTGGATTTCCGGGCTGATCCTGACGGCAGCCGTTCTGTATCACATCGTGAGATCGGTGCTGCAAAAAGACCTGATGGCAGTCTGGATCAGCGCCGATGACTTCAAGGAACCGTTCGACGAAAACATAAAACCGGGCAAGTATTCTCTGGCGCAAAAAGGAATGCACGCAGCGGTTACGATCGCGACCCTACTCGTCATCGTCAGTGGTCTTTTCATGTTTGCAATGATCGACACGCCCTGGTGGGACCGCACCAACGCGCTGTCGGAGTCGACACTCGGCTGGATGTTTTTTATTCATGGCCTCAGCACGCTCGGGCTGATCGCTCTGATCGTTTTCCACCTGTATTTCACTTTGCGGCCGGAAAAACTTTTTTACCTGCGATCGATGGTCAAGGGCTGGATCTCCGAAGAGGAACTCTCGGCGAATCATGATCCCGAACGGTGGGTGACTGACGAATCCACCTGAACTACCAGTTTTTTCTCTTGAACAGCACGCAAACGGATCGCCGTGAGTAAGACGCTGCACGACAATATCGACGTCATCGAATCGGGCTATGAGTTTCTGCTCGCCTATGCGGCCCAGGGCCGTGAAACGGATGAGGGTCCGGGTGGTTCCGAAGTCAGGACGACACTGACCAAAATGGCCGATGCGGCGAAATGTATCTCGATGGAACTCGGCAGAAACGATACGAAATTTGCTCTGGTCGTCGTCGAGGATGCTGAAAAAGCCGGTGCCGCTATCGAGTTGGTCCTGGCACAGGAAAAGATCGGCTCGGAACTCGTTGACAACCTGAATGCATCGATTCATTTGCGGGCGCTGTTGACCGACCTGTTTCTGCTGAGTGAAGCGGCGACATGACGACAATCGTCGTTGTCCGGAAGCATTCAACATTTCGAATACCACAGACCAAGACGGGACCTTGAAAATATGAAAAAAGCCATTTCCAGTTTTGCACTGATACTGTTGACGTTATGCGCATACGCCGACGTCACACGCCATCCGCTACCGAACAATTCCACGTTTCCGATTTCGCGGGCCGTGGAGGTCACCGCCGACACGACACTGATTTACCACAGCGGCACGGTTCCGGGACCAGCTAACCCGGATGCCGAGCGTGGCAGTCGCGAATACTATGGCGATACCGAAGCACAGGCGATGAGCGTATTCGGTCGCATGCAGGATTCGTTCGAGGACCTGGGCGTCGACTTTGGTGACGTCATAAAGATGACCGTATTCCTGGTGGGCGACCCGGAGATGGGCGGCAAGATGGATTTCGCCGGGTTCATGCGAGCCTATACGAAATTCTTTGGCACCGAGGAACAACCGAACAAGCCCGCACGCTCGGCGATCCAGATAGCCGGGCTGGCCGGCGGTCCCTACATGCTGGTCGAGATCGAGGTCGTCATCGCAAGACCATAAAAAAAGACAATAGTGGGAGCGGGAATTGTCGCGACCCTTGTAATATGTGGGAGCGGCTTTAGTCGCGATTTCTTTCCTTGCTGGTCGCGGCTAAAGCCGCTCCCACGATTAAGAATGGAAGCCGCAATTTAGTTATTTACTATTTCCCCATCGCGATACCTGACCTTGCCACCAAGAATGGTCATGACGATTTCGGTATTCATGATTTCATCGTCAGGCACCGTCAGCAGGTCCTGCGACAGGATCGTGATGTCCGCCAGTTTACCGGCGGTAAGCGAGCCTTTGACGTGTTCCTCGAATGCGGCAATCGCATTGCCCATCGTGTAGGAGTACAGCGCAAGCTCCCTGGAGTAAACCTCCTGCGGCTGAAACTTGCTGCCATCGGGCAGGATGCGGGTAACGGAACAATAAAAACTGCCGATCGGATCGATTTCGTCGACCGGCGGATCGGTGCCGTTGGTCGGCACGGCGCCGGCTTGTGCAAGCGTATTGAAGATGTAGCCGCGTTCCCGGGTCCGCTCCGGCCCGAGGCGGTCGACCACCCAGGGCCCGTCGGAACAGGCGAAAATGCCCTGAACGGCCGGAATCACGCCGAGGTCGACCGTGCGTTGCACGTCGTCCGGATGAATCACCTGCGCATGCTCTATACGCCAGCGCAGGTCGGTTTTTTCCGGATGCTTTGCGAATTCCGCTTCGTAAATATTGAGCAGCTCACGATAAGCCCGGTCGCCGATCCCCTGGATCGCCATCTGATAGTCGTATTGCATCGCCAGCCGCGCCGATGCCTCGATTTCCTCGATAGGCACGACGTTCAGGCCATAGCTGCGCGGCAAATCCGCGTAGGGCTCCAGCAGCCAGCCGCCGTGCGTGCCGAGCGCGCCGTCGAGGACTTTTTCACCGATCGTGCGCACGGTCAGGAAATTGTTGCCGTGACCGACCATCCGGTAATCGGCAAGCCGGTCCTGCATATCGACCGCTTGTTCCTCGAAGGCCATGTAAAGCCGGACCGGAAGATTGCCTTCCTCGGCCATTTTCTTCAGCAGATCGACCTCCGCAAATGTCGTTCCCAGGTCCTGGAACGAGGTAATTCCGTGGCGCAGCGATTCCTCGCCGGCGAGCCGCACCATGCGGCGCATGTCTTCCTCGGCAACGCCGGCCGGCCGGCGGCCCTGGTGGCCGGAATACGCCTCACGGAAAACATCTTGCGCGGATTCACGCATCATGCCGGTTGCGCGGCCGTTCGCATCGCGCACGATCTCACCACCCTCCGGTGGCCGCGTATCGTCGCCGAGTTCAACCAGCGTCATCGCTCGTTGATTGACGAACACGCCATGTCCGCTGGTGTGGATCAGCATGACCGGATGGTTCGGTGTCACCGCACTGAGTGAATCGTGGACCGGCAGTCCTTCGACCAGCACCTCTTCTTTGGTTTGCCACTTGTCCTGGTGCCAGCCGCGGCCGATGATCCATTCGCCGACCGGCGTTTCCCGCGCGGCCCCGGCAACCATGGAGACGATCTCCGCGAAACTCTTCGAATACCGGAAGTCGAGAATCATCAGCGAGCCGCCGAAACTCGTGTAGTGTCCGTGGCCTTCGATGAATCCGGGTATCGCTGTCCGGCCATTCAGGTCGATGACATCCGTGGCAGCACCGATGTACGGTTCGACATCAGCGGCGCTGCCGACGGCGGCAATGCGGTCGCCGATCACAGCAATTGCCTCGGCTGCCGGCATTGCCTCATCGACGGTAACGACGTTGCCATTGATCAAGACGAGATCCGCAAGCGGATGTGTCGATCCCGGATCTTGCGATTGACCACAAGCGACCAGCATCGCAGTGAATACGATCATTAGCGGAAATCGCATTTCTTTCCCCTCAGTGTTCTCTGGTCTTGTTAGCGACGATTTGCTTCAGAATAGTTTGCGACCAGCCCGACATACACGTGCCTGCCGGGCGCAGGTTCGAAATATCGGGCGCCGAAGGCATTGATGCGAATATTGTTATTGTAGCTTTCGTCGAACAGGTTATTGATGCCGGCATAGGTTCGGAAAAGCCATTCACCACGCAAAATGTCGATACTGAAACGCAGGTTGGTAACGAGGTAGCTAGACACCTCTGCCGAATTCGCGTTATTCGCGTACAGGTCTCCCGAGTACACCGTCTCCAGCACACCCGAGAATCCGTTGTTGGTCGAATAATTGAGGCCGACGTATCCAAATTGCTCGGGCAAGCCCGGCAATTGATTACCGCTGAAATCGTTGCCATTGTCGTCGATGAAACTGTCGAATTCGAAATCAGACCAGGTATACGAGGCGTCGATGCCAAAACCGCTGTCGTGCTGCCAGCTGATCGCCGCCTCCAGGCCGGTTCGTTCCGAGCTGCCGGCATTGGAATAGAACGTGCGGCCCGGGAACGCCGCCAATTCGAACGGAATCAGCTCGTCTTCGAGGTCGATCTGAAAGAGTGACAGTTCGTAGTACAGGTTGCCGCTGCCGCCCTTGTAGCCGACTTCGAAATTGTCGGCCGTTTGCGGCTGCAACGACGGATTGAATCCGCCGCTCGCATCCGGGTTGGCGAGCTCCGTCGTGGTCGGCGTCTCGAAGCCGCTGCTATAGGAAGCGAACACGACGCCCGCATCGAACTTGTAATTCAGTCCAATGGACGGGCTGAACTCGTCGAAACCCAGGGTTCCGGAATCGTTGCCATCCGCCAGGAAGCGATCGCTGACGTCGTAAGAAACCTCGTCGTAACGAAGGCCGGCATGGAGCGTCCAGGAGTCGTCGAAAGCGTACTCGCCCTGAACATAGAAACCGACGCTTTCCACGTCCTCGTTTTGATCGAACGTCTGGCTGCCCAGGACGCCGTCGAGATTATCGAAGCGTTGGCGATCGTCGTCTTGCCGGTCGTAATCGAAACCCACCGTAAGCCCGACATTCTCCGGAATGGCTTCCGCAAAACTGTATTGCGCACCAAATCCGTAGAAGAATCGATCGAGATCGACGGCGCCGCCACCGGTAAACGGCAATCGATTGGTGAAATCGCGCCACAGGTAATAGTTGCGCAGTGTCAGCGTGCCGAAATCCCGTTCTCGTTCATAAACGAATCCGATGCGCTGTTGTTCAACGGTCTCGCCCGCGTCGAATTGCACGTTCAGGTCGCGCGCCGACGATGGGTCCATCGCTGCTTGCGCCGCATTGATGCCGCCCGGATCCTGTGCTTCCGGCTGGTCCGCAAAATTCGCTGCGACCAGCAGTCGATCTTTGTCACCAAAAGGAATGCTGACGCGACCATTGAACTGCGTACCGCGAAATTCGGCATGATCGCGATAGCCGTCCAACTCGGTGCGCGAAAGGTTGAGCAGATAATCGACGTCGTTGAGGCTGCCCGCCGTTTTTAGGCCGTATTGCAGGTAGCCGAATTCACCGCCCGCGATCTTGCCTTCAACGTAGGGATCAGTGTCACCGAGCTCGCTGGCGACCGATATGACGCCGCCCGATGCATTGCCGTACAGGGAAGATGCCGGGCCGCGAAGCACCTCGATGCTTTGCGCAGACCCGAGGTCGATGCTGTCGACCCCCGACTGGCCGTCCGGGAGTGTCTCCGGAATACCGTCGATGAAAATGCGAATCCCACGAATGCCGAAGCTCGAACGCGCGCCGAAACCGCGCATCGCAACGCGTAGATCGCCGGAAAAATTATACCGATTCTGGATATAAAGACCCGGAACACGGACCAGCGATTCGTCCAGGCCAAGCTGCTGTGTTGCACCCTGGATCTGTTCCTTGTTGACGACCGAAACGGAGCGGGCGACATCGCGAACGGAGGATTCCATGCGCGTCGCCGTCACGACTATCTCGTCAAGCGCTTCGCTGGCATCGTCCTGCGACCAGGCCGTGACCGCGGGAATCAAGAGTGTAATCGCCTGCGCAAGCCGTTTCGTCACGGCCTTACATCGATGCTTCATAAACCTGGAACCCTGCTATTGTCCGCAAGCAAATGCGCCTGCCGGAAACGGCCTACGATAGGAAAATCGGCCGGCGTTTTCCATACGATTCGGATATTTAGTCTCTCATGCCGAGACGCGCAAATTCGCCGCACAGCGCTTCCGAGCGGATTCATTCCCATATAATGTCGGCTGTTCCAATAACAACGACCACAAAATGATGAATCAACACCGTAAGCTTCCCGTCCTCGCGATTGCCTGCGTTTGCGCGTTGAGCCTTTTGTCAGCAGCATGTTCACGCCAGTCCGATACCGGGGGCGAGGCGGCTGGGCCGGACCTGCTGGTAATCAATGCCGATGTGCGTACCGTTGATTCGACCCGTCCCAGGACTCAGGCGTTCGCCATTACCGACGGGAAATTCGTGGCGGTTGGCTCATCCGACGACATTCAACCATTGGCGGGAAGCGGCACGGAAATTATCGATGCCGGCGGCGTCAGTGTCATCCCGGGACTCATTGACGGCCATACTCACCTGCTTAGCGGCTCTGGACTGGCGGTGGGTGTAGATCTATCTGAAATCGAGAGCAAGGACGAGTGGCTGCGCATAATCCGGGAAAAAGCTCAAACGCTCCCCGAGGGCGAATGGATACTCGGTGGCGCATGGGACCACAACTTGTCGGATGGCGTCCTGCCCACCAAGCAAATGCTCGACGCGGTCGCGCCGAATAACCCGGTCTTGCTGCGGGATATCGACGGACATTCGGCTTGGGCCAACAGCCTGGCGATCGAACTGGCGGGTGTAACCGCCAACAGCCCCGTGCCGCCAGGCGGTGAAATCATGGTGGATCCTGAAACCGGCGAGCTGACAGGCATTTTTCTCGAATCGACCGGCGCATTATTTGCAGATGCGCCCGGTATGGCGGAAGCCACAGATGCCGTCGCCGGGATCAAGGCGGCAGTCGCCCTCGCGAACAGTTACGGAATTACGACCGCTCATGACATGAGCAACAATTTTGACGCGTTTCTACGTGTACTTGCCGACGGGGATCTCACGGTTCGCGTTTGGCAAGGCGCACGCCCGCCACGCGTGACCGAGCAGAGCCCGGCATCGGTCTACGAGAAAATGGCAGCCGAGCGCGAGCGAATCCGCAAAATCGTCGCCGACGATCCCCAGACCGGTGTGATGGGCACATTGTTCGATATTGGATATACCAAACTGATCGTTGACGGCGTGCTCTCGACGTACACTGCCTTGCTGAAAGAACCCTATTCGGACAATCCGCATGCCGTCGCGGAACCGTTCGTCACCCGTGATCAATTAAACGATCTGGTCGCGGCTGCGCACGCCCATCGCTTTCCGGTTGCAGTGCACGCAATCGGTGACGAGGGTGTCGCCTGGGTCCTGGACAGCTTCGCTCGTTCACCTTCGCCCGCAGATGCATTGTCCGACAGGATCGAGCACATCGAGATCGTAACGCCCGATGACATCGACCGATTCAAGGCACTCGGTATTGCGGCGTCGATGCAGCCACATCACGCAACCTGCTGCGTCGGCAATTACGTAATCGATCGCGTCGGCCGCGATCGCCTGCCGAATGCCTATGTGTGGCGGTCAATGCTCGACAATGGCGTGCCGCTCGTGCTCGGCTCGGACTGGCCAACATCACCGCTGAACCCGATGATTCAAATGGCAGATACGATTCATCGGGAAACGCGAATCGATGGCGTCGTCAGGCCGTGGGACGAAGGGCAGACGCTGACCTTCGAGGAGGCCCTCTAC
>JAWWCT010000053.1:0-23806 GCA_033720315.1 Woeseiaceae bacterium | reverse complement strand
TTGCTGCACCAGGATCACGTCCTGGTTCTGCAAGCCGGTGTTGTAGCCATAGAAGTAACGGTCGCCGGCTTTTCTCGGCAGCCAGAACGATTCGTAGTCCCACAGTTCGCGCATGCGCTTGGCGATCCGCGCGCGTTCAGGAATGCTGGCGAGGTACGCGAAGGTCACCTCGTTCTGCGCGTCCACCCAGGCTTTCACTTGTTCATTTTCGCGCACGTCGTCTTCGAGCCAGCGGTACGGGTCGGCCACCTCATGACCGTGATACACGTCGACGTGATCGACGGTGGCCGTGTCGGGATAGTCGATGGCGACAGGCGGCTCACTTTGCGAGCACGCCGCAGCCAGCGTCATGGCTGCGACCAGCGTTAATGCACGAGCTCCCGGCATGACCTACTCCTCGTCGGGCGACCTGCGGTACCTTGCAAACCACGCGAGGATGTTGTCGGTCTTGGCGATCAGGTTCGACGGTCGGGCCGCGATACCGTGCGGCGCCTCCGGAACGCGCACCAGCGCGCTGTCGATCTTGCGCAGTTTCAAGGCCTGGTAATACTGCTCGGACTCCGCGATCGGCGTGCGATGATCCTGCTCGCCCGTCAGCAACATCGTCGGTGTCGTTACGTTTCCGACCAGCGACAGGGGCGATCGGTTCCAGTACGACTCGGGGTCCTCCCAGGGATACTTGTCGAACCAGTATTCCGGCACGAAGGTGTGAATGTCGCTGTAGAGGGTCATGCTGATCCAGTTGATGACCGGCTTGGCGACCACGGCCGCCGCGAAGCGATTCGTCTTGCCGACGATCCACGAGGTCAACACGCCACCGCCGGATCCGCCGGTGACGTAGAGCTGGTCCTGGTCGATGAATCCCTGGGCGATGACGGCGTCGACGCCGGACATGAGGTCGTCATAGTCCTGGCCGGGATAGTTGTGATGGATCTCGTTCGCGAAGTCATAGCCGTAACTCGTCGAACCGCGCGGATTGGTGTACAGCACGACGTAACCCGCAGCCGCATACAGTTGATTTTCAGCGCTGAAGTGTGGTCCGTAGGCGGCAAACGGGCCGCCGTGAATCTCCAGGATCAGCGGGTACTTCTCGTCCGGATCGAATCCCGGCGGCGTCGCGACCCATCCCTGGATCTCGTAATCGCCTACGGAAGACCGCCAGGTCAGTTCCTCGATGACTGCCAGCGTTTTATGGTCCAGCAGGTCGTCGTTGAGCGCGGTCAGCCTGATCGGCGCAACGCCGCGCCTGCCGGCAGCCACGTCGGCCGGTCGGTACGGGCTGCCCGCCGAATACGCGTATGCGCCATTTTTTGCGACGGAAAACCCGCCGCTCGTATACGGGCGTCCGATGCTGACGCTGCCGACGTCGGCGACCAGGGAATCGATGCGCCCGTTCATCGACAGGCTGGCGATATGCCGTCGGCCGCGATCGTCGTACTGGATCAGCAACCGATTGGAGCCGCCGGCCCATTGCACATCCCCGACCGAACGGTCGAAGTCCGAGGTCAGCTCACGAATCGTTCCGTCGCGCAACGTCATCACGTAGACGTTGGTATTGTGATAGCCCATCCTCTTGTCGTCATAGCCGAGATAGGCAAGCAGGGTGCCGTCCGGGGAAAACACCGGGTTCGTGTCCGGACCGAAACGGTCTGTCAACTGTTTGAGTTCGCCGTCGGCGAGATTCACCGACCACAACTCGGTGTTGAAGCGGTTGAATTCCCAGTCATCCTCGCGATTGGCTGAAAACACGATCTCCCGGTCGTCCGGCGACCAGGCGAGCGGGCCGTTGTGATCGAACTCACCGGAGGTTACCTGCCGCGGCGTGCCGCCGTCGGCCGGGATGACGAACACGTGGGTATTGCCGGACTCGAGGTAGCCACGACCATCCGCGCGATAGTTCAGGGAATCGATGACGATGACCGGCGGTGCCCATTCCGCGCCCTCGGGAGCCTCGGGCGGCGTTGCGAGCATCGGCGGCGCGGTCTTCACATGCGAGGTAAAGGCGAGTTGCCTGCCATCGGGCGACCAGCTCAGGTCTTCGGGAGACGCCGGAAGGTTGCTTAGCAATGCCGATTGGCCCGTGTCCATCCAGCGCACGTAGAGTTCCGGTCCCCGCCCCTCCGCGCTCGAAATGTAGGCGAGCCGATCGCCGTCCGGCGACCAGCGCGGGCTGCTGTAGTCATCGGCGCCCGATAGCAGTGGCCGATGGTCGTCACCGTCGCTGTCGACGATCCAGATGTTCGAGCGTGCGCGGTCGGTCATGATGTCCATCGACTGGCGGACGTAGGCAACTCTTGAGCCGTCCGGCGAGATTTGCGGATCGGCGGCAATCTCGAGCTCGAAAACGTCCGTATTCAGGAATTTACGCGCGTCACTGGCGTGCAGCGAAAGCGGCAGGACCGCTGCCACGAGCGGCCAAAGGATCTTCCGGCGCATCAGGTCTTCCCCCGAGTGGTTTTTTTACAGCATCGCTGAGAGCGACCGCCGTTGCAAGCACGTCAATGGACGGAACTGACATCGAGCTTGTTGGCGAGTAACCTCAGGATTCTTCGTATTTCTGTCAATGGGAATGCCGATATGAACGCCACGGATATCGCTTTTTTTGCCAACATCAGTGAAATCTTCGGCACGGTCATCGTCGTAATCTCACTCGTCTATGTTGGCGTGCAGGTTCGTCAAAACACGCGAACTCAGCAGGTGCACGCGGCACAAAACTTTGTGGGCATCTACAATACATTCACTTCAGATCTCACCAGACCGGACCTTGCAACACTCTGGTACAAGGGCATACAAAGTTTTCACCAACTTCAGGAAGGCGAAGCGGTGCAATTCAGCGCGCTTGCCGGACAGCTGATGCGCGTGTTCGAATCCGCTTACCTGCAATGGCGAGCCGGTGCCCTCGAAGATCAGCTTTGGCAGGCCAGTATCAAATCCATAAGGGATACTCTCGCAATGCCCGGATTCGGACAATGGTGGGAGTTTCGCAAATCCTGGTACAGCGAAGACTATCGCCTGTTTATCGACACAATTGCAGCATCTTCGGGAGATTCTTCGCCAATTTATCCTGGCATACAAACCAAGTAACCTTTTTTCACATGGTAGTATGCCTTGCTCGAAATGAGCGCCAATCCGCTCGATTCTGTGAGAATAAAAAGCATGATCGCTCGCCTAACCCTGACAGTCATCATGGGAATATGCGTCCTCGCATTACCGTGCGTGGCACAGGAAGATGAAACTCAATCAGCCGATCCGGAAGCCGCAATCATCCGCCTGGATCCGAATTCGGAAGGTCTCGACGTGTGGAGCCAGTTGCGGGACACGGCGAACGATGCCCGGCGCGAGCCGGGGCTGATACCGATCGGCCGTTTGCGCCGGCCGGGGGTGCTCAGCTTCTTTTCCCTGCCGCTTGCGTTTACGCCGGAGGATCTGAGAGCTGCAAACGTCGACGTCGCCGTCCTCGGTGCGCCGGTCGACATGGGCTTCGGCATGCGCGGTGCAGGCGAAGGGCCGCCGGCATTCCGTAAAGGCCTGGGCCAGGGGCAGTCCGGCGGCGACCTGCCGCACATGCACGTCGGTGTTGCCTGGAAAAAAGAACTGGTTGCCGTCGATTACGGCAATGCGCCGATCGACAGGCTGAGCATGGAGCGCAGCATGCCGCCGGTGCGAAAACTGGTGCGGGAAATCGCCGAGACCGGCGCGATACCGGTGGTCATCGGCGGCGATCATTCACTCGAATATCCGGACGTGGCCGGCGTCACCGACGTGTACGGCAAGGAAAACGTCGGCGTCATTCATTTCGATGCGCATTTCGACGCCGCCGGCAGCAGAGGCGGACACCTGATCTCGCACGCGCAGCCGATACGCAGGCTGATCGACGACGGCCACATCCTCGGCAAGAATTACATCCAGGTCGGTCTGCGGGGTTACTGGCCGGGCGAGGAAGGCTTCGAGTGGATGCGCAAGAACGGCCTGCGTTATCACACGATGGCGGAGATCGAACGTCACGGCTGGGACGCGATCATGGAACGCGTGCTCGACGAAGCCAATGACGGGCCCGAATATCTTTATATATCATTCGACATCGACGTTCTCGATCCCGCCTACATGCCCGGTACGGGAACGCCGGTGTCAAACGGCCTGACGCCGCGCGAAATCTTTCCCCTGTTGCGCGCTTTGTGCTCTGAGAACAACCTGGTGGGATTCGAGCTGGTCGAACTGAATCCGCTCGCCGATCCGGGCTATACCACGGTGCTCAATTCCGGAATGCTGGTACAGGAATGTCTGACGGGCATCGCGATGCGCAAGAAGGGCATCAGCGGCCGCGATTATTACAATCCGCTGACGGTCGATGACGAGCAATGACGTGAATCGCTGACCGCGACACATGTGTTGCTGTGAGCGAAACCCGAGGCAGACGGTCAGCGGCAGAAAGAGTAGCATTCGGCCTACCGAATCCAGAGCGCTAATTTTCAAATATAAGGGGTATTTGTTTCATGGGTAAACTTTCAAGACGCCAGGTATTGCTTGGCGGCGGCGCAATCGTCGGCGCGGGGCTGGTCCCCGCCATACCTTCGACCACGGCCACGCCGGCGTTCAGCCTCGTCAATTCGGCACTGGCGGCGACCAATCCAACACCGGAAAATCCCATTCGCCTGAGTGCCAATGAGAATCCTTACGGCCCGTCGCGGGTCGCATTGCAGGCCATTGCTAAGAATCTGCACCTCGCGAATCGCTATGCCGACGGCCCGATCGAGGCAGAACTGATCGATGTCGTAGCGAAAATCAACAACGTTCCCACCGATCATATGATGGTGACAACGGGTTCGGCCGAGGTCTTGAACGTCGCGGGCCTGCTGGCAGGATTACGCACCGGGTCCGTGGTCTGCGTCGATCCGACTTTCCAATCGCTCCTGCGTTACGCCGAAAACGCCGGCATGGAAATTATTCGTGTCCCGGTCAATGAGAACCTGAACGCCGACTTGCCGGCAATGCGCCGCGCGCTGCGCTCTGATACCGCGATGGTTTATATCGTCAACCCGAATAACCCGATTCCTTCTATCATCGAGAAGAACGCGATGCGGGAATTCGTACTCGAGATGTCGCAATCCCGGCTGGTGTTCGTCGACGAGGCCTATCACGAGTTTGTCGAGAATCCCGACTACGAATCGATGATCGGGCTGATCGCCGAAGGACACAACAACATAATCGTGTCGCGAACCGCGTCCAAGATTCACGGCCTCGCCGGCATGCGTGTCGGTTTCGGATTCGCCCATCCCGACCTTATCAGCGAAATGAAAATGCGCAGGACCGGCGACAACAATGTGATCGGCATGTCGGCCGCCGTTGCCAGTTACAAGGATCAGGAGTTCCAGGATTTCACGCGGCGCAAAAACCGACAGTCATTGGCCATCGTCGAAAATATGTGCGAAGAATTGGGCATTCGCTACGCCAAATCGAATACCAATTTTACGTTTATCCAGACCGGCGTGGAAAATCGCATCGTGCAGGAAAAAATGCTCAGGCACGGCATTCTGACCGGACGGGATTTTCCGCCAATGACCAACTGGGCGCGGATCAGCATGTCGACTCCCGAGCATATGGAATATTTCGTCCAGGCCTTCAGGAAGGAATTCGCATAAGAAAACCGGCGGTTCGATCTGAGTCGAACCGCCGGCACTTGCCCCACGAGGCCCTTACCAGGGGGTCAGCTCGTGTGAATTTCCGTCAGCAAACGGTTATCGATTTTCGCGACAGCCTCGGAAAGCGCCTTGTGATAGCACTGACGGCCCTCGGAATAGCTTCTCAAGGTGCCTTCCTCGGCGATGCTGCGCAGGCCGCAAGCTTTTTTTGAAGCCTGCTGCAGTCGCCGGTACAGGACCTCGGCGCCTTCGACTTTTTCCAGGTTCAGGTCCGCGTACGATACTTTGACCGTGCGTTCCTTGACGGCACCCGCGTCTGCCGAAGCGTACGCCGGCGCGCCCAGCGCGACTATAACAATTGTGGCCAACAGGCCATTGAACAGTTTCGACTCCTTCATGATTCCCTCTCTATGTAGTCACCAGTTTTCAAATGAACACCGGCAGCCAACCCATGCACGGAGATGATGTAGCCGTGTATTACCGCTGTACCTGGTGTATAGATGCCGCCTGGATTGAATTCGTTTCGAACTTTTCGGCATGTGCAAGCACGAATTCGTTATAAAGCGGAACTACGGGAATTTCGCGGAGTCCTTGCGCGTTTTCAATACGCCGTCAGCGGCCTGCCGACTTGCGGGGTAACCGCCTGGGCATCGGCGCCCTCGAAGTCGATGGGCACGGATTCGATGCGCATACCCACATTTCGCAACACGACGAAATGCAGGTGTGGGCCACTCGAGAATCCGGTATTGCCGGAATCAGCGATGTACTCGCCGCGCTCGACCACGTCGCCGGGTTTGACACGGATTGAATTCCAGTTCAGGTGCGCATAAACCGCATGCGTTCCGTCGTCATGTAGTATTCGCACAATATTTGCTGACGCGGCATCACGATCCGGATCGGTACCACCGCGAAAGTTGGTGCTCGCCACTTCAAATACGATTCCGCCGCGTGCCGCATGAATGTCGGTGCCGACCGGCATGGCAAAGTCCACGGCGAAACGACTGTCGGCGGAATCGTGAGTCACGCTATAAGGGAACGCTTGAGTGACGTTGTAACTTCCGGCGATTGAAAACGGTGCGCGATACGGGCGCTCCGGCTTGTGTCGGCTTCGCGGATCACCAAACAAGGCGATGTAGCGATATTTGACGTCGGCTTCTGATTCGTCACCTGACACTGGCAATGAAATCAGTCGCATCTCGCTATTGGGATCGACCAGCCAGCGCATTGCCTGATCGGTCTGTGGCCCACTGACGTTGACCAGCTCATCCAAAGCCAGCACGATTTCGACCGGTGCGAAATAATCGTTGTGCGCAGTGAATACCAGCTGCCCTGCCTCGAATGCCCTGGAGACGGTGACCGACGGGGGCTTTTTGCCGGTTGGCAGGTCGCGAACTTCGGCGTCTGCTGCATCGTCGGGCGGCCGATCGGTATATATCCAGGCGCCGTTCTGGTCCTTGTACTTGTACAGCGATTGCGCTGGAACTCCGGCGCTCACGGTGAGCGCCAGCAAGAAAATGTAGAAACGCGCCCCGCGGATGCGCATGTCCGTCGGCTAACCTATTTCCGCCCGTTGCCAGCCGTTTTCCGTTCTTCGAATTTCATAGGCGGGCCAGTACTGCGTGTCGAGCTTGAGGGTTATGACTTCGACTGCACCGTTCCAGGTTACCGTCTTCAAGCGGACGGCTGTCTGGTCCCCCTTGCCGGCAACCGCATCGACAAAAGCCCCGAGATCCGGCGTCTCGGTATCGTCGACGGCGACGATCCGGCGACCTGCCCACAAGCCGTAACGTGTGGCTGGCGAGCCGTAACTGAAAAATGCCACGTAGACGCCGGTGCGGTCGATGCCGCGTTGCGCGGCCATCGCGCGGTGCGGGTCCTGCAGCAGCGCGCCTGCCCAGGAGACGGCGCGCTCGATGCCTACACCGTCCAGCGCGACGGTCTCGATATCGAGCTCGAGTGCTTCGTCGTTCCGCCACACGGTCACCGTGACCTCGGGTTTTTGCACCGCTCGTTCGACATCGCGAAATGTTGTGACAACCTGGTCGTCGATCGACAGGATGATGTCGCCATTTCGCAAGAGTTTTTCTGCGGGTGCGCCGGCCACCAGACGGGTGATGCTCAGGGCACGCCGCTTGTCCGGATCGTGTTTTTCGAGTTTTGCCAGCCAGGACTCGTTGACGCCAAGTTTGCGTGCCGCAAACAGCGGCGCATAGCCGAGTTCGGCCTCTAGCGAATACACGGGCCGCTGCGAGCGGACAATATTGACGAACTCGGCGACGAGTTCGCTCGATATGGCCCGATTGAACTGCCCGGATTCCCCTCCGGACTGGTAGGCAAAACTCGCCCACTTGGCGAGGACCTCACCCTTGTTGTTGACCAGCACGCCGTCGAAGTCATCCGGTGCATTGACCAGGGCGATCGTTTCGAGATTCGTATCCCTGAAGCGCATGGTTCGCGATAACGGCAGGTTGATCGGTTCGACGGCGGCGACCGTGCTGGCCTGGTGGGCGAGCTGGTGATCGCCGGTGAGTCCGGCCACCAGCACGTTGTCACCCGCTTCCAGTTCGCGTGTCGAAAGTTTCGCCGACTTTGCCGGCGTATCGCCGATGAGTTTCGGGTCGTAACTGACCATGGCCAGATTGTGCAACGGGTGCACATATTCGACGGCGCCGTTGACCTGCAAAGATCCGGCGAAGGTGATGGTGACGTCGCCCATGGCAACAGGCACGGTATTGCGATCGACAACGACGTATCCGCGTTTGGCGTCGACGATGAGCCCCGTGCCGTAGTAATGGCGATCCGCCACGCCGGAGATCGTGTACGGCAGATCGAAGGTCACCATGACCAGCGACGGCGCAATGGCATTGACCCGCGGGTCGCCGTTGGTCGAAAAACGCGTACTGCCCGATTCCGGCGGTGACGGTTCGGGTCCGGCGCTCAGATCCTCACAGGGCCAGACGCCCTTGTCATCGTCGCGCACACAATAGCGCACCGGAAACCAGGTGCGATCCATCTCCACGGAGCGGACGATACTGTTACGGGGATCGTCAATCGTGTAAAAACGAAACGTCGTCCGATCGCCGTCAGCCAGCCCTGCAAGTTGCTGTTTGAGGTCGGTAATGTTGAGCACGGGCTCGCCGCCGACCTCGGTGATGACCGCGCCTCTCGGTACCGCTGAGCGAGACAGCATGTAACCGGGATTGGCCACATAAACGCCTCGAACCGGGTGATTGTAGTGTCGCGCCTGCTGGTACGACAGGTTGTTGACGATTGCATCTCCGAACTCGAGAAAATCGTCCGGCGTGATCTCGTGCAGGTCGTCGACGCGCAATTCATGCGTTATCTGACGACCACCGCGCTCGATTTCAACGATCACGTTGTCTCCGACCTTGTTGTCCAGGGTTGCCGCGAGCGGTACGAATTCGGTAACCAGTTCCCCGTTGACACGCACCAGGATATCCCCGGGCTCGAGCTTGCCGTCTGCCGGCGATTGTGGAATCACCTGGGTCACGGTAAGCATTCCGGTCTGCTCCGGAAAGCTGGACCGGACCAGCGATTCGGTTGTCGGTGTCAAGCCGAGACGTTGCAACTCGTCATAGGTGCTGCGTTCGAAGACGGTCTGAAGGGTGCCGCGCGATACATAATCGCCGTTCTGGATCAGCCGCAGCGCTCTCTCGATGCGATCGAGCGGCAGGAAGAAGCTGCTTGCCGCGTTGTTGTTACCACCTGCATTGAGTGCGACGACCTCGCCCTCGATATTGATCACCGGGGAGCCGGAGGAACCCCCGGAGGTGCCGGACGCTGCCTGGAAATAAAAGGTGTTGAAGTCGTTGTATTTGCCACGGCCGTAGTCGGGTGCCTTGCGATCCAGTCGCGCGATGGTGCCGGCGAGGATGGACAGCTTTTCACCCGCGTCGTTTCCAACCACACGAATCTCGCGCCCGATGCCGGCAGCGCCCGGGGCCAATGGCAATTCGGCGGGCTCTATGTAAACCAGGTCGTCAGGGTCGTAGCGGAAGAAACCGAAGTCGTGCACCGGGTCGCGGTATATCGGCGTCAGCCGCACTTCCTCGTTATTCAGGAAAACCGCTTCCGCGACCACCGGCCCGGGGGTCACAACGTGCCGGTTGGTGAGAATGAGCCCACGTTTCGCATCGACGACGAAACCGGTGGCCTGGCTCGATGAGTTCCAGCCGGTATCGAAAGCGCGCGTGCTGTCGACGCGAATCGATACGACACCGCTCGAAATCCGCTCCAACGTACCGACCCACTCCGGCTCCTCGGCCTGGGTGGTCGCAGCAAAAATCAGAACAAGTGACGACGCTACGCCAGTAAATTTCTTCAGCAACGCATTCTTCCGGTTGGTCAGTGAATGATGTGCGAATTTTCCGCACCCGGAATTCGGACTCACGGAATTGGCCACGGTTCCATCTGGCGCCACCGCAGCGGGTCCGAATAGTCCGCATTATGCCGAAAATACGCCCCCGCGAGGTTGCGACAGGCCTCAGTTTTCGGATTCGCCGGGCGCGGTCCAGCGGAGATCCGGTTGCCGCGCGGCCTTGACGTCGTCGAGCCGCCGTACCGGCAGCGAGTAAGGCGCGCCCCGCACCCGCTCCGCGTCCTCACGAGCTTCCGCAGCGATCGCAATCATGGCATCGGCGAATGCATCCAGCGTCTCGCGGCTCTCGGACTCGGTCGGCTCGATCAGCAGGCATTCGGGCACCAGCAGGGGAAAATAGGTCGTCGGCGCGTGAAAGCCCTTGTCGAGCAGCGCCTTTGCGAAATCCATGGCATTGACGTGCAGCGACTTGGCTTCCTTCTTCAATGTCAGGATGAACTCGTGGCTGGCCCGCCGATCGGCGAATGCCGCATCGAAACCGGCCTCTTTCAACCTTGCCATCAGGTAGTTCGCATTCAGGGTTGCGTACTCCGCGATACGCTTCATGCCGTCCCGGCCGACCATGCGCATGTACACGTAGGCGCGCAACAGCACGCCCGCGTTACCCATGAATGCCGACAAGCGGCCGATCGTTTGCGGACAGTCCTTTTCGGTCAACCAGTCATAGTGCGCCGAGCCGTTTTTCTCGGCTTTGCCGACCATCGGCACCGGCAGATACGGCAACAGCCGCTCGCCGACACCGACCGCGCCCGAACCGGGACCGCCACCGCCGTGCGGCGTGGAAAAAGTCTTGTGCAGGTTCAAGTGCACGACATCGAATCCCATGTCGCCCGGGCGGACTTTGCCAAGGATCGCGTTGAGGTTCGCACCGTCGTAGTAAAGCAGGCCACCCGCGTCACGAACGATTTTTTCTATGTCGAGAATCCGCCGTTCGAACACGCCGAGTGTCGACGGATTCGTCAGCATGATGCACGCCGTGTTGGGGCCGACTGCATTTTCCAGCGCCGCTACGTCGACATCGCCATCTTTGCCGGTCGGAATTTCCTTGACCACACAACCGCACATACTTGCGGTAGCCGGGTTGGTACCGTGTGCCGCATCCGGCACGATGATCTCGTTGCGATTGTCATCACCACGGTCGACGTGATAGGCGCGGATCATTGCGACGCCGGTGAGTTCGCCCTGTGCGCCGGCCATCGGTGTCAGTGACACTGCCTTGGTGCCGGTCACCGCCTTCAGCATTTCCTGCAACTCGTACATGCAGGCCATGAATCCCTGGCCGTGACTGACCGGACCGAGCGGGTGGCGTGCGGCAAATCCCGGTAACAACGCCAGCGCATTACAGGCGCGCGGGTTGTATTTCATCGTGCATGAGCCGAGCGGGTAAAAGTGCGTATCGATCGAGAAGTTGTTTTGCGAGAGCCGCGTGTAATGCCGAACCGCCTGTAACTCCGACACCTGCGGAAGGTTCGGCACATCGTCCCGCAGAAATTCTGCCGGCAGATCCGGATCCGGTTCCCCGACAGGCGCCTGCGCGTAGGCCCGTCGACCCGCTTTGGAAATGTCGAATATGAGTTGCTCGTTCACCTTGCGTTCCTCATTTATCTCGCGGCCGCTTCGAGATCGAGTGGATCGACGCTTATGCCCAGTGCCTTGAAGGCAGAGGCGTAATCCGGTTCATGGCCGATGTCTTCGATTTGCTCGCGATGCACTACGGTATCGTTTTCGTCGAGTACCACGACGGCGCGCGCAAACATTCCGGCGAGCGGTCCTTCGATGATCTGCACACCGTAGTTTTCGCCGAAACCTGCGTGACGAATCGCCGACAGGCCGACGACCTTCTGCAACGAGTGTTCGCGATGAAAACGGGCGTGTGCGAACGGCAGGTCGTAAGAGATCATGAGCATGGCAATATCGTCATGTTTTTCCGCAAGCTTGTTAAATACGATGACGGATTTCGCGCACACCGGGGTGTCGATGCTGGGAAAGATATTCAACACCTTTCGCAAACCGGCGAAATTCGCGAACGACACATCTCTTAGCTCGGTATTGACAAGCGAGACATCGGGGGCGCGACTGCCTATTTCCGGCAATTCACCGTGGGTCTGGTAAGACGTTCCTTCGTAAATAATGCGATGCATTCCTGCGTCTCCGTTTTAAGCAGATTTCGCTCGGGTTTTCTGCAACACGTCCTCGAATTGCGTTGCGTACGCATCGAGGTCCTGATCGGTCTTGGTTTCCGTTGCACAGACGAGCAACGCATGGCCGAGGTCGGGATAGTCTTTGGACAGATCGAATCCGCCGAGTATGTTGCGTGCAGCAAGTGCATCCAGCACCGGGGCCACCGGGCGCTCGAGACGCAACACCACTTCATGAAAGTGCGGCGCCGAAAACGCCCGCTCGACGCCGTCGATCGCTTCGAGCGCAGCACACAGCTTTTTCGTGCGCTCAATGCAGGCAAGCGCCACGCGGCGCAGGCCGTCGTAACCGAGCAGGGCCATGTAAATGGTCGCTGCTGTGACCATAAGCCCCTGATTCGTACAGATATTTGACGTCGCCTTCGAGCGCCTGATGTGTTGCTCGCGGGCCTGCAGGGTAAGGGTAAAACCGGGTTTACCGTCGAGGTCGGTGGTCCTGCCGACGATACGCCCGGGCATTTGCCGCACGATGCCCTCCTTGCAGGCCATGATGCCGAAGTACGGCCCGCCGGAAGACAGCGGCACGCCCAACGGCTGCCCTTCGCCACAGGCAATATCGGCGCCCTGCGTGCCCCAATGGCCTGGCGCCTTGAGTAACGCGAGCGAGGTCGGATTCACCACGGCGATCACCAGGGCGCCGCGTTCCTGCGCCCAGTCGCACAATCGATCGACATCCTCGAGCGTGCCGAAAAATGACGGCTGCTGGATCACTACGGCGACCGGTGGTTCCGCGCCGTCATCGAGACCGGCGAGATCCGAGGTGCCGGTATTCGAATTCAGCGGAATCGACTCGAATTGCAGCTGCTGGCTGCCCGCGATGGTCTGTGCAACCTTGCGATAGACAGGGGCAACCCCGGCAGCGAGCAAGACACGCTTCGATTTGCATTTTCGGTTTGCGCGGACTGCCATGAGTGCCGCTTCCGCCAGTGCCGAAGCGCCGTCGTACAATGACGCATTGCTCACATCCAGTCCGGTCAGCGCCGTGATCATCGACTGGTACTCGTAGATCACCTGCAATGTGCCCTGGCTCGCTTCGGCCTGGTACGGCGTATAGGCGCTGTAGAATTCGCCGCGCGTCGTTATGTCCCACACCGCGGTCGGAATATGGTGCTCGTAAGCACCGGCACCGATAAAGCACAGCGCACCACGGTCCTCCGCCGCGCGGCCGCGCATCAGGCGCGATACTTCCATTTCGGTCAACGCATCCGGCACGCCGTTCAGTTCGTCAATCAGCAGTTCGCTGGGGATCTCCTCGAACAAATCATCGATGTTGCCGGCGCCGATGACGGCGAGCATTTCCCTGACTTCTTCTTCGGTGTGTGGAATGAATGGCATTTCTCAGGCCTTGCAGTTTTGCTTGCTCTACTCGTCGAGTTCGTCGATAAATGCCTGGTAGGCATCGGGGTCCATGGTGTCGTCGCCGTCGCCGGATGGTTGCAGGCGCACGATCCAGCCGTCCCCGTACGGATCGGCATTGATTTTTTCAGGATCGTCGGCGAGCACTTCGTTGACCTCGACGACGGTTCCGCCGATGGGCGCATACACGTCAGATGCTGCCTTGACCGACTCGACGACCGCCATTTCACCGCCGCTGGAAACCTCCTGGCCGACTTCCGGCAACTCCACGTAGACCAGGTCACCCAGCGCCGATTGTGCATAGTCGGTGATGCCCACCGTGACGCTGCCGTCCTCTTCCTGACGCAGCCATTCGTGCTCTTTCGTGTACCTCAGATCTCCAGGCAACTCGCTCATGACTCCACTCCCCTCAGTCATTTATTCCAATATCAGGCATCAAAGCTCGATGCGCGCTTCTCCGTTGCGTACGAACGGCAACTTGACCACGCGTACATCCAGCAGGCGATTTCTCACTTCGACCTTCGCACGCTCATAGTCCCCGGCAGGAATGCGTGCCATCGCGATCGACCGTTGCAGCGTCGGCGAGAAACCGCCACTGGTGATTTCGCCGTCGGCCTTGCCCTCGACGATCACACGCTGATGGTTTCGAAGGACGCCCTTATCTTCGAGCAACAATCCGGCAAATCTTCGCCGCTCGGGATTTTCTCGCATTTTTGTGAGCGCAGCCCGCCCGACAAAGTCCCTGTCCTCCGGTTGCCACGCGATGGTCCAGCCGAGTCCGGCTTCCAGCGGCGACGTTTGCTCGTCCATATCGTTGCCGTAAAGATTCATACCGGCTTCGAGACGCAATGTGTCGCGCGCGCCGAGTCCGCAAGGTTCGATCCCGGCGGACAGGCATTGGTTCCAGAATTGCGGCGCCTGCGCCGCCGGCAGGATAATCTCCCAGCCGTCTTCGCCGGTGTAACCGGTACGCGCTACGAACCGCTCGTCCGCTTCGAGCGCATGAAAAGACTTGAGTGCCAGCGCCGGCTCGCGGATCGCAGCATCGAGCATGGCCGCCGCCCGCGAGCGAGCCTCGGGCCCCTGCACGGCGATCATTGCCAGCTCCGGGCGCTCGCGCGTTTCGACGTCGAAAGCCGCGGCTTGCCGCGAGATCCATGCAAGGTCTTTGTCTCTGGTCGCGGCATTGACGACGACGCGGTATCGATCCGCACCAAGGTAATAAGTGATGAGGTCGTCGACCACGCCACCGTCGTCGTTGAGCATGCAGCTGTACAACGCCTTGCCCTGTTCCTTGAGCCTGGCGACGTCATTTGCCAACAGGCAGCGCAGAAACGCCTGCGACTCGCCGCCGGTTACGTCCACAACGGTCATGTGCGAGACGTCGAAGACCCCTGCGCTGCGGCGTACGGCGTGATGCTCGTCGAGCTGTGAGCCGTAATGCAACGGCATGTCCCAGCCGCCGAAATCGACCATGCGGGCCCCAGCCTCGAGATGACAATCGTAAAGCGGTGTCTGGCTCCCCATGTGATTTTCCGGCGGTGAACTTTTTCGGCATAAAAAAAGGGCGGTCGATCTGCCGCAAACGCGCAAATCCGACCGCCCCTCTGTCCTGTGTACCTGAGAGATCGCTGGCCAGGCATTGCCGTTGCAGCCGCATACCCCTTCGGTGGGCCTTTCAGCCTCTCTCCAGAGCTAATCAGAACCCGCAGTCCGTGTGCCTGAGCGTTTCCGGGCGTGTTGCGCCTTCGGCGCCTCTTCGAAAAGAGGTCTCTTCTGCGGGCCCTCTGGATTAGTGCGCGCAATGATAGCCAAGTCGCGATGCGGTTGCCAGCAGGGGTCAACGCGGCAACAATGCGCTCAATTCAAAGGAGTCCCGATATGCGAATCCGGCTTTTCGTAACCGTCTCGTTGCTGACCGGCACGCTGCTTGCGCAGGCAGACCCGGCGGAAGATTTTGCATCGCTCTTGCACGACGCCTGGGAATGGCAGCTCAACGAAAATCCGGTGTTCGCATCGCGACTCGGGGATCGCCGCAACAATGACCAGTGGTCGGACATCAGTCTCGGCGCGATCGAGCGGCGGCACGAAGAGCGCCAGGAATTCCTGCGTCGTTTGCGCGCCATCGATGCCTCGCAACTCGACGAGCACGATCGTCTGAATTACGACCTGTTTCGCCGCGAGCTCGAATCGGACATCGATGGTCACATTTTCAAAAATTACCTCATGCCGATGAGCCAGCGCGGCGGCGTTCAGTCGCTGGAATCCGTCGCCGAAACGGTTCGCCTGGCCAATACCCAGGATTACGAGGATTGGCTGGCGCGCATGGCCGGGGTGGAAAAGGTTGTCGCGCAAACCATGGAGCTGATGGAAGAAGGCCGCAAACAAGACTACATGCCGCCGAAAATCCTCATGCAAAGGATTCCCGACCAGGTCGCCGCGCAACTGGTGGAAGACCCGCTGGAAAGCCCTTTCTATACTGCTTTTGCAGAAATGCCGGAGGCCATTTCCGAGCAGGACCGGGAACGGCTCAGGGACAATGCCAGGGAAATCATCGACGATTCGATCGTGCCGGCGTACCGCAAGTTCAGCCGCTATTTCAATGACACCTACTTACCCGCAAGCCGAGACACCATCGGCGCGTCGGCATTGCCGAACGGAGAAGCATTCTACGAGTACCGCGCACGGTTGTTTACCACCACACGGATGACGCCGGACGAGATCCACAGGGTCGGACTGGACGAGGTCAAACGCATCCGCGACGAAATGCAGCTGATCATCGACGAGCTCGAGTTCGACGGCAGCTTCGCGGATTTCTTGCACTTCCTGCGCAGCGATTCGCGGTTTTACTATGAAACGCCGGAGGCGTTGTTCGAGGGCTATCTCGCGGTTTCCAAACGCATCGATCCGGAGCTCGTCAAACTCTTCGGCAAGTTACCGCGCATGCCTTACGGACTGCGGCCGATCCCCGACAACATCGCACCGGACACGACCACGGCGTACTACAACGCGCCGGCCGCCGACGGCAGCCGGCCGGGTTATTACTACGTCAACCTGTATCGGCCGGAAGTGCGGCCCAAATACGAGATGGAAGTCTTGTCGGTGCACGAGGCGGTGCCCGGACATCACTTGCAACTCGCCCTGCAGATGGAACTCGAGGAGATGCCGGAGTTTCGCAAGTACGGCGGCTTCACCGCGTTCATAGAAGGCTGGGGCCTGTACAGCGAAGGCCTCGGCCACGAACTCGGCCTGTACAAGGACCCCTACTCGCATTTCGGTGCCCTCACCTACGACATGTGGCGCGCGGTACGGCTGGTCGTCGACACCGGCATGCACTACAAGGGCTGGACACGTCAGCAAGCCATCGACTTCTTCATGGACAATGCCGCGAAGACCGAACAGGACGTGGTCAACGAGATCGATCGTTATATTTCCTGGCCGGGGCAGGCGCTGGCCTACAAGATCGGGCAGCTAAAGATGCTCGAACTGCGCCGCAAGTGCGAGCAGGCACTCGGCGACGACTTCGACATCAGGGCGTTTCATGACGAGATGCTCGGTGGCGGTGCTTTGCCGCTCGAAGTCCTCGAGACGCGCATGAACCGCTGGCTGGCGGAACAATTGAAGGCAAAAAATGAATAGGGAAAATTTTCAATTTTATGCATCGATCGCCGAAGTCGTTTCTGCGATCGCGATCGTCGTCTCCCTGCTATACGTAGGCTACGAAATAAGGCAGTCCGTCGTTTTCAGCTCGCGCGATATTGAAGAGACTCTGTACGCGAGACAACAGGAAGACAACCGGATCTTTATTGAGAATGGGAACTTAGCTCAAATCGTCGCTACCGCGCGAGATCACCCTGATCAATTGAGCGCGGCGGATCGATCCCGATACCTGGCATTTGCGCACAATTTGTACGACTCCTGGGAAATCGCATTCTATGCGCACCGTGACGGTATCTTGCGCGACGGTGCCTGGGACTCCTGGAACGAATACTTCGTGCGGCAATCCAGAATTCACCCGAATTTCGCCTGGACCGAGAACCGGCAATACTTCCCCGGTGAATTTAGCGAATACGTCGATGGCATCGTGCAGGAATAGCCACGATATTTAGGGACCGACGCTGGATCTGTCCCGGGGTCCGTCCCGCTATGGGAGGTCGTCACCGCGGTGGCATTCGATGCATTGCCGCGGCGGGCCGCCGTCGATGCCGAGCGCGGCCTTTTCCTCGTGGCAGCCACGACAAAGTTCGTGATATTGCTGTTCGAATAACGGCCACACGTCCTGGTTGGTCGTGTGACAGTTCATGCAAGGGCCGCCACCCGTGTCGTCGACGTAGTTGTGATGGCAGAGGATGCAGTTTTCGCTGACGTGATCCTCGTGCGCGAACGACATCGGCAATATCGGCTCGGGGCTTTCGTAATAGTGGTCGCGCAGTGGTTTTTCCCTGGCGATCGGCGAGCCGAATAGCATGACCGAAACGGCGGCTGCCAGCGTCGCCAGGAGAAAGTATTTCATGCAGGCCAGTTCCTGATCGCCGCAAAGGCGATGGCGAGACCACTGCTCAGCACCAGGAAACGCACCGGCGAGACGATGTTGATCTCGCCGAGCCTGATCCAGTAGTCGCGGCCGAGGCACACCGCGACCGACATCAATGCAAACAGAGTCGCCTGGTACCAGGTGCCGAGATAGAAATTACTGCCGACGATGTGATAGGCAGCCGCAAGAATGACGACCACGGTCAAAACGCGGTGCCAGTACCTGAAGCCCGCATAGTCTTTGTGTAGTCGCAATCTTTCGGGCACATCGGCTGACACGATCAGGATGCCGAATAGCAGCAAGGCGATCACTCCCAGCCACATGTAATCCGGCGCACCGATCTTGATAAATTCCACTGCTGTCGCATCGCCGAGCAGGAACCAGAAGGCATGCGCGACAACCAGCAGCAGAACGGCGTAAGCGAGGACCTGGTGCGCGCGGACATCCAGGCGGCGGTTGCTGGTAATCGCCAGGTAAAGCAGCCCGGCGAACGCCGCAAAGCCCATGCCGTTGCCGGCATCCCAGAACCAACCTGCGCCCATCAGCGGCGCACCGAGAAAGGTAATGGCGAAAACCGTCGCCAGGGTTGCCAACAGCGGAGTCATGAAACAGCGAATATTCGGGCTAGGGCCAGGTCGCGACCCGCTCGAGCCAGAGCTTGCCAATGATTCCGTTCGCATAGATCCAGACTGCGAAACAGAGTCCCACGGCAAGAATGGCGGCGTGAATGATCATGCGGTATTTGGTGTCGTGGCCATCATTTGCCTGGATCACGGCCGACAAGGCAGGAACGATGGCGAGCCCGGGCATGGTTTCATGCATGGCACCGCTCAACACCAGGCCGGTGGACACCGCGATCGTGCCGTTCAGGAGATGGCGGTCGCGGTGGCGGCGGCCGCGGTCCCAGTCGAATTTTCGTCGATTCAACTCGTAGCATCCGGTGACCGCGAGGTAGCTCCAAAGCGTTCCCAGTAATCCCACGATGATCTTGGAGCCGGTCACTACATTGACGACGCCGAAGATGCCAAAAATGAAGCAGGGGATTCCGAGCAGCACGGCGATAACCGCGCCGACATTGATGATGACATTGCCGGGCGGTTTCGGTGCGGCCTGCTCGGACACGTCGTTAATCCGTCAACCCTCCCTGCCGGGAATTTGCGCACAATTATAGACGAGAGCGTTTTGCATTCAGGTCTCGGCATCGAGCAGTAATGCGGTCTGGCGCTGCGCCGGAAACTCACTGCGGCACACCCTGGCACGCGTCAGCGGGTCCGCCGTGGCTTCGAAGATCTCATCGATGCGCCGCGTGCGCTTGCTCAAACCACAGCCGTTGGCTATCTGGATACTGAGCCCCGGTCGGGCATTCATTTCGAGTATGAGCGGTCCCTTGTCACGGTCGATGACGATGTCGACGCCCAGGAAACCAAGCCCGGTCACCTCGAGTCCGCGGGCCGCCGAAGTCAGAATGAAATCCCAGTGCGGAATGTATAACCCGGCAATGAGGGCACCGGTGTCCGGATGGTCGTCGACCACCTGGTTGTCGAGCACGCCGTTCAGCGTTTGCCCGGAACTCAGGTCGACGCCGGCACCCACCGCGCCCTGGTGCAGGTTTGCCTTGCCGCACGAGCGGCGCGTCGGCAATCGCACCATGGCCATCACCGGATAGCCACGATACACGATGACACGCACGTCGGGTACGCCGAGATAGCTGACGTCGGCAAACATCGGATCGAACTGGACGCAGTATTCGATCAGTGCCGAATCCGCCCGTCCGCTCAGGCTGTACTGACCACCGACGACATTCGAGATGTGATGTCGCAACTCGCCTTCCGTTACCAGGGTGCCGTCAGCCAGGCGGTAATTGCTGCGTTTTCTCAGGCTGCGGCCGGTAACGACCACGATACCGTCGCCACCGCTGCCGCGCGCCGGCTTGATTACAAAGCTGTCTTTGTCGGCGACGATCGCCGGAAATTTGCGGACGTCTGCCTGGCTGCTGACGACGCCGTACAGTTCGGGCACCGCCATGCCGGCTTCCATCGCCAGTTTCTTGGTCATCAGCTTATCGTCGACCCGCGGAAAAAAACGCCGCGGATTCAGGCGCGCGATGTAATCGCAGTTGCGCTCGTTGACGCCCAGCACTCCGGCTTCCGCCAACTGTCTTGCACCGAACACTACTGCTCCGCAACCGGTTTGAAGCGCTTGAGTTCCGTCAGCCTGTAGCCGGTGTAGCGACCGACGAGCAACACCAGCGCCAGCACCACCAGCAGCAGTTCGGGAAACGCGAACACGATATGCTCGAGCCAATCCATACCCATCACCAGGTAGGCAATTGCGGCGACCATCAAACTGCCGAGCCCCGCGCGAATGGCATCGCCCGCGCCGCGTTCTTCCCACACCACCGACATGCGCTCGATGGTCATCGCAATAATGACCATCGGGAACAACGCGACCGACAATCCCGTTTCCAGGCCGATCTTGTGAGCCACGACGCTGATCACCAGCATCAGCATGACAACGACGATCAGCACTGCGCCCAGCCTCGGTACCAGCAGCAGCCGTAGTCGCTCGAGCAGGAAGCGGATGCTCAAGCCCAGCGCGATCAACAGCGAAAACAACACGACACCCCAGAGCAGCCGGGTCTCACGGAACGACAAGGCAATCAGGATCGGCATGAAGGTGCCGAAGGTATCGATACCGATGATATTGCGCATCAGCACCATGATCAGGGCACCGATCGGGATCATCAGCAACACGCTGTAGACGGCCTGGGTCTGGATCGGCAGGCTGAACAACGAGAAGTCGACCAGCAGCGAGCCATCCAATTCAGCACGCTGCTCGGCGATCGACAGTGCGTCGAGAAAGTTTTTCTGCACCGCGAAATTCACCTCGACGTTGGTGCCACCCTCGACGCGCACCAGCGGCTGGTTGCCGCGCCACCAGATCAGGTATCGATCGGGCAAACCTTCGACACCGGTAGCCGGGTTGAAATATCGCCAGCGATCGCCGTCGTGCACCTCGAGCCAGGGCGTCGGTTCCACGCGCCGCTGCTGGTCCTGCAGTATGACTCCGCGGATCATGCGTGCCGGGATCCGCGCGGCGGCCAGGACGGAGGTCACGGTGTCGACGAACTCCGCCTGGGTATGCGCCTCGGCCAGCAGCAGCTCGATATTCGCGTCGGGCGAAGGATCGTTACAACGCCTGAGCAATTCGGCGGTAAACGACGCCGGGTCGGCCGAGTGATCGCGAACGTCCTGAACGATGACATCGACGGCGGTCTTGAGAGGTTCGTTGATGACCGGCGGTGGCGGAAACGGCGGCGTGGTGTCGATCTGCTCGCTCGAGGGATCCTCGTAAACCACGCGGCGATAATACAAAGACTGCATACCGGCGGCGCGCCGCACTGCCCACTGTGCCTCGCGCCCGCCGGCGACGTAGTTGAGGCTGAAGCCGTAACCCTTGGAGACGTTGAATTCCCGCAGGGTACGGAATCCGGGCGTCAGCGTGGGGATCTGCAGGTAGGCCTTGATCGACCCGGGCCCGGCATCGAAGCGTATCCAGGTCTCTACCGTCCAGACCTCCTGCTGGCGATTGGCCGTCAGCGGAAAGCCCAGCGCCTGCCACTTATAGATGAAGGTCGCCAGGCCGATGGCCGCGAGCAGCGCAGCAATGACGTATACGTAACGCTCGGTCATGGCACGCTACCCGCCTGTTCCCTCAGATTGATGCATTGAGCCCCCGGTAGCCGCACCTTATGCCGTTTTGTATGTGGCGGGCTTTCCAATGATAGGTCTGGAAACGGATTCTACACGGATCGCTGCCCAATCATTTAACATAACCAGCGTCCGTAACAAATCCAGCCGCCAGGCGGTCACTATTAATAAGGTCCGGTCCGCCGGGTCGTGACAATGTCAAAAAAGGCATCCGATCGGCCCGGCAATTTTATGGGGGAGACACATCCATGCGACGATTGCTGTCGCTCGCGGTACTCGCGCTTGCGACCATCCCGGCGCTCGCCGTCGACCCGGGGCAGCCGGCCCCGGCGTTTTCCGGCAAAGACTTTGACGGCAACGAGGTCGCCTTCCCGGCGCTCATCGACGGCAAACCGACCATCATGGTGTTCTGGGCTACCTGGTGCCCCTATTGCAAGGCCTTCATGCCCCACCTCGGGGCCATCCAGCGGGACTACGGCAGCAAGATCAATATCGTCGCCATCAACGCCAAGGAGCGCGGCCACGGCGACCCGAAAGCCTACGTTGAAGCACTCGGCTTCCCGGTCATCGGCGTTGCCGACGGCGACGCCATCGCAGAAACCTACTCCGTAAGATTCATCCCCGGCCTGATGATCGTCGACGGCAACGGCACCCTCGCCTGGAAGCGCGCCTCGACCGACCTGCCCGCCGGCAAGACCGTCGCCGAGCTCTGGGAACAACAGGTACGGGAGCAGCTCGACCTGCTGTTACCTGAATCCGGTTCCTAGCCGACCCGCTATAAAGCAAATCAACAAACTCCCATTTCCAAAGAGCAGCCGATATATTCCTGCATTGAATCGCAGGCAATGACGAAGAACTCGTCAGGTAGCGATCTCGGTCAGTGTCGTGACTGCCAGATAGCCCACAGTGAAAAACGGCCAGAAAACGGCGTAGAACCTGTGATAGCTCTCGTTTGACCAAGATGCAGCAATGACATTTAAAGCGATATGTGGAATTACAAATGCGGAGTAGGCATCAGGTAAGCCGCGCAAACCTACGTCCGATTTAGCAACCGTTTCCGGTATGTCTACCGTCCAGGCCAACGCAAGGACCGCAAAGAACCACGGTCGGGTATCGTAGAAATGTTTCCGGAAATCGAAATCGTCAGCAAAATCCCAGGGGAAAATCAACGATGCTGCAAGGAACAGCAATATTGCGTAAAGGATCAGCAGCATGAATTGGAAGTAAGACCATTCCTGTTGGCCGCTCCACCAAAACATGCCCCACCATATGGTCACGATGTAGATCAACACATTGATTGCCCATAGTGCCTGAACCCAGTAAGTCGTGACCGTCTTCCGGTGGTGAATGGTCTTGCTCAGGCCGGCGAGGATATGCGTTACGCCAAGACCCATGATGACCGACAGGATTACGCCAAGATATTCAAATACGCCCATTCTTGTTCCTGTGTTGTAAGGAAATATCCGCGTATTGAACTGTTGTCATGGGCAGATTACTGCTCCTGAAACGATGCATGCCCGCAATTCCAAATCGCCTGCTCTGGATCTTTACCGGCCCATTGGACCAAGGCTATCCGAATGTCCGCATTCGGCATTAAAGCGATCATTCACGGGATTTTATGATCTTACTAAACTGAATTTCGGGCGTGATGTTCGTATAGTTCGGAACATCCGCAAAAAGCTCGTCTCCGTGCTTTTCAAGGCCACGCCTGAAGTCGTCCAGCGTCGTAAATTCCATGTGTGTAATACAGATAAACGGAGCTTCTTTCCCATCCGCAGCTTCCACCCCTCTTTCGATCTCAAAATCACCCATGCCGAAATCCGCCATACGCTTTTTAACGAGCGGCATATGGGTATTCAGGTAATAGCTGAAATCAAATTTCGAGCCTGCAATGTTCCTGTAGAGTCCCGTGACACGAATCATGGTCGCTCCCCAAAATCGAAGAATAAGTTGGGCCCGAATTGAAAGTT
>JAWWCT010000052.1:0-24596 GCA_033720315.1 Woeseiaceae bacterium | reverse complement strand
GGCGCTGCGCACATTCTGAAAGAAGCGCCGATTTCGCGTTTCGCGAGCTTGACTGGCGTCACAAATCCGCTCACCGCCGGCTGCTGCCGAGGCCAGTCGCCACAAGGGTTTGTTACATAATTCCCGACTTGGTTCAACGACTTACGCTGGCGGTTTTGTCAAATTACGGGGACGCGAAGTGCCACGCGGTCGCAGGCCGCGGGCTTGGTATTGGGCAGATCGAGTCGACCACAGCGGATGAAGACGTCGCAGCAAGGCTACACCCTCGTCGAGTTGATGATCGTCGTGTCGATCATTGGCGTGCTGGGCTCGATTGCGATTCCCGCCTACCAGGACTACACCATTCGTGCTCAGGTGGCCGAAGGCATTGCCCTGTCATCCGGTACCCGCGCGGCGATGGTCGATTACTTCATGGATGCCGGCGACTGGCCGCAGAACAATGAAAAAGCCCACATCGCCAACCAGACGGACATCACCGGCAAATATGTTCACAAGATGCTGATCAAGAACAACACGATCGAGGTGCAGTTCGGCGGCGACGCGCATCAGAATATCAAAGGCAAGATATTGATCCTGACCGCCGTCGAGAATCTCGGCATCATTCGCTGGGAATGTGAAGGCAAAGGCGCCTTCGACGAGCGCTACCTGCCCTCTGCCTGCAAATAGGCCGGCAGCAGCGGCGAGAAACCGCGCTTCAGTTGGGATTTGTCGATGGTGGCGGTGGTGGCGGTAGATCGCCGCCCATCGGCCGCAGGGGACCGATCGCATCCAGGGCCCTGCGCTGGTCTTCCTCCGATTGGGCTGTTGTTCGGCAAACCTCGACCGGCACGTGTGAACCGACGGGACGTACCCGCCGGCAGACGATCTCGTCTTTCGGCGGGGTATCGGCGAAAACGTCATTGCCTTTGCCCGATTCATTCGTGGCGCAGGCGGCAACGGCCAGCAGCAACAGAGCCGCAATGCAGCTCAAATACGGGCGAGTCGAAGACATCGGATTCCCCCTATAACGGTCAAACGTAAGCAACACCTGGCATCAACTTTCCGGGCAGTCCGGCTCATGACACTTGTCGCAGTCCGGGCAATAACTGTAGGTTCCGCAGTTCGCGCACTGCTCGCAGGGTGTATTGTGTTTGCTGCAATAATGCAGTCGTTCGGTCGGTGCCCCGGGTTTCGCTCGGTCGTCCGTCATTCGATTCTCCTGCACCGGGTCGCTTGTGCACAGGCGCAAGCTGCCAGTGAATTGACAATAATATCAAGCATAATAGAAGCGGTCTCAATAATATCCATGGCTGCGAAGCGGCCTTTGCGGCGTGGGTTGCGTGGCGCGAGGAGCGATGTGTGGTCATTCCACATGAGCGACGAGCAACAAGGCAGCCCGCCCGCAAAGGGGCTTCCCTTCGGGTTTCGACGCATTCGCCCGGACCACTTCGTTGCGCGCCTCGGCAAGGACTATGGCCATTCCCTTCGGCGCGCGCCTCGTTTCCGCGCAAATGCGTCAGAAACGCGGCTCATGGATGTTATTGAGACCGCTTCTTGCCGGGCCATATCCTGCACGGTTAAATTTCTCAAAGATCGCCGCAAGCCCGGCACTCCTTACATAAGCCCGAGACATAAGCCCGAGCCGAGTGCGCCTCGACGGTGTGATGCAGTTACACGATTTCCGGCGCGTGCTCTGTCAACATGTGGGGTAATAACGATATCGAGTGAGCGACCCCGTAAACGGCGAACTGTGCGCCGTATCCAGGGAGTGGACCATGCACAATGCAGCTCGTTTCAACGTACTGCCCCTGTTGTTGCTGCTTTCCGGCGGTTGTTTCGCCGGCGAGCCAGTCGCCGACATCGAGTCCCTCATTAACGAGTCGCCCTACCCGCCGCATCTGCAGCTATATCGGTCTCCAATGACGGGGGTTTTTCGCAATGACTTGCAAAGCGCACTGACCGGAATCGAGTTCCAGGACAACAGTGCATTGGGCCGCCTCAGCCAGCTACGCAACCTGGCATTGATTACGTTTGCCGAATCGCCGCAGTCCAGCCTGTTTCTGGGCGTCAATGAAAACGGGCTGCTGGGCCTGCACTGGATGGGCTCGGGTAACCGCGGCGGCAAGCGGATCTACGCCGTGGCGCGTATGCCCTATCTGAAATACCTCACCGACTGAATCGCGCATCGAGCCGCGAATCGGCAGCCGCTACTTGGATTTTTGCCAGGCCTCCAGCGCCTCGTGCGCCTGCCGTTTTGCTGTATCCAGGGGCGGTTCTTCCTCCATCCTCGCCGTCAGCTCAATCACGTAACCGTTCGGATCCCTGAAGTAGATCGAATGGATGAAGCCGTGATCCGCGATACCCCTGGTTTCGATTCCCGCCTGTTTACCTTTTGCAAACATCGCGTGCATCGTTTGCTCATCGACTTCGAGCGCGATATGCAGGTCAAAGTCGTGTTGATCCTTGAACTCGAAGGGATATCCGGGCGCTTCGAAGAATGCCAGGAATGACCCGTCGCCCATTTGATAGAAGGAATGCAGCACGCTGGTCTTGCGGCCGGTCTTGGTCTCCTCGATTTCAAATGCATTGACGAGCGGCAGGCCAAGAAACTCCTCGTAGAACTGCCGGGTTTCCTCGGAATCCCTGCAGCGGTAGGCATTGTGATGTAGACCTTTGATCATGTTCGTGTTCCGGGTTGCGATCGCCGATACTCGCACCTTCGCCCTGGCCCTGCAATGGGGCCCGGCTGCCAATAGCAACTGGCACGAAACTGAGAAGGTTTGGACTGGCTCAGGATAAGGGCGCGGGATACTTCCAGTGATCCGCCTCCCTCGAAAGAATTCGAAGGCTAGTCTGCTGTTTGGAATGTCTGCAGTGGACTCGTTACCTGCCGCAATGCGGGCACTGGCCTTTGAGTACCTTGATGACGTAGTTCAACCACAGCCAAAGGAGCGCAACGTTGCCCAGAAACAGCAGAGTCCAGAGGATCGGTATGCCCATAGCAATCTCCCTGACGCCGTCGCAGCGTCATTGCGAACCATATTAGGTTAATTCGCCGGGTGGATAATGCGGCCAGATCACAGATTCGCGGCTCGAAAGTCGCAGGATGTGACTCGGGTCACGTTTACCGGCAGTTTCACGGCCTGCTGCAGCAGGCTAGTAGGCCTGCTCACAGCGGCAGTATTCATAAGGCGGAATTTCCTCTTCCGCGCCGCCTTTCGAGGCCTCTTCCCGGCTTTCGCACACCAGCACGAAGCCCGGCGGACAGTCCCTGATCGGCGAGCGCTGCGCGGTATTACCGTCGGTCGCAGCGCAGGAAGCGGCCGACATCGCGATCAGCAGGCCGACGAGCACATTGATTAGTCTGTAATGTCTAGTCCTCATCGAAAGATCTTTTGCGGATTCTGTATATCAGGCGCACCGCGAGAATCATTAGACCAGCGATCGCGCAAAAAATTCCGACCAGCCAGGTGAGCAATGTGGGTGCGTATTCGTATCGATTCACGGCGAGCGTGATCAACAGTGTGCCGGCCATCAACAGAAAAAACGGCAGGGCTTCATAGAGCGGTTTTGGTAGTCTCAAAGTAAGATCCAGTATGCAGATAGACCTTCTGCAGCCCGGCATGCATTATACCGGAGCCTGTCGGGACGGTAGTCCATGGTGGAGTCCGGCTGGCAGAATTCGACAACAATAGCGACGCATCTGGTGCTGAAGGCGCATAAAGTGGCTCGCGGCGCCGGCAAGCAAGGAATTCCACGGTGACAATACGCGTTCGATTCAATTCAGGACTGCTTGCGATCCTATTGCTCGCTATCAGCGCTTGCTCGCGGGCTCCCGTCGGTGACGAAGACAGCGATGCGCTGCGTTTCGCGGTCATGACGTTCTCTCACGAAACGTGCACGTTCTGTCCGGGCGGCGACAGCGATATTGAGCGCTGGACCCGACTCCGGCCACCCTATGTCGGCGACGAGGTGCTGGACGCCGATACCTATATTCGCGGCTTCGTCGCGGCGGCCCGCGAATACCCGGATGTCGAACTGGTAGGACTGGAGTCACCGGCGGGCGTGTACGGTGGATCGTCTGCCAGTTGGACCACCGAAGATACCTTCGATTACTTCATGGATCGCATGCTCGAGGACCTGCGAGAGGCCATGCCGGTCGATGGTGTCTATCTTGCGCTGCATGGCGCGATGGCGGTACGCAACATCCCGCGTCCGGAAGCGGAGATCGCAAAGCGGTTTCGCGAGGTGGTCGGGCCGGAGGTCCCTATCGTGGGATCGTTTGACCTGCACGGTAACGAGGACGAGGAATTTTTGCGCTGGGCGGACATGGCCTTCGTCACCAAACGCTACCCGCATTATGATGCCGGCATCCAGGGCGCCCGGTCGGCGCGCGCCCTGGTGCGCATCGCGCGCGGACAGTACAAGTCGACGACTGCGACGCGCAAGCCCGGCATCATCACGCCGACCGTCTTGCAGTGGACCGGTCAGTCGCCGTCAATGGACATCATGGAACGCGCGCGTCGTTGGGAGGCTCGGCAACCCGGCACTTTCGTCAGCGTGTTTTATGGTTTCCCGTGGTCGGATGTGCCCGACGTGGGGGCGACGGTGCACGTCATGACCAACAATGACCAGCCACTTGCGGAGCATATCGCGGATGACATGGCCGACTTCATGTGGCGTGTGCGCGAGGAGTTGTTCAGGGACGAGTTCCCGCAACCGGGCGCCGCCGTGTCGCAAGCCGCGAACGCATTCAATTCAGGGGCCACGCCGATCGTGCTCGCCGATTACAGTGACCGCAGCGGCGACGCCACGCACATACTTCGCGAAGTGGTCGACCAGGGCCTCGGTGGCGTGCTCATTGCGACTATACGCGATGAGCGAGTGCTCGAACTATTGAAGCAAAAGAACGCCGCGCCTGGCGACCTGTTCGATATGCCGGTTGGCGGATTCGCCGGTCCGGCCAGTGGCGATCCGGTGCGCATCAATGGCACCCTGACCTATCTCGGGCCGGGCGTCGACTACGACGAGGTCGCCGTGGTCGAATTCGGCGATCGCAACTCGCTCATCATCACGCCGGCGTTGAAACAGATCCTGTGGACCGAGGAACTCGAGTTCGGTCCACTCGATCCGGACGACTTCGACGCCTTCGTGGTCAAGTCGCGTGTGCACTTCCGGCGCGGTTTCGATGAAACCGGCTACGCGAAAACCATTATCATCGTCGATGCGCCAGGGCCGTTCGTCGGCACCGTGCACCTCGATGCACTGCCTTATGAAAACGTAACGCTGACCGATCACTACCCCTACGGGACACCGCCACATCGACGCTAGACGGTGTCGCGAAGCCATTGCGGAATCAATAATGAAACAACTCTTCTCCCTGAAACATTCGCTGGAGCTGGCCGCGGCAATCCTGTGCGTCATCGCGCTGCTCGGCGTCTTGCAGACCTTTATCATCGGCAAGCATTTCGTCATACCGACGATGATCCTCACGCTCGCTGTTTTATTCGGCAATCTCGCAAGATTCGGCTTGCGCGGCGAGAACTGGGCCCGCCACATGCTGTTCTGGATATTTGCGATTGCCAGCTGTCACGCGTTTTTTGCCCTGTTCTGGGCGAGGACTCCGCGCGCATTGCT
This sequence comes from Woeseiaceae bacterium, assembly GCA_033720315.1. Classification (GTDB taxonomy): domain Bacteria; phylum Pseudomonadota; class Gammaproteobacteria; order Steroidobacterales; family Woeseiaceae; genus SZUA-117. The sequence continues at coordinate 18,980 of JAWWCT010000052.1, read as the reverse complement.
CGGCGACGCTTTTCCGTTCGTTTACGGCGCCGCGTTCGTGATCTTTGCCTTCCTGAGCTGGCAGTACGCCAGGAAAAACGAGCTGTTTCGTTAATTCACCGCCGACTGCACATTGCGCTTCGACACACTCATTTTCGACCTCGACGGCACGATCAGCGACCCGTTCGTCGGCATCTCGCAAAGCATCAACTTCGCCCTCGAAGCATCGCGGTACCCGCCGGTAGAGCCGGAGACGGTGCGGCCGCTGATCGGACCACCACTCACCGAAATCTTCGAGCACCTGCTCGGCCCGGTTCCGGAAGCGACAATGCTCGGGCTCGTCGACAAATACCGTGAACGCTATGCCACCATCGGCTACACGGAAAACACCCTGTACGAAGACATCCCGGCCGTCATCGAACACCTGGCAAGTCGGGGTTGCACGCTCGGCATCTGCACCTCGAAACGTGCCGACTATGCGAGCCGTATCGTCGACATGTTCGGCTTGTCGCAGTTTTTCTCGTTCGTCGACGGCGGCGACGTGGGTGTCGAGAAACGCCGGCAAATCGAACGACTTCTCAGCAATGGATTGCGGGCGCAGTCAGCGGTCATGATCGGCGACCGGGCCGTCGATATCGTCGCGGGCAAGTCGAACGGGCTGAAATCCGCAGGTGTACTCTGGGGGTTCGGCGAACGCGAAGAACTCGAGCAGGCGGCACCGGATTACCTGGTCGAAGCACCGCGCGACCTGGCGGATCTGCTTTTACAATGAATAACTGCTTGCGATCGCATAGTAAGTCCCGGCGGAGAAAACGATGAAACGTCCGACTGCGTCAATTATCTTGATGATTACATTGCTCGCTGCTGCAACCGCAGAGGAGCGAAGTTACGCTGTTTCCGGGCTGGAAAAGGACGCGGAGATCATTGTCGACGAATGGGGCGTCCCCCACATCTACGCCAATACGCATTACGACGCTTTCTTCGTACAGGGTTTCAATGCCGCCCGCGATCGCCTGTGGCAGATCGATGTGTGGCGCCGCCGTGGTCTCGGGCAATTGTCCGAGGTCTTCGGCGCCGACTACGTCAAACAGGACCGCGCGACACGATTGTTTCTTTACCGCGGCGACATGTACCGGGAATGGCTCGCCTACGGATCCGACGCCAAGCGCATCGCGGAGGCGTTCACTTCCGGCATCAACGCCTATATCGACCTGATCGAGGAAAAACCCGAGCTGTTGCCACCCGAATTCGATCTATTGAACTACCGGCCGGCTCGCTGGAGCCCGCCGGACGTCGTGCGCATTCGCGGGCATGGATTGTGGCGCAATGTCAGCAGAGAGGTGCAACGCGCGCGTATTGCCTGCGAGGCCGACCTCGAAACAAGCACCTATTGGTGGCAACTCGAGCCGGCATGGGAAACCCGGATACCCGAGGGTCTCGATCCTTGCAGCCTGCCCGCCGATGTACTGGATAGTTATTACCTGGCCACAGCGCCGGTGAGTTTCGGGAACCCGTCCGTTGCCCTCGAAAAATCCGGATTCAATCCGCAACACAGAAGCGTTGGCAGTAATAACTGGGTCGTGGCGCCTTCGCGCACAGCGACAGGGCGACCGATACTTGCCAACGACCCGCACCGGGGTCATTCTGTACCGTCGCTGCGGTACATCTCGCACCTGGTCGCACCCGGATTGAATGTCATCGGTGCGGGTGAACCTGCACTTCCGGGAATCTCGATCGGGCACAACGAACGAATCGCCTTTGGATTGACGATCTTCGCAATCGATCAGGAAGATCTCTATGTATACGACGTCAAGGATGGGCGCTACCGCTACGGCGATGCATGGGAGGCGTTCAAGACGATATCTGAAAGAGTAGCTGTTCGCGATGCGCCGGGTGCCGACATCGAACTCAAATTTACACGGCATGGCCCGGTCGTGTACGAGACCAACACGCATGCATTCGCTGTACGCGCGGCCTGGCTGGAGCCGGGGATGGCTCCCTATTTCGGCAGCGTCGAGTACATGCGTGCATCAAACTGGCGCGAATTCCTTGCCGCACTCAATCGTTGGGGCGCCCCTTCCGAAAACCAGGTTTTTGCCGACATCGACGGCAATATTGGCTACAAACCAGTCGGTATGTTCCCTCGGCGAACGAACTGGGACGGCCTGTTACCCGTGCCGGGCGACGGCACTTACGAATGGGACGGTTTTCATGACATGGACGTACTCCCGGTAGAGTTCAATCCGGAGCGCGGCTTCACCGGCAGCGCTAACTCCATGAATCTGCCGAACGATTACCCGATCGACGAACATCGGATCGGTTTCGAATGGTCGGAAAGCTGGCGTTACGACCGATTGTGGGAGGTGCTTGCGGTTCAGCCAAATCATTTACCCGAGAATTCGACTGCACTGCAACGAGATTACAAATCGCTGATGGCATTGCAGGTAATACGGAAAATCCCGGAGGACATAAGCGGTCCGGCGGCCGACATGCTACGGCGATGGGATGGATACCTGGCACCCGACTCGGCGGCAGGTGCCTTGTTCGAGATCTGGTACAACAGACATCTGCGACCGGCTATCGAGTCAATGCTCTTGCCGGAGTCGCCGGAACTCGTCGCCGGGCTTGGAACATCCGGCAGTCTGCGGGCGATGGCCGAGGATCGCACCCACGATCTGATCGCAACGTCGCTGGATGAGGCATACGCTGACGCCAGGAAACTTTTGGGCGAAAATCCCGCAACATGGCGCTGGGGAGTATTGCACCAGATGCGCTTTCAACATCCGCTCATACACCTTGCCGAAAATGACCTGGCAGAACAAATGACGTATCGGCCCTATCCGCGCGGCGGCGACGATTACACGACCAATAACACCTGGTTCGGTTGGGACAATTTTGACGTCGAAGGCGGCGCTTCCTACCGCCAGGTCCTAGATGTCGGCAACTGGGATGCGGCGACCATGACCAATGCCCCCGGCCAGTCCGGCGACCCCCGCTCGCCGTTTTATGACAATCTGCTCGAGGGCTGGGCCGAGGACCGCGACTTCCCGCTCGTCTATTCGCGCGAAAAAGTGCTGCAGCACAAGGCGCTCACGATCCGGTTGCGACCGAAATAGCTCCGCCGGATATCCGTGTCAACCCGTTTCCGGGTTGCCGCAATGACTGTATAGGGTTGATTTCAAAGGGAATTACAGCCCTCATCATTCAATCACCCGCACCTCAGACAAACATACCGTAAAGATAGCGAATCGCTCAGTCAGTGAATCGCGCTGATCTCTACAAAGGATCCATGCACGCGGCCAGGGCCGCAAATGGATTCAGACCGGAGACAGACGATGACCACCACGAGCGCACAGAAAGCAATGACCGCCATCCTCCTCGCGAGCATGCTTCTGACCGGCTGCGCCACGCGGCCGAAAATCGCACCAACACCCGAGCCGATTGCAGCGTCCGAAAACAGCCAGGACATTGGCCAGACCGTGGTTCGCAAATCGGCCATGGCGGCGCAGGCCGGCGTACTGTTTGCCCGCTCCGTGCACGTCGATCCCGTCAACCGGCCGGTGAGCAACTTTCTGTCACTGACCTCGTATGCGCTGAATTCGGCTACCGGCCTGCTGCGCCGCACCGCATTGGGCACGGTGCAGTTTCCGGCACTGGAACAACAGGCGATTCCCGAGGTGGCTTACGCTTCGCCCATGGATCTCGATGCCTGGGAGCGGGACCTCGACCGCATCAGCGGTCGCAAGCAGACCAGGGGCACCGTCGAATTCCTGATCGACGGTGAGGAATATTTCGAGCGCATGCTCGAAGCGGTTGACAGGGCCGAGGAATCAATCGACATCCGCACTTACATCTTCGATAACGACGACTATGCCGTGCAGGTCGCCGATGTATTGAAAGTCAAATCAAAGGACGTCGAGGTTCGCGTGCTGGTCGACGCCTTCGGCAATATGATCGCGGCCCAGGCGGATCCGGATTCGCTGCCCGAGGGACACGTCGGTCCGTTGCACATGGGCCAGTACCTGGAACAGGATTCCAAGGTCAAATTCCGCAGCCGCGCTATCCCCTGGACGACCGGCGATCACACCAAAACGACGATCATCGACAAGAAGCTCGCCTTCATAGGCGGCATGAACGTCGGCCGGGAGTACCGCTACGACTGGCATGACCTGATGATGGAAGTCACCGGCCCGGTCGTCGATCACCTGCAGTACGACACCGACAAGGCCTGGGCCCGGGCAAGCGTGTTCGGCGACGTTGCCGGCTTCTTCGAGATGCTGGACGGTGAGGACAAGCATGCCGATGAACACGGTTTTCCGCTTCGCGTCCTGTACACCGCGACCCATGACTCCGAGATCTACCGCGCGCAGCTCGAGGCTATCCGGCGTGCCAGGAGCTATGTCCTGATCGAGAACTCTTATTTTTCCGACGATCTGATCCTGTACGAGCTGGCACGGGCACGGCGCCGGGGTGTCGACGTCCGCGTCATCCTTCCGGCCGAGGGAAATCACGGATCGCATAATGAAAGCAACCGGGTGGCCATCAACAAGATGCTGGAAAACGGTATCCGCGTTTACCAGTATCCGGGCATGAGTCATGTCAAAGCAGCAGTGTTTGACGGTTGGGCCTGCGTCGGTTCGGCGAATTTCGACAAGTTGAGTTTCCAGGTCAACCGCGAAGTCAATCTGGCCACCTCACACCAGCCAGTCGTCAACGAGCTGCTGGAGCGACTGTTCATTCCCGATCTGGCGCGCTCGACCGAGATCACCGAGGAACTGGCGCTCACGATGCAGGCACGAATTTTTGAAATAGTTGCCGACGAAGTCATGTAGAAACCCGGTTTTCGACTCGAAATCAGGCCAAATCAGGAGTAAAGTGGATGCGTCCTGATAATTACAAAAATAATGGAGGGGTGAGATGAGCCTGGCGATTGCCCTGATTCTCGCGGCAGCGCTGATCGTATTGCTCGTCATGTCGAAAAAAAGCAAGTCGCCGTCGCCAACCAGGCCGAAGGTATTGACTGAATCGCAAACGACGACTTCGAAGTTTCACGCTGTGTCCGTGCAGTATGCCGCGGGTGCCTGCGATGCTGCGAGGTCGATTGAAGGTAAGCGTTTCCTGTCAAGTGCCGCACCGCGCCTCCCGCTGCCCGATTGCGATGCACGAGAATGCAAATGTCGATTCATGCACCACGCAGACCGGCGCAGCGGCGTGGATCGCCGCGGCCGTATTCCTGCAAACATGATTGCCTCGGCTCGTAGTTATGACGGCAAGGAGCGCCGCTATCGAGAACGACGCGCCGGTGACGAACCGCAGAATTTTTTCGCCTAGATAGGGTGTCGCTTTTAGAAACCGGAATCAGCCAGCATCGCCTGGTAGGCGGCAAGCTGTTGTTCGTGAATTGCCCGCTCTTCAATCAGCTCCGCAATTTCCGCTTCGAGTTGACCCGTACGTTCCGAGTACTCTTTCAGATCTGCCAGCAGCAAAACGCGATCTTCCATGGTCGTCTCGGGGCTGATCAGGCTGGCCTCGGCCGAACGAATCTTGTCTTTGACATTGTCGAGTTCACGCTCTTTGGAGTTGATCTGGCTGGTGGCTCCATTGACGCGTGAACGCAGTGTGTACAGGTGCTTGCCCTGGTTGTACGCGTCGAGGAATTCGGCCTCGAGGTCCAGTGGGCACACGCCATTGTAGCGCGAGCCGTTTGAGCCCAGGCTGAAGCCGCGGCCGGGCTGGCAGTACTGGCGAAGGCCCTGCGCGCGGCCGGCCTGATAGGCTTCGAAATCCGGCGTAACGCCGTGCTTTGCACAGGCCTTGCGACGATTTCCGAGCTGGTCCGCCGTATATCCCCGTGCCCCGTCTTCGAAGCCAATCGCGTGCCAGTCACTGGTCGCACATTCGTCGGCGCTCATCGTCGCGCATCCTGAGAGCGCCAGTAGTGTAATTGGGAAAAGAATGCCAGTCCGCTTGGTGTTCATCATCGACTCCGTGGAAATCTGCCTTCGCGGGAATTTGAGACAATCGACGGTAGCAGGAGCAACGGCGAATCGACTGTGATCCCCTTCACATAAACCCCGGGTAGCACCCGGTATGAACGGTGGCGAAACGCAATCGCTGTGATCTGTATCACAGAGACCCTCAGTACCGTGGCGCTACATTGTGCAAGTCACTGTCGACCTGATCGGGAACCCATTCGATGGATCTTGCTACTTTGAGCGGCGCTACCACGATTGCCCTGGCAAGCACCATCGTGTTCCTGTTGATTGTCAGGTCCTGGCAACTCGTTTCCCAGACTGCTATCTCAACCAGCCGATTCCCCGACAGCATCATGCACGAGGCGGCACAGCGGTTTCGGGACCAACTGGAGACGCTTAGCCGCCAACAAACGATTTACCTCAGTGCAGCGCTGGTGTTCATGATGATCTTCGCCGTGGCTTACACGTTTCCGCCACAGGGAATGTTCGAGGAGCTGCCGAGATGGCAGCTCATACTCGTGCTGGTGCTATTTGCCGCTGCCGCCATATACACGCCGTATCGTCTGCTCAGAATAATCCTCAAGAAGCGATATCTCGGTTTCGTACGGGACGCAAACATTGCAACCGGTCACGCGCTGCAAAAACTCAATGCTAACCAGAATCGCCTGTACCATGACGTACCTACCGACGCCGGCATCATCGATAACGTCGTGGTGGGCCAGCACGGCATCTATGCGGTGCACGTTGTACCGGTAAAACCCCGCAAGGACAACGAGGTCAGCCTGCGCGGTGACAGGCTGACTTTCTCGGACAAGAAAGTCATGTCCGTCGCCCGTGTCGGCGTCAAATCGGCGCAACTCGCAAAGGAAATCGGAAAAGTACTGGGACACAATATCCGCGTACGCAGCGTCGTCGTCGTTCCCGGCTGGGAGGTCGATTCGCAGGCAAGTGAAGCCTATCTTGCGGTCAATGAACGCAACCTTACCATGCTCACCGGTTGGAAGGACCCCAACGATTACCTCATGAACGAGGACGTCGACACCGTTCAGAACATGCTCAGCGAACGCTGCAGGCGATACAAGAAGACCAAAAAGGGCGACTGAGCGCCAGTGTAAGCCTTAACCGTGCTTTTATAGCCGCTGCAGTCTCGCGGGCAACTGCTCCTTGTCCAGCACGTCATTCAGTTCTTCGGCGAGCCGCTCACAGGCGGCGACCGTCGACTTCCAAACCTTGACGCGCAGCTCTGGCGACATGGTCACGAAATCGCTGCGGTCGGGAACCTTGCGATTGGGCAGGCCGTCGATAAATTCGGCGGACGGACATACCAGAATCGTGCGCTCGATGTTTCCCGGATCGGGCTGTCGCCAGGTGAGCTTCTTGTCGAACCAGCCCGGAATCAGGCGCTCGAAGAAGTGCGGAAACAAGGTCAGGCGATCGCCATCGCTCAATGGCAGATCGAGGTGATAGTCGATGATGCCGCCATCCCGGTAAATTCCTGCGGGGGCGCCATCAATATTGCGTACGCCGTTCAACACCAATGGAATCGCTCCCGATGCCAGGACGGCATCGGCCAGGTTTGCCTCCGTCAAACGGATTCGATCGAGCGGAAAGCCCGGTGCGTCGTAAAACGGCGGCGTATCACGAGGATCGCTGAACAGGCTGCGTCGGAAAAACACACCGAGCGAGCGGCGGCTGACGATGTTCGCGGTGGCGGCCGCCATCAAGCCGGCCGCGAGGAACGGTCGCCGTTCGCTGGCTGTCAATCGCCGGCTGCGCACCGTCATGATATGCGTGCGTAGCACCGGGTGATTCAAAATATCGCTCGCGCCGCTGTCGCCAAGCAATACTTCCAGGATCTCGCGGCTCCTTGCGCTTATTTCGTTCGCATCGGGATTATCGCTGTACTTTTGCTCGAGGTAAGCCGCTTCGAAGCGCTCAATGGCCTCCACCGGCGATGACTGGGCATAGCAACTGAAACGCCAGGCGCCAATCGACGAGCCAATCAGGTGCACGGGTGCAGACAGCCTGGGCAGCACCCTGGCGGCAATGACGCGATCCAGTTGACTCAACACCAGCCATTTCGCGCCGCCGGATGCGCCGGCGATCGTGCCAATGCGTTGTTCGGAAAATCCGTTGGCCCGGACTTCGTCGTAGGCCACTCGTCCGGCTTTGAAACAAAGCGAATTTCTGGTCAATGATCGATCTACCGCGGTTTCACCGGGCCGCATTCACCCGCGGTGCAACGCCTGTGACGCGGAACCTCTGCTGTTGTTTGCCATCTTAACGTTTATCTTGATATTCAGTCGACGCGGCATCGCGCGAGATAAAACACAAACGGATGGGGCAATGAATTCAACCAGCAGAATTATGACGCTGTTAGGGTGCGCCGTTTTCCAGGCAGCGTGCGGCGGGGGCAGCAGCAGCGCAACACCGTCACCACCGCCGCCACCGGCCGCCGGGCTGAGCACGGGCCCCGCTGATTGCGTCGGTAGTCTCGCCGCGGATTTTGCCTGTTCCGGAATCGCGTTGCGCAAACGCGTGCCGAATGGCGACATGGGCGGTGGCAACGGCAACGACATCTGGGGTTGGGTCGATCCGATGGACGCCAGGGAATACGCCATTATGGGGCTGACCAACGGCGTCGCATTCGTCGACGTCAGCGATCCGGAAAATCCGGTGTTCCTCGGCCGACTGCCGACCAATACGGTCGACTCGACCTGGCGGGACATGAAGGTTTACTTCAATCACGCCTTTGTTGTCGCGGATGGCGCGAGCGCGCACGGCATGCAGGTCTTCGACCTGACCCGATTGAGAAACGTGGCAGCACCACAGGAATTCACCGCTGACGCGATTTACTCGCTGTTCACCAACGCGCACAACCTCGCCATCAACGAAGATACCGGTTTCGCTTACGCGGTCGGCACCAATACCTGCGACGAGGGCCTGCACATGGTCGATATTTCGATCCCGACCATGCCGGTGATGGCGGGCTGCTATGACGAAGCCGACATCCACGATACCCAGTGCGTTTCCTACCAGGGGCCGGATGCGGACTACGCGGGACGGGAAATCTGCTTCAATTCGGCAGCGACCAACACCACAAACAACCTGCCGGTCGGCACCCACAACCTCGGTATCGTCGACGTCACGGTGAAATCAGCGCCGGTCACTGTCTTCGAACTGGATTATCCCCAGGCGGGTTTCGCCCACCAGGGCTGGTTGACCGAAGATCATCGATTTTTCCTGCTCGGCGACGAAGCCGACGAGACCACATTCAGTGTGCCAACCCGCACGCATGTATTCGATGTAACGGATCTCGACGCGCCGCTGTATGTCTACGCTTTCGATGCGGCAACGACATCGATCGATCACAATCTCTACGTATTCGGCAATCGCGTCTACCAGGCAAATTACACTTCGGGCGTCAGGATCCTGGAATTCAACAACCTGGCGAATATGGATTTGATGGAAGTCGGCTTTTTCGACACCTTCCCGGCGAGCGATGCCACGGGATTTGACGGCGTGTGGAGCGTCTACCCGTTCTTCCCGTCGGGCAATATCATTGCGAGCGACGATGCCAACGGGCTTTTTGTCCTGACCCCGCAGTAAGACATCAATCGAACGGGTGCCGCTTAATGATCGTCTGGGCCCGGTCCGGGCCGGTTGAAATAATGTCGATCGGAACCTGCACCAGCTCCTCGATGCGCGCCAGGTAATTGCGGGCGTTTTCCGGGAGTTCCCCTTCCGAAGTCACACCGACGGTGGAAGCCGACCAGCCAGGCATGTCCTCGTAGATCGGCCGGCAGTCCGCAAACCGGTCGACGAGAACCGGCAAGCCGGATATGCGTTCCCCGTCGATCTCGTAGCCGACGCAAATACGCACGGTTTCCAGCCCGTCGAGCACGTCGAGTTTGGTGACGCATAGCCCGGACAGGCTGCTGTTGACAATGGATCGTTGCAGCGCGACCGCATCGAACCAGCCACATCGTCGCGGTCGTCCTGTCGTCGCACCGAATTCTGCGCCGACGGTGCCGAGATGTTCGCCTCGATCGTCGTGGAGTTCGGTCGGGAACGGGCCTGCGCCGACCCGAGTTGTGTAGGCTTTGACGATTCCCAGTATGTAATCGAGATTCGAGGGTCCGATACCGGTGCCGATACTCGCTGCCGCTGCAACGGTGTTGGAGGACGTAACGAACGGGTAGGTTCCGTGATCGATATCGAGAAACGTACCCTGCGCGCCTTCGAACAGGATGCTTTGGTCACGATCGGCCAGATCCTGCAACATCTGGGTAACATCCGCGACCACCGGGGCAATCGTCTCCGCGGCCTGCAACGCCTGGTCCAATGTTGCAGCGAAATCGATGGTTTTGGCTTTGAAATAGTTTTGCAAAAGAAAATTGTGATAGTCGAGCACCTCGCCCAACTTCGCTGCGAAATTCTCGCGCACGAACAGGTCCGCGACGCGAAGCGCGCGCCGCGCAACCTTGTCCTCATATGCCGGGCCGATTCCCCGACCGGTCGTGCCGATGGCCGAGGTGCCTTTGGCTTTTTCCCGCGCGATATCCAGCGCAATATGCGACGGCAGGATCAGCGGGCAACGCGGACTGATACGCAAGCGCTCGAATACCGGGACTCCGTTATCGATCAGCCCGCTCGCTTCCTCGATGAGCGCATCGAGCGACAATACGACGCCGTTGCCGATCAGGCACAGCACGTCATCGCGAAGAATGCCGGACGGTATCAGGTGCAACACGGTTTTTTTGCCGGAGATGACCAGCGTATGCCCCGCATTGTGACCGCCCTGGAACCGGGCAACTGCGGCAGCCTTGTCCGTGAGCAGGTCGACAATCTTGCCTTTGCCCTCGTCGCCCCACTGCGTACCGATTACGACAACATTCTTTCCCACAAAAACACGCCTGTCAGCGAACGACGAATAACATCAGCACACCGGTTGCCATGATGGTCAAGCCGGTCATCCGCAGGTGATTGTCATTGAGCTCTGCCAGTCGCACGACCGTACGACGAAAAAAATCCGGACCGACGAATGGAATCATGCCCTCGATGATCAGATACAGAGAAAAAGCCGTTAAAATCTCCTGCCACATTTCGGCAACTCACAATAAGTGGCGCCACGGCGGCGCGCTCGTATTCGGCAAAAATATTTCCCGGGATCAGCGTTGTTCGCCACCGGACTGGTTCAGGTATCGGAAGAACTCGTTGTTCGGGTCCAGAACGAGTATGTCACCTGACTTGCCCATGGATTTCCTGTAGGCATCGATGCTGCGGTAGAAAGCATAGAATTCCGGGTCCTTGGTGTAGGCATTGGCGTAAATTTCGGCGGCCCTGGCATCGCCAGCACCGCGTATTTTCTGTGCCTCACGATAGGCGTCGGCGAGAATGATGGTGCGTTCCTTGTCCGCCGTCGATTTGATCAGCTCGGCCGCCTCACGACCTTCGGCGCGGATTTCCGCGGCGACGCGGGCGCGCTCCTCGCTCATTTGCCGATAAACCGAATCTCTGACTACCTGCACGAATTCGACCTGCTTGACCCGAAAATCGACGACCTCGATGCCAAGGCCCTGCGCAGTGACGGAAGCCGTCTCCAGCATATCGGCCATGAGCTCCAGGCGTTCGACGGATATCGCCTCCTGCACAGAGCGTCGCCCGAACTCGGTGACGATCGAGTTGCGAACAATCTCCAACAATCGATTCGCGGCGACCTGTTGCGAACCCGTCGTCGAGGTATAAAAGTTCACCGGATCGACAATCCGCCATTCGACGAAGTAGTCCACCTCCATTGCCGTTCGCTCGAGCGTGAAGACGCGCTGCGGTGCGTCGTCCATCCTCAGGATTCGCGCCGGGAATTTGCGCACGGTCTCATAGATCGGAATCTTCCAGTACAACCCCGGCTGGTAATCCGATTTGACGATTTCACCCACTCGCAGCTTGATTGCCAGTTCGCGTTCGTTCACGGTAAAAGCAGACACACCAACGAGCAGAAAAGCCAGGCCAACGATAACGAGCACTGCGAAATTCTTGTTACTCATCGCGGATCCCTCCTCGTGCGTTGTCGCGATTCGAGTCTGTCCGCGTCGGGATTCGCGACGACATCCGGTATCTGCGAATCGGCCGCTCGGTTGGTCTCAGATCCCGGCACTCCGCGATTCTCGCCTCGCATGAGCTGGTCGATCGGCAAGTACAGCAGGTTGCCCGACCCCTGCGAGTCGATGATCACCTTGTTGGAATTGGCGTACACCTCTTCGATCGCTTCCAGGTACAGACGATCCCGGGTCACCCTCGGCGCCTTCTTGTACTCCGTCAGCAACGCTTCGAACCTTGCAGCCTCACCTTCAGCGTCCGCGATAACCCGATCCCGGTAAGCCTCTGCGTTCTGCAATTCGCGTTGCGCGGCACCGCGGGCGCGCGGGATGATGTCATTGCGATAGGTATTTGCCTCGAGTTCGTAACGTTCCTTGTCGTTTCTTGCTTTCTGCGTATCGTCGACGGCGTCCTGCACTGAGGACGGGTAATCAACCGTGCTCAGGTTTATCGAGGTAACGGTGATGCCTGCACCGTAGTTTTCCAGCGTCTTTTGTAAGTCGTCCTGGGTGCGCATCGGTATCTGCTCGCGACGTTCTCCAATCAACAGATCGAGTGAGGTCGTGCCGACCACGCCACGTAACGCACTCTCCGTCACGGACTGCAAGGTAATCTCCGGCTCATCCACCTCGAAGCTGTATTTGACCGGGTCGGTTCGCCGGTACTGCACGACCATGTCGATGTACACGTACTGTTCGTCAGCAGTCAGCATTTCGGTACGAAACCGGTAGTCGTTTACCTCGTTGACGTTGACGACATCGACGACCTCGATCGGATACGGCCAATGCCAGCGCAGACCGGGCATGGTTGTCTGCGTGTACGCACCGAATCGCTGTTCGACACCGCGCTCGGCTTCGTCGACGCGATACATCCCGGTCAGCGCCCAAGCAACGAGCAGAAGTACCGGCAAAATGAAATTGCCGGATTTACCCGGTGCCGAACGGCGTCGACCACCCACGATGCTGCTCAGTTTGCGCTGCCAGTCCTGGACTATCTTGTCCAGGTCGTTCGGTTCCTCACCCTCTTTTTTCCAGGGATCCTGACCGTTTCCACCATCATTCCAGGCCATAGTCTTTTTCTATCTCTGTTGTGCCGCGCTCTTTGCCTTGACGGGCTCGGATTCGCGCAAAATTGCGGCAGGCAGTTTTTCACGCTTCATAAAGCGCTTGAAATCCCGCTCAGCCATTTCCAGTTCCATTATCCAGCCTCCATCGTCGAGCGATTTTTCATGCATCACCGCACCCAATTCGAATAGCAATGCACGCTGCCGACCCTGGCTGGGCTGAAGTCGAATTAAACCTCGGACCTTCTGCTGCTTCAGGCGTTCCCCGATTGCTTGCATGAGTTGCGGCATGCCATCGCCGGTCAGGGCAGACAACCATACCGCTCGGGTGCCTCGTTGTCTCAGTTTTGTGAGCCGCGGTTCGCGTTCCAGCTTGTCGATTTTATTGTACACCCTAATCTGCGGGACCCCATCGGCCTCGAGCTGTTTCAAGACGGCGTTGACTTGCCTGATCCTTTGCCAGCGATTCGGGTCGCTGGCGTCAATGACATGCAGGATGAGATCCGCCTCTCTTGCTTCCTGCAAGGTCGAGCGAAACGCCGCGATCAGTTCATGCGGAAGATCGCGAACGAAGCCGACCGTATCGGCAATTACGACTTCCCGTGCATCCGGCAGTTCCAGCCGTCGTACCGTCGGATCCAGCGTGGCGAACAATTTGTCCTCCACGTAAACCTCCGCATCGGTCAGTGCATTGAACAGAGTCGATTTTCCCGCATTCGTGTAACCGACCAGCGCCACCGTGGGAATCTCCGCACGAGAGCGGTTGCGTTTGTTCATTGCCCTGCGGCTATCGACATGATCCAGCCGCTCTTTCAGCTGTCGAATTCGCTTGCCGATGAGGCGGCGGTCCGTTTCCAGCTGGGTTTCGCCCGGCCCGCGCAGTCCGATTCCACCTTTTTGCCGCTCGAGGTGAGTCCAGCCGCGAATCAGGCGTGTTGACAAATGACGTAATTGCGCCAGTTCGACTTGCAATTTGCCTTCGAAGCTGCGCGCGCGTTGCGCGAAAATGTCCAGGATGAGGCCGCTGCGATCGAGCACCCGGCACTTAAGGCTTCGCTCCAGGTTGCGTTCCTGGCTGGGACTCAGCGGCGCACTGGACAGGATCAATTCCGCGTCGTTTGCCAGAATGCTCTGCTTTACCTCTTCGAGTTTGCCCTTGCCTATAAAAAAGCGCGGATTGGGGCCGCGGCGGGAGCTGACGATCTCATCGACGATAACGGCACCGGCCGAGCTCGCGAGCTCGGCAAATTCTTCACGTTCATTGGAGTCTGGCGCTCCGGCCACCGAAGCATGCACCAGTATTGCTCGTTCGCCGCTCTGTGGTCGCTCAAACAATCGCGACCTCCGGGCAGGAATGCCTAGTCGTCGGATTCTCCTGAATCGTTGTTCGGCATCGGCAGACGCACGTTGCGCGCCGGAACGATCGTCGATATGGCATGTTTATAGACCATCTGATTGACGCTGTTCTTGAGAAGCACGACGAACTGATCGAACGAATCGACCTGGCCCTGCAACTTGATGCCGTTAACGAGGTAAATGGATACAGGTACTTTTTCCTTACGCAAAATATTGAGGAACGGATCCTGGAGTGATTGCCCTTTAGCCATTTGGGTCTCCTTATTCTTCTTATTGCCATCAGCTGGCTGAATACTGTCTTAGGCGGTGCAGCACGGATTGCCGAGCAAAACACCGACAGCCTGATGGACTCAAGCAAAGCATTCGTGGCCAGCACATACCGGTGGCGCCGGTTGCCCATGAGCACTGGCCTGCTCCAAGCGCGTAAAAGTCTATCATATGCCACCCTGCAGGTTAGCGATCCCGCGGCTGGCTTTTTCGGGCTATCACTACCGCTCCAGCCAAGCGCGAACATGGGCGGATATTGCGTCGAGGCAGGCGGATTCAAGTGGCTCGACCTGCATGGCCCCGGGGTCGCTCCGCAGCCAGGTCAGTTGCCGTTTGGCGAGCTGCCGCGTTGCCGCCTGCGTCTTGTCGATGGCGGAATCGAGACTGTCCTTGCCGTCGAGGTGCGACCAGATTTGCCGGTAGCCCACAGCGCGCATTGACGAATGCCCTGCCGTCAATCCGGGGCGTGCCTTCAGCTGCCGCACCTCGTCGACAAAACCCCTCGCCAGCATGCCTTCTAGGCGCCGGGCGATCCTTTCGTGAAGCAGTGGACGAGAGGCCGGTACCAGGGCAATCCTGAGGTAGCGGTTGCCGTCAGCTTCGCCGGCCGCTGCCTGCCAGTGGGAAATCGGCTTGCCGCTCAGGCGAAAGACCTCGAGCGCCCGCTGGATCCGCTGGCTGTCGTTCGGCTCGATTCGCACGGCAGCGTCCGCATCGACTTTGGCCAACTGCGCGTGCAGGGCAGGCCAGCCACGGAGTTTGGCTTCAGCATCGATTGCCGAGCGAATCGCCGGATCGGCCTCCGGCAGATCGGCCATGCCGTCGGTGAGCACGCGGAAGTACATCATCGTACCGCCGACCAGCAGGGGCACACGGCCCTGCCGGTGAATTGCCTCGATCTCGCGGCGCGCATCGCGCACGAAGTCACCGGCCGAATAGCTGTCTTCCGGCTCCCTGATGTCAATCAGGCGATGCGGTGTGCGTCGCAGGGTTTCCGGGTCCGGTTTCGCGGTGCCGATATCCATGCCGCGGTAAACCAGCGCCGAGTCGACGCTGACCAGGTCGACGGGCAGCTTGCCGGCCAGCTCGAGCGCCAGGTCTGTTTTGCCGCTCGCCGTAGGCCCCATCAGGCAGACGACATTGTTTTGGGCCACGCTGCGTTACTGTCCCCGCAAAAACATGCGATCGAGATCTGCAATACTGATGCTGGTCCAGGTCGGTCGACCATGGTTGCACTGGTCAGCGCGCTCGGTGGTTTCCATCTCGCGAAGCAGCGCATTCATTTCAGCCTGGGTAAGGCTGCGATTTGCACGGATCGAATGGTGGCAGGCCATGGTCGCGAGCAGTTCATTACAGCGATCTTCGATGCGATCACTGCGCCCGGATTCCTGCAGGTCGGACAGTACATCCCGTATCAGCGATTCCGCGTCCGCCTGTCGCAACAAGGCCGGCACTTGCCGGATACACAGACTCGTCGGCCCACTGCGATCGACGACGAGACCGATGCGTGAGAACAACTCCGCCGCATCTTCCGCACGGTCTGCTTCCGCCTCGGACACGGCGACGGTGACCGGCACCAGCAATGGCTGGCTGACGATCGACAAGTCATCGAAGGACGCCTTCAACTTCTCGTAGACGATTCTTTCATGAGCCGCGTGCATATCCACGACGACCAGCCCCTGCGCGTTCTCGGCCAGGATGTAAATTCCCGCGAGTTGCGCTATCGCGTACCCCAGTGGCGGTATGTCACCGCCAGCCGGCATGGCGCGCTCCGTCATTTGCACGCTCGACAGTGCTTCATAGCCGGCCATGGCATCGGCAACCGCGGAAGCACCGGCTCCGCCACTGGCCGATAGGGGCATCGCCGATTGCCGCACGATGTTGCTACTGACAATCGTCGGTTGCGTCGGCCTCATGGAATGACCGCCCGGGCGGGTGCCTTTCAGCGCAAACTCGATTGCCTGCGACACCATCCCGTGCACGTCGCGCGCATTCCGGAAACGCACCTCGTGTTTGGCCGGATGCGCATTGGCGTCGACCAGCGCCGGATTCATGGCCAGGAACAACACATAAGCCGGGTATCGGCCGTGAAACAAAACGTCCCGGTAAGCGTGCCGGACGGCATGCGACAAGGTCTTGTCTGCGATGCTGCGCCCGTTGACAAACCAGTATTGCAAATCGGGCTGGCTGCGGTTGTAGGTCGGCAGGCCGATCCAGCCGGATAGCGCGATATCGTCGCTTTCGCGATCGATGAACAGGGCCTGGGTCGCAAACGCATCTCCGCAAAGCGCGGCGACGCGCTCCAGGATTTGCTCGCTGTCACTGGCCGCTTTGAGATTCAATACCGTGCGATTGTTGTGCGTCACCGAAAACGCGACATCGGGCCTGGCCAGGGCCAGGCGCCGCAGCCATTTGTCGACGTGACGATACTCGGTTCGCTCCGAGCGCAAGAACTTTTTGCGAGCCGGCGTGTTGTAGAAAAGGTCATGTACCTCGACCGTCGTACCGAGCGGGTGCGCCGCCGGCAGCGGATCGGCGATCTTTCCATTATCGACCTGCACCGACCACGCGGTATCGTCACTGCGGCTGGTCAAACTCAATCGCGACACCGAGGCGACGCTTGGCAAGGCTTCACCACGAAATCCGAGCGACGCGACCGCCTCGAGATCTTCGAGCGTATTTATTTTGCTGGTCGCGTGTCGCGACAACGCCAGCACCAGGTCATCTCGCGGGATTCCGCCGCCGTCGTCGCGAACCCGGATGAGCCTGGTGCCGCCGGCAATTACGTCGATGCTGATCGAGTGGGCGCCGGCATCCAGGCTGTTTTCGACCAGCTCCTTGACGACCGATGCCGGGCGCTCGACCACCTCACCGGCGGCGATCTGGTTGACCAGGTGCTCGGGAAGCTGACGAATCGGCATGGCACCGAAGGTTATCAGAATTAGGCTCAGAGCCCGGCTCTGAGCCCGGCGGCAGGAGGCTGGCCGTCAGGAGCCGGCGTAGACCGGAATCGTCAGTTTTTGTCCAACGCGCACGGTATCGCCGGATAACTTGTTCGCGGCGCGAATGGCGGACATGCTGACGTTGTAGCGCTCGGCAATCTCGCTCAGGGTATCGCCACGGCTGATGACGTGATTCACCTGCTGTTGCGGGGCGCGTTTCAGGTTCATCGCCAGCTGCGTATTCGGTGGCGGATTCGAGTAGAAGTAATTGCGAATGCCATTGAGAATCGCATTGGACAGGTTGCGCTGGTGTGAACCGCTAACCAGTTTCTTTTCTTCCTGGGGATTCGATATATAGGCGGTCTCGATGAGTATCGACGGCACGTCCGGCGACTTGAGAACCAGGAACCCGGCCTGCTGCACGGTGCGACGATGAACCCGGCCGACTTTGGCGAGTTCCGTGATCACTTCGGCACCGACATCGAGCCCGGCGCTGAGCGCCGCATTTTGTGACAGGTCCAACAGCACGGATGCCAGTACGGCATCCTTGTCCCTGAGGGAGACGCCGCCGACCAGGTCCGAGGCATTCTCCCGCTGCGCCAAACGCTGCGCCGCTTCGTCACTGGCACCCTTTAGCGACAGGACGTAAACGGAGGCCCCGCGAGCGCGCGGATCGTCGACGGCATCGGCATGAATGGAAACGAACAGGTCCGCCTTGTTCTTGCGCGCAATTTCCATGCGCTCGCGGTGCGGGACGAATACGTCGTGCTTGCGCGTCAGGATCGCCCGCATGCCCGGTTCTGCGTCAATGCGCGTTGCGAGCAAGCGACCGACAGCGAGCGCGACGTCTTTTTCGCGCGTCCTGGCCCGGCCGATGGCGCCCGGGTCGTGGCCGCCATGGCCCGGGTCGACCGCAATCACGATGTCGCGCCCGCGCTGGTATTCATCGGCGGCGCGTTTGACGGCGCGCAGATTGCCCTGCTGATGCAGATCGATGACCAGGCGGTCGCCATAACGCTCATTGGGGCCGGCGGTAAAACTGCGCGAACGAACCGACTGGTTGAGATCGAGGACCACGCGCAGCTGGCCGTTGGCGCGAACCCCTGTGCGCACCGATTTGATCGAACCATTGTTGCGCGGTAATTCGAAGCCGCTCGCTGGCAGACGGCTGTTGGCCAGGTCGATGACGAGCCGATCGGGGCCTCGAAGGGTAAAAATGCTGTGCTGCGCGGGTGCACTGAGGTCGAGAACGACACGCGTGCGACCGCTTTCGGTCCACACACGAATGTTTTCCAGGGT
>JAWWCT010000051.1:0-25117 GCA_033720315.1 Woeseiaceae bacterium | reverse complement strand
TACGACTTTGCCGAGATCGAGCGCATCGAGCCTGGCGATCATCTCCTCGAGGTCGTGCGGGTAATAATTCTGGCCGTTGACGATGATCAGTTCCCTGGCGCGGCCGGTGATGACCAGCTCGCCGTCGACGATGCCGCCGCAGTCGCCGGTACGCAGCCAGCGATCGTCCGCAAACAACGCATCCGCGGCGCCGGGATCGCCGTAAATGCCCCGCGTTACGTTTTTGCCGCGAACCTGGATATTGCCGACCACGGCATCGTCCAGGACCCTGTCGTCGTCGTTGACGATGCGAATTTCGCAGTCGCGAACGGCGCGCCCCACCTTGACGAAGCTCACGGCGTCGTCTGCATCATCGTCCAGCGGCGTGAACGGCTGGCCGATTTTGAGATCGTGACGGTCGACCACGATGCGCTCGTACTGCCGGCCGGGTCGCGGGATGCTGACCGCCACGGTCGCTTCCGCCAGGCCGTAGACCGGCAGCATCGTGGACTTTTTCAGGCCGTAAGGTGCCATCGCCTCGAGAAACTCCTCGCAGAGTGCCCAGGAGATCGGTTCGGCGCCGTTCAGTATCAGGCGCACGGCCGACAGGTCCAGGTTGTCGAGGCCCTTGCTGCGAAACACCTTCAGGAAGTGCTTGTAGCCGAAGTTCGGCGAGCAAAGCTGCGTGGCGCCGTATTCCTGGGCCTTGAGCAGCCACAGGAGCGGTCGCCGCACGAACACACCGGTGTCCATGATGGCGTGGTGCATGCCGGCCGCCAGGACGCTCAGGTGGAAGCCGATCAGGCCCATATCGTGGGTCAGCGGCATCCAGCTCAGGCTGCGGTCGGTCGCTGTCCACCCGGTACCTTCGACGATGGCCGCGATGTTGGACGTCAGGTTTGCGTGCGTCAGGCAAACGCCCTTGGGATCGCTGGTCGATCCGGACGAGTACTGGATGAACGCCATTGCGTCCTCTGTTCTGTCGACCGGCTCACCCGACTTGCCGCCGGTCAATTCCTCGTCGACCAGCGCATGCGAGCGCAGTTGCCGCATGATATCCGCGTAGTCCCTTGGTCGTGCGTAGTCTTCCAGGCGTCTGCGTTGCTCGTGGTCGGTGTACAGGGTGGCATGTTTCAACTGGCGCATGATGCGAAACAATTTCGCGCGATGCTCGTCGTTACTGCCGACGGCGATGGGCACCGGGACGATGCCACCGAGCAAGGCGGCCCAGAAGGCGATCAGGAATCGCCGGTTGCTGTTCGCATAGATGATGAGTTCATCGCCGGTATGCATGCCGCGATGCTGCAATTCCCCGAGCAGCGCGACGGCCTGCTGCCACAACTGGTCGATGGTCAGGGTCGATTCGTCGTTGCTGCCGTCGACGAACAGGATCTCGAGCGCCCTGTCGCGCGCATCACTGAGGATGTGCGTAAGACTGTCGTACTGCATCGCTCAGGCCGGCCTGCGCAATTCCGGCTTTAGCCAGATGTCGTTTGCCGAGCGCAGGTTGATGCCGAGATCCAGTCCGGGCTCGGCGTCATCGGGCAGCGTCATGCGAAATTTTTGCACCAGTTGCCCGAGGTGAATTTTCATTTCGACAAACGAGAAATACTCTCCCAGGCAACGGCGCGGTCCCAGCGAGAACGGGAAATAGGGTCGCTCGCCTTTCTTATATGCACGATCCGCTGCAAAACGATCGGGATTGAAACTGCTTGCTTCGCGCCAGTAGTCCTCGCTGCGGTGCAGGATATACGGCGACAGGTAAATGTCGGTGCCCGCAGCCAGCTCAAATTCGCTGAGTGAGTCTTCCCTGACCGCGCGCCTCGTAAACAGCCATACCGGCGGATACAGACGCAAGGTTTCTTCCAGTACCTGCTGCGCGTAATTCATTTGCGTCAGCAAACCGGCATCGATGGAGTCTGCTGTGCCGAGTGTGGCGTTCGCTTCGTCGAGCAGTCGCTCCTGCGCTTCTTCGTGGCCGGCCAGCAGGTACCACGCCCAGTTCAGGGTGCCGGCCGAGGTCTCGTAGCCGGCGACGATCAGCGTGACCAGTTCGTCCAGTAACTCGCCATCGGAGAATTCTTTACCGTCCTTGTCGCGCGCTAACAGGTAGGCGGCCAGGAAGTCGAACGCGTCCGTCGGCGCGCTCGCCCTGCGCCTGGCGATGATCTCGAGCAACAGTTCATGCAGCTCGCGGATTTTCAGCACCACAGCGAGGTCGCGGGTCGAATCCTGGCTTAAGAAGGCAAACGGGTTGTTGCCGTCGCTGACGATGGCCGATTCGTAGTCGTGGCCAAAAATCGACCGCAGAATCAGCTCCAGTGCAAAATCGCTGGTCTCCCGGGTGATGTTGATCGCCTCACCGGCATTCGCCAGCGCTTGCCAACGGATTGCACGCTGTTCGCAACATTCCAGCATCGTTTCCAGCAGGCGATGCAGGTTTTTCTTGCTGAATGCCGGTTGCACCATGGTGCGGGAGCGTCGCCAGGTATCGCCGTCGCTGACGATCAGGCCATTGCCGAGGAGCATTTTGACGCGTTCGAAGCCGGGGCCTTTGCGGTAATTTTCGTGGCGTCTTACCAGCAGCCGGCGGACATCCGCGGCATCGTTGATGAACAACGCGTCGCGGCCGTCCGGCTTGCGCATGCGCACGACATTGCCGTAACGCCGCTTGAGATCCAGCAGGAGTTCGAGGGTGTCGGCATCGACACCGGGCGACAAAATATCTTCGGGCCCTGGCGGGCGTCGCAATTCCGAAGCCGGTAAGTTCATGGCGGGTGAAGTAGCGGGTTTCAGGCAGGGGCCATCTTACATTGACCGCCTGTTGACGGGTACTGCAAACTGGATCGATGACGACCGATTCGACACAGGACAAGCCGCGCAGTATCGATTCGCGGCGCAGCCGGTCGTCCCGCCGGTCGATGTCCGTCGGGCGCAGAATATTGTATTTCTTCGGCATGCCGCTGGTGCGATTCGTCTTCTACCTGTTGCATTCCTCGTATCGCGTCGAGAAAGTCATCGGCAGCGAATTCGAAGAGAAAATCCTGTCTGACAAGGAACGGGCCTATGCACCGTGTTACTGGCACCAGCAACACATCCTGTGCGCCAGGCTTATGCGCCAGTGGATCCGCCGCGGCTTTCGCCCGTGTTTCCTGGTCTCGGCATCCGTCGACGGCGAGGTACCGGCGCGCATTGCCAAAGCCTGGGGCGCGGAAGTGATTCGCGGTTCGTCCACCCAGACCGGCGCCCTCGCCCTGCGTGAAATGCAGGAGAAAATGCAACGTGGCGTATCGATCGTGACCACGGCGGACGGGCCGGCAGGACCGAAATACAAATTCAAGCCGGGCGCCGTGGTCATGGCGCGCATCGGCGGCGCGCCGCTGGTACCGCTGGCGTGCGCGGCCGATCGTGCCTGGTATCTCGATCGATGGGATAATTTCATGATCCCGAAGCCGTTCACGCGCGTGGTCTTCGCGATCGGCGAGCCGCTGACCGTGCCCAGGGATGCGCCGCTGGATTCGCTGGAGGAATACCGGCAGCGCATGGAAGATGCAACCAATGCCCTGCTTAGAGAGTCGAAGGAAGTATTGGGCGTACGTGAGGGCGATTAAGAGTTTATGTTCAGTCGATTTATAGGCAGATTTGCCGTGGTCTTTGCGTGCCTCCTTGTGCCGCTGACCGCGCTCGCCGGCTCGGCGCTTACACCGCATGTCGCCGAATACAAGGTACGCATCAGCGTCCTCGGCGGTTCCTTGAAGACGCGCTTCGAAGCCACCGAACACGGGTATTACGCGGAATCCGTCATCAGTGCGACCGGCATGTCGCGGCTGATCGCGCGCGGCACGATCAACGAGAAATCCTGGTTCGCGGTGCGCGACGGAAACGTCCTGCCCATTCAGTACCGGTCGGCCGATACGATTTCGAGTGACCATGACATCGTCGACCTGGACTTCAACTGGCGCGAACAGGAAATCACCGGGTTCATCAACGGCGAGGACTTTCACGCACCGCTGGACGGTGAAGTGCACGATCGCGTGTCGCTACAGTACGGTTTGATGTACGACCTGCTCAACGGTGGTGAGAAGCAAAAATATCTATTGCAGGACGCCGACGAGCTGAAGCCGCTGACCATAGCGAATGTGGGGATGAAAACCGTCGAGGTGCCTTACGGTGAATTTTCTGCACTGGGCATCCAGCATCAAAGGGAAGGATCGTCGAGAGTGACGACCCTGTGGTGTGCAGAGGAACTCGGCTGGTTACCGGTTATCATCGAGCAACACCGTAACGGCAAACTGCGACTGCGCGCTATTCTTGCCGACTATCAGCCGATCGAAGGTCCGCTGAGCAGCTCTGCCGAATAGAGGCGGAAGTAAAGCGTCGTCAATTGCTGACCCTGTCGAATTCCTGCAAGATGGTTTCTTCGTCGAGTTTCTTGCTGCGAAACGTGATGCGCCGTTGCAACGTGTTACCGCCATCGACGAGCGCGAATCGTTCCGTCATTTTCATGCCGTTCTTATCGAGCGTTTCGACCACGAGTTGATTACCTTCCCAGCCCGTCACTCGCTGCGCCTCGACCTGGCCGACGCTGACCAGCCGGTTTTCGCCGAAGCGGAATTCCTCGACCACCGAGCGATCGAAGCTGATGAACAACGCGTGCTGGGTCTGCGTCAGCTTGAGTGCCGTGCCGGTTTCCAGGAACACGTAAACCAGGCCGCCCTTGAAATTGCCGCTGCCGCGTCGCCTGCCGGTGTTGCCTTGCATGCCGCCGTACAGTTCGCGATCGTCGATACCGTCGGTTGCATCGATCGCCTCGCGTATTCGTCGTCGTTGCCGCGGCGGCACCTCACGCAGTTTCCAGTCGCCGGAGAAATCGACACCGGGTGGCACGACTGCGTTCCGCGATTCGAGGACTTCGGGCGTACCGCACGCGCCGAGGGCGACGCACAATACCAGCAGGTAGCGGAGCCACTGAATCATTGCAGGAAGAATACGCAATAGTGGCTTTGTCGGCCAATTCATGCTCAGATTTCGCACATGCCAGAGATAAGTAACGACAACCGGGTCTCGAGTGTCTGGGACCGGCCCTTCACGCCACCCGAGTCCTGTCCGCAACAGGCGGACGTCGTCATTATCGGTGCCGGCATCGTCGGCATCTCCACGGCGTGGTTCCTGGCCCGCCAGGGCGTGAACGTCGTCGTTTGCGAAAAGGGACACGTGGCCGGCGAGCAGTCCAGTCGCAACTGGGGCTGGGTGCGCTGCCAGGGTCGAGATGAGCGCGAGATCCCAATGATGCTCGAGTCATTGAGGATCTGGGACTCGCTGGCCGTCGATATCGGCGAAGACGTCGGTTTCACCCGCAGTGGCTGCCTTTACCTGACCGACAACGAGAAGCTGCTGGCGGATTACACGGATTGGCTCGACGTCGCGCGCAAATACGGTATGGACACGCGAATCATCGACGGCCAGGAGCTGGACCGACACGTGAGTGGCGCGTCGTCGCGCTGGCTCGGCGCCATGTTCACCGCCGGAGACGGCAGAGCCGAGCCGGACAAGGCAACGCCGGCTATTGCCCGGGCCGCGGAACGCTCGGGTGCAACGGTATTGACGTCCTGTGCTGTGCGCGGCATCGAGACGCAAGCCGGCCGGGTGAGCGCCGCCGTTACCGAACACGGAACGATTCGCACCTCCACCGTATTGTGCGCGGCGGGTGCCTGGACCTCGATGTTTTGCCGCTCGCTCGGCATCTCGTTTCCGCAATTGCAAGTGCGCGGCACCGTCGCGCGAACCGCGGCGGCGAAAGTCATACTCGAGGGCAACGTGTTCGATGACCGGATCGGCATCCGGCGGCGACAGGACGGCGGCTACACGGTGGCGGACGGAATCATCCTGGACCATTTCATTACCCCGACCACGTTTCGTTACTCGTTCAAGTTCCTGCCGGCGCTGATGCAAAAACTCAAGTCGTTGCGCATCTCGATCGGGCGACCTTTCCTGGACGAGCTCATGACCCCGAGCAAATGGCCGCTGGACGAGGAATCGCCGTTTGAACGCACCCGCGTCCTGGATCCGCCGGTGAACCGGCGTGTGCTGAAACGGATTTCGCGAAAGATGGACGAGATTTTCCCGGAATTGGCGGGCACGGAAATCGTCGAGAGCTGGGCGGGAATGGTCGAAACCACCCCGGACGTGGTGCCGGTGATGTGTGAAGCGGACACGATACCCGGGTTTTACATGGCCTCCGGCCTGAGCGGCCACGGCTTCGGTATCGGCCCCGGCGCCGGCAAGGCGCTTGCCGCACTGGTGACCGGGGGCGAATCCGGGCTCGACATGACGCCGTTTCGCCTGAGCCGCTTTTTCGACGGAACGCCGTTACAACTCGATTCCCTGATGTAAACCACGATACCGTGATGCGCCGATTATGCTTCCTGGTCCTTTTGCCATTGTGTGCCGGATCGCCGTTTGCCTACGGCGAAAATCCCCGCACGATGAGAATCGACTATTTCCACACCGGCAACAGCGACAGCGAAATATTCAGTCTCGACCGCGTGGTGCTGGAGCCGCTGCCCTTCCCGGGTAACCTCGCACAACCGCTCGACAAGACGCTGCGCGGCAAGTACGCCTTCGCAATCGTCGACCCGGATTCAAAAACCATCGCCTGGTCGAGAAGTTTCAGCAGCATTTACGGGGAGTGGGAAACCACCGGCGAAGCACGACGCATGAAGCGGACGTTTCACGAGTCGGTGCGCTTCCCGGTGCAGGAACGGGAATTCGACCTGGTCATTTCGAAACGGGGTGACGGCAATGCGTTTGCCGAGATCTGGCGGCTTCGCATCGACCCCAACGATTACCTGGTGCACCGGGAATCGGCCGCGTACGCGCACGAGGTCGTCGCCATCGTCAATAACGGCG
Source organism: Woeseiaceae bacterium (assembly GCA_033720315.1). GTDB lineage: Bacteria > Pseudomonadota > Gammaproteobacteria > Steroidobacterales > Woeseiaceae > SZUA-117. The sequence continues at coordinate 18,229 of JAWWCT010000051.1, read as the reverse complement.
ACCCGGCGAGCAAAGTCGACTTGTTGCTGCTCGGTGACGGCTACACGCCCGAGGAACAGGACGCCTTCCTCGACAAGGCTCGCGAACTCAGCGAAGCGCTGTTCGCCATGTCGCCGTTCCGTGAACGCCGCGACGACTTCAATGTGTGGGCCCTGGCGCCACCCGCCAGGCAATCCGGCGTCTCGCGACCCTCGACCGCCACTTACCGGGATTCGCCCCTGGGAGCGAGCTACGACGCCTTTCGCAGTGAGCGTTACGTGCTGACCTACGCGAACAACGACTGGCGCCGCATCGCCTCGTCGGCACCCTACGATTTCGTCGAGATCCTGACCAATTCCGAGGTGTACGGCGGCGGCGGTATTTACGGTCTTTTCAGCACGGCGGCCGCCAACAGCGAATGGGCCGACTATTTGTTCATTCACGAATTCGCGCATCATTTCGCCGGGCTGGCCGACGAGTACTACACGAGCTCCGTCGCCTACGAGCCACCGGATGAGATCGCCGAGCCCTACGAACCGAACGTAACCGCCCTGCTCGATCCTCAGAACCTGAAATGGAAGCACCTGGTCGACGATGACACGCCATTGCCGACGCCGTGGCCGAAGGACGAGTACGAAGAGCATTCCCTGGCTTACCAGGCGCGACGCGCCAGGATGCGTGAGGAGAACGTGCCGGAAGCGCAGATGAACAAGCTGTTTCGCGACAACCAGCGGATCGTCGACGGCATGTTCTCGAAAGTCCCCTACAGGGACGCCGTCGGCGCGTTCGAAGGCGCCAATTACCAGGCGAAAGGGTTTTACCGTTCCGAACTGAACTGCATCATGTTCACGCGCACCGATTATTTCTGCAAAGTGTGCGCGGCGGCGATCGAGCAGGTCATCGACGAGTACACGCAGCACGAGGATTGACGCTGCGGCTTCTCGCGCTGACTGTGTTCAGAAACGGCCGGAATCCACATCGCGAATGAATTGGATCACGCCCGCCATGAAGATCTCCTGGTCGTCGTACTGCGTGAGATGGCTGCCATTCGGGCAATAAAGATATCGCCCGTTTTGCACCTGGCCGGCCATCCATTCCATGTGGTCGGGATCCATGGTGTCGTACCGTGCACCGACGGTCAGGGTTGGTACGGAGATTTGATCCAGGTCGGCGGTTCGATCCCAGTGCAAAAGTTTGCCGCTGGCACCGAGTTCGCTCGGACCCTGCATCGGGATGTAGATGTCCGGGTTGACGTGTTTCAGCGAGCGCATGACGGGATCGGGCCATTCTTCCAGGGGCATACGCAGAACGTGCTCGATGTAATGATGCTCGAACAATAACTCCTCGTAGCGGGGATTGGCGTAGTCCTCGGCGGCTTCGAGAGCCTTGATCTCGGCCAGGGCGTCCTGGTCCATCTCCGGCATCAGCACGTTTTCGGCGTATTCGTTATACGCCGGGATGCTCGCCATCATGTTGGAAATGATCAGCCCCTTCAGGTGCTGCTGGTACTTCAGCGCGTATTCGATCGCCAGGATGCCACCCCAGGACGAGCCGTAGACATAAAAGTTATCCGCATTCAAGCCCAGCGCGCGCCGCACCTGTTCCACTTCCTCGACGAAGCGTGGGATCTCCCATAAATCCGGCTCGTCCGGCTGGTCGCTGTAATAGGAACCGAGCTGGTCGTAGTGGTAATACTCGATGCCGGCCGCCGGAAAGTAACTGTCGAACGCTTCCAGGTATTCGTGGGTCATGCCCGGGCCGCCGTGCAGCAGCAGTACCTTGATGTCCGGGTTGTTGCCTATGCGTTTGGTCCAGACACGAAACGTGCCCCTGGGCGTATCGACAGGAATCAGCTTGACGCCACCGCTCAACACGTCGTCGCGCCCGGTGTTGTCGAAATAACTGGTGTTGATATGACTGTCCGACGATGACATGTCGGCAGGTGCCGGGCCTTCGCAACCCAGGAGCAGCATCGCGCTCGCGATGATGACGATTTTTTTCATGATCGGACTCCGCCGCATTTTGCGTGTAACGATATGCTTCAGCCGGCCCTGACACAAATCCCGAGCTTACGGGCAAAGCTCCCGCGGCGCGACACATGAACCTTGTCGAGATCGAGCCAGCTCGCGAGCGCCTGCAATTCCTCTGCGAGGTGCACAGCGGTGCGCTGCTCGTCGATGTTCGGCTCTTTATGTGCCGCCAGCACTTGCAACTGCCCCGACTGGCGATCCGCCTTGAGATCGACTCGGGCGACGATGCGGTCATCGAGCAGGAAAGGCAGCACGTAGTAGCCCCATCTTCGCTTTGCTGCCGGTACGTAAATCTCGATGCGGTAATGAAAATCGAACAGCCGCTCTGCACGCGGGCGAAACCACACCAGCGGGTCGAACGGCGACAGCAACGAGGCACATCGAACATTACGGGGTGCGCGTGCACCCGTGGCGAGGTAGGCCGGCGCATCCCAGCTTTCGACTTCGACCGGTTCGAGATCGCCGTTTTGCACCAGCCGCTCGATGCCGGGCTCGGCTTCCCGCGGCGACATGCGGTAGTAATCCGCCAGGTCGTGCAAGGTCGCGATGCCGCATGACCGGGCGGCGAGCTTAAGCAATCGCCGCTGTGCGTCTTCGCGCGACAGCTGCTGCTCGAGGTATTCGGCATCGATCACCCGCTCGGCCAGGTCGTAAACGCGCTGGAAATTGGCCAGTCGCTCGGCGACGGCCACCCGGCCGGCACCGAAGTGCCACTCCAGCGCCCAGCGTGGCAGCGAGCGATGCCAGTCCCCGGGGCGCCGTTCCGGACCGCTGACCGACGGGCAATCGGCAGAGGTAACGGGTCCATTTTTTTCTATTAATTCAATTATCTCCGTTAAATATTTCGACTTTCCCTTAAGTTTGAGAATGGGGCTTCCCTTGTACGGTCGGTAGTCTTGTCGCCGATATTCAAGCAGCGGCCAGAGTTCCATGGGCACGATCGACGCCTCGTGCGCCCAGTGCTCGATGAATTCCCGGCGGCGGTACACGAGGTCGTGCAGCCGCTCACGGGCGTAGCTGCCGAGACGTGAATACAGCACCAGGTAGTGCGCCGGCACCAGCACGTTGACGAAATCGAGTTGCAACAGGCCCAACTGGCGAATCACTTTACGGATGTGCCGTACGTCGATCGCGTTTTGCGGCCTGGGGCGGTCGAAGCCTTGCGCCGCCAGTGCGATTCGCCGGGCCCGCTCGAGGGAGATTCTGCGCATCGCCGTGCATGGTAAATCATGTAAGCTCCGGCGATGACCGAAAACCGGGAACTCCAGACCTTACAGAAAGCGCTCGCGACCCTGGCGGAGGGTTTTGCCGGGCTGCCGGATTACCGCCGGGACTACGACTGGGACGCGTTGCGCGACGTGCTGCAGCAGGCCGCCACGCGGATGCAGGACAACTACCCTTACGATCATCCGTTATACGCCGGGCAGATGCTCAAGCCGCCACATCCCGTCGCGCGCATGGCCTATGCCATGTCGATGTGGATCAATCCGAACAATCACGCGCTGGACGGCGGGCGCGCAAGCTCGGCCATGGAACTCGAATGCATTGCGGCCCTCGGTGACATGTTCGGTCTCGACAGGCCGCTCGGGCATCTCTGCGGTGGCGGCACGATGGCCAACCTCGAGGCGCTGTGGGTATCCGGTCGCTTGCACCCCGGCAAGACCGGTGTTGCTTCGGCGCAGTCGCATTACACGCATTCGAGAATCAGCGAAGTGCTGGGACTGGAGTTCGATGACGTCGCCGTAACGCTGGACGGCCGCATGGACCTTGCGGCGCTGGAGCAGCGGCTCGAAGCCGGTGATGTCGGCACCGTTGTGGCGACCCTGGGGACGACCGGCATGGGTGCCGTCGACCCGTTACCCGGCATCCTGGCGCTGCAGAAGGCGTACGGGTTTCGCGTGCATGTGGATGCCGCCTACGGCGGCTATTTCCATATCGCCGGCGAACTCGGCAGCGAGGCGCGGCAGGCGTTCGACTGCATTGCCGAAGTCGACTCGATCGTCGTCGACCCGCACAAGCACGGCCTGCAGCCGTACGGCTGCGGTTGCGTGCTGTTCCGTGACCCGAAAGTCGGCATGCTTTACAAGCACGATTCGCCGTATACCTATTTCAGTTCGAAGGAACTGCACCTCGGGGAAATAACACTGGAATGTTCTCGTGCAGGCGCCTCCGCGGTTGCGCTGTGGGCGACGCAGAAGTTGTTGCCGATGACACCGGGCGGTGAGTTTGCGCAATCACTGGACCGGTGCCTGCTGGCGGCAAGAGCGTTGCACGAACGTCTCGCGCAAAGTGCGAAGTACCATCCGTTGATGCCGCCGCAACTGGATATCGTCGTTTATGCGGTGCACGGCGACGATGCGCAAACTGCGAGCGAGAACGCGAGCAAAGTGTTCGACGCTGCCGCGGAGAAAAACCTGCACCTGGCCCTGGTCAATATTCCGTCGGCGATCGTGGCGCATTACTGGCCGCAACTCGACATCAATCGCGACACCGTCGCCTGCCTGCGCTCCTGTTTACTGAAGCCCGACCATCTCGACTGGGTGGGGCAAATTTCGGCCATCCTCGAGGAGGTCGCGCCGTAATTCCGCCTCAGGGCCTCACGAGTAAACTGCCGGCATAAAAGCAGGCAAAGCCACCTGCGAAACTCAGAAACAGGTAGGTGAACGCACCCAGGTATTCGTTGCGTTGCATGAGCGTGTTCATCTCGACCACCATCGACGACAGTGTCGTCAGGCTGCCGCAAAAGCCCACCGCGAACAGCAAGCGGTACTGTTCGCTGACGATTGTCGACTGGTTGAACCACTCCGACGTGAGCATCAGTTGCAATACGACGCCCATGATGAAGCAGCCCACCAGGTTCGATGCCAGCGTGCCCATGGGAACGATCAGGATGCGATGCGCCAGCAGCATGGTCATGCCCAGTCGCGTCATCGCTCCGAGCGCGCCGCCTGCGCCGACGAGAAGAAAGGAAACGACTATGGCGCGCACTTGAGCTCCCGGGCTGCAGTGCGGTATTCCGTCTCCAGGCGATCGACCAGTTCGGCAACGGTCGGCACGTCATCGATGCTGCCGACACCCTGCCCCGCGCTCCACACGTCACGCCAGGCTTTGACCTTCGACTTTCCTGCCGTCCCGAAATTCATGCTACGCAGATTACCTTCAGGCAGCTCGTCGGGATTGAAGCCGGCGTTGTCGACGCTCTGCTTCAGGTAGCTGCCGTACACGCCGGAGAAGAAATCGGTGTAAACGATGTCCGCGGCCGCACTGTCCACCACCATCTGCTTGTAGGCGTCTTTCGCGTTCGCTTCCCGGGTGGCGATAAAACGCGTGCCGAAGTAAGCGAGGTCCGCACCGATGGCCTGTGCCGCCAGGATATCGTTGCCACTGCTCATGCCGCCGGACAGTATGATCGTGCCGTCGAATATTCGGCGTACTTCTTTCACGAGGGCAAACGGGCTGGTCGTGCCGGCGTGGCCGCCGGCGCCGGCACACACGGTAATGATGCCGTCGACACCCTGCTCGATGGCTTTGCGGGCATGCCGGATATTGATCACGTCATGGAACAAGAGCCCGCCGTAGCTGTGCACGGCTTCGACGATCTCGGCCGGCGGCCGCAGGCTGGTGATGATGATCGGTACCTCGTGTTTGACGCAGGCTTCGACGTCCTGCATCAAACGATCGTTGCTCTGGTGACAAATCTGGTTGACGGCAAACGGTGCTGCAGGGATCGACGGATTCGATTCCTCGTAAGCCTGTAACTCGTCACGAATGCGCGACAGCCACTCGTCGAGCACCGGCTGTGGGCGCGCGTTCAAAGCCGGAAATGCACCGATGATGCCGGCCTTGCACTGCGCGATGACCAGCTCGGGCGTCGAGACGATAAACATCGGTGCGCCGATCAGCGGCAGGCGCAGCTGCCCATTCAAAGATTTCGGGAGTGACACGATTTAGCCCGTAGGTGACGCCAGTTGGCGCGTAAGATCGGTTGAAGATTTGATTGGCTGACGGATTTTCCGAGGGAGTGGAATAGATGATGCTATTTCCGACTGAGGAAAATTCATCAGGCGATCAATGAACAAGCGAGAGCGCGCCATACTGGTGTTACCTCCGGGCTATACTCTCATGAAGCTGGCTTCGCAGTCGGCAACCACGGAGTTGTCACTTGCAAGGCGTACTTCTCCCTTTAAAACGATGAGACGCTTGCGCTCGTTTTCGATCCAGCCGCGTAACAGCACCGGCTCGCCGACCTGCAATGCCTGCCGGTATCGCACTTCGCAGCGCGCGGTGTGTGCCTTGATGTTTTGCAAGTACAGGACGTTGGCCATCACGTCATCGAGTGCGGAAAAAATAATTCCGCCGTGCACGGTGTTTTCGTAACCGACGTGATTTTCGTTGGCGGTGAATTCCCCGGTGCAGATACCGTCATTCAGTGCGAAGCGTATTTTCAGGCCAATGGGATTGTCCGGTCCGCAGGCAAAACACATGGTTGCGGCTTCGATCGCTGTGTCATTCGACAATGTTTCGTCTCCTGTCGCCTTCCTGGACCATTTCCGGGTACTCCGGCCGCCAGCGATACTGATCGATGCGCTCGTTGAGCTCGTCGTCGCTGATCTTGTCGGCCACACCGTCGGCAATCGCCTGGCGCCCGACCGCCATCGCCACCTTGCCGGAAACTTCCCACAACTGCGAGACCTCCGGCATCAGGCAGCGATCGTCGATCTCCTTCTGGCTCAGCGAGTCGGCCAGCGCGTGGGCCGAGGCGCTGATCATCGAGTCCGTGACCTCGGCGGCGCCGCTGACGATCGTGCCGAGGCCGATTCCGGGAAATATGAAGACGTTGTTGGCCTGGCCGATTCGCTGGTCGCGACCGCGCAAGGGCACGTCATCGAACGGGCTGCCGGTTGCCACGAGTGCGCGCCCTTCCGTCCACCTGAGCACGTTCTCCGGCTCTGCCTCGCTGATCGCGGTCGGGTTGGACATCGGCAATATGACCGGCGTGTCGGCCGACTCGTGCATCGTGCGCACGACCTCTTCGTCGAAGGAGCCACCCTGGCCTGATGCACCGATCAACACCGTGGGCCGGTACGCGGCGACCACGCGTTGCAGAACCTTGCGCTGTTCTTCGTTCAGTTTCAGCGTCGCCGCCAGTTTCTCCGGCCAGGCAAGCTCTTTTTTGTATTCGTCGAGTTCGCGGCCATCGCTCAGCACGCCGCGGCTGTCCATGACCAGCACGGCCCGTTGCACGGAGTCACCATCGAGTCCCTGTTCCCGCAGTTCTGCCTTTATCTGGCGCGCGATCCCGAGCCCCGCGGCGCCGGCGCCGTAAATCAGCACCCGCTCGTCGGCGATCCCGGTTCCCCTTATGCGGCATGCGGCCAGTATGCAGGCCAGAGCGACCGCGCCGGTCCCCTGTATGTCGTCGTTGAACGAGGGCACGCGCTGCCGGTAACGGTCGAGGATCGTGAGTGCGTTGTCCTTGCGGAAGTCCTCCCACTGGATGACCACTTCCGGAAAGACGGCGCGCGCGGCTGTCACGAACTCGTCCACGAGGTCATCGTAGGCCTTGCCGCGCAGCCTTTTCTCGCGCCGCCCCAAATACAGCGGATCGTCGAGCAGCGATTGGTTATTGGTGCCGACATCGAGGCTCACCGGCAGGGTTCGCACCGGGTGAATGCCGGCGGCAACGATATACAGCGAGAGCTTGCCCACGCTGATGGCCATACCGCCGACGCCCTGGTCGCCGATGCCGAGGATCGATTCGTTGTCGGTGACGACCATGAGTTGCACATCGGCGAAAGGCGCCGAATTTCTCAACACCTCCTCGATGCGGCCGGCGTGATCCGGGGTGATCCAGACGCCCCGCGCCCGGCGGAAGACCCGGCTGAAGTACTGCGACGCCTTGCCGACGGTCGGCGTGTAGACGATCGGCATCAGGTCTTCAAGATGATCGCTCAGCACCCTGTAGAACAGGTGTTCGTTACGATCCTGCAGCGCGGCCAGGTCGATGTGCCGGCCTACGGGGTCGCGATTGAACATGATGGTTCTGAAGACTCGCCTTGCCTGCGTCTGGATATCGTTGCTTTGTGACGGCAGCAGGCCTTCGAGCCTGAATCGTTTGCGCTCCTCTGCAGTGAAACCGGTGCCCTTGTTGTAAAGCGGGAAACGCAGCAGCGAGGTACCGCTCAACGGTACATTCAGCTTGTAACCGTCCTTGGTGCGTTTCAGGTCGAACTTTTCCACACAGGTCTCGTTCGCGTCAGGGCACTTGCTCGTCGATCATGAGCGATATCTGGTCGGTGTCCGCGGTCGCCACGAGCTGTTGGCCGAACCAGTCGCCGCTCTGTGCAATCGGATTTCCGGACATGGACACGCGAGCGACGATTTCCAGTTCCGCGAATGCAGACGGCACACGCCCCGGGATCATGGCATCGGCGTCGCTGATCTGCACGTCCGCCGGCAACTCCGAGGCGATTCGCCGTACCGCGGCGATCGGCGGCGACGGCTGCGCCGGGTCGCGGGCAATGATGAATACCGTGGAATCGGCCGGTACCTCCTGGATGGCCGTTTCGCCGAGGGTGACTCGCACGGTCAGCGCCTTGTCGGCAGGCTGCGTAGCAACAGGCGCCGGCTCGCCCCTGAGTTCCGCGATCTGCTGCCGCAGAATGTCCTGTATGTTGGCCGGCGGGCCGGTTGCCAGCAAAGTCTCCCAGCGCTCGGCAGCCAGCTCGCGTTCGCCGCGTTCGGCAGCGGCCATGCCGGAATAAAACAATGCTTTCTGGTTGTTCGGCGACACGGCCAGTGCGTTTTCGAACAGCTGGCCGGCGCGGCCGTGAATGGCGCGCGCATCCTCGAGCATCAGGACCTCGCCGAGATCGGCCAGGGTCTGTCCGTTTTGCGCGCCCTCGAGTTCGATGGCACGTTCGTAGGCGGTGACAGCGGACGGGAAATCGCGCATCTGCACGTAGGATCGTGCAAGCAGTTTCCAGCCCGGCAAATCGTCCGGTTGTTCGCGCAGGCGCTCCGCCAGCGAGCCGACCATTTCGTCGACGCTCGGCAACTCGCCGTGTGCCGGGCTGTCGGTTTGCGGCGAGCCGATCACGGCATAGATCGGTATCGCGACGGCGAGGATAACGGCGACCCCGATAGCGGAGTTCAGCGACAGGCGCTTTTCCTGGCGGTAAAGCGGAAACACGATGACCAGCACGGCGACGAGCAACATCGTGCCCAGCAGGAGATAGATCACGCTCAATTCTCCAGCGCGTCGTCGTCGATCGGCATGCTCGTGCGCTTACTGACGACTCTGGCGAGCACCAGCGCGCCGGCGACCAGCAGCAATGCCGGCGCGAGCCACAGGAACAGCGTGCTGCCGCTCTTGCGCGGGTTATACAGCACGAAGTCGCCGTAGCGCGCGACCAGGAAGTCGGCGATTTCCGCATCGCTCATGCCTTCCGACATCATGCGCCGGATTTCACGGCGCAGGTCCGCAGCGAGAAACACGTTCGAATCCTTGATGTTCTGGTTCTGGCAAACGAGGCAGCGCACTTCGGCGATGAGTTCCTCGTAACGCGCCTGCATGACCGGGTCGTCGAAGGCTTCTCCCGTGTCGATGGCGTGAACGCCCGATACGACAAAAAATGCCGATAGCAATATGACAATACGTTTCATTGTGGCGCGCCTTGTTGAGCAATCCGCGGCACGAACTCCCTTTGCCAGACGGTTTCGTCCATCGGTCCAATGTGCTTGTAGAGGACGTTTCCGTCGGCACTCACGAGAAACGTTTCCGGCGCACCGTACACGCCCCAATCGATGCCAACGCGGCCGTCCTCATCGTAAGCGGAGGCGACGTAGGGATCGCCGAGTCGTTCGAGCCATTCGATGGCCTGTTGCCGCTGGTCGCGCCAGTTGATCGCATACAGCGGGATCTCGTTACGGGCGGCGAGTTCCATCAGGTACTCGTGCTCCTGGCGGCAACCGACACACCAGGTGGCCCAGATATTGACCAGCACCATCTGGCCCGCGTAATCGTCGCTGCCGACCGTGACTGTCGGGTCTTTGACCGTGGGCAGTTCGTATTCCGGCGCCGGTTTGTCGATCAGGACGGACGGCAACTCCCGCGGATCGCGTTTCAGGCCCAGCGCGAAAATGCCGATGAGCATCGCGAATGCCGCGATCAATACGACGTAGCGCAGCATCAGGCCGGTTCCCCGCCGAGTGTGCTCGCAGCGCGCTCACTTGCGGTGGCACGCAAGCGGTAGCGACGGTCGCTGGCCGCGACGATGCCGCCGAGCGCCATGATCAGGGCGCCTCCCCAGATGAAGCGAATAAGCGGCTTGTATTGCAGCCGGACGCTCCAGGCATCGTTGCCGAGCGGATCGCCGAGTGCGACGAACAAATCGCGATTCCAGCCGGCATCGATGCCGGCTTCCGTCATCGGGTTTTGTTGCACGATGTAGGTGCGTTTTTGCGGCCTGAGTTCGGCGACGAACTCACCGTTCCTGCGCACCTCGATCTCGCCTTCGAGCGCCTGGAAATTCGGTCCCTGCACGTTTTGCAGGCCGCGCAACGCAAACTCGAATCCGGCCACCTCGACGCTTTCACCGGGACGCAGGCTGCGATCCGCCTCCACGCTGAATGCAGAGACGATCGTTACACCGAGCGTGAACATGCCGACACCGAAATGCGCGAGCGACATGCCCATCGCCGAGCGCGTCATACCCGGCGTACCCGGTGCGCGGCGCCATGAGCGAATCGGCTCGATCAACGATGCCGCCATGATCCAGATGCCGGCAATCGCGCCGATGCTGACCAGCAATCCGAATCGACCGTAGACGATAGTCGGTAAGGCAATACCGGCGACAAGCGCGACAGCGCCGGGAACTTTCAAGCGTTGCCAGAGCGCTTTCCACGCCTGTTGGCGCCACGCCGTGTGCATACCCACGCCGATCAAGAACACCAGCGGCAACATCGGTAACGCGAACGCGAATTCGAACCACGGTGGACCGATGGAAATCTTGCCCCATTCGAAAACGTCGTATAACAGCGGCGCCAGCGTGCCGAAAAGAATCACTGCCGTGGCAATGACCAGCAAAATATTATTGAGGAGCAGGAAAGATTCCCGCGACAGCGCACGAAATCCTGCTGGCGAATCGAGGTTCGGCGCACGCCAGGCATAAAGCAGCAATGCACCGCCAATGACCACGCCGAGGAACGCAAGAATGAACAGCCCGCGTGCCGGGTCCGTGGCAAACGCATGGACCGAAACCAGGATGCCCGAACGCACCAGGAAGGTACCGAGCAGGCTGAGCGAAAATGCGGAAATCGCCAGCAACAATGTCCAGCTTTTGAACAAGCCGCGTTTTTCGGTGACCGCCAGTGAATGCACCAGTGCGGTACCGGCGAGCCAGGGCATGAACGAGGCGTTCTCGACCGGGTCCCAGAACCACCAGCCGCCCCAGCCGAGTTCGTAATACGCCCACCAGCTGCCCAGCGCGATGCCGACGGTCAGGAACAACCACGCCCAGACCGTCCACGGGCGTGTCCAGCGCGCCCAGTCGCGATTCAGTTCGCCGGTCAGCATCGCTGCAATCGCAAAGGCGAAAGCAACCGAAAAGCCGACATAGCCGGTGTACAGGATGGGCGGGTGGATGGCGAGTCCGGGGTCCTGCAGCAGCGGGTTCAGGTCGGCGCCGTCCGCGGGTGCGGGCACCAGCCGCTCGAACGGGTTCGAGGTCAGCAAGGTAAAAACCAGGAAGCCGCAACTCAAAAGCCCCAGCACGCCGACGACACGGGCCGACATCGCTGTCGGCAATTCGGCGCTGTAGCGCTCGACGGCGACCGTCCAGCCGGCCAGCAACAGTATCCACAGCAACAGCGAGCCTTCGTGCGCGCCCCATACGGCGGCAAACTTGTAAATGTCGGGTAATGCCCGGTGCGAATGATTGGCGACGTACAGCACCGAGAAGTCGCTTTGCAGGAACGACCACGCGAGGCAGGCGAAGGACACCACGACAAAAAAGAACTGCCCGAGCGCGGCCGGTTTCGCGACCGACATCAAGGCGGCATCGTTTCTGTGCGCGCCGATGAGGGGCATCACGCCCTGGCAGACCGCCAGCGACAGCGCGAGCACGAGCGCAAAATGGCCGATTTCGGGAATCATTGCTGCTCTTTTTCGGCTTCCAGCGCGGCTTCCTGCGCAGCGGCATGTTTTGCCAGCGACTCGGCAACTTCCGGCGGCATGTAATTCTCGTCGTGCTTGGCCAGCACCTCGTCGGCGACGAAGCGCCCCGAGTCGTCCAGCCGGCCATGGGCGATGATGCCCTGCCCTTCACGGAACAGGTCCGGCAGGATGCCGTTGTAATAAACGGGTAACTGGTTTTCGAGGTCGGTCAGGGTGAACTCGACTTCGAGCTCGCCCGCTTGCCGCTGCACGCTGCCGTCCACGACCAGGCCGCCGACGCGAAAGTTGCGATCCTTCGGCGCATTGCCCTCGGCGACGTCGGAGATCTCGACGTAGAACATCAGGTTCTCCTGGAACGCCTGCAAGGTCAGAACGGTTGCCACCAGGACGCCGAACGCGGCCAGGCCCACGGCAAGCATTCGTTGTTGTCTCGGTTTCATTGTTCTGACTCCATCAGTTTCAATCGCGCTTCGAGGTCATCAAGGACCGCGCGGTGACGCTTGCGCGCCTGCATGACACAGATCACCAGTACCGCCAGCGTGATGCCGAACGAACTCCATATATAGGCGCCGTATTTGCCCATCGCCAGTATTTCCATCAGGCGCTTTCCCCGGCCGGCAGGATCAGCTCGCGGACCCACCGCGAGCGGCGCTCACGATACAACACCTCGGTGCGCACCCGGGCAAGCAGCAGCGCGCCGAACAGTAACGTGAAGCCCAGGATCATCCCGAGTAGCGGGTAAAGCATGTCAGGGTGAATGCCCGGACCTCCTTGTTTGATGATGGTCGGCCCCTGGTGCAGCGAGGTCCACCATTCAACGGAAAAATGGATGATCGGCACATTGATCGCACCGACCATTGCCAGCACGGCACTCGCCTTGTCGGCTTTGGTCGTGTCGTCGATGGCCGAACGCAGTGCCATGTAACCGATATAAAGGAACAGCAACAGCAGTTCCGACGTCAGTCTTGGATCGCCCCACTCCCACCAGGTTCCCCACATCGGCCGGCCCCAGATCGAGCCGGTCACGAGCGCCAGGAAGGTAAACCAGGCGCCGAGCGGCGCGGCGCCGGCCGCCACCGCGTGCGCGAGCTTGATACGCCAGATCAGGCCGATGCCGGCCGCAACCGCCATGACCATGTAGGCGGCCATCGAGATATAGGCCGCCGGCACATGCACATAGATGATGCGAAAGCCGTCGTTCATCTCCTCGTCGACCGGGGCGATGAACAGCCCGGCGATGCTGCCGTAAAGGACGGCGCCTATCCCTAAGGCATACAGCCAGGGGATCATGCGTGCCGACAGGTCGTAAAAATGCGGCGGTGACGCCATCCTGTGCAGAAATTTCCACATTGCTATAGCTTACTCGTTGCTGATCCGGAGCGCTGCCGCAGTCGCGAACGGCGCGAGGGTGAGCGCCATGATGCAGTAAGCGGCCAAAAAGTAAATGCCGGCAGATACGGAGTCGCCGCTCGCGGCCAGCGAGACGGTTCGCGCGCCGAAGATCAGGATGGGCATGGACAGCGGCAGGATGAGCAGGCTCAACAGTGCCGTGCCGCGGCTCAGGCCGACCGTCAGTGCGGCGCCGATCGAGCCCAGCAGGCTCAGGCTGATGGTGCCGAACAGCAAGGTCAGCAACATGACGCCGACCACGTCCGGCGGCATGCGATAGGTCATGGCAATGAGCGGCGACAGCACCACCAGTGGCAGCCCGCTCAGCAACCAGTGTGCGACGGCCTTGCCGAGGCCGAGCAAGGGCAACGGATGCGGGCTCAGCAACAGCTGGTCGAGACTGCCGTCTTCGTAATCGCTCAAGAAAAGGCTGTTGAGCGACAACAGGGTCGCCAGCAACGCCGCCACCCAGACCACGCCCGGGCCATTGTCCAGCAGTTGTTGCGGGTCGGGCCCGACGGCGAGCGGGTACAACGAGGCGACCATGGCGAAGAAGAACAGCGGGTTCATCACGTCGCCGGGACGCTTCCAGGCGAGCAGCAGGTCGCGCCGGATCACGGCCATGAAGCCGGTGTGCAGCGGTGGCAGTTCGCGATCGCTCATCCCAGTGTCACCCGGTAGGTCCTGGCAGCCACCTCGACCGGTTGGTGCGATGCCACCACGCACAGCCCCCCTGCCTGCAGGTGTTCGTCGATCAGGGTTGCCACCAGCGAGCGCCCCGCCTTGTCGAGATTGGTCGTCGGTTCGTCCATGAGCCACAGCCGTGCGTTCGACAGCAGCAATCGCGCCAGGGCGACCCGCCGCTGCTGCCCGGCGGACAGGTAGCGGAACGGCAGCCCGGTCAGCGAGGCAAGACCCAGCCGCTCGATGACCGCGTGCTGGCTCGTCACCGCAGCCGATCGCATCGCGCAGTCGAAGCGCAGGTTTTCGAGTACATTGAGTTCGCCCTTGAAACCGACACGGTGCGACAGCCAACCGAGATCGGCGCGAAACAACTGGTAGTCGTCGCGCACGTTTGCTCCGTTCCACACAACCTTGCCCGAATAAAATTCCAGCAAGCCGGCGATGCCGCGCAGCAGGCTCGTCTTGCCACTGCCATTGGCACCTTCCACCAGCAACGCTTCACCGGGATTCAGCGCAAATTCGAGACGCTCGAACAGGCAGCGGTCGCCGCGCACGATCGACAGGTCGTCAGCAATTAACAATGCGGTCAAGTTTTCGGCACTCCGTGCGCGGCGGGCACAGCGAATTTAAGTGACTGTAATGTAACAGTAAGTACACACAAATCAGTTAGTAAAGAATGGTATCGAAGATAAAATCTGCAAACCAATCGGATGCTGTTGAGCGCCTTGTCACGTGGCGGTGGTTTACAGACGTTATGGTGAATCGTAGACTCAATGAACAGTTACTTATCAACATCAACAACGTCCAGAAAGTAACTGTATCAAAATGAATAATTAGAACTGACTCCGGGGTTAGACTCGATGGATTTAGGCGCTGCCGGCCTGCACGAACAACCGTTCCGCACGCATGGACGACCGCTGGTGTTCGTCGCCTACACCGGACAGGAAGCCGCCTTCAGCTACCTGGAAAAAGCCTATTCGCATCCCTTCGGCCTCGGGCTGTTCCAGGGCCCGCCGCTTTCCGGCAAGACCACGCTGTTGCGGCAGTTTGCCGAGAAGAACCCGGTCAAGGCGGCGGTCGCGGTCGTCGACGGGGCCGACCTGACCATCACCGGCCTGCTGCAAAAGACGCTTGGGCAGTACGGCTATGAGCTGGATGCGAGCTCGGCCAACGAGCTCTTGAATATGCTCAAGGTCTTCGTGCAGCAGCAGACCGCGTCAGGGCAACCGCCGCTCCTGATCGTCGAAAACACCCATGAAATGGCCCCGGACACGCTCGGCATCCTGTGCGAGCTGGCCAAGCTGCGCGTGAAACAGCATTTCGCCTTGCGGCTTGTACTGGCAAGCGACCAGTCACTGCGCACGATCATCGATGCACCGGCCATGGAGGCGATCGCCAGGCGCCTGATCGAACCCTTTACCCTGCGGCCGTTGTTGCCGGACGAAACGCGCAACTACGTGCACGCGAAAATGCGCGCCGGCGGATGCCAGACGCCGGAAAGCGTTCTACCGAACGATGTCTGTCGGGAACTGCACGATGCTGCCGGCGGCTGGCCCGGGATCGTCGACCGGCTGGCCATCCTCGCACTCTCCAAGGCTAAATTCGCGCCGATTCGCCCGGAAGAGGTGGAGCGACCCGACCTGCCGAATTTCACCGAGATCGAAATCACCGACGAGTTCCCGCAGGTCGACGCAGAATTCGTCACGCCGAAACTCATCCTGACGCTCGACGGCGAGACCCTCGGTGAAGTGGAACTCACACGGCACCGCGTGCTGGTCGGTCGTTCGCAACACAATGACATTTGCATCGACAGCACTTACATCAGCCGCCATCACGCACTGTTTGTCAGGCTCGGCCCGCAGACGCTGTTAATGGACCTGAACAGCAAGAACGGTACCTATGTCAATTCGCGCCTGATTTCGAACGCGACCCTGGTGCACAACGACATCATCAGCCTCGGCCATCACCGCATCAAATTCATCGATCCGGCAGCGACCGAACGCACACCGGTCGACGGTGACAGCTTCAGCGACACCTCGATGATGAAAGACCTGTCGGACTTGCGAAAGCAAATCGCCAAAGAAACCACCACCCCGATTTCCGGTGAATCCACCGGCGATCGAAAGCACTGAGCCGGCTTAAAGACTTTTCCTAGTTCTCGCCGACCATCTCGAGTGGCAGCTGGTGCTGCGGCACCAGCGTTTCCCGGAAATAGTTTTCCTTGAAGTGCTTGCGGCACATGGATACGTAGCGATCGTTGCCGCCGATCTCCACCTGTGAACCCTGGGTCACCGCGTTGCCGTCGGCATCGAGCCGGATCACCATGGTGGCCTTCCTGCCGCAGAAACAGATGGCCTTAAGCTCGACGAGGTTGTCGGCCCAGGCAAGCAGGTACTTGCTGCCCGGGAACGGCTCGCCCTGGAAATCGGTGCGAATGCCGTAGGCAAGCACCGGGATGTTCAACTCGTCAGTGACCTCGCCGAGCTGGAACACCTGTTCCTTGCTCAAGAACTGCGCCTCGTCGATCAGTACGCAGTCCAGGCGTTGCTCCGCGTTTTGCGACTCAATGATCTTGAACAGATCGTCGTCGGACTGGAACGTCGTCGCGGCCGACTCCAGGCCGATCCTGGAGGTCACCTTGCCGACGCCGTAGCGGTCGTCCAGGTCGGGCGCCAGGATCAGGGTGTGCATGCCCCGCTCCCGGTAGTTATAACTCGACTGCAGCAACGCGGTGGACTTGCCGGCGTTCATCGACGAGTAATAAAAATAGAACTTCGCCATTGCGGTATCCTAACCCCTGACCCTATGCCCTGCATCCCCGGAGAGCCTGCGTGCGCTTGAGATATGTCCCGGCACTGCTGTTGCTGTTTGCCGCCTCGCCCGCCCTTGCGTGGCACTGGCACGGTCACCGCCTGACCGCCGAGATCGCATTCGATCTGCTCAGCGAACAGCAGCAACAACAGGTCACCGCGATACTCCGCGCGCACCCGAGGTTCGACCAGGATTTCGCGCCGCGCATGCCCGATGATGTCGCGAACGACAGCGAACTCGAACAGGCACGATGGCTTATCGGCTATGCCGCGAACTGGCCGGACATCGTCGACGATCTGGACGCCAAATCCCGCGACCGCTATCACCGCAGCTCCTGGCACTACATCAACCTGCCGGTGTTTATCACCGAGGCAGACGAGACGGCGCTCAAAGGAAAGATAAAGCAAAACCTGTCCACCCGTTTTTCGCCACCGCTCGAACCCGGCATGAATAGCATCCAGGCGTTGACCGGCAACCTCCTGCTTTGGCGCGACGACTCGGCAAGCATGGCGGACAAGGCGGTCGCCCTGTGCTGGATCCTGCACATCACCGGCGATATGCATCAGCCGCTGCACAACGTCGCTTTGTTCAGCGCCGACTACTTTCCTCGGTGTGATCTCGGCGGCAATCTGATCAAAATAAAACGACCGAAAAGAAATACCAACCTGCATGCGATCTGGGACGGGCTTGCCAATGGCCTGGAAACCCTGACGCCCGAAGACGCATTGCTGGAACAGCTTGCGAACGACGAAGCCAATATCGACATGATTGCCCGCTGGAGCATGCACTACCGTGACTTTGCCGCGGACCACGTCTACACCCCGGAATTGAGGCGCCGATTGCTGGCGCTCCCGGCCAGTAACGAAGAGTATGTCATCGACCTGCCCCGGCAATACCTCGATCGCGCCAGGGAGCTCGCAAAATCGCAAATCATCATTGCAGGGCATCGTATTGCAGCGTTGATAGCAGACTGAACGAACCTATGTACCGGATCGGCCCGGCCATCGCCTGCCTGAGTCTTGCCGTCGCGTCACCCGCCGCGGCCAGCGTCGACATTTGCAGCGACCCGAAACCGCATTCCCGCCTCGCGGTCGAATACGTGGCGTTCGACGACAGCTCGTTTGACGATGTCGCTGCTACAACCGACCTGGCCTACCAG
>JAWWCT010000050.1:0-26411 GCA_033720315.1 Woeseiaceae bacterium | reverse complement strand
GATGAGCCCTGTCTGGATGCTGCCGCGGTCCGGCCCGGCCGGGTTCAAAAGCTCGACCAGGTTGTCGGGATCGTCCTTGGCTACCGGGTAATCGAGCAACACCGCCCGCTGCAGGGTTGCGCCGGTGGTGCTGATTTCCACGTCCAGCACATCGGTCGTGACCGTGACGACGCTTGCGTCGTCCGCTGCAGCGGGGGCCGGGTCCAGGGTCGGTGCCTGCTGCTCGGTCGCTGCCGCCTCGCTGGTGGCTTCCGGCAGCTCGGGGAGAGAGTCCAGGCTTTCGCTTTCGGCACTGCCTTCTGCGGCCGCGGGTGTACCATTGCCGTCGGCGGGTGGCGCCTGGTCGGCGAGCCAGGTCTGGTAGGTTAGCCAGGCCAGCAACAGGAATGTCGCCCAGACCAGCAGGCGTTGATTATCCATTTATCGTCGGTTCCGCTTTACCGGCACGACATCTTTGCCAGTGCCGGTGCAGACTGTCAAAAAGCGTCTTGTTGCAGGCAGCTGCCGCTTGCGGCTGGTTGAGTACGACCACGTCGAGGCCCTGCAATTGCTCACGGTGCGTGCGGAAGGATTCGCGCACGATGCGCTTCAGCCGGTTTCGCTTGACGGCGCCGGGGCAATTTTTTTTGCGGATCGCCAGGCCGAGACGCGCCTCTTGGCTGCTGTTGTTCTTGTATAGAACCGTGAACATCTTGTCGCCGCTTTTCTGTGCCTTTTTGAAGACGCGGCCGTAGGCAGACGAATCGGGCAGCCGGCTTTGCCGTCTGAAGCGGCGGTCGGCCGTTTTGCCGGTTGTCGGGGGTTTTTCCGTTGCTTACCTGTCCGCGGATTGCTCTAGTGCTTGGGCGAAAGCTGCGCCCGTCCCTTTGCCCGGCGTCGCTTCAGTACCTGGCGTCCCGCTTTCGTCGCCATGCGTGCTCTGAAACCGTGGGTGCGTGCACGTTTCAGATTGCTGGGTTGATATGTGCGTTTCATTTTGATGACACCTGTGTGCGACTTTGCGCCGTTTACAATGCGCGGGAGGCGCCTTGCCGAGCCGCCAGTCCCTGGACAGAAGGCCGGCAAGGGTACGCGTGGGCCCCAATTCTGTCAATAGAATAAGGTCTTATGCGGCATATTGATAATGGCTCCAGATGCCTGACGACGCGCTTGCTGTCGGCAAAAGCAATCATCTGGCGAACGCGAAGTTCTCGTATTAGACTGCCGTGTCTCTAACGATAAGAAACTCCATCCGGGCGCTGGGACACTTTGCACGCTGAAACTTCACTATGGAATCGCTGTGTTCGCGACCTCCAGGCTGAACTGCCGGAGCAGCAATTCAACACCTGGATTCGACCGCTACAGGCTATCGAGGACGGCAATGTCCTGAAACTGCTGGCACCGAACCGTTTCGTCGTCGACTGGTTGCGTGAGCACTATATCGAAAGAATTGTCGAGCTCGTCGACAGCGCCGGCAGCAGTAATGAAGTGGTGGTCGAGGTCGGTTCGCGACACGCGGCGACACCTGCTATCAATGCTACGGCGGCAGTGAGCCGCAGGGCGCCGGCGACGATTACGACGCGGCTGAACCCCGAGTTCACCTTTTCCAATTTCGTTGAGGGCAAGAGCAACCAGCTGGCCCGCGCAGCGGCCAGCCAGGTGGCGGAGAATCCCGGCAAGTCCTACAACCCGCTGTTTATCTACGGCGGTGTCGGTCTCGGCAAGACCCACCTGATGCAGGCGATCGGCAACGCCATGCTGATCCGCAAGTCGGACTATCGGGTGAGCTACATACATTCCGAGCGCTTCGTCGGCGACATGGTGCGCGGCTTGCAGCACAACACGATGTCCGAGTTCAAACGTTTTTACCGCTCGCTGGATGCACTGCTGATCGATGACATCCAGTTTTTCGCCGGCAAGGAACGCTCCCAGGAGGAGTTCTTTCACACCTTCAATGCATTGCTCGAGGGTAAGCAGCAGATCGTGCTGACCTGTGACCGCTACCCCAAGGAAGTCAATGGTCTAGAGGAGCGCCTGAAGTCCCGCTTCGGCTGGGGCCTGACGGTTGCCATCGAGCCCCCGGAGCTCGAGACATCGGTTGCAATCCTGATGAGCAAGGCGGCGATCGAGGGCGCGGAGCTACCCGAAGAGGTCGCATTCTTCATTGCCAAGCGTATCCGCTCCAACATTCGCGAACTCGAGGGCGCGTTACGCCGGGTGATCGCCAACTCGGACTTCACCGGCCGGCCGATCAGCCTCGAGTTTGCCAAGGAAGCCCTGAAGGACCTGCTGGCGATGCAGGACCGGCTGGTCTCCATCGAGAATATCCAGAAAACCGTCGCCGACTATTTCAAAATCCGCGTCGCCGAGCTGTTGTCCAAACGGCGCAGCCGCTCGATCGCCAGGCCGCGACAGATTGCCATGGCACTCGCCAAGGAACTGACCAATCACAGCCTGCCGGAGATCGGCGATGCATTCGGTGGCCGGGACCACACCACGGTTCTGCACGGCTGCCGCAGAATCGCCGCTTTACGCGAGACCGACAACCGTGTAGACGAGGACTACCTGAACCTGTTGAGAACCCTGACCAGTTGATGTGTGTAAGCGGTGGATAATTTGCAAGGCCTCAGTTATCAACAGCTAGTACACAGTTCCTGGTCTTCGAATACCGGGCTTTTGGATCAGGGAAAAGAGATATAAGCTTCTGATTTTAATGCATTTATTTTAGTTATCCACAGGACCGGGCAGGTCTAATAATAACTATAAATGAATTATGTCCAATATTTATTAACAGGTGCAATCAATGAAGTTAAGCGCAAATCGGGAAACCTTGCTGCAACCTTTGCAGGCGGTGATCGGCGTCGTCGAACGTCGCCAGACCATGCCGATCCTCGCCAACGTGCTGTTGGCCGCCAAAGACGGCCAGCTTGCGGTTACGGCAACCGATCTCGAGGTCGAACTGGTTGCCAATGCGGAAGTGCAGATAGACACCGCAGGGGAGGTCACGGTGCCGGGCCGCAAATTACTGGATATCTGCCGGGCGCTGCCGGACGGCGCGGAGGTATCGATGAGCCTGGGTGGCGAAAAACTGGCTGTCAAATCGGGACGTAGCCGCTTCAGCCTGATGACTTTGCCGGCGGCGGAGTTCCCGACGGTGGAGGACATCAGCGCAGAGCAAACGGTCTCGGTACCCCAGGACAAGCTGGCGAGGTTGCTCGACAAGACCCACTTTTCGATGGCGCAGCAGGATGTCCGCTATTACCTCAACGGCATGTTGCTGGAGACTGGTGGCAATCACCTGCGAGCCGTGGCGACCGACGGCCACCGGCTGGCACTGTGCGAGGTCGAGCTTGAGCAAACGGACCTGCCACAGCAGCAGGTGATTGTGCCGCGCAAGGGCGTGCTGGAGCTGCAACGGCTGCTGGACGGCGACGAAGCACTCGAAGTCCTGTTCGGCAGCAACCACGTGCGAATCCAGCTCAAGGGCATTCGCTACACCTCGAAACTCATCGACGGCCGCTTTCCCGAATACGACCGGGTCATCCCCAAGGACACCAGCAACCAGCTGACAGCCGACCGCGAAACCTTGCGTGGCGCGCTGCAGCGGACCGCGATCCTGTCCAACGAGAAATACCGCGGTATCCGGCTGATCATCCGCTCCGGCTCGCTGACACTGCAGGCGCACAATCCGGAGCAGGAGGAGGCGGAGGAGGAACTCGAGATCGGCTATAGCGGCGACGACATCGAGATCGGCTTCAACGTCAACTACCTGCTCGATGCGCTCTCGGCCATCGAGTCCGAGGAGGTCGCACTGGCCGTGGTCGACGGCAATTCGAGTTGCCTGCTGCGGGAGCCCGGCAACGAGCAAAACAAGTATGTCGTCATGCCGATGCGGCTGTAGCAAACAAGCTTGCCCCTCGAATACTTCCAATGCGCCGATTTCCGCTGCCTGGAATCCGTAGAACTCGAGCTTGATCCTCACTACAACCTGATTTGCGGCCCGAATGCGTCGGGCAAGACGAGTCTCCTGGAAGCCGTTGCCTACCTTGGCCGCGGCCGCTCGTTTCGCGGCGCCGCGACCGATGACCTGGTGCGTCACCAACAGCAGGAATTCGTGCTGTTCGGGCGCATCGATAACGGCAACCGCAGGACTACAGCCGGTGTCCGCAATGGTCGCCGCGGGCTGGAAATCCACATCGACGGCGAACGGGTCGCCGGTGCGGCGCAACTGGCGGAGGTATTGCCACTGCAGGTCCTGGACCCGGATATTCACGACCTGGTGGCGGCGGGCCCGGAGGGCCGCAGGCGCTACGTCGACTGGATCGCGTTTCACGTGGAACAGGGTTACCTGGACCAGTGGCGACGCTTTCGGCGGGCGCTGAAACAACGAAACGCCGCGCTCAAGGAGCAAGCCGGGGACCAGGCACTGCAGGCCTGGGACCGGGAGTTCATCGCGGCAGCGGTGGAGGTACAGCAGGCCCGCGAGCGGGTGTTGGCGATTGCAGGGCCGGTGCTGGAGGAAGCTGGCGAACGCTTGCTCGGCGCCGCGGTGACTGCCGAGTATCGCCAGGGCTGGACCGCCGACGCGGCGCTCGCCGAGGTACTGGCTGACGGCCTGGCACGCGACCGGCAACTGGGTAGCACGCAGAGCGGTCCGCAGCGGGCCGACCTGCTGCTGCATTACGACCAACGGCGGGCCCGGCGGCTGGTGTCGCGGGGCCAGCAAAAGCTGCTGGCCAGCGCCATGATTCTCGCCGCCTCCGAGGTGGTGCAGACGCACCTGGAGCGTCCCTTGCTGCTGCTGCTGGACGATCCGGCGGCGGAACTCGACAGCGGCTCGCTGGGGCGGCTGATGGAGGGCGTCGCTGCCCTGGGTTGTCAGGTGCTGGCGACGGCGCTGGCGGCCGATGCGGTGCGATTCCCGCAGCCACCCAGGCTGTTCCACGTGGAACGTGGCAGCGTCTCCGAGGTCTCTTGAGAAGGCGCTGATCGGGTCGGCAAACATGCGCCGGACGGGCGCTTTTTTCGCGCGTTTGCGGGGCCCGAATCCTCGCCCGAAAAGCCACTTTCGAGCGCCTATCCGGGGCCCCTAATCCGGCCTCAAATGGTACAATGTTCCGGTTTACTTCACGGGGTCCCGCATGACCGACGACATCGAATATACTTCCAGTAATATCAAGGTCTTAAAGGGCCTCGAGGCTGTCCGAAAACGCCCGGGAATGTACATCGGAGACACCGACGATGGCACCGGTTTACACCACATGGTTTTCGAGGTCGTCGACAACTCGATCGACGAAGCGCTGGCCGGTTATTGCAGCGTCATCACGGTAACGATTCACGCCGACGAATCGGTCACGATTACCGACGACGGCCGCGGTATACCGGTCGATATGCACCCCGACGAAGGCCGCTCCGCGGCCGAGGTCATCATGACCGTGCTGCATGCCGGCGGCAAATTCGACGACAACTCCTACAAGGTGTCCGGTGGCCTGCACGGCGTCGGTGTCTCGGTGGTTAACGCCCTGTCCGAGCACCTGGTGCTGACCATTCACCGCGAGGGCAAGGTCCACCAGCAGGAATACCGGCACGGCGAACCCGTGGCGCCGCTTGCCGTCACCGGCAAGACCGACAAGACCGGCACCACCTTGCGTTTCAAACCGAGCGCCGGGACCTTCACCAACATCGAGTATCACTACGACATCCTGGCGCGGCGCTTGCGGGAGCTGTCGTTTCTCAATTCTGGGGTACGCATCGAGCTCAACGACGAGCGCGACGAGAAACACGACGTGTTCCAGTACGAGGGCGGCATCCGAGCCTTTGTCGAACACCTGAACAAGAACAAGACCCCGGTGCATCCGGCGGTTTTCCATTTTCAGGAAGAAAGACAAGGGGTTACGGTCGAGGCGGCGATGCAGTGGAACGACGGCTACCAGGAAAACATGTTCTGCTATACCAACAATATTCCGCAGCGTGACGGTGGCACCCACCTGGCCGGCTTTCGCAGCGCACTGACGCGCACCCTGAACAGCTACATCGAAAAGGAAATGTCCTCGCGCAAGGACAAGTTCATGCCCTCCGGCGACGATGCCCGTGAAGGGCTGACGGCGATCCTGTCGGTCAAGATGCCGGACCCGAAATTCTCCTCGCAGACCAAGGACAAATTGGTTTCATCTGAAATTAAAGGTGTCGTGGAATCGGCCATGTCGGGGCGCTTCGAGGAATTCCTGCTGGAGCACCCGGCCGAAGCCAAGTCCATCGTGTCGAAGATCATCGACGCTGCCCGCGCCAGGGAGGCAGCACGCAAGGCGCGCGAAATGACGCGCCGCAAGGGCGCGCTCGACGTCGGCGGATTGCCCGGCAAGCTTGCCGACTGCCAGGAAAAAGACCCCGCGCTGTCGGAGATCTTCCTGGTCGAGGGCGACTCGGCCGGCGGTTCGGCGAAACAGGGGCGCGACCGGCGCACCCAGGCCATCCTGCCGCTGAAAGGTAAAATCCTGAACGTCGAGAAAGCGCGCTTCGACAAGATGCTGTCATCGGCGGAGGTGGGCACCCTGATCACTGCGCTAGGCACCGGCATCGGGCGCGACGATTTCGACCTCGCAAAACTGCGCTATCACCGCATCATCATCATGACCGATGCCGACGTTGACGGCTCGCACATTCGCACTTTGCTGCTGACGTTTTTCTACCGCCAGATGCCCGATCTGATCGAGCACGGTCACGTGTACATCGCGCAGCCGCCACTCTACAAGATCAAGAAAGGCAAGCAGGAAGTTTACGTAAAGGACGATACCGAGCTGAATACCTATCTCCTGAGCGCCGCCATCGACGGTGCCGCATTGCATGTCAACGCCAACGCACCTGCACTGTCGGGCAGCGCGCTCGAATCTCTCGCCAAGGAGCACATGACGGTCGAGAACATCATAGAGCGCTTGTCCAACCGTTACGACGAAACCGTGCTGCGCACCTTGTCGACATTGCCCGAGGTCAAAGGCAAGACGCTCGAGGATCTCGACAAGCTCGAAGCCTGGACAAAGAAATTGTCGGCAGCACTGCCGAGCGAAACCGGGGACCGCGCGTCGAACGGTAACGGCGGCGCCTACATTGCGGAACTCGATCGCGGTGACGGCGAGGGTGAAGGCGTGCGCATCGCGATTCGTAAAATGCAACACGGCATCAGTGCCACGCGCTACATCCCGCGCGAATTTTTCGACACCAACGAGTACCGGCACATCATGTCACTGGCGGGCAAACTCAAGGGCCTGCTCGGCAAAGGCGCATTCGTTGAGCGCGGTGACAAAAAAGTCGCCGTGCAAACTTTTGCAGAAGTGGCGGACTGGTTGATGGACGAGGCACGCAAGGGCCAATCCGTGCAGCGTTACAAGGGTCTCGGCGAAATGAATCCTGATCAGTTATGGGACACGACGATCAACCCGGAAACGCGGCGGCTGATGCAGGTCAAGATCGAAGACGCCGTTAAGGCGGACGAGATATTTACGACGTTGATGGGCGATCACGTCGAGCCACGCCGGGAGTTCATCGAAAAGAACGCCGTGGCGGTGTCGAATCTCGACATTTAACAGGCATCCAAAAACATGACCGGGCCTGTTCTTATCAGCAAGAACAGGCCCGGTAACTCTTGACTATCTTTTTCTACTTGAAGTAGTAACGCGCGCCGATCGTAAACAGGTCATTGTCGCCCGCGAACTCGAGGCTCAGTCCGGCCGAAAACTGCTGGTTGAAATAATAGTCACCGGCGATTTCCAGAAAGGTGTCGCTGTCGTCCAGGTTCAGGTGATTGACGAAGCCACGTACTTCGAATTGCGGCGCCAGCAAACCACGAACGCCGGCGGATACGGCAAAACCCGTGTCATCCGAATCCGAGCCCGGGGTGTCGACCTCGGAGCGCACCAGCCGCAAGGTACCGATCAGGTCGAACTGATCATCGTAGTGCCAAACGTAGCCACCGCCGACTTCGAGCAACGTCGTATCGACGTTGTTGTCGAAGTCCAGTGCGGTAATCCCGCCGACGAGCAGCCAGTTGGGGTCCGCTTCCCAGGAACCCATGAACCGGAAACCGTCGCCGCCGTTGTCATCGACATCGACGAAGCGCAATTCGGCATAGGAATAACTGACGTCGACAGGATTGGCGACATCGGCTTGTGCGAACGCGGTCTGCCCAAGCAGAAGCAAACCAGTAATCTTCAGTATTCTCATTGAAGCCTCCGGAATCTGTCGTATCCCAAGCGAGGGGAACTCCGACTAGCGCAGGCGCGCAGATTACGCACCGCTGTGCGCATTTGTCCAATCAAACTAACAGCGACTGTGGCAGTGTCGCGACACATGATTCAGGCGACTGTTTTGCCTTTGATTATTCGAAGGGCAAACTGTCTCCGTTTTGCGTCACCGGAACTCGCTTGCAGATGAATTGCGCGCAGATTGCGATGATCGCGGCTTATTTGCGAGACGAGCGACAGCCGAATTGCCGGCACGCTAAGGCTTTTGCCAGATAAAAGAACCCGGCCTGGTGTCCGTCCCCGAATCGAACGGACACCGAAAGGCGGGGGAGCCGCCTGGTCGGGATTATTGTGCGTTAGCCGTTACGACCATTTCCACGTGATTGCCGTTCTTCAACGACAGAACTGTCTTGTACAGACCGGCCTTATTTCCCGCGGTGAATTGCAGGTCCAGGCGGCCCACGGGTTGCGGACCGACGCCCGGTGTATTGGCGATGACCGGCGCAAACGGCAGCAAGGACGGACACTCAATCTGGCGAATGTCCTGGTGCCTCGCACCACGAGGGGCGCTGATGCGAACGTGACCTAAGATTCTGCGGCCACGGCGATCGGAATCCGAATCAGAGTCAGAGTCGGAATCGTCATCGTTGTATTTGACCAGTTGCCAGACGTTCCTCTTGACCTTGCGCAGCGAAACGCTATCGAGCGGCTTGTTGTTTTTGCCCCAAAGCAAAAAAGTCCAGACGTAGGGTGCGTCCTGTCCTACCGACGTGGTCTGATATATCGGGTTATTCGGATTCGGCGGCAATTTGCCGGGTCCGCAGTTGCCGGCCGCAAGCGCGTCGACGAACACGCTTGTTACATTGACGCTGGGCTGCGTCTTGCGTCGCACCACGATCAATCCCTCGCCGGTTTCCAAAGTTCCGTCACGACCAGTCTCTGCCTCGATCCGCATACGGTACTTTCCGGGCGCGGGATTTGTCAGACCGTTGAGAATCAAATGTATCTGCTTGATGTACGGTGCCCGGTCGACACCGGACATCAGGCCGATATCCTTGACAGCCGTAATAACCAGGGCATTGTTTGGCACATCGACGCTGAGCGAGTGAAAGAGAAATGGCGGGAACAGCGGATCTTGTGGCCAGCCGCGCAGCAACACCAGGGTTGTGCACTGTAAATTGCCAGGCACACAGGGTATCGGTCCGAACACCGGCGGTGTGCCGACCGGAAAAGCCGGATCCAGGTTTCCCAGGTCAAATTCGGGCGGCATGAAAATCTTAATGGTGCCGTTCGCGGCGATTCCGCGACCCAACACCTGCGGGTCGAGGGATCCATCCAGATTGATGACATAATCGAAGGGCTTGCCCGTTACGTCTCCATCGGCGACGACCGGCGCCTTGACGATCGACTGCACGATACCCGTAGCGCCAGGCTCGCCCGCAAAGCCGGCGATCGATGCAAGAGCAAACAGCGCACCGGCAACAACGGCGGTCAAAGAAACTCCAAGTGACTTAATCATGTAATCCTCCGACGGGCCAAATGCCGGACACCCAGGTGACCGGAGCCCGTAATGCATGGGCTTTGAGGCACAATGGCCAAACCTCGCCAAGAGAATCAGCCTAGCGCCGGTTGGAAAGGCCGTGGATGAAGATTTGGGGAAATTTTAGGTAAGAATAAGGCGGGATGTGGTTCTAATGCAGATCTTCAAGCGTGTTGAAGGCCTCTGTGATCTTCAAAATGTCGCGGTCCAGCTGGTGCGGAAATGCACGGAAATAATCGTTGCTGTTGTATCCGGGGCGACTGCTCTGCAATTCCGCGAAATATTTTCTGGCAGCCTGTTGACGTCCGGCAAGAACATTGCAGTAAGCGGCTATCACCGGAAACATCTGGCAAAAATGCACTAAAAGACGCGCGCCTCTCACGGAGAGATCGGCAGCGGTTTCGTATCGATCGAGCATTGCGTGATTGACCGCCTGAATTCCGAGCATCGCATAGCTCATCGGATCGTAAGGACTCAGTCTTCGAGCGCCGTCGAGGATCCGGTTACTGCTTTCATTTTCGCCAATGTGCATCAGAGCGAAGGCCTGCGCGAATTGCCCAAGGGCAAAGTTCGGATTCAAGTCGTTTGCAATTTCAAATTCCGCGATAGACCGGGCAAAATCCTGACCGAGGTGTAAGGCGCGCCCCAGCGCCCAGTGAGCCAGTGGATCGCGGGCATCAAGCTCTACACTGCGTTGCGCAAATTCCAGTGCCCGCTGGACTTCCCGCTCGCGATCGTCGGTCAGTTCGAGGAATGCGCGGAGCCAGTGTACCGATGAAAAGCCGGCGTGTGTGCGTGACGACGCCGGATCCAACCTGATCGATTTCTCAAAATAGCGTTCCGCTTGGTCGCAACAATCAACGGAAAAGCTGTTCAGGTGCCACCAACCGCGGTGGTAGGCACTCCATGCGTCGAGGTTCGCCGGGCGCTCCAGCAGAGCGCGTTTTTGCTCGGCGTATTCGATCTGCGCTTCCACCGAGCCAACGACGAGATTGGCGATCTTTTCCTGGATATCGAAAACATCGCCTGCAGTGCCGCGGAAACGCTCGGACCAGATTTCGTTTCCTTCAACGGCATCCGCAAGTGCAATATTGATGGACATCCTGTTACCCGAAAATACGATATTGCCCTGAACCACATAGCGTACGCCGAGCTTTTTCGACACGTCACCGACAAAATGCTGCCCGCCGCGGAACATGAACGCGGAACCGCGTGCGACGACAAAAAGCCAGCGCGCCCTGCCAATACTGGTGATGATGTCGTGGGTCAGGGCGTCGGCGAAAAGCCGGTGTTCCAGTTGCTCATCGCCCATTGTGTCCAATGGCAGCACGACAACGGAGGGCCGCGACGGTATTTCCAGGTCAATACCCTGCGGCGACTCCGGGTTGCCGACAAAATCAAGCACGTGCCTGCGGGCCCTACCTGCCGGCACTACGTCTGGAATCCATCGATAGCCTTGCCCGCGCACGACCTCGATATAACGAGGGTCTTGCGCATCGTCCTGCAGGGCGTTGCGTAGCAGTTTGACCCGTTGCGCGACCGTATCAGGGCTAACGATCCGTCCGGACCAAACATGTTTTGCCAGCTCCGCTTTGGTCACCAGGGCGGGCGCGGCGGCAGTGAGGACGTGCAGCAGTTTGAAATTCAGTTTGCTGAGTTTCAAATCCTGACCATGCCGCGTCAGGCGACGCTGCTCGATGTCCAGGTCCAGGTCCCCGGCCCGAAATCGACCGGTCAATAATTGTTGGGACGTCTCTCGTTCCACTTGGCGCAACTAGATTTTGTGTAACAACACACTGATTGTTATTAATTTTTTACATCGTATGCTTTCAGTTTAGCGTGAGAATGTGATGTCAGCAATTTGCTCTCGTCCGTGCGGATAAAGCGACGACACAGGTTCGCGTGCCACGCTTATGTCAAACATGGAAAACCGACCGGCTTCAGTCGGCCGAGTAGGTTACGCCGTGTTCATGCTGCTCTAGGCAAGCCAGCAAGCCGCCGATATCCTCGATGACCGCATCCGGTTCGATGTCCCACGGGTCGAACAAAACGGCGGGATTGCGCCTGACCCAGGCCGTGCGCCATCCGGCCTTGTGCCCGCCGATAACGTCGAAGGGATTGCCGGAGACCAGCCAGGTCTCGTCGGGCGAGGCGCCCGTCTTGTCGTTGAAATGCCGGTAAACCGCGGGGTCGGGTTTGAAACTCCTGACGTCGTGCACGCTCACGATGCCATCCAGCGAAACCGCCAGGCCGGCGTGTTCGAGCAATTCCGCAAGGTCGCGCGGTTCACCGTTGGAAAACGCGAAATTTCGACAACCCGCTTTTTGCAAATCGTCCAGCGCCCGTGCGACGTCGTCGTAAGCCGGCAATTCGCGATACTTGTCGAGCAGCCTGTTCCTGTCCGCGGCAGACAGAGAGACCTCGAAACCGGCGCAAGCGTAATCGAGCGCCTGCGCCGTGCAGACGGAAAACGGCTGGTAATCGCGTCCCAGCGCACGACGAAACAGGTACTCGATCTGCTTGTCGCGCCAAAGTTGTGCCATGGCTTGCGCTTTTTGGCCTGCGAGTTTCTCCAGTTCGATCGAGATACCAAACGGATCGATCAGCGTTCCGTATACGTCGAAAGCGAGCGTGATTGCCAATCTATTCCTGTGCGGGAACGGGACGATCGCTGTTGAAAATGTCATACATCAAGTGCCAGCCACTCTCGTCGTGGTGCCAGACCTCGACGTACTTGCCCCTGTCGAGGAGCTGGTTATGCGGCGATGCGATGGTGTAAGTACCGACACGGTAACCGATGTTGCCATTGGCGCGCACCCGATCACCTTTGACGTTGAAGATATTGCCGCTCGCGAGCATTTCGTTCCAGAACTGCTCGATGGAATCGCGGCCGGAAACCGTCTCGGCGTTTGGCGGCATAACCGAGCCGTTCACACCGTAGATCGCCGCAAGCGCAGCGGCATCCCTGATGTTGAGCTGTATCTGGATCTGGTCCCCCATGTCACGGAGACCCGCCAGGTCGGTCTCGACTTCCGCGCCGCCGCCGCAGGCAGTGAGCAGGCCGAGCGAAAAAATCGTCAGTAGTTTCTTCATTGCTGCCTCTTACTTCGATGCCCAGGTGGTCGCAATCTTACAGCAGGTTTCAATGCCTCACTGGTAGAAAACGCTGATTTCCTTCATCTTGTTTTCCACCCATTCCTGGACGACGAGATTGAGCTCCTTCGCCGGCAGACCGCCCGGATCGATCGGCGGCCCGATGCAAAAACGGACCAGGCCGGGCTTCTTTCGCAATCCGCGCCTTGGCCACAGGTCGCCGGCGTTGTGTGCCACCGGAACGACCGGGCAGTTCGCTTCGATGGCCAGGGCCGCGCCGCTGATGCCGTACTTGCGGGTCTGGCCGGCCGGCATGCGCGTGCCCTCGGGAAAAATCGTTATCCAGATTCCCTCGGCAAGCCGCGCGCGACCCTGTTCGATCACCTGGGTCACGGCCGTGTGCCCCGCGCTCCTGTCGATGGCAATGGGCTTCATGGCCGCAAGACCCCAGCCGAAAAACGGGATCCACTGTAACGAGCGTTTCACGACCCAGGTCTGCGGCGGAAACACAGCGAGCTGTGCATAGGTCTCGAACACGGTGGTGTGCTTGATCATGATAACGCTTGGCACATCGGGAATGTTCTCTTCGCCCTCGATGCTGTATTCGATGCCGCAAATGAACTTGCCGGCGACGAGCATGCTCTTGCCCCAGAATTTCGCGATCGACGACCTGACGCCAAAGGGCGCAGGCCACATGAAGAAGATCATCAATGCGGCTATACACACTGAAACAAAAAAATAGACCTGGAATACGAGTGATCTTAAGAACAGCAACATGTCAGGAAGCCGCCTCGCCGCTTTCCGCAAGCAATTGTGCAGCGACCGCCGCCAGGTCTGCAAACGTCTCGACGGTTTCACCCCGCCTGTCGATTTCCGCGGCGGTTGCCACTCCGCCGCCCGTCAATACAAGGATAGGCCGCGCATTGACCGCGCGTGCTGCATCGAGGTCGCGCGCCTTGTCACCCACCACGGGGACGCCGTCGAGGGAGACTTCGTAGAGTTCACCGAGTTGCTGATAGAGCCCGGGCAGCGGTTTGCGGCAAAGGCAGCCGGCGTCGGGCAAGTGCGGACAGTAGACGATGTGCCCGAGCTCGCCACCCGAATCCCTGACCAGCGACCTAAGCTTGTCATGCATCGATTCCAGGTCGGCCTCATCGAGAAGCTCTCGGCCGATGCCGGATT
The DNA here is from genome assembly GCA_033720315.1 of Woeseiaceae bacterium. Lineage (GTDB taxonomy): Bacteria > Pseudomonadota > Gammaproteobacteria > Steroidobacterales > Woeseiaceae > SZUA-117. Next base: position 12,380 of record JAWWCT010000050.1, on the reverse strand, counting down.
GGTTGCTCGCGACGGCGACCGTAAATCCCGCCTTCGACAATCGAGCGATGGCCGCAATACTGCCTTCGATCGGCCGCCATTCGTCGGCGGTCTTGACGAACTCGGGTGAGTCGTGATTGATCACGCCGTCGCGATCGAGAATAACCAGCCGTTGCACGCGTCAATCCTGCCCGGCAGATCCCGGAGTAAGCCTGGATATGTCGGCGATATTCAAGAACAGGCCGCGCAATGCGGCGAGCAGGGCAAGGCGATTATTGCGGATGGCTTCGTCATCCGTCATCACCATTACATCATCGAAAAAGTCATCGACCGCTTGGCGCAGGTTCGCCAGTTCCGTCAAGGCTTCTTTGTAGGCGCGCTCTTCCAGAAGCGGTGCGACTTTTTGCTCGGCGTTTTTCAACGCGTCGTAAAGCTCGCGCTCGGCTTTGTCGGACAGCAAACCGGCGTCGAGCTCGCCTGTATCCGGCTGCTCCGCCTGGCGCAGGATATTGGCGGTACGCTTGTTGGCTGCGGCGAGGCTCGCCGCCGGCTCCAGCCGGGAAAACGCGGCGACCGCCTTCAGGCGCTCGTCGAAGTCGGTCAGCGAGGCCGGGCGCTTTGCGCGCACCGCTTCGAACATTTCTTTCGAAATGCCGATCTCCTGATCGAGGTAATAGCGGAGCAGGCGATCGACGACGAACTCGTACAATTCATCGCGCACCGCCTCGACGTCCGCGCTGCCCGGCGGTTGCTGAAGAATGGCGGCTTTCACCACTTCTTCGAAATCGATGTCGAGCCGTTTGTCGATGAGTATCCGGATGACGCCCAGCGCGGCGCGCCGCAGGCCAAAGGGATCCCGATTGCCGGTCGGCTTTTTGCCGAGCACGAAAATGCCCGCGAGCGTGTCGAGCTTGTCGGCGGCCGCGAGCACCTGCCCCGCCGCAGACGTGGGCAGGTAATCGCCGGCAAAGCGCGGCAGGTACTGCTCGCCAATCGCAACTGCAACTCCCTCATCCTCACCGCTGGCCTCCGCGTAATAACGCCCCATCACCCCCTGCAACTCGGGAAATTCGCCGACCATCCCGGTCAGAAGGTCGCATTTGGAAAGTACTGCGGCGCGGGTTACCGTCTTGCTTTCCATATCGAGCTCGGCGGCGATCAGGGTCGCCAGCGCCGCGACCCGGATGCACTTGTCGTGCATGCTGCCCAGTCCTTTTTGATAAACGACGTTCTTCAAGGCGTCCGCTCGCGATCCCAGGGGCGAAGCGACGTCGGTCTTCCAGAAAAAACGCGCATCGGCGAGGCGAGGCCTGATGACGCGTTCGTTGCCGTCACGCACGACGTCGGGTTGCCGGCTCTCGAGGTTTGCCACCACGATGAATGCCGGCTTGAGGTCGCCATTGCCGTCGACCACGGGAAAATAACGCTGATGGGATGTCAGCGTCGCGACGATCACTTCTTTCGGCAGCATGAGGAAGGTCTTGTCGAATTTTCCGGCCATTGCCACCGGCCACTCGGTCAATGCGGTAACTTCGTCGACGAGATCTGTGTCGGTCATCGCGGTGCCGTTGAGGCTGTTCGCCGCTTCTGCCACGTCACCGGCAATTTTCTCCCGCCGCGCATGGAAGTCGGCAATCACCTTGCCCTTTCGTTGTAACAGGTCGAGGTACTTGCCGGGCTCCGGAATCCTGATTTCCCCGGGCGCCAGGAAGCGGTGGCCGCGCGTGACGTTGCCACAGGGTATGCCGAGGACCGTTCCATCGACCGTCTTCCTGCCGTGCAACATCAACACCCAGTGAACCGGCCTTACGAATTCCGATTCGCGATTACCCCAGCGCATGCGTCGCGGTATCGGCAGCGCATCGAGGGCGTCGCTGACGATGTCCGGCAGCAGTTTCGCCGCCGGCTGGCCCTTGTCGACGGACTCGTAACTGAGCCATTCGCCCTTGTCATTTTTCTCGCGACCCAGGTCAGCGAATTCCACACCGCACTTGTTTGCGAACGCGAGCCCGGCATTGGTCGGTTTGCCTTCGTCGTCGATGGCGATCGACAGTGGCGGGCCTTTCATGCGCTTCGCCTGGTCTCGCTGTGCCAGCGGCACGTTGCTCGCCAGTGCGGCCAGCCGTCGCGGGCTGGCGTAAGCGCTGACGCCGTCGTGTCCGAGATTCGCCTCGACGAGGCCGGCCGCCAGCGCATCGCCGAATGCCTGCATGAGGTTCTTGAGCGCCTTTGGCGGCATCTCCTCGGTGCCGATTTCGACCAGGAAATCCGCGCCGCCTTTCATCGTGCACTCGTCTGTGAAGTTTGCACCATGGGGAAACCGAGCGACTCGCGGCTGGCGTAGTAGGCTTCTGCCACGGCGCGAGCCATGGCCCGCACCCGCAGGATGAATCGCTGGCGCTCGCTGACGGAAATCGCCTGGCGTGCATCGAGCAGGTTGAAGGCGTGCGAGGCGGTCAGCATCTGTTCATACGCGGGCAGCGGCAGGCCGCATTCGATCAGCCGTTTACCCTCGCTCTCCGCGTGATCGAATGCCGCAAACAAGGCGTCGACGTCTGCCTGCTCGAAGTTGTAGCGTGACTGCTCCACTTCGTTCTGGTGATACACGTCGCGGTAGCTGATGGTGCCCAGCGGCCCGTCCGTCCAGGTGATGTCGAAAATGCTGGAGACGTCCTGCAGGTACATGGCCAGGCGCTCTAGGCCGTAAGTCAGTTCGCCGGTGACCGGCTTGCACTCGAGGCCACCGACCTGCTGGAAGTAGGTGAACTGGGTAATCTCCATGCCGTTGAGCCAGACTTCCCAGCCGAGACCCCAGGCACCGAGCGTCGGCGACTCCCAGTTGTCCTCGACGAAACGCACGTCATGCACCGTCGGATCGATGCCGATGGCCTTTAGCGAGTCGAGATACTGCTCCTGGAAATCCTCCGGCGACGGCTTGATCACGACCTGGAACTGGTAGTAATGCTGCAGCCGGAACGGGTTGTCGCCGTAACGGCCGTCGGTCGGCCGCCGGCAGGGCTGAACGTAGGCCGCGCTCCAGGGCTCCGGGCCGATGGCGCGGAGGAAGGTCGCGGGATGAAAGGTCCCTGCACCCATTTCCATGTCATAGGGTTGTGCGACGATGCAGCCACGCTCTGCCCAGTACCGTTGCAGCGCGAGAATCAGCTCCTGAAAGGTCTGCATGAAAGAGATGGGTTCCTTGCCGGGTTTAAAAATCAGGGGCTTCGAGATGCGCAGTATAACCAGATGCCATCTCGATGAAATCGGCGGGCCGCGACAGCTTGCCAATGCGCGCCGCCGCGGCAGGCTCCCACCGGGGGGACTCCCATGGTATCTTGCCTGCATGCAATCGTTCGCCGACCGCATTTCGAGCGGTAATCATTATAAAAAGAGGCGGAGCAAGGGGGCGGCAGCAATCCGGGCCGTACCTGTCGCCGCGTGGTGATGCCGTGAAAAAAAGCGTCACGCTTACGATCGCCCTCGCCTTGCTGTGGTTCCTGCTGTCCGGCCACACCGAGCCGCTGATACTTGCGTTTGGCGCGCTGTCGGTCGCGTTCGTCGTCTGGCTGTCGCGCCGCATGAGCGTCGTCGACGGCGAAAGTTATCCCTTCGATTTATTGCCGAGGCTGCTTGTCTACTGGGCGTGGCTGCTCAAGGAAGTGGTGAAGTCCAACGTCGACGTGGCGCGGCGTGTACTGAGTTCCAGGGATGCGGTAAGACCGGTCGAGTTCGATGCCCCGGCCCGGCAGCAATCGGAACTGGGCCTCGCGATTTACGCCAATTCGATTACCCTGACGCCGGGCACCGTCAGCCTGCGGCTGTCGAGCGACCGTATCCGCGTACACGCTCTGCACCCGGACCTCGTCAAGGGCCTGCTCGACAGCGGCATGAACGAACGCGTGCCGGACCGTACGCCGTGATCCTGGTCGTCGCAGCCATCGCCATACTCATGGTCATGGGCCTGGTACTCGTTCGCGCTTTGCTCGGGCCCACCGTCTACGACCGCATTCTCGCGGTCAACGTGTTCGGCACCAAGACGGTGTTACTGATTTCTCTGATGGCGTTCATTAGCGGGCGTCACGACGTACTCGACATTGCGCTGGCTTATGCGCTGATCAATTTTATCGGCACGATTGCCGTGCTGCGGTTTTTCGAATACGGCGACCTGACGGCGATTTCCGCCGAGCACCTCGAGGAACCCCGCAGCAATGGCTGAAAACATTGCCTATGCACTGATATTTGCCGGAGCAGCGTTCTGCCTGATCGGCGCCATCGGCGTGTTGCGATTTCCGGATGTTTTCGCGCGCATGCACTCATCCGGTATTACGGACACGCTCGGGGCGTTGCTGGTCGTTTCCGGACTGATCGTGCTTGCAGGCTTTTCGCTCGCGGCGGTCAAGTTGCTTTTCATCCTGGCGTTTCTCGGCATGACGTCACCGACGTCGACGCACGCGCTGGCCAAGGCGGCGCTGCAGGGTGGCGAAAAACCGCTGCTGACGGGTGAATCCCGGGAGTCCTCGCCATAGAAGCCTATATCGACATCATCCTGCTGATCTTTATGGTCATTGTCGCGGTCACCGTGATCCGGCAACGAGACCTTTTTGCGGTGGTCATGTTATTCGGCATCTACAGTTTGTTGTCGGCCGCGCTTTTCGTCGCGCTTTCCGCACCCGACGTCGCATTTACCGAAGCGGTGGTCGGCGCCGGCATCTCGACCGTGCTGATGCTGGCGACACTTGCGCTGACGGGTCGCCAGGAGCGCCGGCCGGAGCACGGGCCCTGGTTACCGCTTGCTGTCGTGGTCACGACCGGCGCGTTCCTGGTCTACGGGACATTCGATATCCCGCCATTCGGCGCCGCAGACAATCCGGTCAACCAGCACCTCGTGCCGCGTTACCTCGAACAGTCCGGCACTGAGATCGGCATCCCCAATGTCGTCACCTCGGTTTTGGCCAGCTATCGTGGTTATGACACCCTTGGTGAGACGGTGGTTATTTTCACCGCAGGTATGGGAGTGCTGGTATTGCTGGGCAGCGCCCGCAGGCTGATGCGAAAACGGCCGGAGGATCGCTGATGCAACATCACTCCATCCTGCGCATCGTCACCAAGTTCAACCTGCCGTTGATCATGCTGTTTGCACTCTACGTACAGTTTCACGGCGATTTCGGACCGGGCGGCGGCTTCCAGGCAGGGGTCATTGCCGGCGCGGCACTTATTCTCTACACGCTGGTATTCGGTCTTGAAAATGCCGCGCGTGTCGCGCCACCCGGGGTGCTGCGAATGTTGTCGCTCGCCGGCGTGTTGATCTATGCCTGCACCGGTGTTGCCGACCAGTTGCTCGGCGGCGATTTTCTCGAGTATGGCATTTTTACTCCGGCGCATCCTGCGGACGGGCAACACTACGGAATTCTGCTGGTCGAGTTCGGCGTGGGCGTTACCGTCAGTTCGACCATGGTTCTCATTTTTTTCGCGCTCGCCGGGCGCGGCCGCAGCGACTCCGGGGTTGGCTGATGGACATACTGGGGCACTACAACTACTGGATCGTCATATTCCTGATGATGGCGGGGTTTTACACGGTCATCAGGGACGGCAACCTGGTCAAGAAAATAGTGGGCCTCAATATTTTCCAGACCTCCGTTTTCATCATGTTCATCAGCATGGGCTACGTGACGGGAGGTGCGCCGCCGATACTCGAGAACGAGGTGACTTTGTACAGTAACCCGTTGCCGCACGTGCTCATCCTCACGGCGATCGTCGTCGGCGTTGCGACGACGGCCCTGGCGCTCGCGCTGGTGGTGCGCATACGCGAGGCTTACGGCACCGTCGAGGAAGATCAAATACACGTTCAGGACGAGAGTTTCTGAGGCGTGAAATAACAACAAATCCTTAAGATCGACAGAATGGACCAGTTACCGGCGCTACTGATCGTCATTCCGCTACTTGCCGCTCCGCTTGCAGCGGCGACGCGCGGTGCCCGGCTGCCGTGGCTGTTGACGACGGCGGTGTCCTGGGTGGTATTTGCCATGGCCGCGGCGTTGGCGCTGCGCGTGGCCACCTCCGGCGCAATCAGTTACACCATGGGCGGCTGGCCGCCGCCGTGGGGCATCGAACTCCGCATCGACATTCTGAACGTGATCGTGCTGTTGGTGGTCTGCGGTGTCGGCGCCGCGGTCACACCGTTTGCCGGCAAGAGCGCGCCCACGGAGATTTCCGAAGAAAACCTGCCGCTGTTCTATTGCCTGCTGTTGCTCACCTACACCGGGCTCATCGGCATTGCGGCCACCGGCGATATTTTCAATCTTTTCGTTTTCCTCGAAATCTCGTCGCTTTCGAGTTACGCACTGATTGCGCTGGGCAAGGACCGCCGTGCGCTGACCGCCGCGTATCAGTACCTGATCATGGGCACCATCGGCGCCACCTTTTACCTGATCGGCGTCGGGCTGCTGTATTCCATCACCGGCACGCTCAACATGGCGGACCTGGCCGAGCGCCTGCCGGCGGTCGCCGGCACGCGTACCGCGGAGACCGCCCTGGCGTTCCTGGTGGCCGGCATCGGTCTGAAGCTCGCGCTGTTTCCGGTTTACCTCTGGCTGCCGAACGCATACACCCATGCACCCTCGGTCGTGAGCGCATTTCTCGCAGCCACCGCGACCAAGGTTGCGGTGTACATGTTGATCCGCGTCTTGTTCACGGTGTTCGGCGCGGACCTGAGTTTCGAACGCTTGCCGCTGCAGCCGGTTTTGATTGCGTTGTCGCTGGTCGGCATATTCGTCACCTCCCTGATCGCGTGGACTCAGGCGGACGCCAAGCGACTGCTCGCTTACTCGAGCGTCGCGCAAATCGGCTACATGGTGATCGGCCTGGGGCTCGCCACCACGCCCGGGCTGACGGCCGCCATCGTTCACCTGTTCAACCACGCATTGATGAAAGGCGCGCTGTTCCTGGCGCTCGGCGCAGTGGCCTATCGCATCGGCTCGACACGCATTAACGACATGGCGGGGCTCGGACACGCCATGCCGTGGACCATGTCCGCGTTTGCGATCGGTGGACTGAGCCTGATCGGTGTCCCTCTCACGGCTGGTTTCATCAGCAAGTGGTACCTGATCGTCGCGGGTCTCGAACTGGGCTGGTGGTGGCTGGCCCTGGCCGTGCTCGCCGCGTCGCTCATCGCGGTAATGTATGTATGGAAGGTGATCGAGGCAGCCTGGTTTCGCGAACTGCCGGAATCGCGCAGCGACCTCGGCGAAGCCCCGCTTTCGCTGTTGCTTCCAATGTGGCTGCTGGTTGCCGCCAATGTCTGGTTCGGCGTCGACACGCGGGTGTCGGCAGGTCTGGCAGCGAAAGCCGCGGCCGTGCTGCTTGGGACTGAGCCATGAACCCTGCAGAAGCACTCGAGCTCGCGATCGCGGTACCGCTCATCGGCGCCGTGCTGATCGCCTTGAGCGGGCGCTCACCGAACCTGCGTGAAGCGGTAACGCTGGTGACCGGCGCAATCCTGCTGGCGATCGTTGCCACGCTGGTTCCCGGCGTCATGGCGGGCGAGGTAACCCGGACCGTGCTGGTAGAGACATTGCCAGGCCTGCCGATCGCGCTGTCGGTGGAGCCGCTCGGCATGTTGTTTGCGCTGGTCGCTGCGTCGCTGTGGATCGTTACCTCGGTTTATGCGATCGGCTACATGCGCGGCCACCACGAAGTGAACCAGACGCGGTTTTACGCGGCATTTGCTGTAGCCATCGCAAGCACCATGGGCGTCGCATTTGCCGACAACATGTTCACCCTGTTCCTGTTTTATGAAGCGCTGACGATTTCGACCTATCCGCTGGTGACGCACGCCGGTACCGAGGACGCCAAGCGCGGAGGTCGCATCTATCTCGGGATCCTGATCTCGACCTCGATTGCGTTTCAGTTGCTGGCCGTCGGCTGGACCTGGTCGCAAACCGGCACGCTCGATTTCGTCGAGGGCGGCATCTTTGGCAGCGAAACGCCGGGTTGGTTGATCGGCGTGCTTTACGCCTTGTACGTGTTCGGCATCGGCAAGGCCGCGGTCATGCCGTTCCATCGCTGGTTGCCGGCCGCGATGGTTGCACCGACGCCGGTCAGCGCGCTGCTGCACGCCGTCGCCGTGGTCAAGGCCGGCGTGTTCACGGTACTCAAGGTTACCGTGTACCTGTTCGGTATCGACACCATTGTGTCGACGGGCGCGAACGGCTGGCTGCTTTATGTGGCTGCCGCCACCATCCTGTTGGCCTCGCTCGTGGCGATGACCAAAGACAATCTAAAGGCCCGGCTCGCTTATTCGACCGTGAGCCAGTTGGGCTACATCGTGCTCGGTGCGTTGCTCGCGACGCAACTCGGTATCCTCGGCAGCAGCATGCACATCGCGATGCACGCGTTCGGCAAGATCACGCTGTTCTTCGCCGCCGGCGCGATCATGGTTGCGGCGCACAAGACCGAGGTCAGCCAGCTGGACGGGCTCGGCCGGCAGATGCCACTGACCTTCGCCGCCTTCACCATCGGCAGTCTATCGATTATCGGCCTGCCGCCGTTCGGCGGCATGTGGAGCAAGTGGTACCTGGCGCTCGCCACCATCGATACCCAGCAGTGGATTTTGCTCGGCGTGTTGTTGTTGAGTTCGCTTCTGAATATCGCTTACCTGCTCGTCGTGCCGATGCGCGCCTTCTTCGCCGGCGACCAGGCTAACGCGACCGGCATCAGCGAGGCGCCACTCGCCTGCCTGATCGCGATGAGCGTAACCAGCGCCGGCTGCATCGCGCTGTTTTTCTTGCCGGGCTTTTTGTACAAACTTGCAGGACTCATAGCGGGGTAGGCAATGGACACCGAGAACCAGGGCTGGGCCGACAAACCAGAAAATCGCAGGCTCATACGCCGCGTGTTGTACGTCGCATGCGCCTTGCTGGTAATCGCGGATTTCGTCGTGCATCGGCACATTTACACGCCGGCCGAACGCATACCGGTGTTTTACGCGCTCTACGGTTTTGTCGCGCTGGTCGGCGTGGTGATGGCCGCCAAGGGATTGCGGCTGCTCGTCAAACGCGATGAGGATTACTACGAGCGATGAACCTGCCCGATTTCCATCCGTTCTGGCCGTTCCTGATCGCAGCAGTCCTGGCGCTGGTGACCCGCGGTCCGTTGCGCGCCGCCATCCTTCTGGCTGCGCCCTTGCTCGGGCTGGTTCACCTGCTGGACGTGCCAGGCGGCGCCGGCTTCTCGATGAGCATCATGGACCTGCGCCTCGAGCCGTATCGCGTCGACCGATTGAGCCTCATGTTCGGCTACCTGTTTCATATCGGCGCGTTCCTGGCGGTGCTGTTTTCGCTGCACGTGCGCGACACGATGCAGCAGGTCACGGGGATTCTGTATGCCGGCAGTGCGGTCGGCGCGGTGTTCGCCGGCGACCTCATCACCCTGTTCGTCTTCTGGGAAATTCTCGCCCTGAGTTCGGCGTTTCTCGTCTGGGCGTCTCGCGACGAACGCTCGGTAGCTGCCGGGATTCGCTACCTGATCTACCAGGTCCTGTCCGGCGTGCTGCTCATGGCGGGTCTGATCTGGCACATCCATGCGACCGGCAGTGCCACCTTCACGGAGTTCGACCTGGGCTCGCCCGCTGCCTGGCTGATCTTCGTTGCTTTCGGCATCAAGGCCGGATTCCCGCTGCTGCATAACTGGATCACCGACGCCTACCCGGCGTCGACACCGACCGGCACGGTGTTCCTGTGCGCGTTCACGACCAAGGTCGCCATCTATGCGCTGGCACGCGGCTTCCCGGGTGCGGAGCCGCTCATCTATATCGGCGCCGTCATGGCTTGCTACCCGATATTCTTTGCGGTGATCGAAAACGACCTGCGCCGCGTCCTTTCCTACTCGATGATGAACCAGCTCGGTTTCATGGTCTGCGGCATCGGTATCGGCACCTCGCTGGCCTTGAACGGTGCGGTTGCGCACGCGTTCAACGATGTGTTCTTCAAGGGCCTGTTGTTCATGTCGATGGGTGCGGTGCTGTACGTCACCGGCAGGTCCAAGGCATCGGACCTCGGTGGCCTGTATCGCAGCATGCCGGTAACCGCCACCTTGTGCATCATCGGCGCCATGACGATTTCGGCGTTCCCGCTGTTCAGCGCTTTTGTCTCGAAGTCGATGATCATGGCGGCGCTGCTCGAGGAGGGTCACGTGATCGTCTGGTTCGCGATGCTGTTTGCCTCGGCCGGTGTACTGGAGCATGCGGGCATCAAGATTCCCTACTTCGCATTCTTCGCCCACGACGCCGGCATCGAGGCGAAAGAGCCGCCGAAGAACATGCTGTTGGCCATGGCGCTGGCAGCCGCCGTCTGTCTCGGCATCGGCTTCTACCCGGGAGTGCTTTACTCGATCCTGCCGTTCGAGGTCGACTACACGCCGTATGACATGACCCACGTCCTGACCCAGCTGCAGTTACTGGCATTTGCCATCCTCGGCGTGGTGTTCCTGCATCGCAGCGGCCGTTATCCCGCGGAGATCCGCGCCACTAACATCGACGCGGAGTGGCTGTGGCGCAAAGCCCTGCCTGCCGTGGCGCGCGGCACGGTCGCGATCCTGGTATGGATTCGCCAGTCGACCCGAGGCCTGCGCGATAGCGTCAGGCAACAGAGCTTCTACCTGACGCGGCGGCAAAACCTGCAGTCGGCGCTGGCGCGCAACTGGCCGACCGGCAGCATGGTGCTGTGGGTCGGCGTATTCCTCGCCGTGATGCTGCTCGCCGGCGTGATCTCCTAGTCGCAATCGCTCGCCTTGGCGGCGCCAACACGGTGCAATCCTCGCCCGATTGCACTAAACTGGTGCGATTGTGAATGACCCTGCACCGATTTGGTGCAAATGGCCGGTCCTCCTGGCCGGAAACTCATTGCAATTCAGGTGCTTGAGCAAAGCGACCCGCTGGCACGGTTTCTGCAAGTCATTGCCTCATCCAGTCGCTGGCTGCCTCAAGCAGGCAGACGAGATTTGAAGACCTAACGGAGGAATACCCGATGACCCCAAAAGAAGTTCTCGCCCTGATAAAAGAAAAAGACGTCAAATTCGTTGACCTCAGGTTTACCGATACCAAGGGCAAAGAGCAGCATGTCAGCGTGCCCGGACAAAAGATTAACGAGGACTTTTTCGAGGACGGCAAGATGTTCGATGGCTCGTCGATCGCCGGCTGGAAGGGCATCAACGAGTCGGACATGATCCTGATGCCCGACGCCGCATCGGCAGTGCTCGACATCTTCTCGGAAGATGCGACGCTCAATTTGCGCTGCAACGTGATCGAGCCGGCCACCATGCAGGGCTACGATCGCTGCCCGCGTTCGCTGGCGCTGCGCGCCGAGGCCTATCTGAAATCGACCGGCGTTGCCGATGCCGCCTACTTCGGCCCGGAGAACGAGTTCTTCGTGTTCGACGATGTGCGCTGGGACGACAACATGCACGGCGCGTTTTACTCGGTGGATTCGGCCGAAGGCGCGTGGAATACCAGCCGCAGTTACGATGACAGCAATACCGGGCACCGGCCGACCGTCAAGGGCGGATACTTCCCGGTGCCACCGGTCGACTCGCTGCACGACATTCGCTCGGCCATGTGCCTGGCACTCGAGGAAATGGGCCTGGAGACCGAGGTGCATCATCACGAGGTGGCGACCGCAGGCCAGGGTGAAATCGGCGTCAAGTACAACACGCTCGTGCGCAAGGCGGACGAGGTACAGATACTGAAGTACGTCGTGCACAACGTCGCCCACAGCTACGGCAAGACCGCGACCTTCATGCCGAAACCGCTGGTCAACGACAACGGCAACGGCATGCACGTTCACCAGTCGCTGGTGAAGGGCAACAAGAATACCTTTTCGGGAGACGGCTATGCAGGGCTGTCGGATACCGCTCTTTATTACATCGGCGGAATCATCAAGCACGCAAAGGCGCTTAACGCCTTCACCAATGCCTCGACAAACAGTTACAAGCGACTGGTACCCGGCTTCGAGGCGCCAACCATTCTCGCCTACTCGGCCAGGAACCGATCCGCGTCGATTCGTATTCCCTACGAATCCAATCCCAATGGCCGCCGGATCGAGGTGCGGTTTCCGGACTCCATGGGTAACCCCTACCTGAGCTTCTCGGCCATGATGCTGGCCGGTCTCGACGGCATTCTCAACAAGATACATCCGGGCGATCCACTCGATAAGGATCTCTATGACCTGCCGCCCGAGGAAGAGAAGGATTTACAGATGGTGGCGTTCTCCCTGGACGAGGCGCTCGAGGCACTGGACAGCGATCGCGAATTCCTGAAAGCCGGCGACGTGTTTTCGGACGACCTGATCGATGCGTACCTGGCGCTCAAGAGCGACAACGTAACCCGGCTGCGGATGACCACGCACCCG
>JAWWCT010000049.1:0-27819 GCA_033720315.1 Woeseiaceae bacterium | reverse complement strand
TCATCGACCTCGACTGGCCTCGCTGGGATGCGCGCGTTTTTGTATTCATCAATAAGGCACCGCGTGCAAACGCTACCTGGATGTATGCCGGTCGCCTGCGCTACCGGTTCGCGGAACATCACAAGGTCGGCATCGAAACCTTCAGCACCTTCAGGAACGCCAAATCGCCGAAGCTCATGCTCGGCTATTACGCCGATCTGTCCGAGCGTCTGTCGATAACGCTCGCAGCCGGTCGTGGCACCGGCAACGGACCCGACCTCAGCGCGCGACTGGAAATCGTCTGGCAGGTCTTCTGAAGTCTGCCACTACTGCCTGGTGGGAGCGGCTTTGTGGGAGCGGCTTTTTGTACATGGATGTACTTGTGTCGCAGCGCACATGGATGTGCAAGCTGCGACGAAGCCGCGATTCCCAAAAAATTTTATCGGGGCTAAAGCCCCTCCCACATGAAAGTGAGATCCCCTGTCAATCAGAGATTGAAAAAGGGATTCGTTTCAATACGATCTGGCCATTGCTCATGACCAGCAGCACGTCCTGCAACACGGCGATATCCTCGAGCGGATTACCCGGCACCAGGATCAGGTCCGCGTCGAGCCCTTCCTCGATCCGGCCGGTATGGCCGTCGACGCGCAGCAACTCGGCCGCATTCACGGTCGCTGTTTGCAAAGCATCGAAATTGCTCATGCCGAGGCGCACGAAGGCCTCGACTTCGAGCGAAATGCGATTGATGGATCTGTCGTCGTAGTAATTGTCGGCCCCGGTCGCGATTTTCACACCCTGCCGGTACGCCTCCCTGATTGCCCGCTCGAGCTGCGGCACCATGTGCTTGCCGCGCAAGCGCAACACGTAATCGTATTGCTCCTCGTTCATTTCCTGCATGGTGATCCAGGTCGGGACGAACCAGGTCCCCCGTTCCTTCATCAGGCGCAGCGTGTCACGCGACAGGTAGGTGCCGTGCTCGATGCTTCTCGCCCCCGCGAGTACCGCAGCCCGGGCGCCTTCGTCACCGTGGGCGTGCACCATCACCGGGATATCGTGTTTGGCGGCCTCTTCGACGACGACCCGCAGTTGCCGTTCGGTATAAACCTGCTGCCGGGGATCCGTGTCCGGCAATCCTGCCCGTTCCGTACCCCGCGTCTTGATGACATCGACGCCGCGATCGGCGTTGACCTGGACCAACAGCCTCAGTTCGTCGTCACTGTTGACCCTTTCGGCAAGCTCGTTCAGTCGGGGGTCGGCGAGGATAGTCTCTTCCAGGTTGGGGGTTACGAATACGCCGGCCGCCACGACATCCGGCCCCGCAATCTTGCCGGCCCTGGCCAGTTCGCGAAGCGACACGTCCTGGTACGCGGGCGTGCCCGCGGTACGCACCGTGGTCACTCCCGACTCAAGCGCCCGCCGCGCCTGCTCGAGGCTCAGGATATGCGTATGCGCATCCATCATCCCGGGCATGAGGTAGAAGCTTTCGCAATCGATGACCTCGTATCCGGACGCTACGGGCGTGTCGCCCCGCGCAATGCGCTCGATCTTGCCGTTGCTGACCAAAACGATGCGATTTTCGGCGATGCGATCCCGGACACCGTTGAAGACGTTGACGTTGGTCAGGGCGTAGGCGCGGTCCTGCGCATGTGCCGATAGCGACAACAACAGCAACAGGCTGGCAATGCGGAACGTGTGTTGCATCATGACGATCCGCGTCATTCTTCAATGGCAAACGGAATACGCTTCAGCGCGATCTGCCCATTGCTCATGACGAGCAGCACGTCCTGCAACGCCGCGACGTCTTCGAGGGGATTACCCGGTACGAGAATCAGGTCGGCGTCGAAGCCGTCGGCGATCCGGCCGGTGTGGTCGTCGATGCGCAGCAACTCGGCCGCGTTCACCGTCGCCGTTTGCAAGGCATCGAAGTTGCTCATGCCGAGGCGTGCGAAGTGCGCGACTTCGATCGAGATGCGGTTCAGCGACTCGGTGTCGTAGTTGTTGTCGGCACCGGTGGCGATCTTCACGCCCTGCCGGTAGGCCTCGCGCACGGCGTAATCGAGATGCGGCAGCATGCTCTTGGCCCGCAGCCGCAACACGTAATGGAAGCGTTCCTCGAGATTTTCCTGGATCGTGTCGTAGGTCGGCACGAAGAACGTTCCCCGCTCCTTCATCAGGCGAATCGTTTCCTGGGACAGGTAGGTGCCATGTTCGATGCTGCGCGCACCCGCCAGCACCGCGGCCCTCGCGCCTGCGTCACCGTGCGCATGCACCAGGACGGGGATGTCGTGTTTGGCCGCTTCTTCGACGATCACCTCCAACTGACGCCTGGTATACGCCTGGCGCCGGGGATCGGTCTCCGGTAACCCGGCTCTTTCGGTCGACCGCGTTTTGATCACGTCCACGCCGCGATCCGCGTTAACGTTGACCAGCAATCGCAATTCTTCCTCGCTGTTGACGCCGTCCGCGAGATCCTTGAGGCGCACGTCGGCCAGCACGGCATCGGCCAGGTTGGAGGTGACGAACACACCGGCGGCGACGACATCCGGCCCGGGAATCTTGCCGGCCCTGGCCAGTTCGCGAAGCCCGATATCCTGGTAAGCCGCGACACCGGCCGTACGCACCGTCGTGACTCCCGATTCCAGGGCACGTCTGGCCGATTCGAGGCTGCTGACGTGGGTGTGCACGTCGATCATGCCGGGCATCAGGTAATTCTGTTCGCAGTCGATAAGCTCATAACCCGCAGGCACTGGCTCGTCACCGGCCTGCATGCGCTCGATCTTGCCGTCCCTGACCAGCAGGGTGCGGTCTTCGAAAATCCGGTTTCGATTGCCGTTAAAAATATTGACGTTGGTCAGGGCATAGGCCCCGTCCTGTGCCGGCGCGGCCGTCGAGAGCAGCGCCAGGAGGCCGATAAGGATGATTCGCGCGATAGGCAGCATCGTTTTTGATCTCTTTGCTATTGAGGTTCCGCGCCAGATACTACTCGCCCCGGGGGCGCGAAGCACGTGAGCGGACGCTTTATCGATTCCGGCTCGCAACAGTGCTAGTTTTGCAGGCCCGGCATGCGGCCGGCACTGGAGTTCTTTATGACAGACAGGGAATTCGGCTTCGCGACCCGTACCGTGCACGCAGGAGCCCGGCCCGAACCGACGACGGGTGCGCGGGCGCTGCCGATTTATCAGACGACGAGCTACGTATTCGAGGACACGGAAGCAGCGGCGGCGTATTTCAACCTGCAGGAATACGGCAATACCTATTCGCGCATCATGAATCCCACTGCCGCCGCTTTCGAGGAGCGCATTTCCAATCTCGACGGCGGCGCCGGCGCCGTCGCTTTTGCCAGCGGCCTGGCCGCACAAGCCGCTGCGCTGTTTACCTTGCTGCGCCCGGGCGACCACGTCATTGCGTCATCGGCGCTTTATGGCGGCACCATTACGCAACTGAAACATTTCCTCGGCAAACTCACGGTCGACCTGGACTTCGTCGATCCGGACGATCTCGACGCCTGGCAAAAGGCAATGCGCGATGAAACCAAGCTGCTCTTCGGCGAAACCATCGGCAATCCCGGCGGCAATGTGCTCGACATCGAGGCACTTGCCGAGCTCGCACATGCGCACGGCTGCCCGCTGATGATCGACAACACCTTTGCGACACCTTATTTATGCCGACCGATCGAATGGGGCGCCGACATCGTCGTGTACTCCGCCACCAAGTTCATCGGCGGCCATGGAACGAGCCTGGGCGGGCTGGTTGTCGAGAGCGGTAAATTCGACTGGTCCAATGGCCGCTTCCCGGTGATTGCCGATCCCTCCCCCGCCTATCACGGCCTGGCGTTTCACGAAACGTTCGGCATGTACGGCTACCTGACGAAACTGCGCGCGGAAACCTTGCGCGATCTCGGCGCGGCGATCAGTCCCTTCAACGCCTTCCTGCTCGCGCAGGGCGTCGAAACGCTGCCGCTCAGGATGCGCCAGCACGTGGCGAACGCGCAGACGGTTGCCGAGTTTCTCGAGAGTTACCCCGGTATTTCGCGGGTCAGTTATCCCGGCCTCAAGAGCAACCCGCATCACAAGCTGGCCCAAAAGTACCTGCCGCACGGCGCCGGCGCCGTGTTCTGTTTCGACCTGCCCGGTGGCCGCGAGGAGGGGCTGAAGTTCATCGAGTCGCTGTCGCTGTTTTCCCACCTGGCGAATGTCGGCGACGCCAAGAGCCTGGTCATTCATCCGGCGTCAACGACACACCGGCAGTTGTCGGACAGTGAACTGGTCGATGCCGGTATCGGCCCGAGCACGATCCGCCTGTCGGTCGGCATCGAGGACGCGGACGACCTGATCTGGGATCTGCAACAGGGATTGAACGCACTGGAGAAAGCCGCATGAAGCTGCAACAGTACCAGGACCCCGACGTCATACGCAGCGTGCTGGCGCGGCCGAACGTCGCCATCGTCGGGCTGTCGGGCAACCCCCTGCGCGCCAGCAACTTTGTCGGCCGCTATTTGCAAATCCGCGGATACAACGTCATTCCCGTCAATCCCCGGGAGTCGGAAATCCTCGGCAACAAGTCCTGGCCGTCGCTGTCCGAGATACCGGAAAAAGTCGACACCGTTGACGTGTTCCGGCAACCGGAGGTCGTGCCCGCCATCGCCGAGGAAGCCATCGCCATCGGTGCCAGCTGCCTGTGGATGCAGTTCGGGGTCATCAGCGAAAAAGCGGCTGAAATGGCGGCCGCCGCCGGTCTCGACGTGGTCATGGACAAGTGCATCAAGGTCGAGCACGCGCGCTACCTCGGCCGCATGCACTGGCTGGGGTTCAATACCGGTCGCATCACCGCGCTGCGCGGGCTGCCGACCTGAGGGCCGCGGTGGATATTCAGCGGCTGCGGACTATACTTCAGCTGCAGGTGAACAAGGAGAACAATCCATGGCAGAACAAGCAAGAACCGCAGACAATGGCGTCAACGTACAGGCGTTACTCGAAGCCAAGGAAGCACTAACGGACAATGCCGATGCGGCGCATTTCAAATGGCGCGCGAGTTGTGAGTGGCTGAAAGGCACGCACGCAAAATCCTCGGTTGAGAGCTATTACGGTCTCGGCGAGGAACACAAGCACGTTTCCAAATTCACTCACGAATCCGACCATCCGCTGGTGTTCGCGTCCGAAGACAACGCCGCGACGCCGGTTGAAATCGTGCTCTGCGGCCTGGCCGGCTGCCTGACCGCCGGCGTTGCCGCGGTGGCGCAGAATCGGGATATCCAGTTGAAGTCGGTCAAAGCAACACTGGAAGCGCCGATGAACATCCAGGGTATCCTCGGCTGCGACGAAGACGTGCGTAACGGTTTCGAGAAAATAACCGTCAATTACGAAATCGACGCCGACGCTTCGCAGGAAGACATCGAGGCGCTGGTTGCGCAATCGCAGAAACGTTCGGCCGTGTTCGACATCGTCGCCAACCCGACCAACGTTGCGGTCAGTGCGACCAAGGTTTGATGCCGCGGCGCAGCAACGGCAACGCTGCCCGCAATACAGACGTCGTGGTTATCGGGGCCGGCCATGCCGGCCTCTCTTTCAGTCATTACCTGGCTGAAAGTTCGATCGACCACGTCGTCCTCGAACGAGGCGAAATCGCGAACTCCTGGCGCACCGAGCGCTGGGACTCGCTGACCCTGTTAACGCCGAACTGGCAGTGCAAGGTGCCCGGATTCAGTTACTCGGGCGACGATCCCGACGGCTTCATGACCGTGCCGGAACTGGTCGGCTTCATCGACGATTACGCGCAAGCCACGTCGGCGCCGGTCAGGACGCATACCCCGGTCAACTCGGTGCGTCCCGACGACGGCCGCTATCGAGTGATTACCAGCGATGGCGCGTGGCGCTGCCGGGCGGTCATCGTGGCCAGCGGCGCCTGCAATATTCCATCGGTACCGAAGGTCGAAGCGTTCGTTCCCGAAGGTATCCACACGCTGACGCCCCACCAGTACCGCTCGCCGGCCGATCTCGACGACGGCGGCGTCATGGTCGTCGGCGCGTCGGCGACCGGATTGCAACTCGCGGAAGAAATCCTGCAATCCGGGCGCAAAGTTACTATCGCCACCGGCGAGCACGTGCGCATGCCGCGGCGTTACCGGGGCCACGATATCTTCTGGTGGCTCGACAAGGTCGGCATATCCAACGAACGCTACGACGAGCTGGACGACATCGGTCGTGCGCGTCGGCTGCCGTCACCGCAACTTGTCGGCACACCGGATAATCGCACGCTGGACCTCAATGCAATGCTCGACCAGGGTGCCGCTCTTGTCGGTCGCTTGATGGGTTTCAACGGCCGCGTCGCGCAATTTTCGGGTTCGCTGAAAAACGTCTGCGCACTGGCGGACCTGAAGATGAATCGAATGTTGAAAAACATCGACGAATGGCTCGAGGAAAACGACGACCCGTCAGCCTACCCGGCGCCGGAGCGTTATGAATTCACCCGGGTTGCGGAATCGCCGCCATTGACGCTCGATCTCGACAAGCAAAACATTCGCACCATCCTCTGGGCCACCGGCTTCCGCCCCGACTATTCCTGGCTCGAGGTGCCGGTGCTGAACAGCAAGGGCATGATCAGGCACGACGGCGGCGTGTCCGAGGCACCCGGACTGTACGTCATCGGCTTGCCGGTGTTACGGCGCCGCAAATCGAGCTTCATTCACGGCATCGAAGACGATGCGCGCGACCTCCACGAACACCTGCTTTCATACCTGCACAGCTGAGCTTCAGCGGTTTTCCTGACAAACGTTTACAGGGGCGGCGTGGTCGGCGGAGCGACCCGGTGCCTCGTTGCCTGCTCGAAGCTGTATGCCAGGCGTATCAGCGTTGCCTCGTCGAATAACTCACCGAAAAATTGCAGGCCGAGCGGCAAGCCGTCATGCGTAAAGCCCATCGGCACGGTGATCGCCGGAAACCCGGTGTGCGGCGCGAGCTGCTGGCTGTTATCACCGTGCGGCGTATTCAGATCACCGATGAGCCGCGGCGGATTGGCCCAGGTAGGGAACACCAGCGCGTCGAGATCGTGCTCGCGCATGGCGGCAGTCACCGTATCGCGTAATCGCTGCCGGCTTGCGAACGCTGCAATGCACTCCTCGTTTTGCTCGGGCGGCGTTTCGATTTCCTGGAAATACTCGAGATCAGCCAGGACGTTCGGGTGGTACAGGCCGGAATCGATGACCTCTTTCAGGCTCTTGACCGGCGCCTCGGTTCCCAGTGATTCGAGGTACGAATCGAGGTCATAGCGGAATCGCGAACACCACATGTTCTCCGCCGTTTCTTCGGAGCCCGCCGCCAGGTACGCGAGTTGCGGCAGCTCGACCGGATCGACGAGTTCGGCGCCGGCGGACCACAGCGCCACCAGCGCATCGGCAAAAACCGCCTTTACCTCCGGGTCCGCGCCATCGCGGTTGGACAACTGCCGCACTACGCCAAGCCGGGCATCTTGAAGGCCGTCCTGCAACAGGTAGTCGGCATAGGATGCGGGAATGCTGGCTGCGCCTTCCGCGGTCACCGGATCCGCAGGATCGTGACCGGCGATGACATCGAGCACGACGGCGGCGTCGGCGACGGATCTCGCCATCGGACCGCCGATATCGTGATCCAGGAACAACGGCACGATGCCGTCGCGGCTGGTCAGTCCCATCGATGAGCGGATGCCAACCAGCGCATTGTGCGACGACGGCCCGCGTATCGAGTTGCCGGTGTCCGTGCCGAGCCCGACGACGGCGAAATTGGCAGCGATCGCTGCGCCGGTACCGCCGCTGGATCCCGCAGGCACGCGGTTCAAGGCATACGGATTGCGCGTGTGACCGGGCAGCGCCGAGTTCACGGTTTCATAGGGCGAGAACGCGAACTCGAACAGGTTGGACTTGGCGATGATAATCGCGCCCGCCTCGCGGATGCGTTTTACCTGGAACGCATCGTCCGGCGGTAGCGAGTTCTTCAGCGCCAGCGAACCTGCCGACGTCGGCATGTCGGCGGTGTCGTAATTGTCCTTGACGATCATCGGTATGCCGTGCAGCGGCCCGCTCAGCCCACCACGACGGTATGCGCGATCGAGCGCATCCGCGCGTTGCAGTGCGTTCGGATTCATGGTGATGATGGAATTGATGGCCGGCCCCTGCTTGTCGTAAGCCTCGATGCGCGCAAGGTAGTACTCGACCAGTTGCCGCGCCGTGACGTCACCCGCCGCCATGGCGCCGTGAATTTCGCTGATCGTGGTTTCATACGGGTCAAAATCGGCAACGCTCACGATCGGCAGCAATGCTGCCGCGATCACCAGGCGCCTGGCGATGACCGGCATCTCAGCCGCTCTCCAGCAAGTACCGGATCTCGTCATCCAGCCCGGTCAATTCCCAGCGACCGAGCGCGATCGGGATGCTGTCGATCCGATTCAGCTGATCGAAGAATTCGCGCATGCTGAACGCTTCGCCCCGTTCTTCTTTCAGCTTGGCATAGTCCGCGAGCGTGCGTTCCAGCAGGTACTTGCCGGTAATGTAACTCGTGCCATAACCCGGCTGCCTGATGTACAGGTGCTGTTCGGAAATGAGCAGTTCTTCTTCGGTCGTCATCCAGCCACGCGGCGTCCACTCGAGATGCACCCTGCCGGCTTCTTCCATGGTCATTTCGTTTGCGTGCGCATACAGGGAGCCGAGGCCGCGCGCCGCCCGTTGCGCCAGCATGATCCACACCAGCTCGCGCGAGCGTGGGCTGTCGTCATACAGCCCGGCATGCATGAACATTTCCTCGACGCCGGTTGCCGTGCCTTCGTTGCGGCTGTCGAAGATGTTGTACAGCAGCGACCCCTGCCGCACCGGGCTCGGATGCGGTTCGAGATCCATGCGCGCCAGTTCGAACCAGTGATAAAAATGCGTGAACAGCGGCGCCGGATCGTAATGCGCAGTGATCCAGAAGAAGTTGCGCTGTGCTTCCGGCACGAACGACCCCAGGTGCTCGCGCATTGCCGGCTCCATGTAGTCCTCGACCGTGACAATGTCCTTGTCTGCGAGGAAAAGCATGATGCGCGATACCGCCTCGTCCGCCCTGGCGTCGTATTCGGCAGGCGTTGCTGCCGCCACCATGGGTGGCAGGTCCTTGTTGCGCTGTTCCTCGAGTTTGAGTGACGACCACGCGCGGTCGAGTTCCCGCTTCAAGAGATCGACCTCTTGCTCCCAGGACATCGGCACGAGGTGCACGTTTTGCTGGTACCAGGTGTAATTTTCCCTGCCGACGCCGGATGGGCCGTCTTTCGACGACGCCTGCTCCTCGAGCCACGCAATCAGCCCGTCGCTCGCCGCCAGAGCGTCCGCGACCGCCTTCCGTAGCCCGGCACCGTTCGGCGTAACTTTGAATTGCAGGTCGCGAAGAACATCACTCTGCGCACGAATATCGCGAATCCCCGCAACCCACAGATCGCGCGCGTTGCCCGTAAGGTTTTTCTGCGCCTGCGCCATCAGCGGCGGGATCACGCGGAGTTCATTCGTGAGACGCGTCTCTTCGGCAGCCGACAGCGGAAATTCGTAGGTCCAGAGTTCCACCACTGCGTGGTGCGTCGGTCCTTCGTGACCCGGTACGTCGCTGCGATAGGTCCAGATCGAGTTATAGAACGCCGGGTCACGCACCCAGGGCTTCAAGACCCGGTGGTTGAAGTCATAGCCGTTCATCTCGGCGCGCACCAGGTGCCAGTCGACCTGTTGCGGAATCGCCCAGGACGCGGGATCGATACGATGCAGTTGGTTGCGCAGCGCCAGGAACCCCTGGTAACGATCCTCGAAGGTAGCCTCCGTGTAATCCGGCGCGCCATCGAGCAACGGCGGCGTCTCGAACTCGCGCCATTTTGCGAACAGGTCGAGCAACTCATCGTAGCCGTCCTGTGCAGCGGCATTCTGGCTCATTGCAACGCCGAGCCCCGCAATACAAATGGACAATAGAAGGCTAAACCGCCCCTGGCAGGTCTCAGTGGCTCGCATGCTGGTCCCCCGGCTCTTGTTCGAATCATTGGTCCGGAAATGATAGAGCAAATCGACACATCACCGGGACCTGCGGGAAAATGCCGGCGCGCTCAACAATTCGCCGCGCCAGCCAGTGAGCCGGAGGCGGCCTGGCCGGCAGGAGCGAATTATTAGAATTCTTCGAGAAATCTACTGTAAATATTTATCTTCAAAGAAAATAATGGATCAATCAGCCTCGCGTACGTTGTTCCAGAAGCAGGTCTTCCGGCTCCCGCTGCAAGCCGAAATTGATCAACGCCAGGCGCCGGGCCAGGTCCGGCCTGGATACGACGTCAACGTAAAACCGGGCCATTTCACGCGCATGCAGCCAGTCTTCTGCGGCGATCCACGCTTCGAACTCCCTTTCGGTCCTGTCCAACTCGGGCGCAAGCGCGGGCAGCCGATCCAGTCTTTTTGCAACGATGAATCGCCGAACCAGTAACGGTAGTGCCGTCGTGCCCGCATCGAGTGCCTGCCATGCAGCCTGATCATTTCCTTCCCCGAGCAATACGTCGACCAGTGCGGCCCTGACCTGGGTCCTTTCGGCGAGTTCGAGCGACTGTTGATAATAAGTCCGGGCTTGCTGTGCATCGCCAGTTGCAACGGCGAGATCGCCAGCTACGCTCAATGCCCAGGCGTACATGTCGGGCGGTGTTTCGCTGGCATCGACTGCCCGCAATACGCCACCGAGCCAGGCCAGCGCTCTCGCTGAATGTCCGTTCACGAGTGAAACGCGTGCGTTACAGGTGAGGACGACCAGGGGCGGTACCGAACGCAGTTGCGCACAAGCCTGAGCTGCCTCATTGGATTCTCCACGCACCAGGTGTATCGACGCCTTGAGCAGCCAGCTTTCGTCATAGTTGCGCCTGATTGACTGTGCCTGCTCGAGCAATTGCATTGCCAGCTCGAATTCGTGACGCGATTGTGCAACGAAAGCCGCGGCAACCAGGGTTTCCGGATCGTTCGAGGCCTGTCTGACCGCCGACTCGAGAATACTCCACGCTTTGTCGAGATGGGTATCGTTGCCGGTCTCACGAAATCGTGTTACCAGCGAGCGCACTTCGGCAAGATCGGGATTTTCTGCTGCATGCTCGAGATGCTGAGAATGGTGATCGTGCCCACCGTCTTCGCGCAGCGGATCGTGTGCCTGGCCCGGACTGGCGATGAGCAGTAAAAGGACAAACATGTAACGAAGCACGTGCCGATTCATTGTGTTTTCTCCCGGGTACAAAAAACGGGGTGCGTAAGACACCCCGTTAGCAGCGCTTACTGCGCCAGAAGATCTGCAAAGTCGTCGCCGTCGGCGTCCTGCTGGAAGTCGATAGCGTTGACAGATCCCGGCTCGCCGTCGGCATCTTTGGCGAACGCGTCGCGGACGAATTGCTGCATCGACAGCATCTGTGGCTCGATCGTCAGCAGAAACGACGAACTCGCCGTCAGCCCCTGCGAATCAGTCGCGAAGATGGTGATGAATGAATCGCCGAGCGTATCGATTACCGGCGTGATCCTGACCGTCCGGTTTGCACCACTGCCACCGAGTTCGATCGCCTGGTCCGTTACGACGTCCTGATTTTCCGAACTCGCGGTGATGGACAACGCCGATGTCTGTTCGTCGGTGACCGTGAAGCCGATTGCCGAACTTTGCTGATTGGCCATCGTGGCCTGGTCCGGGATTGCGCTGATCGTCGGCGCCTGGTTTACCGCTGCGGGAGCCGGGCCTGAGCCCGACCCTCCGCAGCCGGCGATCACGAGACCGGTCAGCGCCAAAACAGTTTTGTTGAATGTCATGATTCGTTCCTCCTTCTGCCCGGTCAGTCAGCCGGTTGCGGCAACGGGGCGCCAACCGGCGAGCCGGGATACGGCGTCAGCAGGTACGGGAAGCTGTTGTTCAGGTCCGAAGCACTCAGCGGTGCGCCGTCGGTGAACGGCACGTTGCCGACCGGCGCATCCTCGGGATCACACAATCCGAGGTTGACCGGGTCTCCGCCCATGCCAAGAGGCAGGTCGTGACATAGTGCGCCCATGGCAACCCGCAGTGCGATATCGACCACGTCGTCCCCGGGCCGGCGGCCGTTCGGGAAGCCGGCGAGATCGCCGCCGACGACACCGAAGGCGCTTTGCTGATCGCGCGGCGTCGGCAGAATCTCGGTGTTTAGCCGCAACATTTCGCCCGGCGTAACATTGGCGAACTGGTTGACGCCTGGAAATCCGGTCAGGAACGCGGTGACCAGGTCGTTACGCGGAAAGTTGCTCGGCGCGAGATCATCGATGTCGGTACCCAGCGTTGCATTGACCGCATCCCTGAACAGGGCGTCCAGGATCAGCGGCAATCCGGGATTGGTAACGAAGGTCAGAAACTGGCCGTCGTCCCTGGGCTCGCTCGAATTGAAGCGGTCCTTCATGTCGTAGCCGATGAACAGTTCATTCACCAGTGGCGCGGACAAACGCGAAACCTGCACGAGTCGCCCGCCGCTGATTTCCGGCTTGTCGAACGTGGGCCGCGGATTGAGTATGTTGATCTGGCGCAGACTTGCCGTGGTCCATGCACCGATCACGTCCTCGCCGCCAGCGGTGAGGCAGCTGCGATGCACCTCGAGCGCGATCGAGGTCACGTTGTTGCGCGCCAGGATATTGCGTTCCTCATCCTGCGTGACACCGCCCGGAAAGCCACCGCCGTCTCCGGCACCCGGCGCGCTGTCGCCTTCGACCGGCACGAAGTTGACCAGGTCGAACACCTCGCCGAGGCTGATCTTGAATGCCTCGTTGCGCTGCCCGACGAACACGCGTCCCGGCATGCCGCAGCCGGGAATGCTGATGTCGTGAATAAAGCTGTTCGCGTAGGTCGTGTAGTTGCCCGGGCCGCCAAACGTCTTGGTGCCGGCGTAGTCGAACGGCTTGGCAAACGTATCGCTGCCCGAGCCTGCGTCGGTGATCGACTGCTTGGCGCCGGTGCGGCGATCGCCGCTGACGAGCTGAATACTGTAGGACTCCAGGTGATTCAGCCCGGTCTCGTCCTCCGCGCTGAGCACGCCGACGTTGCGCAATACACTCGAGATCTGCTCACCGGCAACATCGAGCTTGATGCCGACCAATTCGTCCTCGAAGCGGAACTGGAACGTGAGGTCTTCGACACTGTCGCCATCGTTGTCGACGTGAATCTCGTAGGTTGCCAGGCTGTCGAGTGGAAAGTAGTTAGGCCCGCCATAGGCAGCCTGTACGGGAATATAATTCGCGATCATCGTGACATATTCCTCGCGTCCGGGCTCGTAGCTTCGGAACAGGTAGAAATCGGTCGCGTCGACCTGCGGGTACTTGGTAATAAACGGGGCTTCACGATGACTGGAAGCAACTGCCTCGCCACCGATCAGAATCGCGCAGGCGACTCCGAAGCCGATAATTTTCATTCGCATTTTGGAAACTCCTTCGAGAACCGGTAAATTGAAGACACGGTCGATATACGTCTGAAACAGAGACCCGGATTCGTTTCGTGCGAAAAAAATATTTTTTCGAAAATTGTGAATCCAAATCGCGATTGATTACGTATAAGAGCTGGGATCGTTGTATCCGTGACGCACGTCGTGAAGCGAAACAGACAATCTGATGAGTTAATGAGTAACTATTCGAACGACAAACTGATGCAACTGCTTGGCGCGACAGCGCGTGGGGATACGACATCTTTCAAGGCGTTGTATGACGCGACAGCGCCACGTTTGCACGCAGTCGCATTGGCGATGATGAGTGATAAAGATCTCGCGGAAGACGTACTTCAGGAAGCTTTCGTGCAGGTATGGCATCGCGCCGGCGAATATCACGCCGAACGCGGAAGTGTTCTTACCTGGCTGACGACGATCGTCCGCTATCGCGGAATCGACATGCTGCGGCAACGTAATCATGGCGGAACTTCCGGGCGCCTGCCGTCGGTCGACGTGGATCCCGCCGACATCGATTACCTGAGTGGGCAAAGCGACGCAGACACAGGCATCGGCGATCAGTCCGGACCGCTCGCCAGCGCCATCTCCAGCGAGGAAAATTCTCTCCTGCGCAATTGCATCGATCGTTTGTCCGGAAGTCAGCAGCGCAGCATTGCGCTGGCTTTCTTTCGCGGACTCACGCACCAGGAACTTGCCGAGTGCCTGGCCGAACCACTGGGCACGATCAAAAGCCGTTTGCGGCGCAGCCTTTCGCGGCTGAAAGAGTGCCTGGAATCACTGGGTAACGGAAATGCGGTACAACGAGCAGCAGATTGACAGCCTGGCGGCCGAGTACGTTCTGGGTACCTTGCAAGGTGCCGCGCGTCGGCGCTTCGATCGTCTGATGGCGGAGCGCGCGGATGCGCGTTTTGCGGTATGGCGATGGGAGCGCGAGTTGAACGGGCTGGCGAGCGCGCTGCGGCCGCGGGCGCCGCGAGGTCGAGTGTGGCAAAACATTTCTCGCCGAATCGAGGCATCGAAGCCGTTGCGGCCGTCGATCCTCGAGCGATGGCGAGGCTGGTGGCTCGCAGTGCCGGCGGCGGCTGTTGCAGCTTTGCTCGCCATTGCCATTCTGCCGACGACAGCCATCGAGCGTGCCGCGATATTCGCCGACCAGGATGCCACGGCCATATGGGTGGTTTCGGCCGACCTCGATAACGGGCTGTTGCGGACCGAAGTCATTAACGCTCCGGAATCGAGTCCCGAGAACAGTTTCGAGCTATGGATCCTGCGCGATAACAACTTACCGCCGCTGTCGCTCGGGCTGCTGCCACTTGCGCCCGGGCAAGTCGAGTCGCGGCTATCGGCCGAACTGCTTGCAGCACTGGCAGGTGCCAGCCGTCTCGCGATCAGCCTGGAACCGGCGGGTGGCTCACCCACTGGCCTGCCAACCGGGCCGGTCCTGTACCAGGCAACGCTCGTACCAATTTAGGGTCCGCTTATCCGGATACGTCCCGGCTTTACAGGAAGGCAGACTACGCTGCGGCGGACAGTGCAGCCTGTATGAAAAGAACGGCGCCGTCGACCGTCCGGGCTGGCCCGTGCCAGGTACCTTTGCGTGCCACGTGAAAATCACCAGCCTTCAATCGAATGTCGTCAAACGAGATATCGCCCTGAAGCACGACGCAAAGCTCATCCTGTTCATGATGATGGGCATCCGGCCTGGCATCCGGATGGATGCGCAAAAGGTAGGACTCGGTACCGACCTGCTCGTCGATGGCGAGTACTTTTTTTTCCATCGACGGTGCTATCTCGATCCAGGTACCTTCGTCCTCACGTATGGTGACAAAGGGCGGATCGACCGCATCGACTTGCTCCACTCGCGATATGATCCTGTTACGTAAACGTGCCAGGCGGTCGCCGGTAATCTCCGCTTTCGACGTGGCCGAGCCCAACAATTCCAGCGTTTCCCGATCCAGCACAGCTTGTCGGTTTCGTTTCATTGGTCCGCTCATGCCGATCCTCCTTGCACGAGTTCCGTGCCGGCCAGCAAATCCTTTAACTCGTCAATCGTGCGACGCAATCGAGTCTTTACCGTACCCAACGGCATCCCCGTGAATTGTGCGAGCTCGCTGTGGCTGTAGCCGCGAAAGTAGGCTAACGCGAGCAACTGTCGCTGATCCGGTTGCAGCTGGCGCATGGCTTCATGGATGGCGGAATCTCTCTCCACGGCAAGCAACAGATCCTGCGCAAACTCCGGTGCTTCGGTTTCCGGTACATCGGCAATCGATGCCGCACCATTGGTCGGCGAGATGTTGTCCTTGCGTATCGCGTCCAGTGCCCGGCTGCGGCACAGGACGGTTAGCCAGGCAAGCGCATTTCCGCGCGATGGATCAAACCGGTCAGCCTGGCGCCATACTTGTAAATAGACGTCACTGACGACCTCTTCCGCGAGGTCGAGATTCCGCGTTATTCGTTGCACAAGATTGAGTGCCCGTTCCGTTGTGGCTTCGTAGAATGCTTCAAAGGCCGCGAGATTTTGACTTGCCACAGCCTGTAGCAATTCGTCGAGGCCGGGCGCATCCGGTTCCGCAATACCGGTCATTTCAGGCACTATATCAAACCGGAGTTTCACCGTTTCCAGCGGCAAATCTCCAAGGTTGCTTCTCAGTAGTGCAACGGTCCCCATACCCGGTATTACGTACGGATCGTCCGACTGGATTCAACTGGCTGCAATTTTTCATCGTCCCCAGATTGCGAACCCGCAATTCGGGGCGTCTCGGCACGATCCAGTGTCCATGCGCTCGACCCTTGCGTCGCAAGTAATCGGTACCCGTATCGTTGCTTTTGCCAGGGCGGTAAGAATCACCACCAGGGCCCGCAATCCGCGCCTCAAGCGCCTCCCCTGCGTCGTTTGAAAGCTGCACTTTAGTGCACCTTTATTGTTGGATTGCCTGCAAATACTGCGATATATTGTACTGTACCGTACATTTTTACGGAATCCATAAACCGGGTGTGGCGGGCGCAGCGCTGGCGCGCGTTTGCATCGGGGAAAAACAACGGCCATCGCCGGGCTTTCAATGCACTGATCAAGGCGTGTCCGGACTTGTAGGGGGAGTAAGTCGTCATGAATGGGAAATACGCTCGTGGTTTCGTATCTGGTTCACTGGCGGTAGTGCTGGGTGGATTCGCATCCCTCGCATCATCGGAAGTTGCCGCACAACAGAGTCGGGCTCCGGAATCTGATCGCTTGCTCGAAGAGATTGTCGTCCGGGCGAGACGGCGCGAGGAGCGGATACAGGACGTTCCGATCTCCGTGGTGGCCGTATCGAACCGGGAGATCGACGAGCTCGGCGTGCAGACGATGGGCGACCTGACCCAGGCCGTGCCGAACTTCACCTTCCAGAATCGCGGATCGATCCTCGGTAATTTCGGCATGCGAGGAATCGTTACCAACATATCCAATGTCGGTGTTGAATCCGGACTGGCGGTTTACGTAGACGGCGTACTGGTCGGGCGTCCTGAAGCATTCAACGCTGCATTACGCGACGTCGCGCAGGTCGAAGTGCTCCGTGGTCCACAGGGAACACTGTTTGGCAAGAACACGATCGCCGGTGCAGTCAATGTCATTACGCCGCGACCAACGGATCAGAACAAGGGGGAAGTCAGATTCGAAGTCGGCAATTACAATCGGTTCCTGGTCGGCGGCGTTCTGAACGGTGCGATTAGTGACAACGTTAACGGACGTGTCTCGGTTTCGGTCGAAAACCAGGATGGCTGGATCGACAATCTCGTCGACGGCCGCGATTTCAACGGCGAAGACAATTATTCCTTTCGCGCACAACTCGACTTCAATCCGAACGACCGACTGAACGTGTACTGGACCGCCGACGGCTTTTTCGATGATCGGGACTTTATCGCGCAGGTCAACGATGATCCACGCGATCTCAAGGCCAACCCGGCGGTAAATATCGACGAAGGTATCGTGGACGTAGATTCGCCCAGCACTTCCGACCGGGATATCTGGGGTACATCACTGCAGTTCGACTATCGAACGAACGGCGGATACTCGGTCATCGGCATCGGTGGTTTTCGTACCTCTGATACGTTGAGCTTGTTTGATGGCGACACGCAGCGTCAGCGCCTGTCGGACACGCGGCGCGAAACGGAAGCAGACACCTTCAGTCTCGAATTGCGGCTCGAGTCGCCGCAGGATTCACGCGTGAACTGGGTTGCCGGCGTCAATTACAGCGATCAGAGCATCGACGAATCGACCCAAACGCGGTTTTTCCCGCAGAATATTCTGGCCGGGTGTAACGCACCAATGGACCCGAATACGTTCCGCGGATTCCCGCCGGGACCACCGTTCGAGGCTACCTCGAGAATCGCAGGATTCGATTCGAGCGGCTTCCCGGTCTGGGATTTCGACCTGGACAGTGACGGCACATTCAACGAAGCCAGTGTCACATTGCCGCCA
The DNA here is from genome assembly GCA_033720315.1 of Woeseiaceae bacterium. GTDB lineage: Bacteria > Pseudomonadota > Gammaproteobacteria > Steroidobacterales > Woeseiaceae > SZUA-117. The sequence goes on along the minus strand of JAWWCT010000049.1, from coordinate 9,941 downwards.
TTCGGCCTGTTCGGTGTGCCGGAGGACGTGGGCTGCCACAACCCGGACCTGATCGCTTTCGGGCGACACATTCCCGGCGGTCAAGCGGAGGATCAGTTCATTGTCGGAGATCCCGCGCTTGGTTTTGACACGCGACTGACGGCAGCCGACGTACCGGAAGTCGCACAAGTGCACGAATTCGGTTCGCTGGATACACAAGCGTTCGCGGTTTTCGGTCATGCGGATTTCAACCTGAACGAACAGTGGGCATTGTCTGCCGGCCTGCGCCACACCTGGGAAGACAAGGACCTGGTCATGACTCAGGACGGCATGATCAATATCGTGCGGCCCTCGTTCAGCACGGTGGATACTCGCGATGACGAGGAGTTTTCAGGAACACTGTCGCTGCAATACAGAGCGAATGATCAGTTCATGATCTACGGAAAATATTCGCGCGGATTCAAGTCGGGCGGTTTCCAGTTCGACATCACGCAAGGTGAAAACGGCACTGCGTTCAACGGGCTGTTCCGCAGCCCGGCATTTGTCCAGGGATTCCTGATGGCGAATCCCGGGGCGACCAAACAGGACGTGATCGACGCTGCAATAGCTGCTTCCGCAGATCCGAATGAGGCCCCGCAAAACATCGAATTCGGCCGCGAGCTCGTCGACGCATACGAACTCGGCATAAAAACAGACTTTGCCGATGGGCGAGTCCGACTCAATGCCGCCGTGTTTTATACCGATTATCAGGACGTGCAGCAAAACATCACGAGACTCGCGACCGGCATCGTCGTTCTGAACGTTCCGGGTGCGGAGATTACCGGTTACGACATCGACTTCACCGCGCTTCTGACGCCGAATTTCCTGGTGTCGGCAGGTGTCGGTTATGCGGACAGCGAACTGACTGATCCGTTGATCATCGACGACCCGCAGAATCCGGGCGTGCCGCTCGTGGACAGCAGTGCGTTTGTAGGGCAACGTCTCGCACAGGCGCCGGACCTGACAGCAAACGCTTCTGCCGTCTTCACGCACAATGCGGGCGGAGGATCCATGTTGTGGCGACTCGACTGGTCACACACTGGTGAAGTTCTACACGAGCTCGTCGAGCTGGGCTCGCCGCTCGAGGCCCTCGTCAATGAAGGAGAATACGACATCGTCAATGCTCGTGTCGGCTACACATCGCAAAGCGGCAACTGGGAAGTGATGCTGTGGGGTCGGAACATATTCGATGAGCGCTACAAGGCATTCCGTCGCGCAAATCCGATCATTCGTGTATTCGGTCTTGACTCGAGCGGCAGCGGCCTGTCGTTCCCGGGTAGCGAAACGGCACAGTCCATCGCAGGCATGCCGCGAACCTATGGTGCAACATTCATAATGCGCTTCGGCGAATAGCCTGCGACGGCGTCAAGGCCTGGTAAGGCTGCGAGACCCAGATAGCTCCGCTATCTGGGTCTCTTACGTCTGCCTGCCTGCCTTCACATACTCTGTGTGGGTCGCCCAGCCACGAAATTCAGAGCAGGACGTGTTCAGATAGTGCCAGGTTGGCGCTGTGGTCCATCGCGGCGCCGATTTTTTATCCAGTGATTCGCGTCTCAACAACAAACTTACTCGGCGATGAACGAACCGAGCCAAGCCGGCTTGTGTTACGGTTTTGCCAGGCCACGCAAAAGCAAGGAAAAAACAGGGGGTCGAATAACCATGTCCAGCCTCATTACCCGGCTCGATCTCGAGGATCGACTGACCAGCAGCAATGTACGGCGTTACGCGGTCCAGTGCTCGCTGGCCACTTTCGTCGTTCTGGTATTGCTGATAACCCTGGACGCCGTCACCCAGACCGTGCTCATTGCTGCACTGGGCGCGACCACGTTTATTGCCTTTGCCGTGCCGCGCTCGAAGGTTTCCAGTGCCCGTTGCCTGATCGGCGGTTACCTGGTCGGCATGCTCGCCGGCACCCTGATGTCGTCGATCAACAGCTCCATTGGAATCTCCGACCTGGTCATGTCGCATGCCGGCCTGATCGTGTTCGGAGCACTCGCCACCGGCATCGCCATGTTCCTGATGGTGATCACCAAGACCGAGCACCCGCCCGCCGCGGCCCTCGCGATGGGGCTGGTGCTGAACGAATGGAGCGGACTGACGCTGTGCGTCATCGTCGGCGGTGTCATCCTGCTCTGCGTCTGCAAGCGCCTGGTTTTGCCGCATTTGATGGACCTGGTGTAAGCCCCCCCTTTCACCGGACCCCTGGCACATGCGCACAGGCCAGCCGGCAACGGAGCATAATAATGAACTTTAAAAAACTCTTATATCCAGCTGTTTTAATTGTTTTTTCCCTGCCAGTCCCGGCACAGACCATCGAGCAGGAAGCGCTCGACTGGCTGCAGGCCTTCCTGCGGGTAGACACCATCAACCCGCCGGGCAACGAGAGCCGCGCGGTCGAATTCCTCGGCCGGATCCTGGAAGCCGAAGGCATCCCCTACCAGACCGCCGAGAGCGCACCCGGGCGCGGCAACCTCTGGGCACGGCTCGAGGGCGGCGACCAGCCAGGGCTGATTCTGCTCAACCACACCGACGTCGTGCCGGCCGACGAAAAGTACTGGAGCACCGACCCGCTCTCCGGCGAGATCAGGGACGGATTCCTGTACGGCCGCGGTGCGCTGGACATGAAAGGCACCGGCATTTCCCAACTGGCGACCTTCATCAGCCTGCACCGGGCCGGCGTGCCGCTGAACCGCGACGTTCTGTTCGTCGCGACCGCCGACGAGGAAGCCGGTGGCTTTTTCGGCGCCGGCTGGCTCGTCGAGCACCATCCCGAGATCTTCGACGGCGTCGGTCTGTTGATCAACGAGGGCGGCTTCGGCGTACCCGACGGCGATAACGTCGTATTTCGCGTGGAAGTGACACAGAAGGTACCGGTATGGCTGCGGCTGACCGCGGTCGACCAGCCGGGGCACGGTTCGATGCCGCGCCGGCAAAGCGCCGTCACACGCATCGTCACGGCATTGCACAAGATCCATGAAAACCCGTTCCCGGTGCGCATCGTGCCGGAGGTCGACGCAATGTTCCAGGGGCTGTCCAAATCGGCATCCGGAGAGATGGCTGCGGCCTTTGCCGACATTGCAAACGCCGCGCAGTCACCCGCGTTCCTCGAGCAACTGCAATCCCGGGCGCCCGTCCTGCACGCGTTGTTACGCGATACCTGCTCGCTGACGCGTATGCAGGGCTCGAACAAGATCAACGTCGTGCCGCCGGAGGCATGGGCGGAGATCGATTGCCGCATCCTGCCCGATCGCCCGAGCGAGTTGTTTGTCGCAGAGATACGCGAGTTGCTCAAGGATACCGGCGTGGAAATCGAGGTCATCATGGCATTCACCCCGGCGATCTCTGCCACCGATACACGCCTGTACGAGGCCATCGAGTCGGTGACCGCGGAACGTCATCCGGGTTCGCAGGTGCAGCCGTCGGTGTTGAGCGGATTCACCGACAGTCACTTTACCCGCGACCTGGGAATCGCCAGCTATGGCTTCGATCCGATGCTGGTCGACAGTGGCGAGTACGGCGGCTTCCACGGCAATGACGAACGGGTCAATGTCGAGGCTTTCAAGCGCGGCGTCAGCGACCACCTGGCCATCATCCAGGACGCCGTTTACGACTGATCAGGAAAGTTAACGCACTTGCCGATTTTGCCTTCCTGGCGCAATTCACTGCGGTCGTAGTGCGCGCAGCCTCGCTCGAACGGCGGCCTTACTCACGCAGTCGCAGCGCTTGAGCCTGACTTCCCTGGTGCACACCTGGGTCGTGCGCGGCGGGCAGTATTGCTCGCTTTGTGCTGCACGCCGGTCGATGGCGTCGAATCGTTTGTCCACCAGTGACCAGTCGCCGGTTTGCTGAGCTTGTTCGACCAGGCTTTGGGTACTCGGTGCACAGGCAGCGAGCGAAATCAAAACCAGTACGCTGAGTCTTCTTGCTAGGGTTCGCATCCGCCCCCCTTTGAATCCGAAGAGTTCGATCTTTTGATGCCTCTGAAGGCTCGAACGGATGCAATGGACGATAGAACTCTCAGCTATATCCGGCCGGGTGATCGAAATATTTCATGGGCGATGCCGATTCGGCAATAACGTTGGCCGACGCAAGCATCCAGGGGCTGCCTGACCGCGTGGCTTTGCACCACGCAGCGTAATGACCGGCAGTGCGATGACTTACGCCAGCTCGCGCTCGAACAGTGCCAGCAATCGACTCCACGCGCGTTCGGCCTGCGCTTCGTTGTAAACCGTCGAATCCGGCGGGCACCAGCCATGCAGCGTGCCGTCGTAGACTTCGATCTCCGCCGCGATGCCGTGCGCATCGAACGCCTTGCGCAATTCATGTTTGACATGCGGCTCTTCGGCATCGTCGTCTTCGGAAATCGCGATCAGGAATCCTGCATTCATTTTGTCAACGAGCAGGTGCGGGCTGTCGTCGCGGTCGGTGACCAGCCTGCCGCCGTGAAACGAGCCGCCGGCACCGATGCGCTCCGGTATGGCTGCCGCGAGCCGCAACACGTAGGAACCGGTCATGCAGTAACCGGTGGTACCGATCTTTCGCGACGTGTCCACCTGCGGCTGCTGATCGAGCCATGCGACGAGCGCACGACCGTCCCGGACGCAGGTCTCGGGCGACAGGGAACCCCTGTGCGGCGCGATCATTTCGCGGATCCCCGGGTCGCGGTAGGACTTGCCGGGCGGCATGATGGTGCCCTTGAAGGTTCGGTAGTAGGGATTCATCACCAGTACCGAGTAACCCGATTCGGCGAGCCGCTTGCCCATGGCGCGAAACGCCGGGCGAATGCTCATGACGTCGGGCCAGACGATGACGGCGGCATGCCTGCCGTTTGCGGGATGCACCCAGTAGCAATCCGCCTCGCCATCGGGCGTCGGCACCATGACGTCCTGTTCGACGACCTCCACGGCATTGGCCGTCGGCGGCAACAGCATCGCGATGCCGGCCGCGGTAGCGCGCAGGTTGAACTCGCGGCGCGACAACGGATTCCCGCGCAAGTATTCTTCGGCAGCGCGGATGGTGCGTTCGTTACACATGGAGTCCCCCTGGATTTTCGAGTTTTTGCACGTATGACGATCATCGATGAATCGCGGCTCGGACTCAAGCCGAAACAGTTATATCCTGTTGCCGGTCACACCGAGCGCTAGAAGGAATCCACCCATCAATCCCGAGAGGAAAAAGCCGGCATGCCTGATCGTGACCGCAGCTGCCGAAGAATATGCCGCAGAACTGCAACGCCTCGCCGCTGACAGCATTCCGTTCAAGGCGTGCACCTCCGTCGGCGACGCCCGGTCGCAGTACGCGAACGAGACGATCCTGTTCGGCCGACCCGACATGATTGCCGAACTCCTGCCGCACATGCCAGCCGTCGACTGGGTGCAGTCTTCATGGGCGGGGGTCACGCCGCTGATCGAGGCAGACCGGCGCGATTACCAGCTGACCGGCGTCAAGGACGTGTTCGGCCCGCAGATGTCGGAGTACGTCATCGGCTATCTCCTCGCGCACGAGCTGCGACTTCGCGAACGCTGGGAAAAACAACAGCAGCACGAATGGTTCAACGAGTACTCCGGCAGCCTCGAGGGCAAGCACCTGGGGATAATGGGTACCGGCTCGATCGGCCGGCACATCGCGCAGACCGCCGGACATTTCGGCGTCGATGTGACCGGACTCAGCCGTTCCGGGAACGCGGCGCCGGGATTTTCCAGGGTCATGCAACAAAGCGAACTGCACGCTTTCCTGAAACCGCTCGATTACCTGGTGGCGATCCTGCCGGATACCCGTGAGACGAATCACCTGCTCGATGCCGCCGCGCTGGCGCAACTGCCGCGGCATGCGTATTTCATCAATATCGGCCGCAGCAACGTGGTCGACGATGCGGCTCTCATCGATGCCCTGAAAAACGCACGACTGGCGGGGGCCACGCTGGACGTTTTCGATGAGGAGCCGATACCGGCGGACAGTCCGCTGTGGGACACCCCCAGGCTGCTGGTCACGGCCCATATCGCCGCCGTCAGCCTCGCCTCGCTCATCGTGCCGATCTTCATCGACAATCATCACCGCTATGTCAACGGCGAGCCTCTGAACCACCGCGTCGATTTCGACGCTGGTTATTAAGCTTTTGGTGGTTACTGCCTATTGTGACTGTGGCGTTCGCCGCAAATACTAACCTTGACGCAATGTAGGAGCGGCTTTAGCCGCGATCGCTCTTGAAAGTCAGCCATTATTGCGACGAAATTTGTGACGTAAATAACCCGGAGGCAAAGATCATTGGATATCGCCACCATTTCCGTGCCACGCCTGGCCATCGCCTTTGTTCCCGTCGCCGTCGTGATCTTATTGATGTGGCGCTGGGGCCAGGGTTACGCCCGTTCGCTGACTGCCGTCGCGCGCATGTTGCTGCAATTGACGCTGGTCGGATACGTCCTCGTTTATATCTTCCGCACCGACTCGGGCCTGGTCATCAGCGGGGTACTTGCAGTCATGCTGCTCGCCGCCAGCTGGATCGCATTGAATACCGCCAGCACGCCGAAAGCCCCGATGGTTCTTCCGGCGCTGTTGTCCGTCGGGCTTGGCGGCGGTTCGACCCTGGTACTCATAACGCAGGGAGTATTGCAGCTCGATCCCTGGTTTCGACCGAACGTCATGATCCCGCTGGCCGGCATGATTTTTTCGGCCGGCATGACCAACATCAGCCTGGCGCTCGAACGCCTTCAGGCAGAGCTCGCCAACGGGTGTGGCTTCCGCAAGGCGCGCGACACCGCCTTTCGTGCCTCCATGATTCCGCCGATCAATTCGTTCCTGGCCGTCGGACTGATATCGCTGCCCGGCATGATGACCGGGCAGATTCTTTCCGGCGTCTCACCGCTGATTGCCGTTCGCTACCAGATCATGGTCATGTGCATGATTTTCGGCGCCGCCGGCTTGTCGACGGTGTGTTTCATGACCTTGCTGCACAGGACTGGTCGATTTCGCGAAATCCGGCCCGAACCGCAGCAGTCGTCGACGTAAAAACCGTGCGCTGGCGAACCGGACTGGGTTCGAGCGGTCCAAGACCTGCATGACCGGGCAGACGACGCATTGATGCACAACATATAATCGAGCTGCCATAACCCGGGACCGAACCCATGCAGACAATCTCCGAAAGACCGTTCATTTACTGTGTAGTCCTTTCATGGTTACTGGCCGGCGCTGCCGGCGCTGTGGCCGCGGACGCCAAATCCGCGATCACGGTCCTCGGCAGCGGCGAAGTACTGGCCAAACCCGATATGGCCCGCGTTAACGTCGGCGTCGTCACGCAACACGCGACTGCGGGTGAGAGTGTCAGGCAAAACACCGCCGCCGTCGAAGCCGTATTCGAGGCGCTCAGGCGACACAACATTGCAGACGACGACATGCAGACGAGTAACTTCAGCATCGCACCGGAATACAATTACGATCGACCGGCGCAGTCGCAGCGACTGATCGGCTACCGCGTTACCAACGAAGTTCGTGTGACGGTGCGCGACATCGACGCCCTGGGTGCCATTCTCGATGCCGTCGTCAGTGCCGGCTCCAACCAGGTGAACCAGGTGCTGTTCGACATCGATGACACGCAGCCGCTCGAGGATGAAGCGCGGCGTGCCGCAATGCAGGATGCCGCACGCAAGGCACGCCTGTACGCCGACGAAGCCGGCGTGCAGCTCGGCGCGGTGACCGGCGTGGAGGAAATTGCCGGCCCGGTTGCCATGCCGCAGGTGTTTGGCGCCGTGATGGCCCAGGAAGCCAGGGCCGTACCGATCGCTCCGGGCCAGCAAGTCGTCCGGCACACGGTCAGGGTAAGTTTTGCGATCGAGTAGCGTCCGCTCAGCGGTCTTTAAAGGCGGACTTCAACAGCCGTTCCACAATCGTCGCCATCATGATCGCCGAACTCACGAAATAACCCGGTCCCCACAGCAACATGCTGGCGACGTAAAGTCCCTTTGTGGTCTCGCTTTGAAAGCTCTCGAGATCCACCGCCGCACCGTTTTGCGATGTCGGCAGCCGGCGGTAGCCGCCGAGCATGCCTTTGCCGACGAGGTTCGAAATCAGCGCCGGCTGGCGCTGGCTCTCGACGTCGCGATCGACTGCCCCCGTGGCATTGACCAGGTAGCGCGCCGCTTCACGACCGAATCGGTGTTCGATTTCGAAGGTTTTTCCGTCGCTTGACGCACTGATCGAGCGGATTCCGCCGAGGACCCGCAGGTGCCCGCTCTGCATCAACGCGAGGACTTTTTGTGCAGTGATGGACGGGCACGGTGCCGCATAGGTGAGCATCGGGCTTTCGTAGCGTGCACGAAACGCCGCTTCCTCGGATACTGACAGGACGTGTGCGGCAAATACGTCCCAGATGTGAAACTGCGCGGCATCGAGGTAATCGACGATAAAATTTGCCGTCGATTCGCGGTCCGACGCCGCGGCATCGATATCGTGTTGCAAAATGCTCGCCGCCCTCTTGTTTATTTCCTCGGCCGAATTGCAGCCGGTGTAGGGATCGGCGAGCTCGTCACGATCGATGGTGACGCCATGCTCGCGCGCATCCTCTTCCATCAATGCCAGCAACTGCGCGAGCGTGACGTCCGAATCGAGTCGCCGCACCGAATCGAGCGTAAAGTGTCCCACCTGCACCGGGCATGGATACCGGCTTTGCACCTTCTTGAGGCGCCCATTGCGCGAGCACAAAACGACCTTGCGCCGGTTGCCGTTTGGCCGATAACGCAAGCGATTGTCACCGTTGGGCAGGAACTCGCAGCCGGTCGATGCGGCGAACAACTGGTTGACGACATCGTAAGCACTGAGCGAAGTACCGATGACATGGACTTCCGCATCCACCGGCAGCACGTCGAGTTGCGTTCCCGGCATATGCAGCGGAAAGTAATGCCCGGCCGCCGCATTCGTCAATCCGTAGACGTCGTAGTCCGGGCAGCGCCCGGTTGCCAGGATCACCCGATCCGCGGAAACGCTATGACTGGCCGTCTTGACGACAAAGCCCTGGTCGGATTCGCGTATTACATCGACGACTTCCTGCGGCACGAACTGCACATCGATGCCGCGTCGTTCCGCTTTCGCTTTACCACGTTCGATCACATCGCGCAGGAACTCGCCGTAGACCGCGCGTGGTTTGCTGGCTTTCTCATCGAGGTCGTTCGAGTGCTGCGGATGCCGCTGCAGCCATTCCACGAAAGCGCGACGGTTGGACGGCTCGAGGCACATCGTGTCATTGGTATTGTTGAGCAGGTACTCCGGCGATTCATCCGCCTGGTAGGGAAACCCGGGACCGAACTCGCCGCTGGCCTCGAAGAGGGTAATCCGTGTGACCGGGTAATGCCGGACCAGCTGGTAGAACGCGGTCGTGCCCGTGAAGCCGCAACCGACGATCGCAACGTGCAACGGTTTATTCTGCACGCTGGCCGTTGCAAAAGTTACCAGGTTGGTTCATCGCAATCATCGACACAAAAAGTCCGGAAACCAAATCGCTCGGGTTTCGCTAGCCTGTCACGGCTACAGTCGATTCGCCGTCGGCTGACTTCGCAGGCCGGCACTCGTTGCGAATCGTTTCCCCCATCTGTGTCGCAATGGTTTTCAGCGACTGCCGCAACGCCGAGACGGCATTTGCGTGGCCATCCGCAGTCAGGCGTTCGCTGATATCGAACCCCAGCCGTGTTTCCCTGTCGCCCACCAGCAACCAGTAGCGGCCCGAGCTGACGACTGTCGAGCGGTCGGTCGCATGAAACTTGTCGAACTCAACACGCAGCCTGCAATCCGCCGATCGACTCCAGCGACCTGCATCGCGTTCCACCGCCACGTTCATCGTCAGTTCTGCAATATCGCGCACCAGCACTTTCGAGATTGCCTCGTCCAGCGGTTCCGCCCACAGGTGATGATTTGCCGTGTGTATCCGGTTGGAGCCG
>JAWWCT010000048.1:0-27917 GCA_033720315.1 Woeseiaceae bacterium | reverse complement strand
GGTCCAGTACGTTCAATACCGGAATCTCGGGGTCAGGCACGGATTCCAGGTAGTTCCAGATCTGCTGTTCCGTAACCCGGGTGGGTTTTGCCGCCGCCGCGTTCACTTCCGCCTCACCACTCGAGGCCCGGATAGGCACGCTGCAAATGCTGCATCTCGGCGATCATGTAGCCGAATTCCTCACTATGCAGGCCATTGCGTCCGCCGCTCGCCATGGCTTCGTCCGCCGGTAATTCGAGCGTCGCCTCGCGCACGATGTCCGCGATGGCGGCTTTCCATTGCGTCCTTACTTTCTCGAGATCCGGCCCGCCGAATGCGTCGCGCATCGCCACGTCGATCTCGTCACCTGCCGTCAGCTCACCGGTAAATCTCCATAACTCGTCCAGCGAAAGCTGCACGCGAGAATGGCTTTCCCGGGTACCATCACCGAGGCGGATCAGCCACTGCGAGCCATATCGCAGGTGATAGCGAATCTCTTTCGCGGCCTTGGCGGCAATTTCCGCCAGCCGCTGGTCGCTGCACTGCGACAGCGACTCGAGTTGCAACAGGTAGAACGCGTCAAACAGGACCGAGCGGACGATCACGTCCCCGAAATGACCGTTGGGTCGTTCGACCAGCAGAAAGTTTTCGAATTCGCGATCCGTCCGCAGGAACGCAAAGTCGTCCTCGGTGCGGCCGCTTCCTTCGAGTTCACCGGCGTAGCTGTAGAAAAGCCTTGCTTGCCCGAGGTAGTCCAGCGAGAAGTTGGCGTTGGCGAGTTCTTCCTCGAGTTCCGGCCCGTCGGCGACGATTTCGATCAAGCGCTGTGCAAGCACGAGCGCATTGTCACCCAGCCGGACGAGGTACCTGAACAGTGCGTCCTTGGGATTCATCGTCACAGGTTTTCGACACCGTCCGGGATGTCGTAAAACGTCGGGTGACGATAAATCTTGTCTTTCGCCGGCTCGAACAACGCCGCAGATTCCTGCGGATCCGAGGCAACGATCTCGCTCGACCTCACCACCCAGATGCTCACACCTTCATTGCGGCGTGTATAGACGTCGCGGGCGTGATTGAGCGCCATTTCATCGTCCGCCGCGTGTACGCTGCCGGCATGCCGGTGGCTCAGGCCCGATTTGCTGCGGATAAACACTTCGTACAGTGGCCAGTCTTTGCTGCTCATGGTGTTTGTCCTCGCATCATGCCGCGCGCTTGGCGGCGTGTTTTGCTGCGTAAGCCCGTGCCGCTTCCCGCACCCAGGCGCCGTTCTCGTGCGCGTTACGGCGCACGCGCATGCGTTCGCGGTTGCATGGCCCGTTGCCGGCCAGTACGTTCTTGAATTCGGCCCAGTCGATGTCACCGAACCTGTAATGGCCGCTCTTTTCGTCGAACTCGAGGTCGTCATCGGGAACTTTCAGGCCGAGAAACTCGGCCTGCGGCACGGTCACGTCGATGAACTTCTGCCGTAACTCGTCGTTGGAGAATCGCTTGATCTTCCACGCCATCGATTGCGCCGAATGTACCGAGTCCTTGTCGCTCGGTCCGAACATCATGATCGACGGCCACCACCAGCGATTCAGCGCATCCTGAGCCATCGCTTTCTGTTCGGGAGAACCCCGGCTGAGTTCCAGCATGATTTCGAAACCCTGCCGCTGGTGAAAACTCTCTTCCTTGCAGATGCGCACCATCGCGCGCGCATACGGCCCGTACGAACAGCGGCACAGCGGGATCTGGTTCATGATCGCAGCGCCGTCGACCAGCCAGCCGATCGCGCCGATGTCGGCCCAGGTCAGGGTTGGATAATTGAATATGCTCGAGTACTTGGCCTTGCCGCTGAGCAGGTCTTCGACCATCGTCTCGCGTGAGGTGCCGAGGGTCTCGCCCGAGCTGTACAGGTACAGGCCGTGTCCCGCCTCGTCCTGCACCTTGGCCAGCAGGATGGATTTACGGCGCAAGGTCGGCGCACGGGTCAGCCAGTTGCCCTCCGGCTGCATGCCGATGATTTCCGAGTGCGCGTGCTGCGAAATTTGCCGCACCAGCGTTCGCCGGTAGGCCTCGGGCATCCAGTCCTTGGGTTCGATTTTCTCGTCGGCATCGATGCGCGCCTGGAAGGCCGCAAGCTGCTCCGGCGATTCGCCTGTGCCCTTTTCAGCCTTGCCCTGCTGGTCCAGCCCCTGGGTGTACACGCGTCACTCCTCAGTAATGACGTAGCCGCCAAATGTGTCACATTTTTTTTAGAAATTCAACGAAATTTGTATCATAACTACTCGAACAGTGGTTCGCGGGTAGCGAATGAACGGCCGCGAAAGGTGGCAATCGGCTCACCGTGCTGGTTTCGGCAAACCACGTCGTAAACGCCGATGCGGCCACCCCGATGAACTTCGGACGCCGACGCGACGATGGTGTCGCCGAGCTTCGCCGGACGCAGGAAATCGATCGTGGCGCCGGAGGCAAAGGTCACCCTGTTATAGGTATTGCAGGCGAAGGCGAAGGCCGTGTCCGCGAGTGCAAACAGGAACCCGCCGTGGCAAACGTGATGCCCGTTGACCATGTCCGGCCGGACCTCGAACGTGGCTTCGGCATGCCCGGGCCGACTGACGTCGATCCGTATGCCGAGCGCCTTCGCCGCGTCGTCGTTTGCCCACATCGCATCTGCGCTTTTTTTTGCAACCTGAATATCGTCCATTGGTTTCCTTTTTGTCAGTCGAGACCGCCGAAGCGTCGGAAGAATTCCGGCGCCGGAGGCGGCAAGGGACCGTCGGCCGTCTCGAAGCCCGCGGTCAGGTAGTCGTCTGCCTGCCGGTAAACCAGCCGGTAGAGATTTCGGCACAGCTGGTAGGCCGCGGTACCGTGCCACCCGGGCGGTAACATTTCGGCCGGCAGCAGCGGGTCCCGCAGCAGCGTACGCCGGTATTCGTGAATCATCAGCGTACGAATTTCGAAGGCAGCCTGCGGCTTGCACGCTGACGTCTTTTCGACCGCCCGCCACACCGGCCTGAATTGCGCGATGAACGACTCGTAATGGCGGTCGATCTCATCGAGGTTCCAGCTTTTGTGGACCAGTGCGCGCATCGCGGCGTCCTGATTTTTGCCGAGGGTACGACCCTGCATCACCACCACGTCGCGTTCGAGATCCAGCGACTTGAGCGTCCGCTCGAGTTCCGTGCTGCTGTGCGAGGGATGGGCCAGCAGATTGCTGGAGATTGCAGCAAAGCCCTGCCAACCGAGCTCCTTGCGCAGTAATTCCCTGTGTTCCGCTTCGAGGCCAGTGAGCAGCACCAGGCACCAGTCGCCGGTCCAGCTCTGGCGCGGCTCGCCGTAAATCCGTCGCGTCGCCTGCTCGAAGCGACGCGCGCCTTCGTCAGTGAGTCTGTAATAACTGCGACGCCCAACCTGATCGACATCCAGCCAGTCGTCGCGCACCAGGCGAAAAACCGACGTCCTGACCAGTCTTTCGCTTACGCCGAAAGCGGACAGGGCGTTGATCAGGCTGCCGATCCATACGGTGCCGCCACGCGGCGCAATCGCATCGCCGAACACGGTAATGATCAGCGAGCCGGCACGGATCGTCGGCCGCGAGCGGAACTCGTCGAGCAGTTTGTCGCTGGCTGTAGGTACCGACATCGGCCTCGTGCGCTCGTTGATGCCAATTCATTGTGACACCAAAAATTACAAATTTCCCGAACTTGTGTATCTTTGTGAATTCACGCCGCTATCGCCGGGGGGCTCGAGCATGAATCTCGCAAACTTTGCAGAAAACCGTTGGTTCACAGCCGCCGAGCAAGGCAAACCGCTGACGAGCGCCGTTGACGGCGAAGCGATTGCCAGTATCACCAGTAGCGGACTCGATTTCGCCGCGATGCTCGACTACGCACGGCGCACCGGCGGCAAGGGGCTGCGCCAATACACGTTTCACGAACGCGCGTTGATGCTGAAGGAACTCGCCAGGCACCTGCTCGAACACAAGATGGAATTCTACGAACTGTCGACCAAGACCGGCGCGACACGCGGCGATTCGTGGATCGACATCGACGGCGGCATCTCGACCTTGTTCGTGTACTCGAGCAAAGGTCGCCGGGAGATGCCGAACGACAAGGTCTACCTCGACGGCGCCCCGGAAATCCTGTCAAAGAACGGCACTTTCGTCGGCCAGCACATTTACACTCCCCGCCTCGGCGTCGCGGTGCACATCAACGCGTTTAACTTTCCGTGCTGGGGTATGCTCGAAAAACTCGCGCCGGCACTGCTGGCCGGCGTGCCCGCGATCGTCAAGCCGGCATCGAGCACCGCCTATCTCACCGAGCTGGTGTTTCGCCGCATGGTCGAGTCGGAGATTCTGCCGGACGGCGCCGTGCAGCTTATTTGCGGCGGCGTCGGCGACCTGTTCGACCACCTCACCTGCCAGGACATCGTTGCCTTCACGGGCTCCAAGTCGACGGCCGAAAAACTGCAGCAACACCCGCGCGTCATTGCCGAATCGGTACATTTCACCGCGGAGACGGATTCTCTCAACGCCTCGATTCTCGGCCCGGACGCGAAGCCGGATACGCCCGAATTCGAGCTGTTCATCAAGGAAGTGACACGCGAGATGACCAGCAAAGTCGGTCAGAAGTGCACCGCCATCCGCCGCATCATCGCACCGTCGCAACTGGCAGCGGACGTCGTCGAGGCGCTTTCCTCGGCACTCGGGCAGATTCGCATCGGCAATCCTGCCTCGAAAGACGTCGACATGGGTGCGCTGGCGAGCCTCGACCAGCGCGACGAGGTGCGCGCGCGTATCGCGGACCTGTCGGCGGAGGCAGAAATCGTTTACGGCAACAGCGAAGACTTTGCGCTGGTCGACGCCGACATCCAAAAAGGCGCATTTTTCATGCCGACGCTGTTGCACTGCGAACGCCCGCTAAAGGCCTCCGCCGTGCATTCGGTGGAAGCGTTCGGACCCGTGAGCACCGTACTGCCGTACCAGGACCTGGACGAGGCCATCGAACTTGCAAGGCTCGGTGACGGCAGCCTGGCCGGATCGATCGTCACCAATGACAACGACGTTGCACGGCAACTGGTGCTCGGCACGGCCGCCTGGCACGGGCGCATGCTGATCGTCAATCGCCATTGCGCCGCGGAGTCGACCGGCCACGGCTCCCCGTTGCCGCACCTCGTGCATGGCGGACCGGGACGTGCCGGCGGTGGCGAGGAACTGGGCGGCGTACGCGGTGCGTTGCATTACATGCAGCGAACGGCGCTGCAGGGTACGCCGGAGACACTTGCGGCAATCGGCAATCGCTGGATACGCGGTGCAGCGGAATCTCGGTCAGACCTGCACCCGTTCAGGAAAACCTTCGAGACATTGCAGATCGGCGATACGCTGTACACGAAGTCGAGAGAGGTGACGCTCGACGATATCGAGCACTTTGCGGAATTCACCGGCGACAAATTCTATGCGCACACCGACGAGGAATCCGCGAAAAAGAATCCTTTCTTCGACGGCAGGGTCGCACACGGATACCTGATCGTTTCTTTCGCAGCCGGGTTGTTCGTCGACCCGGACTTCGGCCCGGTCCTGGCGAATTACGGCCTCGACAACCTGCGCTTCGCGCAGCCGGTCAACTACGGCGACTCACTGAAGGTACGACTGACCTGCAAGCAAAAGACGCTGCGCGAGGGGTCCGGTTACGGCGAAGTGCGCTGGGATACCGAAGTCACCAATCAGAATGACGAGATCGTCGCGGCCTACGACGTGCTGACAATGGTCGCCACCGACGAGGAGTGGGCCAAAGTTCGCGGCTAAAGCCGCTCTCACATTAATAAGCCCCACTGCCTTTTAGCAATTGTGGGAGCGGCTTCAGCCGCGATTCTTTACGCCTTGAGCGGCAGCGCCGTGTCGGCCTTGATCTCTTTCAGGACGATGTTCGAGCGTACCTGCGAGACGCCGGGAATGCGAAAGATGAAGTCATCGAGGAACCGGTTGTAGGCCTCGATGTCCTCGACCACGACCCGCAGGTGAAAATCGGCCTCGCCGCTGGTCGCGAAACATTCCAGCACTTCGGGATGGCGCCTGACTTCGCGGACGAAATTTTCGACGTTGGTTTCCTCGTGTCGCGCCAGCGAGACCGTGGTCATGGACGACAGCGAGAAGCCGGCCTTCGCCGGATTGACGATCACCGCGTAACGATCGATGACGCCGGATTCCTCGAGTGACCTGACACGACGCCAGCACGCCGAGCTCGACATGCCCAGCCGGTCCGCCAGCTGCTGCATCGTCAGGCGGCTGTCCGACTGCAGCTCGGCAAGGATTGCCCGATCTTTCTTGCTCAGCATCCACCCATACCAGAATTCGTCCCAAATGGGGATTTTCTTGCATTTTTGACGAAAATACGAGAAAAAATATCATTTTTATCTGGAAAAACGGCAAAAATAGGTACCCACTTGCGGGCGTTATCTGCCATTATTTGCGGCTACACTCAACCCAGCATCAGGAGTACCGATGGCCCGGGCCGCCGCACTGCGTGAGGCACAGTATCCACTCGACAATTACGAGCTGGATGACCGCTACCAGCGCGAATCGGGGCGCGTTTTCCTGACCGGCACGCAGGCGCTGGTGCGCATCCCGCTGATGCAGCGGACCCTGGATCGCGCCGCGGGACTCAACACCGCCGGCTTCATCAGCGGTTACCGCGGCTCGCCGCTCGCGGCGTATGACACCGAGCTGTGGCGTGCCGAAAAATTCCTCAGGCAAAACGACGTGACGTTTCTTCCCGCGGTCAACGAAGAGTTGGCGGCGACCGCGGTTTTCGGCACGCAGCAGGTCGAAGCCGATCCGCACAAGAATGTCGACGGTGTGTTCGGTATCTGGTACGGCAAGGGACCGGGCGTGGACCGGGCCGGCGACAGCCTGAAACACGGCAACGCTTACGGCAGCTCGCCGCACGGTGGCGTCCTGGTCATCGCCGGCGATGATCACGGTGCCGTGTCATCGTCGATGTCGCACCAGTCCGACGTCGCTTTTTTGACCTGGCTGATGCCGAACCTGAATCCGGCCAACGTCGCCGAATATCTCGAGTACGGCCTTTATGGCATCGCCCTGTCCCGTTATTCGGGCATGTGGGTCGGCTTCAAAGCGATCTCCGAAACCGTCGAGTCGGCCATGTCAGTGGAACTGCCGCCCTACCCGGAATTCGAGACACCGGATTTCGAAATACCGCCCGACGGATTGCACATTCGCTGGCCCGATTACCCGGGTCCGCAGATCGAGGAGCGCCTCGAAGCCAAGAAAGCCGCAACGCTGGCGTTTGCCAAGGCGAACCCTATCGATCGCAAGATTTTCGACAACCCGAAAGCGCGATACGGCATCGTCACGACCGGCAAAGGTCATCTCGACCTGATGGAAGCATTGCGTCTTCTGGATATCGATCGCAAGGAAGCGCGGCGCATCGGCCTCGATGTCTACAAGGTGGGCATGGTGTGGCCGCTGGCGCACGATGCGGCGCTGGAATTCGTGCACGACAAGCACGAGGTGCTGGTGATCGAGGAAAAGCGCGGCCTGATCGAGAGCGAATTCAAGGAATACTTTTACGACTACCCGGGCCGCAAGCCGCAACGGATGGTCGGCAAGGAAGACGAATTCGGCAACCGCCTGGTTCCCTGGGTCGGCGAGCTGTCGCCAACCCAGCTCGCCGGAATCGTCGCCAGGCGCATCGACGGTTGCATTCCCGGACTCAATCTTCGCGAACGGGCCGCGAGACTCGCGTCGCCGGGTCCGGAAATCATCAAGATCGACGGCGCTTCCCGAACGCCGTATTTTTGCTCCGGCTGCCCGCACAACACCTCCACGCGGCTGCCGGAAGGCTCGCAGGCGCTCGCCGGCATCGGTTGCCATTTCATGGCCAACTGGATGAATCGCGACACCGACGGGCTGATACCGATGGGCGGGGAAGGCATCAACTGGATTACACGTTCCCTGTACAACGGCGGACGACATATTTTCCAGAATCTCGGTGACGGCACTTACTACCACTCCGGCTCACTCGCCATTCGCCAGGCCTTCGCCGCAAAAACCAACATCACGTTCAAGATTCTTTTCAACGACGCCGTTGCCATGACCGGCGGCCAGCCTGTCGACGGCCCGATCACCGTCGAGCGCATCGCGCATTCGGTGCGTGCCGAAGGCATCGAACGTATTGCGGTGGTTTCGGACGAGCCTGAGAATTTCGCAATCGGGGACTTTCCTGGTGGCACGACCATATCGCACCGGCGGGATCTCGATGCGATTCAACGGGAATTGCGCGACATCCCGGGTGTCACGGTGCTCATCTACGCGCAGACCTGCGCCACCGAAAAACGCCGCCGCCGCAAACGCGGCCTCATCGAGGATCCCAACAAGTTCGTGGTCATCAACGACCTGGTTTGCGAGGGCTGTGGCGACTGCTCAATCGAATCCAACTGCCTCTCCGTGATTCCGAAGGAAACCCCGTTTGGCCGCAAACGGCAAATCGATCAGAACAGCTGCAACAAGGACTTCTCCTGCGTCAACGGTTTTTGCCCGAGTTTCGTGACGGTCGAAGGCGCCGAGCGCAAATCCCGGGATTCATCGGCGATCCACGATGCGCCGGCAGGTAAACTCGAGGCGTTGCCGATGCCGAAGCTCCCGGAGATCGACGCAAGCTACGACCTGCTGGTCACCGGCGTCGGCGGTACCGGCGTCATCACGGTCGGCGCCATCATCACCATGGCGGCACATCTCGAAAGCAAGGGCGCCAGCGTGCTCGACTTCATGGGTTTTGCGCAGAAATTCGGCCCGGTGCTGAGCTACATCCGCATCGCCCGCGGGCCGGCCGAGTTGAACCAGGTGCGCATCGACGATCGGCAGGCGGACGCGCTCATCGGTTGCGATCTCGTCGTGAGTTCCTCGCCCAAAGCCTCGCGCACCCTGCGCAAAGACCATACGCGGGTGGTCCTGAACACGACGGAAATGGCGACCGCCGATTTCGTCAAGTTCCGTGACGCAAGCCTGAGAGCCAGCGATCGCGTGGAAGCCATCGAAGATATCGTCGGCACACCGAACCTGTCGACCGTGGCCGCGAATCAGCTGGCCGAATCACTGCTCGGCAATACCATCTTTGCCAACGTGCTGCTTGTCGGCTATGCGTGGCAAATGGGGCTGTTGCCGGTGTCGCTGGATGCATTGCTGCGTGCCATCGAACTGAACGGCGTCGCCATCGAGGAGAACAAGAATGCATTCCACTGGGGGCGCATTGCTGCCGCGGACCCGCACTTCGTGCGCAAGCAAATTGCCGATCCGCACCAGACCGTCACGGGCATCGAATCACTGGACGAGATCATCGAGCGACGAGCAAAGTTCCTGGTGGACTACCAGGACGAGGTCCTGGCGAGCCGCTACCGGGACCTGGTGGAGCAGGTCCGAAAAGCGGAGCAGGAAATCGGGACCGGCGGCACCTTGCGCCTCACCACCGCGGTCGCTCGCGCTTACTTCAAGACGCTCGCGTACAAGGACGAGTACGAAGTCGCAAGGCTGCATGCGGATAGCGGGTTCATCGAGAAAGTCCGCAGCGAATTCGGCGACAAGGCCAGGCTGCGTTTTCATCTCGCACCGCCACTGTTGAGCCGCGGTGTCGACAGCCGGGGGCGTCCCGGCAAACGTGAATTCGGCAGCTGGATGCTGGCCGCGTTTCGCATCCTGGCGCGACTGCGAAAACTCCGCGGCACTCGCCTGGACGTATTCGGCTACAGCGCGGAGCGCAAACTCGAGCGCGCGCTGATCGTGCAATTCGAGGAAAATGTCGCCACCCTGCTCGAGCACCTGTCCGTACAGAACATCGACACAGCTGTCGACATCGTCAACGAATACCTGGAGATTCGCGGTTACGGACCGGTCAAGGAAAAAGCGGCCAAAGAAGCACGACAACGAATCGACAATAAATTCGCAAGCTTTTCGCAGGCAACGCAAAAGGCAGCCTGAACCGTACGCACCGTGAAAACCGGGTAATTTCCAGCCGCCCGTGTCAAACTCCGCCAATGCTCGCAGCAGAGAACAAAAAACAAATCAGCTACGAATTTGCGGAACGTCCCGAGGCCGGCGCGACCATGAATGTCGCGCCAGGCGTAACCTGGCTGCGCATGCCGCTACCGTTCGTACTCGGCCACATCAACCTCTGGCTCTTACAGGACGTTGACGGCTGGACCATCGTCGACACCGGCGTCGATGTCGAGGAAACGAGAGCAGTCTGGCAAAAAACATTCACTGAAACCATGATGGACAAACCGGCTCGCCGCGTACTGGTCACGCACCTGCACCCGGATCACGTCGGTTGTGCGGGCTGGCTGACCGGTCATTTCGACGTACCGCTGTGGATGTCCCGGGAAGAATACCTCCTGTGCCGGGTACTGGTGGCCGATACCGGACGCAAGACACCGCGAGAAGGCGATCGCTTTTATCGCGCCGCGGGCTTTGCGCCGGAACACATGGAGTACTACCACAAGATGTTCGGCATGTTCGGCAAGTACGTGACGCACCTGCCGGAGTCTTACGTTCGCCTCCAAGACGGCGACGTACTGCAGATCGGTGATTACGAATGGCAGGTGATCGTCGGTCGCGGCCATTCGCCCGAACATGCCTGCCTGTATTGTCGCGATCTGAACGTCCTGATTTCCGGCGACCAGCTGCTGCCGAAAATATCCTCGAATGTCAGCGTCTACCCGACCGAGCCGCGCGCCAATCCGCTGGCTGACTGGCTCGACTCATTAAGGGATCTCAAGCAGCGCATCCCGGAAGACGTGCTGGTGTTGCCCGCGCACGGCAAGCCGTTTCGCGGTGCTCACCAACGACTCGACGCGCTGATCGCGGAACACGCCGATTGTCTCGAAAAACTCGAGCGCGCCTGCAGCGAACCGAAGCGCGCGGTCGACGTTTTCCCGGCGTTGTTCAAAAGCGAAATCACCAAGAATCAACTGATCATGGCCACCGGTGAATCGGTTGCCCATCTGAACTACCTGATCAACAAGGGCCGCATGACTGTAAAACGCGATACCGACGGCGTCGACTGGTATCGCTCGCAATCCTGAGGCTGCCGCAATGTGTTCGTCGATGAAATTTCGTACTTTGATTTTGGTGATACCGCTGCTACTCGCCGCCTGTTCGCGCCCGACGGACGAGGCTGCGATTCCGCGACAGGCAGATGTCGTTCTCGCGCAGGCAGCAATTGCGATTCCCGAACCTTATGCTGCGGATATTGCTGCCGATATTCTGCAGCGCGGCGGCAATGCAGTGGATGCCGCGGTAGCCACCGCGTTCGCACTTGCCGTGACCTATATCGATGCCGGCAACATCGGCGGTGGTGGCTTCATGCTCACCTACATGGACGGCGAAGCAGCTTTCCTGGATTATCGGGAGAAAGCGGCACTGGCCGCGGATCGAGATATGTATCTCGATGAACAAGGCGAGTTAATCCCCGATTCTACGCTGGTTGGCGCGCAAGCTGCTGCTGTCCCCGGAACTGTTGCGGGCATGTGGGAAGCACATCAACGATACGGCAATCTGGCATGGAGCGACGTGGTAACGCCAGCAGCAAATCTGGCCGATAGCGGATTCTATGTTGCAGAGATTCTCGTCAACGATATTCGCGCAAACTACGAAAAGTTTCGTGACCGTACCAACTTCAGCGACTATTTCGGAGACATAAACACGGATCGCCTGTTCAAGCAGCCGGAACTCGCTGCGACTTTGCGCCGCATCGCGGCATCGGGACGTGACGAATTCTACAACGGCCAGACTGCAGAACTGATCGTCAGGCAGATGGCGATAAGCGACGGTCTGATCACGATGGAAGACCTTGCCAGCTACGAAGCAATCTGGCGTGAGCCGATTCGTGCGGACTGGCGCGATTACGAGATCGTTTCGGCGCCGCTACCGAGCTCGGGCGGTTTCGGTATCGTGCAGTTGCTCAAGATGAAGGATTACCTCGCCGAGCATTTCGAGGGAGTCGCACACAATTCGCCCCAATACATTCACCTCGTCGCTGAAATGGAAAAACGGGTATTCGCAGATCGCGCGGAGTATCTGGGCGACCCTGATTTCGTCGACGTCGACATGGATGCGCTTCTGGACGACGCTTACATTGCACGGCGGGCGCAGGAGGTCGACCCGGTATCGATTTCGCAATTCGATTCAATCGCGCCGGGCCACGGTTCGCCCGACACGACACACTACTCGATCATGGATCATTGGGGTAACGCGGTTTCGAATACCTATACGATCAACTGGGAATACGGAAGTGGTGTCGTTGTTCAAGGCGCCGGCTTCCTGCTCAACAATCAGATGGACGATTTCAGTGCAAAACCGGGTGTGCCGAATATTTTTGGCGTGGTCGGCGGAACGGCAAACGATATCCAGCCGGGTAAACGTCCATTGTCTTCGATGTCACCGACAATTCTCCTCAAAGACGGCACGGTCGAAATGGTCCTCGGAACGCCCGGTGGTTCGACAATCTTTACGTCTGTCTTCCAGACGATCGTCAATATTCTCGATTTCGATATGACGCCGCTCGAGGCAGTGGGCGCGCCACGCTTTCATCACCAGCTGCTACCGCCCGACCTGATTACCATGAACCACAGCCGCCCTCTACCACAGGAAACCATATCCGCCCTCGGCGATCGCGGCTATCGCGTGGAACCGCACCTCTGGGATTTCGGCGACGTGCAGGTCATCTGGAGGGATGATGACGAACTCAAGCCTGCGGCCGATCCGCGCGACCGCGGCGTCGGCAGGGTCATCGACATCGAGATGCGCTGAGCCGGCACTGGTGCATCACGCCGGATGAAAACCCAGGGCGCTGCCGAGGTGAATCGTAGCGACCAGGAACACCACGGCCAGCGCGAAGAGCTTGAGCAACAGCGGTCCGACAAAGCGTACCCAGGCACCATAAGGAATCTTGCCGAGCGCCAGCGCACCCATTACCAGGGCACTGGTGGGCACGATCATGTTGGTGAAACCGTCACCGAACTGGTAGGCAAGCACGGCGGTCTGCTGAGGCACACCGGTCAGCGTTGCCAGCGGTGACATGATCGGCATGGTCACGAATGCCTGGCCGCTGCCCGACGGTATGAAAAAGTTGCAGATCGTTTGCACGACCAGCATGCCTACCGCCGCTGCTTCCGCACCGAACGTTGTCAGCACATTGGCGATCGAATTGATGATCGTATCGATGATCTGGCCGTCGGACAGCACGACTTCGATAGTACGTGCGAAACCGACTATTAATGCCGCGGTCGTCATCTCTGCCGCACCTTTCATGAACGTGCGACTCGTCTCGCTTGCGGGAATGCGTGCGATCAACGCACTGACCAATCCAATACCCAGGAATACGGCATTGAGCTCGTCGATGTACCACTGGTATCTGGACGCACCCCAGACGAAGAAAACAACCCCGGCAGTAAACGCAAGCAAGACAAAAATACGCGTGCGTGTGAGTGCTATGTCAGCGGGTGGCTCGAATCCGTCGCTGTAGTCGATGTGCGCGACCAGGCTCGACTGCGGATCCCGTTGCACACGAATCGCGTAGCGATACAGGTGATGAAAGCCGATGGCGAGGAAGGCAAGCATCATGACGATGCGCAAAGCCCAACCGGAAAACAGCGGAACATTGGCGATGCTTTGCGCGATGACCACGCCGAACGGATTGAAACCGGCGCAAGCCCAGCCGATTCCATACGGCACCCACACCATCCCCATCGCGACGATGGCATCCATGCGCATCGCGAGGCTCATGGTTACCAGGATCGGGATCAGTGGAACATATTCCTCGCCCATACCGATCGTGTAGGAGCCTACGCCGAACATGGCCAGGCATCCCGCAATGAGGATCCACGGACTGGCGCCGAGCTTGTCGACGGCTTTGTGCAATACTGCATCGATTGCGCCACTTTTGCGCAGTATTGCGATCACGCCGCCGGCAATAAAAATGAGAAAGATGACGTCCTGGGCGCCGGCAAATCCTTCCGGAATGGCCCGCAGAAAATGCCAGGGCCTCAGGTTGATGCGTTCGCCGGCAGCGGCGAATTCGAACGAACCGGGGACGACCACCAGTGCACTTTCGTCGCCGCGAAATGCCTGCCGTTCGAATTCACCTTGCGGCACCACGTAGGTCAGGAGCTGGGAAATGACGATAATCGAGAATATGATGACCAGGGACTCGACCGACCAGCCACGTTTTGTCATCGCGCCACTCCTTATTATTCTTTAGTTATTTCGACCCGGCGAATTACTCACAGTAGCGGAAATCGGGCCGTTTGTATCCACCGCCGGGGTTCTTGAAGGGCGAATACAATTTTGGTAAAAAATGCAGCCGCGCCGCGCGAGTGGGCGGCAAGTAATTGAAAACAAATGATAAAAATTGATGGTCTGACAAAGAGATACGGGCGCCACACGGTCGTCGACGAGCTCGGCTTCGAATGCGAGGCAGGCGAGGTGCTGGGCTTTCTCGGCCCGAACGGCGCCGGTAAATCGACCACCATGAAGATGCTGACCGGCTTCGTGACGCCGGATGCCGGCAGCGCATCCGTTTGCGGGCACGACGTGCAGCGCGAGACGCTGGAGGCGCGCCGACGCCTCGGCTATTTGCCGGAAGGCGCGCCGTGTTACGGCGAAATGACGCCCGCCACGTTCCTCGATTTCATTGCCGATATCCGCGAGCTCGAGGGCCAGACCCGGAAATCCCGCCTTGACGAAGTCATCGAAAGACTGCACCTGGGGCCGGTACTGGACCAGACGATCGAAACGCTGTCGAAGGGTTTCAAGCGCCGGGTCGGACTGGCACAGGCGATCTTGCACGACCCCGACGTATTGATCCTCGACGAACCGACCGACGGACTCGACCCGAACCAGAAACACGAGGTCCGCAACCTGATCGAATCCATGTCATCCGAAAAACTGATCGTCATCTCGACTCACATACTCGAAGAAGTCGAGGCGGTGTGTAATCGAGCCATCATCATTGCCGACGGCAAGATCCTCGCGGACGATACGCCGCACAACCTGGCGGCAACCTCCCGTTACCACAATGCCGTGCGCATCGTCTTTGCCGACGGCGTCAACTTCGACGAGGCGCGTTCGACGATCGAGCAGCTGCCGGCTGTCGAGACGACGGAATCGGATCGCGTATCGGGGGCATTGACGGCCATACCGGTGAACGGCAGCGCAGCAGCATGGCGTGAAGTAACCGACCTTGTCGCCGACAAGGGATGGCAGGCGTCGAGCGTACAACTCGAGTCCGGACGTCTCGACGAAGTGTTTCGCACCATTACCCAGGGTGCTGCAACATGAATATCGTCAAGGCATTGTTCGGACGCGAGCTCAAAAGTTACTTCGCGACGCCGGTCGCCTACGTGTTCATCGTCATCTTTCTCGTTCTGATGGGCACCTTCACCTTTTATCTTGGCGGTTTTTACGAGCGCGGACAGGCCGACCTGAGGGCATTTTTCAATTTTCATCCGTGGCTGTATTTGTTCCTGGTGCCTGCCATTGCCATGCGCCTGTGGGCGGAGGAGCGCAAGACCGGCAGCATCGAGTTGCTGATGACCTTGCCTGTAACACCCTGGCAGGCCGTGCTCGGCAAGTTCCTGGCCGCCTGGGCGTTTACGGGTATCGCCCTCGCCGGGACGTTTCCCATCTGGCTGACGGTCAACTACCTCGGCGATCCGGACAATGGCGTGATTTTCGCGGCGTACGTCGGCAGCCTGCTGATGGCCGGCGGCTTTCTTGCGATCGGCGCCTGCCTGTCAGCCGTTACCCGCAACCAGGTCATCGCTTTCGTACTTTCCGTCGTCGTCTGCTTCGGGTTTATCGTTGCGGGTTTGCCGCTGGTGCTCGACCTGTTTTCCGGCTGGGCGCCCCAGGTTCTGGTGGACGGCATCGCTTCCCTGAGTTTCCTGACGCATTTTGCAAACATTTCCCGCGGCGTCATCGACTTCCGTGACCTGCTGTTCTTCGCATTGCTGATCGGTGCATTCCTGTACGCCAACACGATTGTCCTGCAGTGGAAACAGGCAGACTGAGATGAGCACGAAACAGCAACAACGAATGAGTGTCTCCAGCCTGGGTGTGCTGCTGCTCGGATTCCTGGCGGCCGTCATCGTTTCGAACCAGTTGTTCAGCGGCTGGCAAATCGACCTGACGGAGAACAAGCTCTATACGCTGTCTGACGGCACGGTGCGCATCATCGAAAGCATCGAGGAACCGATCAACCTGTATTTCTATTTTTCCGACCAGGCCACCGCGGATATTCCGTCGCTGAGAAGTTACGCAAACCGGGTTCGCGAGTTGCTCGAAAAGATCGACGACGTTGCAGGCAACAAGATCAACCTCAGAATCATCGATCCGCTGCCGTTTTCCGAGGATGAAGATCGCGCTGCGCAGTTCGGGCTGCAGGGTGTCCAGCTCGGGGTTGCTCCCGACCCGGTCTACATGGGCCTTGCCGGCACCGACAGTCTCGACAACGTGGAGATCATTCCCTTCTTCCAGCCGGAACAGGAAGCGTTCCTGGAATACGACATCGCCCGGCTGATCAGTACGCTAGCGACACCGCAGCGGCCGGTGATCGGCCTGGTCACCGAGCTCGAGCTGTCGGGCGGCTTCGACATGCAAACGCAGCGCATGCGCAATGGCTGGGTCATTTACGACCAGGCCCAGCAATTGTTCGAGATTCGAGAGCTGGGAGCGGCGTTCGATGAAATCGCCGAGGACATCACGCTGTTGTGGATCGTACAGCCACGAGACCTGGCGGATGCGACCTTGTACGCCATCGACCAGTTCATCCTGGGCGGTGGCAAGGCGTTGATTTTCGTCGACCCGGTGGCGAATGTAGACCCGGCATCCGTCGAAGGCATGCCACAGGGTATGCCGCCGATGGGACAGGGCTCGGACCTGGCAGAACTGTTCGAGGCCTGGGGCGTGGAGTTTTCCGCGGCGGAGGTGGTTGCCGACGCGCAGCTGGCCCTGCAAATCAACGCCGGGCCCGGCCGGGCTCCGACCCGGCACTTCGGCTACCTCGGCGTCACCATGGACCGCATGAGCAACGACGATATCGTGACCGCGGACCTGAGTTCGATCAACATGGCCATGAGCGGGCATTTCACCCTGTCGGAAGACAGTCCGGCGACACTCGAGCCGCTCTTGACGTCGAGCTCTTCAGCCGCCACCCTGGCGGCGACCCGCTTCAGTTTCCTGCCGGATCCTGCGTCGCTGCAAACGGATTTCGCACCAACAGGCACGGCATACGTGCTGGCCGCCCGAATCAATGGCACGTTGCCGAGCGCCTTTGCCGATGGCCCGCCCGAGGCGACGGTCAGCTCCGAAGACGGCGATGTACCCGACGATGCAGGCGAAGAGAATCACCTGGCCGAATCCTCGGAACCGGCAAACCTGATCGTGGTCGGCGACGTGGACATGCTCAGCGACCCGCTGTGGGTACAGGTGCAAAACTTTTTCGGCCAGCAATTGGCGAATGCGTTTGCCAGCAATGGTGCCTTCGTTGTCAACGCGCTGGAAAACCTGTCCGGCAGCTCGGACCTGATTGGCGTGCGCAGCCGGGCGAGCTATACCCGGCCGTTCACACGAGTCGAGGCCATTCGCGTCGACGCCGAAGCCCGCTTCCGCGCAACCGAGCAACGCTTGCAGCGAGAGCTCGATGAAACCGAACGGCGGCTCGGCGAACTGCAATCGTCTCGCGAAGACAGCGGCAACATACTCCTGTCGCCCGAGCAGCAGGCGGAGATCGATCGCTTTATCGACCAGCGCGCAGCGATCCGGCAGGAATTGCGAGCCGTGCAGCGCGGCATGGACCGGGACATCGAAAACCTGGGCACGGTTTTGAAAATCATCAACATCGGACTGGTTCCGGTATTACTCACGGCTTTTGCGCTGTTTGCCGTGTGGCGCCGGGCGCGATCTGAAAAGTCATGACCGCTTCCAATCTGAAAATTCTCGCAGCAATCAGCGTTGCACTGATCCTGGTCCTGTTCGCCCTGCAACTCGGTGAAGACGACACCTCGGTCAGCGGGCAGCCGCTGCTGCCGGGGCTCAAATCGAAAATCAATGACATCGAAAGTGTCACCGTGACCCGCGCCGGTGACGACGCTCAAACCGTCATCGAAAAGAGCGAATCGGGCTGGGTCGTCTCGTCACGTAACGGCTACCCCGCCGACGTCGGCAAACTTCGCGAACTGTTGCTGGCGCTGGCGGATGCGAAAGCCATCGAACGGAAAACGTCGAATGCGGAGCTGTACGAAAACCTCGGTTTGCGCGATCCGGAGATCGAAGGCAGTCGCGCGACACGCCTCGAGCTCGGATGGCCGGAAGACACTGTCTCTGTCGTGATCGGTAACGTCGCCCAGGGTGGTTACCGATATGCAAGAGTCGGCAGCGAGCCGCAAAGCTGGTTGATCGACAAGAACCCGGCCATCCCCGGCACAACCGGTGAATGGTTGCTGCGCGAAATCCTCGACATCAAGGCTGCCGACATCCGCTCGGCAACGATCAGTCATCCGGACGGTGAGGAAATCCGCATCAACAAGATCAGCGACGAAGGCAGCGATTTCGAAGTGACCAATATCCCCGAGGGGCGTGAGCTGAGTTACGCGACGGTGGCCAACAGCATTACCGGTGTCCTGAGTTCGCTAAGTCTCGAAGATGTCAGGGAAGCCGGCGAGGTGTCCGGCGACGCTGTCACCACGATTTTCGAAACCGTCGAAGGCGCCCGCATCGAAATACTCACGGAGAAATCCGACGACGAAAGCTGGATCACCGTGTCGGCGACATCGGAAGCTGGACTCGATGCCATTACTGCGCTGAACGAGCGCACCTCCGGCTGGCAGTTTCGTATCCCACAGTACAAGGCTAACCAGCTGACCCGTCGCTGGGACGATATTCTCAAAGCCGCAAGCGATGGCGAATAAAAAGGCCCCGACAAGCGGGGCCCGGGGTCTGCGCCAGAAGTGAGTTTCGATCAGTCGGGCTTGCGACGCCTGACTTTATTGGCACGCCGCTCGTGGCGCTGATCGACACGCTGGCCGCGATTGTCAAGCCGGCGGTAGACACGATCGCCCCTGTGGTCGAGGCGCCGGTCGATTCGGTCGCCGCGATGGTCCAGGCGTCGGTCGACACGGTCACCGCGCCGGTCGAGTCGGCGGTCGATACGATCGCCTTTACGATCCAGGCGTTTCGCCAGGCGATCGTGTCCTGCATCCGCAGCCCGGTCCGAGCGGCGATCAAGACGCTCATCAATGCGATCGCCCTTTCGATCCAGGCGTTCGTCGACACGATCACCGCGACGGTCCAGGCGTTCATCGATGCGGTCGCCGCGGCGGTCGAGACGTTCGTCGATGCGATCCCCGCGCTTGTCGAGACGCCCTTCGATGCGTTCGCCGCGCGCTTCAATGCGATCGGCAATAGCATCCTGAGCCAGTGCGGCGTCAGCCAGCAGCACCAGGCAGCCACCCAGCAGACCGAGTTTCGTTGCTTTCCATGCATCCCTCGTTTTCATGTCTTTACTCCGTCAGATCAATGTATTGTTGGGTCCTGCCAGTACAACGCGGCGCACACGCCCGGGTTGACCACGATTCGCGAATTTTTCCGGATTATTGTCAAATTCGCTTGCCGGCAGCCGATCTGGCAAGCTCGAAATTCGCGAAACAAGGACGACACATGGCCCTGGCAGAGTCCGCCGCCAGCAGCATCGACAGAGAATTTCGCCGGCAGCGGATTCGCGTGATGCTGGCGATCACGCTGGGCTATGGCTTTATCTATACCTGCCGGCTCGGTCTCTCGATCGTCAAAAAGCCGGTCATCGATAACGGCATCTACACCATCGAGGAACTGGGTACCATTGGTGCCGCACTCTTTTATAGCTATGCCTTCGGCAAGTTCTTCAATGGCTTCCTGTCCGACCACTTCAGGCCGCGGCTGTTTTTCTCGCTGAGCATCCTGGTCGCCGCCATCGTCAACCTGTTTATGGGATTTACCAGCTTCGTCTGGGTGGCCGTGGTCCTGTGGGCGCTCAACGGCTGGTTCCAGGGCATGGCGGCGCCGTCGGCCGTCATATCCATCACCCACTGGTTCGGCCTGCACGAGCGAGGTCGCCGCTACGGCGTCTGGAATGCGTCGCATTCGATAGGCGAAGGCCTGACCTTTTATGTCATCGCCGCAATCGTCTCGGCCTGGGGCTGGCGATACGGCTTTATCACGCCCGGCATCCTGTGCATCGCCGTGGCCATCTGGGTTTACACATTCCTGAAAGATGCGCCACCGACCATTGGCCTGCCCGACGTCCACGACTGGCTGGGCGAGCAAACCGAAAGAGATACCGGCAAGACCACCTGGCAAACACAGAAAGTCGTTTTTGGCATCGGCGCGATGTGGGTGGTCGCACTATCGAGCGGCCTCATGTACATCACGCGCTATGCGATCAACAGTTGGGGCGTCTTGTACCTGCAGGAAACCCGCGGTTATTCCCTGGTGCAAGCTGGCCTGTTCCTCGGCGTCAACACTGCCGCCGGCATCGTCGGTTCCATTATCTACGGCTATCTGTCCGACAAGGTGTTCGACGCTCGCCGGCCGCCCGCCAACCTCGTGTTTGCGATCGTCGAGGTACTTGCCCTGCTGGTGATTTTTTACGGCCCGAACAACGAATTCGTGCTAATGGTGGCATTCGCACTTTACGGCGCGGCGTTGAGCGGGCTGGTCGCGTCGATCGGCGGTTTGTTCGGCGTCGACATTGCACCCCGGGGTGCCGCCGGCGCGGCCATGGGCTTTGTCGGCATTTTCAGTTACCTTGCCGCAGCCACCCAGGAACGAGTCAGCGCCGCCCTGATCAGCCAGGGTGTGACCATGGTCGACGGTGTGCGCAGTTACGATTTTGACGCGGCGATCCTGTTCTGGATCGGTTCGTCCGTGCTCTCGATGTTGCTGGCCGCCTCCCTGTGGAACACCAGGATCCGAGACTGATGGCTGACGAAGAAATCAAAGTCATCCTGTTCGACCTCGGTGGCGTGCTATTGCGCCTGAACGATCCGATCGAAACCTTCGGGCTCGACATTACTCTGAGCGAATGGCGGGAACGGTGGCTGCGATCACCTTCCGTTCGCATATTCGAAAGCGGGCAAATCGACACACAGGAATTTGCAAAGCGCATTGTCAATGAAGCACAGCTGCCCTACGACTGGCAGGAGTTCATCGAACGCTTCGATCGCTGGCCGGATCGCCTGTTCGACGATACGGTGCGGGTCCTGAAGGCGATTCCGGCAACCTACAGCAAAGCCCTGTTGTCGAATATCAATCCACTGCACTGGGAACGCGAGCAAATCGCGGGGGCGATTGCGCCGCACGTCGACCGCGTCTTCCTGTCGTATGAAACCGGGTTGGTGAAGCCGGATCGTGAAGCGTTCGACCTGGTTCTCAAAGTCTGTGACTGCAAGCCTGCAGAAATCCTGTTCTTTGATGACACCGAATCGAGTGTGGCAGCCGCTAACAAATACGGATTGCAGTCCGTCCACGCCGTCGGTATCGACACGGTCAAAACGGAACTTCGCTCGCGTGGCGTTATAGACTAATTGCGCTTTGCCAGTTGCGACTGTAGTTCTTCGATCTGATGCTGCTGCAACTTGACGACTTTCATCAGCACGGCAACGATTTCCAAGGGTTTCAGCCCCTCGGATTCCGAACTCGCGACTAACTCGGGCGCGTTTTCGGCAAGGAATCCAATGTGTCGTTCGGGATCGTTTTCGGCAAAACTGAATGTTACGGGTTCAATATTGTCGAGTGCCCACAACGCCTCTTCCGGCGTCAGTTCGGCAATATCCTTCTTTTCGCTCGTCGCTATGGCATCGCTTACCGTCGATTTGGCATCCGGCTGATCCGTTCCGACTTCTGCAACGGGAATGGCGTCGACGAGCAACGTCCACTCAGTGCTGATGTAACCGGTTGCGCCACCTGCAATTTCGATTTCATGCCATTCCGCCGTCGACTTGATGACTCTGGCTGAATCGCCCTGGTACAGCCGCCCGACGACTTCGGACTTCGAGTCCGGAATCATGCGAACGTTTACGTATTCTTCGACGGATTCGATCGGTACGACAAATTCCGCCGCCGCTATGAGCGGCATCATGCATGCCGCGAGCCCAAGCAATCCTTTCATGTTTCGTTCCTTAGTATCGCTCCATCGGCTGTTTCTGCCATAACTGATTTAGTAAAAAAGTGATGCAGTTCCGCGCAGGATGGATCCATTCAGAATCAGGGACTTACAAAGGTATTTTTCGCCAAAATGCGACACTTTGCCGGACCCGGCCCGTGCCGCCGGGTAGCATCTTGCGCAAAATCAGAGCGGGTCCTTCACGATGACCGAGAAGCCGTCAAACTCGTATTCCCGCAGTCCATCGCTGAGGGTGAAATCGCTCGCCTTGCCGGACTTGATATCCGCAAAAGCCTGGCCGAGCGCCGTCATGTAACTGCTGTCCACGACCGGCACGTTGTGCGAGGTAAAGGCACGATCGATGTCACCCGCGAGACCGGCGAGTCGGGTGGCGGTTACGGCATATTCGTCGAAATTGCCGCCCGGGATATGCGTGTAGAGTGGCGCAAGGTAAAAACTGTCGCCGGTAAAAAGAATGCGATTTTCGCGATCCAGCAAGCAGATCGAATCCGGCGCATGACCCGGCGTATGCAAGATCTCCAGCACGCGCCCGCCCACGTCGATGGCATCGCCCTCGGCGACGATCTTGTCGATCGTGAACGCGTGGCTCTGGTAGTCAGCCGCGGAAAATCCCTGTGGGAACGGCTTCCATACCCAGCCCTCGCGAAGGAAGCCGGCGACGGCATCCGGCGAGCTGCCCATCGCTCGCTGCCGGGTGTAGTCCGTATCCAGGCCATAAATCGTCTCGAACAGGTGGTTGCCGCCGATGTGGTCGTAATGCGTATGTGAGTTCAACACCACGATTTTCTTTTCCGTCAGTTGATCGACGACCCGGCGGATGTTGCCGATGCCGAGGCCGGTATCGAACATCAGCGCAAAGTCCTCGCCGATGATCAGGAAGGAAATGACTTCCTCGAATTGACCCGGCTCATAGATTGCATAGATATCGTCGTCGACAAGGTACACCTCGAACCAGTTTTCGCTTTGCTCGATCTTGATGTAATTTGCCCATTCGGGGCGTGGCAGCGCATCCCACCAGTTGTCCTTGCCGGCACCGCGGTTTTGCACCTGCTCATTGTCGGCAGCCGTCTGCTCGCTGCGATCACCACAAGCAACCAGCATGAGAGAAGCTGTGAACATCATGCAAAGCTCGCGAATACTCATCGATTTCCCCTTGCCGCAATGACAGACGATTCTATCCGGAGCAAAGAAGCTTTGCATGCGTCACTGCCAGCGGCAATACTGCGCCTATGTGGCAGGGATTTGCTCGCGGGATTCTGCGGCTCGGCGGTTGGACGATCGCCGGCGAGCTGCCGTCTTTTGAAAAAGCGGTATTTATCGCGGCGCCGCATACCAGCAACTGGGACGGCTTCTGGCTGCTGGTTTACAAGATCGCGCTGCAGGTAGAGGTGCATTTTCTTGCCAAGCACACGCTGTTCTGGTGGCCGCTCGGCCCCGTGCTGAGCGCGATGGGCGCCATTCCCGTCGATCGCTCGAAATCCTCGTCGACGGTTCAACAGGTGGTAAGCGCGTTCGCCGAGCACGAGCATTTCTGGTTTGCATTGTCGCCGGAAGGCACGCGCAAGTGGCAGCCCTACTGGAAGACGGGCTTCTACCGCATCGCCAAGGAAGCCGGGGTGCCGATCGTGCTGGCATTCATCGACTACCGGGAAAAACGTTTGGGCATTGGCAAGACGCTGCCCGATAATCGGACCATTGACGAGGACCTGGAAACAATCAGGGAGTTTTACGCGCCTTTTGAAGGGCGCATCCCGGAACGGCAGGGACCGATCGCATTCCCACCGGACCGCGAACCGTAAAGGCACACGAGATGCTGTTTCGAAAAATAATCCTGGTAGCGCTGGCCTGCGTCGCGGCAATTCTCCCCTGCTTTGCGCAGGAGCCTGATCTGCGGCAGTGGCGCCATTACGGCGGCAGCCAGCATGGCTTGCAGTACTCGGCACTGGACCAGATCGGCAAATTGAACGTGGTCGAACTCGAAGAAGTCTGGCGCGTGCGAACCGGTGAGCTCGGCCAGGAATCGGCAGAAAATTTCGCGTTTCAGGCCAATCCGATCCTGGTGGAAGGGAAGCTCGTATTCCCGACAGGCAGCGCAATCGTCATCGCGGTCGATCCTGCCAGCGGCGAAATACTCTGGCGCCACGATCCGCAAATCGATCGCAGTAAACGCTACTCGGAAATTGCCAACCGCGGTGTCAGTTCGTGGATCGATCCGAACGCATTGCCCGACAGTCCGTGCCGCCATCGCATCATCGTCGGCACCCTTGACGCGCGCGTGATTGCGCTCGACGGCAACGACGGCAAGCCGTGTGCAAGTTTCGGCGACAACGGTGAGGTTCGGCTCAACCGCGACGTTCGGCTGGGTGACAGCGATTCCATCAACTATACGGTGACCTCGCCGCCGGTAATCGTCAATGGAATACTCGTCGTCGGCTCGGCCATCGGCGACAATCGCAGCGTGGAGTCGGAACTCGGCATCGTACGCGGCATCGATGTGAGAACCGGTGTAGAGCGTTGGCGCTGGGACCCGATTCCGCGTTCCCCTGAGGATCCGGCGTATGCAGGCTGGTTGCCGGAGGACGCTGCCAAAAACGGATCCGCCAATGCCTGGGCGCCGCTTGCGGCGGACGAGCAACTGGGACTGGTGTATGTGCCGACCGGTTCGGCGAGTCCGGATTTTTACGGTGGTGAAAGAAAAGGCGACAACCTGTATGCGAATTCACTGGTCGCATTGCACGCTGCGAGCGGCAAAGTCGCCTGGCACCGGCAACTGATTCATCACGACGTCTGGGACTACGACCTCGCATCGCAGCCGACCCTGGTGGACCTGAATCACGACGGCCGTGTTGTCCCCGCGGTACTGCAGGGCACCAAAACAGGACTGATTTTCACCTTCGACAGGCGAACGGGTGCCCCATTGTTCGACATCGAGGAACGTCCGGTACCGCAAGGCGGTGTTCCTGGCGAGGTTTTATCGCCGACGCAACCTTTCCCGGTGGCGCCGCCACCTGTCTCGCGCCACGAACCGCTGACGGAAGACCATGCCTGGGGCATGTTCTGGTTCGACAAACGCGCGTGCCGCAAGCTGATCTCGAACCTTCGTTCGCAGGGGATATTCACACCGCCGAGTGTGGAGGGATCGATCCTGTTCCCAGGTTACGGGGGCGGTATTAACTGGGGCGGCATCGCGTTCGACCCCTCGAGGCAAATCGCCGTCACCTTCTCACTGGATCTTGCAGTGCAAGTGGCCTTGATTCCACGCGACGATTTTGCCACGCAACGTGACTCCGGCGACCACGAAGATCAGGAATTTGCACGCCAGCGAGGGACGCCGTACGCAATGCGTCGCGGCGTCCTGTTTTCGCCGCTGAAGGTTCCATGCAACGCACCCCCTTATGGCCGCCTCTCGGCGATTGACATGCAAAGCGGTGAGATTCTCTGGCAGACCTCACTCGGAACTATTCAGGACGTGGCACCGGCTATCGTGCCCAACCTCGAACTTGGCATGCCGGGCCTGGGTGGGCCGATCGTTACCGCATCCGGCCTCGTATTTATCGCCGCGGTGCAGGACAACTACATTCGGGCGTTCGACCTCGCCTCAGGCGACATGCTCTGGCAGCAGCGCCTGCCGGCCGGCGGACAGGCGACCCCGATGACCTACTTCCTCGAGGAGACCGGGAAACAATACCTGGTCATTGCAGCGGGCGGGCACCCGCGTTTTGGCACCACGCTCGGCGATTACCTGCTTGCCTATGCACTGCCCGACTAGGTCAGAGCCGGCTCTGACCCCGGTTAGCGGGTGACTTGCAGGCTCAGCATCAGGTTCCAGCCCTGGGCGTCCACGCCTGAGCCGTGCATGCGATAGCGCTTGTCCAGGATGTTTTCCAGTCGAACCGTGGTCCGCAGGCGTTCCGACGGCGTCCATGTCGCGGCGACATTGGCCGTGACCCAGCCCGGGGTGCCCGCGGGGTTGATGCGGCTGTCCTGCACGTCACGAGGACTCAGTCGGTCCTGCGAACCGGCAAACAGGCTGTAAGCTTCGAAAGCCCAGGCGTTGCTGGCCTGGTATCGCAGGGACAGGCGCCCGTTGAATGGCGGAATGCGGTCGGCCGGTGCCTTGCTGCCATCGATTTCGGTCTGCTCGCCGTGTACATAGTTGAGAATCAGAGCGGCACCGAGCGACGGCGATAACGCGGCATGTAACGACGCTTCGATGCCGCGAATATCGGCACTTGCGACATTTCGGCTTTGCACGATGTCGCGGCCGTCGACGGTCTGCGCGCCCGTCAGTACCGACGCTATGCGATCGGTGTAATGCAAACTGAACAGGGTCGCTTCGACTCGCCAGTCCCGCCGCTGGTGCCTGATCCCGACATCGAATTGCGCGATGTGTTCCGAATCCAGCTGCGGATTGGGAATGTTGAATCGATTCCCGGGCCGTTCGCCGAGCGTGCCGAGGTCGAACACATTGGGAGCCCGGAAGCCGTAACCGAGGTTGGCCGTCAATTGCGTTCGCTCGGTCATGTCGAACAACCAGCCGATATCGGCACTGACGTCGTCCTGCCGCGTCGACGATACGCGTATGTCCGTCTCGATGGTACTGAAACGCAGTCCGCCGGACACGGTGTGGCGATCACCGATCCGCTGCATGACATTGGTGAATACGGCCACATGTGCCATCGTCGCGCCGTCGGGAAACCGCGGCGGCGTGTCTGTCGTCTGGCCGCTGGCTAAATCCTCTTCGATGCGTCGGCTGTCGACCCGGTCGTAGTAGACATCGATACCGGCGATCCAGGAGCGGTCATCGTATTCCTTCGCCGCATTGACCGTAACGCCGAACAGGTCACTGCTGTTGTCTTCTAGCCGGCGGATGTCCGAAGCGAAATTACGCGAAAGGCGATCGTCGACAATGCGTTGCCAGCCGGCGTCGAAAGTCCAGTCTGCCGACCACAGTGCATCCTCGCGCGTATGCTTGAGGTGCGCGAAGATCCGTTCGTTCGGCCTGAACAGGAATTCCTCGGACGACGGCGTCGTTTGCCCGAAGCCCGGCACCAGTTCGTCGGTGCGCGGTGTCGATGGCTGGCGGGCGAATTGCAGATCGAAAAACCAGGACTCGTTGTCATCCGGGTTTGCGGATACCGCGATTCGCGCGCCGCCGGCTTCATAGGCGCTCGGCACGATTCGCTGCCCGCCGCCGACGCGGCGATGGCCAGCCTCCAGGTATTCGCCGCTTACCAGGCCCGCCAGTCGCTCATTGCCGATCTCGTACGAGGCGCGAACGATCTTGCCCAGATCGGCGGCATCATAGGCCAGGTACAGATCGGCACGGCGACTTTCGAATTGCGGTTTTCGCGACAGGAATTGTACGACGCCTGCCACCGCGTCGCTGCCATACAGTGACGCGGGTGCACCGCGCAGGACTTCGACCCGTTCGGCACTGCCCGGCGCCACGAGTGCGAAATATTGCGTCGGTGCGTTACGAAATATCGCGTTGTTCAGCCGAAATCCGTCCACCAGGTGCAGCACTTCGGAACCCTTCAGGCCGCGAACGATGGCCGCGCCCTGGCCCGGCGTGGTCTGTTGCAAGAAGATGCCGGGTTGCATCAGCAACGCGTCGGTGGTCAGTTTTCCCTGGCGGATCTTCTCGTTGTCGATGATCGCCAGCGCTGCAGAGACATCGGAAGCCTGCGCCGGCCTGCGAGTCGCGGTAACCTGGATTTCCTCGAT
>JAWWCT010000047.1:0-28853 GCA_033720315.1 Woeseiaceae bacterium | reverse complement strand
GTGGCAGTTTACGGATCGATTGATCCGGATACGGGTGGAATCGTCGGTGCGACAATGGTTTCAGCCCGTGATGCAGGTTTCCGGGCCGACTCGCCGGCCTATTTGACCGGTGTCGTGGATTCCGTTGATTCTTCTACCGGCAAAGCCGTAGTCAGTGGCCTGCTGGTCGATTACAACGCGCTTCTCAGTGATGGTTATGCGCCGAGTGTTGGCGATGAAGTTTCAGTCACTGGTTATCACTACGATGACCAGGGACTCTTGGTCGCTGATCCGGGATTGAGTCTGTAGCGACTTTTGTATCGCCCATAAAAAAGTCGGCGTCCCTGCCGACTTAGTTCTCGTATCAACATTAAAGATGATGCGAGGGTTGGAGGAGCCGTCCCTGAGCGATTAGAGACGACTCGCGAGTTACTATATCAGCGCGTATATTTTTTGCTGTGATGGTTCTCACAATTGAATTTTTATAAACAAAAGGGCGTCTTTTGACGCCCTTTTGTTAAATCGGATTGTATTAAGTTAACAGAAAGTTATTCCGTTGCGGCTTCTCGCAAGGTTGCAAGGTGTTCCTGAAACTTCTTCTGTTGAACCTGCTGAATGACTCGATCCCGGACACTTTCCAAAGTTGGTGGTGTGTTCTCTCGGGACTCTTCACGAAGGATGACGTGCCAGCCGAACTGGGTCTGCACGGGTTGTTTTGTATAGCTGCCATCCGTCAGCGTCGATACAGCCGCAGAGAACGGAGGAACCATCTGCTCGGGCGAAAACCAGCCAAGATCGCCACCCTCCGGGCCGGACGGGCCCGTCGATTTCTCTTTGGCGAGTTCCTGGAAGTCGGCGCCGCCATCCAGCTGGCTGATGAGGTCCACAGCCTCTCCCTGCGTCGGCACCAGGATGTGCCGCGCCTTGAACTGCAAAGGCGGCGAGCGCCGGATCTGCTCTTCGTACTCGGCGCGAATCTCCGCGTCGCTAACTTCGACCTTTGAAATAAAATCGGCAGCCACGGCCTGCGCCAATGCGCCTTGCCTTTGCAACTCAAGTTGCGCCGCCAGTTGTGGATCGCTTGCCAGTTCCTTGGCGATATCCTGGGTAGCCAATACGTAGATATCGCGAAGTTGGGCAATCAAGATGGTGCGCTGGTCGGGCGTCGGCTGCGCGTTCGCATTACCGAGTCGTTGTGCGAAAAAAGCATCAATTACCGCGCTGTCCACGGGGGTGCCGTTGACGGTGAACACGGTCTCGGCGGTCGCAAGGCGGCTGAAGATTACGGCAGCGAGCATCACTGCGCCGACCGCCACGGATGTTCCAGCACGACCGGAACGAAGGTTGAGTAGCATTTTTTTGTCCTTTAGAGGGATATAGAAGTCGAAATCAGCTCGGATGAATCAGCGTTCGGAGGGGGCATAGGCCTTGATACGAAGCGCGTGAATGTCCGTTTCGAGCAAATCGCTGAGCGAAT
The DNA here is from genome assembly GCA_033720315.1 of Woeseiaceae bacterium. Lineage (GTDB taxonomy): Bacteria > Pseudomonadota > Gammaproteobacteria > Steroidobacterales > Woeseiaceae > SZUA-117. The sequence goes on along the minus strand of JAWWCT010000047.1, from coordinate 27,397 downwards.
CATAAACCATTCGATGGCGCTGCAGGCGATTTACACCTTCGAATGCCGCCGCGACGATGGTTACGTCAAAATGCCCCTTGCCGTCTTGTGCGCCTGCGTGTCCTGCATGTAGATGACTCTGATCCTTGATAAGTAGTTCCGTTGGCTGAAAGGTTTTCTCGAGCTCCTTGCGTATCCGTGCCTGTCGATCGCTATTCACGGCAGTACGGGTTTGAACGGTTTGACGACCACGTTGGCATATACGCCTGCCTCGATATACGGGTCGGCATCGGCCCAGGCCTGGGCGTCCTCGAGCGAAGGAAAATCGACCACGACCAAACTACCGCTGAATCCTGCGGGGCCCGGATCGTCGGCATCGATGGCCGGATGCGGGCCGGCGGTTAACAGCCGGCCTTCTCGAGCCAGGCCTTGCAAGCGCTCGAGGTGCGCCGCACGGGCCTTGGCACGCAGCGGCAAGCTGTCTTGCACGTCCTCGCTGATGATGGCGTACCACATGTTCAGCCCTCGGAGTCTTTCGCGGTCGCGTTCTTCTGGGTCGCCAAGGTCAGCCAGATGCTCTGGATGATGACGAACACAAGCGTGATCCCGAGCATCCCGAACAGCTTGAACTTGACCCAGAACGCTTCGCTGAAGCGGTAAGCGACATACAGGTTGACGGCGCCGACGATCAGGAAAAAGGCCACCCAGATCTGGTTGAGGCGTACCCACTGCTCATCGGTCAGCTCGGCGGCTTTTCCCAGCATGCGCTGAACGATGGGTTTGTCGCCGATCCACTGGCTGCCCAGGAAGACGACGGCGATCAGCCAGTTCAGCACGGTCGGCTTCCAGTACAAAAACGTCGGGTTCCTGAAGGCGAGGGTGACGCCGCCCAGCAGCAGCACCAACGCAGTCGAAGCGGCGTAGATGCGGTTGATTTTTTTGGTCATCAGCCACTGCAACAGGAGCACCACGGGCATGACGCCCATCAATACGGCGGTGGCGAAAAAGATGTCCTTGTAAAAATACGCAAGGACAAAAACGATGATCGGAATGTAGTCGACAAATAGCTGCATGCGGTGTTGGTTTTGGACCTTCCAGCGGGTGCGGAATGATAACGTATCCGCCACAGCAGCCGAAATGCCGGCAATGAGTATCGCCCCGACCGCTCGTGACTCGTTACAATTTGCGCGTGGCGAGAATCGTGGACATCCATCCGAGCAATCCGCAGGCACGGCGAGTGGCCGAAGTCGTGGCGGCCATCCGCAATGGCGGACTGATCGCCTACCCGACGGATTCCAGTTACGCGCTCGGCTGCCATATCGGCAACAAGCAGGCCATGGACCGCATCCGGGCCATTCGCAGGGCCGACAAGACCCACAACTTCACCCTGGTCTGCAGCGATCTCTCCGAGATCAGCCTGTACGCCAGGGTCGATAACTGGGCCTACCGCATGATCCGCTCACTGACTCCCGGGCCGTACACCTTCATCCTGCAGGCGACCCGTGAGGTGCCCAAGCGCCTGCAAAATCCGAAGCGGCGCACCATCGGCTTGAGGGTGCCGGACCATGCGATCGTCAGGGCCATCCTGGAGACCCTGGGGGAGCCGATCATGAGTTCCACGCTGAGCCTGCCCGGCGACGATATGCCACTGACCGACGCCGACGACATCCAGGAGCGGATTGGCCAGAAGGTCGACCTGATCGTCACCGGCGGCCCGGTGGGCATCGAGCCGACCAGTGTCATCGACCTGTCGGCCGGCAGCGTCGAGGTATTGCGCAAGGGGCGGGGCGACGTCAGCGCGCTGGCCTGAACGCCCAAATAAGCTAGAATGCGCCGACTTCGCCCGGGATTGACATGAAACCTGAACTGACAGTGGTGACCAGCAAAGATGCGCCCAAACCGCCGGGCCACGAGGATCAGGAGCCGGCGCAAGCCGAGATGCCGTTTGCCGTCGTTGCCGGCGAACCGGTCACAGAGCTACCCCAGGACCTCTACATCCCGCCATACGCGCTACAGGTGTTCCTGGAGGCGTTTGAGGGCCCTCTCGACCTCCTGCTGTACCTGATCCGCCGGCAGAATATCGACATTCTGGACATCCCGATCGCGGAGATCACCCGCCAGTACGTGCAGTACATCGAGCTCATGAAGGAGTTGCAGCTGGACCTGGCCGGCGAGTACCTGCTGATGGCCGCGATGCTGGCCGAGATCAAATCGCGCATGCTGCTGCCACGACCCGAGGTCGAGGATGAAGAGGACGATCCGCGTGCCGAGCTGGTGCGGCGCCTGCAGGAATACGAGCGATTCAAGAAGGCGGCGGAAGACCTGGATGAGTTGCCGCGGCTCGAACGGGATATCTTTGTCGCCCAAGCCGAGGCGCCGGAACGCCAGGTCACGGTCAAGCTGCCGGACGTCACGCTGAAGGAACTGCTGCTCGCGTTCCACGACGTCCTGAAACGGGCCGAAATGTTCTCCAACCTGCACATGCAGCGCGAGCCCTTGTCGGTCCGGCAACGCATGTCCGAAATCCTGACCCGCGTCAGGGCCGGCAGCTTTACCGGCTTTGCCGACCTGTTCGATCCCGAGGAAGGGCGCATGGGCGTCGCGGTGACCTTCATCGCCATCCTCGAGCTGTTGCGCGAAGCGGCCATCGAAGTAGTGCAATCGGAAGCCTACGCACCGCTGCACGTGCGCGCCGCCTCGGCGGTACGCCTGGTCACCGACAATGACACCTTTTCCGAATTGGATTGAGAATCTTTGAAAGCTATTGAGAGCAAGACACGCTGATATGGACGACAACGCTATCAAACATTTTATCGAGGCCGCATTGCTCGCCGCCGGACACCCGTTGAGTATCGATCAGTTACAGAACCTGTTCGATCAATCCGAGATGCCGGAGAAAGCACAGATTCGTGAGGCCATTGGCAAGCTGCAGAGCGAGTATGAAGACCGCGGCATCGCCATCACCGAGGTCGCGTCGGGTTTTCGCATCCAGGTCACCGCGGACATGGCAAACCGCCTTGAAAAACTCTGGGAGCAGCGTCCGCCACGCTACTCGCGCGCCTTGTTCGAGACCCTGGCCCTGATCGCGTATCGGCAGCCGGTCACGCGCGGCGAAATCGAGGAAGTGCGTGGCGTGTCCGTCAGCACCAACATCATCCGCGCACTGCTCGAACGGGAGTGGATCCGCGTCGTCGGCCACCGCGATGTGCCGGGTCGTCCCGCACTGTTCGGCACCACCAAGACATTCCTCGATTACTTCGGCTTGAAAAAGCTCGACGACCTGCCGCCGCTGGCTGACGTCACCGACTGGGAGAGCCTGCGAGTGCAACTCGACCTGCCCGCGGTCGATGAAGACGAGCAGGACGCAGCGGAAGAGGGCACCAGTAACCTGCCGCCGCTTCCTGCGGATGAGGATTTTGACGACGACCTGGAGAGCCTCGACGCGTCACTGACCGGTTCCTGAATCAACAACCATGCAACGCGTACAGAAAGTGCTGGCGACAGCCGGGCACGGTTCGCGGCGTGAAATCGAAGGCTGGATCAGGGAGGGTCGACTCACGATAGACGGCCGCGTTGCACAACTGGGCGACACCGTCACCGGCAGCGAACGCTTCTACGTCGACAATCGACGGCTGGTCGTGCGCCAGGTTCAGCCGCCGCACCGGCACATTATCTACAACAAGCCGGCGGACGAAATTACCAGCCGCAGCGACCCGGAAGGCCGGACAACAGTCTTTGCTTCCCTGCCCGAGCTCAAAGGCGCCCGCTGGGTGGCCGTCGGCCGCCTGGACATGACGACCAGTGGCCTGCTCATCTTTACCACTGACGGCGAGCTCGCCAATGCGCTCATGCACCCGTCCTCGGAGATCATCCGACGCTATTCGGTTCGCATACACGGCAAACCGTCAAAGAGCGCCATCGAGCAGCTCAAGACAGGCATCCAGCTCGAAGACGGGATGGCAGCCTTCGATACGATCGAATCGCAAGGCGGCGAGGGCGCCAATCGCTGGTTTGATGTGACCTTAAGGGAAGGCCGGCATCGCGAGGTGCGGCGCCTCTGGGAGGCCGCGGGCTTCGAAGTCAGCCGGCTGATACGAATCGCTTACGGCCCCATCGACCTGCCAAGGCAACTCAGAAGGGGCAAGTACCAGGCGCTGACGCCGGGCCAGGTGCGTTTGTTGTACAGGGCTGCCGGGCTGCGATTACCGGGGGAACATGCCGTCACGGCCAAACACTCGAGGAAAAGAAGAAAAAAAACCAGGAGCAGGCAAAAGTAAGTTTGGGGACGATCGTCCAATGGCCGCTTTTGCCAAAAGCGGCCGTTCAGATCGGCAAAAAATGGGTGAAATTACGGTCCGCTTTCGGCCAGCAGCGGCCGGTCAATATCTACAACAACGGCCCAGTTCTTGGTCTAAAATTACTATCTTAAGAGCACAATCTACATGCGTGCAGCCTGTGTGCAGTAAGGTTGGGATAATGAAATGCGCCTCCATGTTCAGATGCTGCTAGTGGCTTTTATCGGTTTATCTGTATTGCATTGCCCTTCGGTAACTGCAGATGACCAAGCCTCGAATGACTTCCATCAACATGAAAGTGTGCCGCTTAGTCAAGATGAACTTCGCGACATTACGGCTCAAGTCATGACCAAACAACCACTCCTGTCGTCCAGCCCTGGGATAAAGTACGCGGATGCCGGACGAATATGGGGGGAAGACTTCGCCATTGTTATATACCATCCGCACTCCGAAAAATCCGGTATAAAGCAGGCATTTCAAGTTGAGTGCACCAGAAAACCACCAAACAAGGCTTGGAAATGTGAGGACGCGACTATACGTCGCTATTTGGCTTTGGACACCCAGGACTACGAAGTCCGGATCACCGGACCAATTGGGTTTAGTGCGGCAATGGCGTTAATCGAGGCGACCGGGCGAGTATTGCCTCTTGTTGCAGATGACGGCATCGCCGTTCCAGATACGGTCAGGAATATCTCGTCATTCGAGGACAGCGCTAACGTGGTATGGGTGAACTTTGAAGGTGACTCATCACTATTTTTTAACGGCCATCTTGTCGAAGGTGGCGACCCGGCGCGGTCGGATGATTGGATCGTCAATAAATTCGATCGCGAATTGTTGGGTATTGAATGACCGGAAAGGGTCGTTAGCGGCCCTGTAGCTCAATATTAGTCGAATGTTCGATTTGGGTCGTTAGCGGACCTTTGGAACAAGTCTAGCCTAATGTCCGGTTTCGGGCGGAAAGCGGACGTTCCAGATTGGTCATTTTTGTCAGTATTTCCAGGCTAAGCCTCCAATGACTGCTTTTCCCAAAAGCGGCCGTTCAGATAAGTAAAAATCGAGCCAAATTAGCGTCCGCTTTCGGCCAGAAGCGGCCGTTATCGCAATCATCTTGTCTGAGATGTTTTGGTCAAACCAACCGACGCATGCTTCTTATTAGCCGCGTCGACATCGACGACGAATGCAGGCGGATAGTTCAATTTGGCTGAACTCCACCAAACTGCTCCTCGTGATGTTTGCAGCCATGACGGAATTAGTGGCGCAACCGCTTGCGCGAATGTGCCTTCTTTCAAGATGCCACGCTTCGTCCTTTCCCATACGTGGTAGCAGGCCCAAAGTTGCTCCGACAAAAGTGCATCTAATCGCAGCTGATCTGCGGCATCAATCTCTGTTTCTCCGTTGAGGCCCGCCGTCCATAGGTCCGCGACGTCGCGATTCTCTATTAGAACCATGCGAATAGTCGACCATTGCGCCATTGTTGAGTTGTGTTCGCTTCGCTCCAGTTGATTCGTATTTTGCTTCATCTGGTAGCCAACAAAAATAAGCGATGCGATAACACCGATTGACGCGACAATTTCAAAAAGATTGGTGAAGTCCTGCAAAGACATAACAGCGAACCCCCCTAGCTCATTGCTGGTACTTGATAGTCACAGACCCTGACCGATTGTAGGAAATTTGTCGGGCAATAAGACTGTCCGCTTTGGGTCGTTAGCGGCCCTTTGGAACAATTCTAGCCGATTGTCCGATTTCGGACGGAAAGCGGACGTTCCAATTTGGTCAATTTCGTGAAAATTTTGGGGTCACTCCGGAATGTCCGCTTTTCCTAAAAGCGGACGTTCACATTACCCAAAAATGGTGAAAATAAAGGGCCGCTAACGGCCAAAAGCGAACAATCGCAACACGGTAAAGTAGTCTTCGAGTTCTGATCAGGAGGTTCTGCCATGCAAGATTCAAGATTGATTAACGGAATGCAGCTTATTGCTTCAGTTGGTGTTCTGATCGGGCTGATTCTGGTTTTTTATGAGATCCGGCAAAATAACGAATTGGCGAAAGCTGATTCAGTGCGTGCCATGCTGGTGAGCTGGCAGCAAATCGCATTTTCCGAGTATGAAACTGACATTGTGGAAATCTATATCAAGTCTGTTGAAGACCCGGATAACCTAACGTCCGCAGAAATAGGCAGATTGAGCGCGTGGCTGACTGTGGTTATGAATCAATACCTGCTCACATTTGAAATGAATGAGAGAGGCCTGGGCTACAACTATAGAGATGCAGAATTTGGACCCGAACAGGAGTTACTAGGGGGCTTTGAGGGTTACTTTGGTACGCCGTTCGGACGCGCTTGGTACTTGGAAAACAAGAACTGGATCGGTCCTGAGATAGTCAAAATCTTGGACCGTGAAATGGAAGCAAGGCCCGTCGAGCCGGGCGACAGTTACATCGAACGAATAAAATCGCGACTGTAGCCGCAATATCGCCTGTTTAACTCAATGTCCACATTGGGTCGTTAGCGGCCCTTTGGACCAAGTCGAGCCGAATGTCCGCTTTCGGGGTAAAAGCGGACTTTCAAGGTGGTCAAATTTCCTCAAATCAGGGTTCGCATTCGGCCAAAAACGGACCCTGGCGGAAATTATGGCAGTCGCTAGTTCTCGAGTTCGTCCAGCTTAGCAAGCTCCGCAAGAACCTCTTCTCTATAGTTGCGGCGAAAATTGTCACCGGGCACCATCTGCGCGAAATAGATCACCTCCCTTTCGGTTGCGCTCTCCCATGTCCGTCGTGCTCCGGGATTTTCGTAAAGCAAAATAGCGAAGTCTCGAAGCTGTGCCGAACCAACGCCACCAAGTGTTCTAGCCATCTGCGACGTGTATCGAGCTCTTCTATACAGCGAATCAACCAGCCGACCCATCACAACCATCTCGGCATTCGTAAGGGGTTCGTCATTGCTTCCTTTGAGCCAGATTTCGGAATGTTCTGCGATCACGGCGTTGACTTCGACGGTACTCTCCAATGTTTGGGCTTGAAGCACAACGGTATTTTGCTCGATCTGGGTTGATGTCTGTCGGATCTCGATGACGAGAAAAATTATGCCAATGATCACGCCAAAATTGGCAATAGTGGTTAGCCACTGATTGATCTTGTCGTTGTTCAACACCAGTTTTCCCTTGAAGGAACTCAACAGCACATTGATGTCAGCAATAACCGCTTTGGGTCGTTAGCGGTCCTTCGGATCAAGTCTAGCCGAATGTCCGCTTTCGGCCAGAAGCGAACCTTCGAATTGTGGCTACGCTAGCTCGATTACAATCTTCCCGTTAGCGCGATTTCTGTCCATCAAATCGTGGGCTTCCTGCAGTCGGTCAAACTCAAATCTGGGCCCTGTCTTCAGACTTAGTTGTCCTGACTCGACCAGCGATACGTACCGTTGTAGCTGGTCCGCGGAAATATCCGAAGCCTCACCACTATATGAAGTGAGTTTTACCCCGGTGGGCACATCATCCATCGGGCGGAATTCCGAGAGCGTCCACTGCCCGCCAAGAATTCCGGTCATACATACAATACCACCCCGCCTCGTGGCCTGAAGTGAATCCAGCAGCGTCGTCGTACCGACGAGCTCAAGAACACGATCAATACCATCCGGGTAAATCGCTCGAATGGAGCCCGCTACCGATCCAGCATCAACTACAACATGCGTCGCGCCGGCAGCAACAAGGTCGTCTGATTTGGATGGATTACGAGTGGTAGCGGTAATTTCAAGACCCGCTGATCTCGCCAAAGCCATAGTGGCGAATCCGATAGATGACGTTGCACCGCGCACCAACAGAGTATGTGCACGATCAATCTCCAGTCCCGTGTAAAGCGATCCATGCACCGCCTGCAGCATTTCCGGAAGGGCGCCCAGAACGCCCCAGTCCAGCTCTGTTTGCAATGGAAACACGTTTGCCCTCGGAACAAGCACGTATTCGGCATAGGAACCATCGAATTGACGGCCCATTCCACCCATCATCGCCGCAACAGTCTGGCCGGGTTCCAGACTATCGCCAGGCGCGTCAACAACCTCGCCAACACACTCAATTCCGAGGACACGAGGGAACGTTACTGAAGGAGAATCGCCCCGGCGGGTAAACCACTCCGACCTGTTGAGTCCGAACGCCCGGTTTCGTATCAGAACCCACCCAGAACGAGCGGTCGGCTTTGCTACCTCCTTGAGTTCGAGCTTCTCTGGCCCGCCGGGTTCTGAAATGACGTAAGCACGCATTTCGGTTGAGTCCTCTGGTTCAAAAGGGTCCGTTTTCGGCCAGAAGCGGCCGTTCGAATGATGTTAAAGAACACCTTGAGACATCAAGATAAGGGCCATAATTACTCCCACCGCCATCGCGACAAATCTGGCAGCGAGGGTGGTTGGAACGTCCCGTACAAGAGAGACGTGGAAGAACGAAACTGTAAGGAAAAGCGCTGCCGGCCCTACTAGTAATCATCCAATCGCTGTCAACATTTGCCGAATGTCCGCTTCGCCAGTATTGCGTTCATTCTACCTTAGCTAATTCGGTCGGCCACTTTGAGTCGTTAGCGGCCCATTGGATTAAGTCTTGCCGAATGTCCGCTTTCGGGGGAAAGGCGTACGTTCCAACCCGGTCAAATTTCTGGAATTTCAGGGTTCGTTTACGGCCGGGACCGATCAGTGCAGCGCCTTGTTAGGCGGCGGGCTCATCCGGACCAAATGACGTCGACAGCAGGCGGACAAAGACTGCTGCAGATGCCACGAGGAGAAGCAGGACGGCAGCCAGGTACAACCCGAATGACAAGTCCGACCGCGCAAGAAGAAATGCCGAGGTGAGAAAGAAGAGCAAAGCCCCGAGATTGACCACAAACAGGAAAATCGCGAGAGCCCGGCTGAACCCGCTCCGAACGGTGACACTTCCCGGGCGAGTTTGGGCAAAGACCCTGCGCCACTGAAAGGACAGGAACCAGGCAGGAGCGATGGCAAGAACAGCGCTCGAGAGGGACCAGGGTTGTTGGCCCCCGAGATGGTGCACGGCGTATGGGAGAAAGCAGGCGAATACAACGGCCAGGCTGCTTACGACCATTTGGACTAGCCTCGTCCGATCCTGATTTGACCACGCTCCCCGAGCACGATAGCCAAGTCCGGCCGCGATACCACCAAAGCCAGCAAGCCCGATTGCCACTTCGGCGATCGCCTCCAGGATACTCGCTGATTCCAAAATCCCGCCGTCTACCTAAGAATTAATGTGCCAAGGTGAAAGATAACGATTCGATTTGACCTGATACCTTGCAGACGTCCGCTTTGGGTCGATAGCGGCCCTTTGAGCAAGTTTAGCTGAATGTCCGCTTGCGGGGGTAAAGCGACCATTCAAATCTTATCTATCTAGTAAAAATCAAATTCTGTTTGCGGCCAGAAGCGGACGCTCAGTATATTAGTTTGTCAAAGAACGAACTGGTTTTTGATCTGCACACATGCCGCCGATTATTTGCCAATCATCAGCCACCTTCATCCAAGTGTGGGTAAATTTTCTCCAGTCCCCTTTGCCCTTACTGGTGCCGTCGCCGTAGCCGAAAATGTATTCTGCAGCATAGTGGACAACAGCGACGTCTCCGAAGAGCTGTACCGCCTCAGGTTTAAGCTCATACGTAAGTGTCCAGTTGTTGTCGCGAATCTCCTCCACCCATGATCCGATATTTGCCTTTCCCGTCGGTGTCCAACTGAAACACGGCCAACCGACGAAATCGTCGTGCCAGAGAGCAACGTAGTCCTCCACATTTCCCGATGCCACGAGACGCCAATATGTCTCCTCCATTTGCCATATCTTGCTCTGTTGCTCGTCAAGTTCGAGTGCGCTAACGGGTAAACAAGATAGCAATGCGAGAATTACCAGCGGGACAAATCTTGTCATTGTCTTTCTCCCGGAATGCCGATTATTGTCATTGAAAATGAAAGGCCGCATTGGGTCGTTCGCGAGCCTTTGGATCAAGTCTAGTGCAAGGTCCGCATTTGGGGGTAATTCGCTAATCCAGGCGTGTCATATTTTCGGGAAAATCTGCCACTGCTCGCGGCCAGAAGAAGCGACCGGAATGCGCGGGTTTGCTTCATCCAAATTGAAAGCCGGGTCTACGGCTAAAGCTGAGACCCGGCAAGGTTTTTGTCTTGGGTAATTATTCCCGGTTGCCGATCGGTACCATCAGGTGCGCATACGGCGTGCCTTTCCACATCAAATATGGGCCACCATTATCCGGGTCCGTCGGAAACGACTCGAGCAACTCCTGTGGCGCAACGATCATCAGGTGCGCACCCTCTGTGATCCACTCGTTGTCGTCTGTCGGGCCTTCGGCATATGGGTCGATATTGCTCGCGCCCTCATCACCTGCAAGCATGTATGAGATGCCCAAGGTCTCGGCTTGGTAGTCTTTCTTGTTTGCCCATGCATCAGCCCACTTGATCCATTCACCGTCTACGCACATTGGCGCCGTACCGGATAACAATGGTGGAGTTGGAAAACACGTATAGCCGTTTGAGCCTTCGCGCAGGACGTTACCATCCCAATCGACAACAGTAGCGTCCTCTGCCATGCCGGGCCATGCTGCACTGAGGGCATCGGCCATCAAGTCCGATTCGTCCGCCGCCAATCCTGTAGCAAGTACGAGGAGAACGGCTGCAGTCCATGAAGCTATGCTCATGGACAATTTCCCAACTGCTTGCATTCTCATTTTTTGATCTCCTTTTTTGAGTCCCATCCGCAGGCAACGAGATTTACCTGAATGGCAGGAATGGATCGTTAGCGACTTTTTGGGCCAAGTCTAGCTAAATGTACGTTTTTGGTCTTGTTGCGAATTACGGAGCTGACTATCGACACGTAATCACGCCTGTTTTTCTACTGTACGTCAAAGCTTTTCCCGGTAACGCCCTGGCTGTCCGGGCCGAGCAGGTAAACGTAGGTCGGCATGATGTCTTCGGGCGTTTTAAGTTTGTCGCGGTCTTCTGCCGGGTATGCGGCCAAGCGCATCTTGGTGCGCGTGGGTCCGGGATTGATGCAATTGACCCTGAGGTTTGTGTGCTTGGTTTCGTCGGCAAGTATTTGCGAGAGGGCCTCGGTGCCGAACTTGGAGACGGAATAAGCGCCCCAGAAGGCCTTGCCGACGCGGCCCACGCCGCTGGAGGTGAAAATGATGGAAGAATCGTCGGATTTACGCAGAAGCGGCAAAAGTAGTTGCGTCAGAACAAACGGCACTGTGAGGTTGACGTGCATCACCTGGTGCCATTCGGCGACGTCCTGCTGCTCGATGGATAAACGTTGACCGAGAATGCCGGCGTTGTGCACGAGCCCGTCGAGGCGCCCGAATTCCTTTTCAATGGTGTCGACGAGATCGGTGTAGGCGTCGGCATCGGCGGTCGCGAAGTCGATCTGGGCGATTGACGGTTGCGGTGCGCCCTTGATGTCTTCGATTTCGTCGTAGACCTCTTCGAGTTTTTTCTTGTTGCGGCCGTGAATCAGCACCTGCGCGCCGTGTCCGGCTGCGTGCATTGCGAGGGCTCGCCCGATGCCGTCGGTGGCGCCGGTGACCAGGATGATGCGGTCTTTGAGGATGTCGTCGGGGTAGTCGTAGGTAATGGGTTTGGTGATCAATGCATTTATCCAGTCAAAAGGTAATCGCGGCTAAAGCCGCTCCCACAAAGCCGCTCCCACAAAGCCGCTCCCACAAAGCCGCTCCCGCATCGTTATTTAAATGTTATTGCAGGCGCTTGTCGTCTGTTTCGTCGTCGCTGCCGGTGTCGACGATGGGTCTCGGCAGCGACTCGATGGGCTCTGCCTGTTCGAGTTCTTTCTTGGGCCGGATGCCGAGTTCGACGAACTTGCGTGCGCCCGGCAACACCTTGCGTTCGAGTGAGCCTACGGCGCGGTTGTAATTCTCCACGCTGGAGGCGAGCTGCTTGCCGACCTTGTTCATGTGGCCCATGAAGGCGGTGAGGCGGCGGTAAAGGTCTTCCGCGAGCTTGCGGATCTCCTGGGCATTGTCCGCGAGTGCGAGCTGGCGCCAGCCGTAGGCGACGGCTTTTAGCAGCGCGACGAAGCTGGTCGGTGTGGCCAGGATAATTTGCTCGGACAGCGCGTATTCGATGAGCTCGGGATCCTGTGTCAAGGCAGCGCTCAAGAACTGGTCGCCGGGAATAAACAGGATGACGAACTCCGGGCTCTTCGAGAACTGGTCCCAGTAGATTTTGGATGACAGTTTACGGATGTGCTCGCGAACGTTTCTTGCATGACGTTCGAGTCCCAGTTGCCGTTGCGTGGTGTCGGTTGCCTCGATGGCTTCGAGATAGGCATCGAGCGGTGTCTTGACGTCGACCACCAGCTCGCGGTTGTCCGGCATGCGGACGATCATGTCGGGGCGGATGGTTTTTTCGTCGTTGGCCAGGTGCACCTGTTCCTGGAAGTCGCAGTGTTCGACCATGCCGGCGAGTTCGACGAGACGCCGCAAGGTGATCTCGCCCCAGCGTCCGCGCACTTCGGGGCGGCGCAATGCCTTGACCAGGTTCTGGGTTTCCTGCGTCAGGGTTTGCTGGCTGGTGCGCATGGCCTCGATTTGTTCCTTGATGCTGCCGTAGGCCTCGCTGCGAGCTTTTTCCAGCGCGGCGATCTGTGCCTGGGATTGCTGCAGCGCGTCGCGGATCGGCTTAACGAGGTTCTCGACCGCTTGCTCGCGGGCGCCGAGTTCGCTCTTGGCGCGCTCCTGGTGGGTGCTCAGGTTTTGTTCGGCAAGCCGCAGGAAGGTCTCGCTGTTCGACTTCAGGGAGAGGTTGGCGAGTTCCGAGAACGAGGTAGCGAGCCTGCTGGTCGCGGCCTCGAAGGCGGCCTCGCGTTCCATCTCCAGTGCGTCCTGGTCCTTGAGCCGCTCGCTGAGCACCTCGATGGTGTCCCGCAGGCGCCGCTGCCGGCCCCTGGTAACGAGCCAGGTAACGAGGATGCCCACTGCCAGCCCCACGGCCAGTGCCGGTCCGCCGAATTCGACCCACAGGGGGTTGATCGTGATTGTGTCCATCAGGCGTGCAGATTAACGCGTTTTCGCAGAAATTGGGTGAGTTCGGCGGTACTGGCTGCGATCAGGTCGGCATTCCAGCGGCCGGGGTCGTCATCAGCGGTGATGTAACCGTAGGAGGCGGCGACTGTGAACATTTTGGCTGCCTTACCGGCCTGGATGTCGCCCGCGGCGTCGCCGACGTAGACCGCGTTTTCCGCGCGGATACCCATCTGCTCGGCGGCGTGTAGCAGTGGCGCGGGGTCGGGTTTGCGCTGCGGCAGGGAGTCGCCGCTGACGGTACAGGCGCTGCGCTCGTGCAAATCGAGTGACTTCAGCAGCAGGTCCGTCATACGCTGCGGTTTGTTGGTGACGATCCCCCACGGCAGGCGATTCGCATCAAGATCGTCGAGCAGTTCGCCGAGCCCGGGAAACAGTCGCGATTCGATACACACGGCCTTTTCATAGCGATCCAGGTATTCCTGGTGAAGCTCGCCGGTTCGTGCATCGTCGGCATCGGGGAAGGCGAGTTGCACCAGGCGACGTGCGCCTTTCGATACGTGTGCGCGTGCGAAGTCGTAGGCAAGGCGGTCACGTCCGTAATCCGTCTGCATGTCGGCCAGGACGGCGACCATGTCCGGCGCCGTGTCGATCAGCGTGCCGTCGAGGTCAAAAAGAATGGCGTCGAAGGTATCGCTCGAACGTTTACTCATGCGTCGTCGGGGCGCTGCAAATGCATGATGTAGTTGACGTCGACATTTTCGCCCAGCGAATACTCTTTGGTCAGCGGGTTGTAATGCATGCCGATGATGCCTTTCAGGTCCAGGCCGGCATGCCGCGACCACTCGTCAAGCTCCGAGGGCCGGATGAATTTGCTGTATTCGTGCGTGCCCTGCGGCAACAGGCGAAGCACGTATTCCGCACCCACGATTGCAAACAGGAATGATTTCGGGTTGCGATTGATGGTCGAGAAAAAAATGTCGCCGCCGGGTTTGACGAGCGTGGCACAGGCCTTGACGACGGTGGACGGTGAGGGCACATGCTCGAGCAGTTCCAGGCAGGTCACCACGTCGTAGTGACCCGGCCGTTCTTCAGCGAGTTCTTCGGCGGTCGACTGCAGGTAATCGACTTTGGCGCCGGACTCGATCTGGTGCAGTCGGGCGACCGCGAGCGGCCCTTCGGCCATGTCGATACCGGTGACCTCCGCCCCTTGCGCGGCTAACGCTTCCGTCAGGATGCCGCCGCCGCAGCCGATGTCCACGACCTTGCTGCCGGCAAGCGTTACGCGCTGCCGTATGTAATCGAGGCGCAGCGGGTTGATCTCGTGCAAGGGCCGAAAATCGCCCTCGGGATCCCACCAGCGGGAGGCGAGTGCGTCGAACTTGGCGATTTCGCCCTGGTCGACGTTTTGTTGTGCCGTGGTCATGCCAGTTTGCGTTCCTGTCCGTCAGCGATGCGGTGCTGCCATTCGGCGGTGCGCGCGAGCAACTCGTCTGCGTCAATGTTGTTGAGTTGTCCCGCCTCGAGATGGTGCCTGCCGGCTACCCAGGCATCGCTGACCTGGTGCGGATGCACGGTGTAGACGATTTGCGAGATCGGGTCGTAAACAGGCTGGCTGTTGATGTGGTTCAAGTCGATGCAGATGAGGTCGGCCCACTTGCCTTTCTCGATTGAACCGATGCTGTCGCCGAGACCGATCGCAATGGCACCTTCCAGCGTGGCCATGCGCAACGCTTTCGCCGCGGGTAGCGCGGTCGCATCGTCAGCGCGCGCCTTGGCGAGCAGCGTTGCCGTCCGCATTTCGCCGAGCATGTCCATGACGTTGTTGCTTGCAGCACTGTCGGTCCCGAGCGCGACGGTGACACCGGCGTCGAGCATCCTGGCTACCGGCGCGATGCCGTCGGCGAGTTTCAGGTTGGAGCGGGGGCAATGTGCGACCACCACGCCCGAGTCGGCAAACAATCGGATCTCGGCGTCCGTGACATGCACCGCGTGCACCGCCATCAGCGATGCATTGATCAATCCGAGATCCTGCAATCGTTCGACAGGACGCTTGCCGTTGGTATTGAGTTCGTTTTCGATTTCCTGTGCCGACTCGTGCAGGTGAATCTGGATGCGCCGGTCGAGCTGGTCTGCGAGCACACGCAGCTCGGTGAACGCCTTGTCGGAAACCGTCGCGGTCGAATGCGGCACGAAACACGTGGTGATGAGCGCATCATCGGCGTAGGGGTCGTGAACGAGATCGGCGCCTTTACTCAGGCATTCGGAGGCGCCGCTTGCCCACGCGGTCTTGAAGTCGATGACCGGCGTGCCGACCATCGCACGCATGTGCAGGTCCGCGGCCGTCTCGGCGACGATTTCCGGGAAGAAGTACTGGTCGCTGAAACAGGTGCATCCCGACATGAGCATCTCGGCGATCGCGAGGCGGGTACCGTCACGGACCATTTCCGCGCTGACCCAGCGACTCTCGATGGGCCAGATTGCCTCGCTTAGCCAGGTTTCCAGCGGCATGTCGTCGGCGACGCCCCGCAGCAGCGACATCGATGCATGGGTATGCGCGTTGACGAAGCCGGGCAACAGGGCATGATGCGGGCGTTCCACGACCACGCTCGCCGTGTAGCGCTCACGAGCCTCACGGACGGGCAAGACGTCCAGGATCTTGCCGCCGTTTACGGCTACGGCGTGCTCGTCCAGGACGAGCCCGTCCGGCTCGACCGGCACCAGCCAACCGGCCAGGATGAGAGTGTCGCAGTGCTGCATTTTTCGGGTGATGAGGCCTTAATCGGGGCTTGACCGAGGGCGCCAGTATAACGTCCGGACCGGCGCCCTGTAAGCGCTTGGAAGCGGCGCCCGGCAAGGCCTGAAAGCCTGCTGTTATGCGGGTTGCTGTGGTATCATTCCGACCTTGGTTTGACGTGTATTGGCGTCCCTGTCAAGGCAATTAAATCAGGGATTTTTTCCGCGAACTACCCGTATTTTCGTCGCAGCGATTCCGTCCGATTTTGTCGGAAACGCACAGGCGAGCTGAATTTCTATGTCTGAAGTAGCAAGGGAAATACTGTCTGTCAGTCTCGAAGACGAGATGCAGCAGTCGTACCTCGATTACGCGATGAGCGTGATCGTCGGCCGCGCACTTCCGGACGTGCGCGACGGCTTGAAGCCGGTACATCGCCGTGTGCTGCACGCGATGCGCGAGCTCGGCAACGACTACAACAAGCCGTACAAGAAATCCGCGCGCGTGGTGGGCGACGTCATCGGCAAATACCATCCGCACGGCGACACCGCCGTCTACGACACCATCGTGCGCATGGCGCAGCCGTTTTCCATGCGCTACATGCTGGTCGACGGCCAGGGTAATTTCGGCTCGGTCGACGGCGACGCACCGGCGGCGATGCGCTACACCGAAGTGCGCATGGCGCGTATCGCACACGAAATCCTGGCGGACATCGACAAGGACACGGTCGAATTCGTCGAAAATTACGACGGCTCCGAGACAGAACCAGCGGTCATGCCGACCCGGGTGCCGAACCTGTTGGTCAACGGCTCGGCCGGCATCGCCGTCGGCATGGCCACCAACATCCCGCCGCACAACCTCAACGAGATCGTCAACGCCTGCCTTGCATTGATCGATGATCCGGCGATCGACGTGCCGCAGTTGATCAAGCACGTTCCCGGCCCGGATTTCCCGACGGCGGGCATCATCAATGGCGCGCAGGGCATCCGCGCAGCCTACCGCACCGGACGCGGGCGCATTTTCATGCGCGCAAGGACCTCGATCGAGACCATCGACAAGCGCGGCAAGGAAGCCATCGTGGTCACCGAGCTGCCGTACCAGGTCAACAAGGCGCGATTGATCGAAAAGATCGCCGACCTGGTCCGCGACAAACGCATCGAGGGCATCAGCGACCTCAGGGACGAATCGGACAAGGACGGCATGCGCATCGTCATCGAGCTGCGCAAAGGCGAACTCAGTGACGTGGTGCTGAACAATCTCTACAAGCAGACGCCGCTGCAAAGCGTGTTCGGCATCAACATGGTCGCGTTGCACGAGGGGCAGCCGAAGGTTCTGAACCTGAAGCAGATGCTCGAGGCGTTCGTCTCGCACCGCCGCGAAGTGGTGACGCGACGCACGATCTTCGACCTGCGAAAAGCCAGGGACCGGGCACACGTCCTCGAAGGCCAGGCCGTGGCGCTGGCCAATATCGACGAGGTGATCGCGCTCATCAAGAAGTCGCCGTCGCCCGCGGACGCTCGCGAGGCGCTGGTCGCGGCCACCTGGGCGCCCGGGGCGGTCACCGCGATGCTCAAGAAGGCCGGCAAGACGGACACTCGACCCGACGAGCTGGCAGATGGTTACGGCCTGGTCGAGGGCAAATACCGGCTATCGCCGGTCCAGGCACAGGCCATCCTGGATCTGCGACTGCACCGGCTGACCGGTCTCGAGCAGGAAAAAATAATCAATGAATACAAAGAGATATTAGGAAAAATTAAAGACTTTTCTGATATCTTGTCGGACCCCGACCGCTTGCTCGGCGTCATCAAGCAGGAACTGGTCGAGGTTCGCGATGCTTACGGCGACAAGCGCCGTACCGAGATCAACGAGGAACACAGCGACCTGCAGGACGTGGACCTGATTCCCGAGGAAGAGGTCGTCGTCACGCTGTCGCATGGCGGCTATGCGAAAGCGCAACCGATCGAAGCCTACCGGGCGCAGCGGCGCGGCGGACGCGGCCGCTCGGCCACCAAGGTCAAGGACGAGGACTTCATCGACAAGCTGTTCGTCGCCAACACGCACGACACCATCCTGTGTTTCTCGAGCCGCGGCAAGATGTACTGGCTGAAGGTATACCAGGTGCCACAGGCAGGGCGTGGCGCGCGCGGCAAGCCGATCGTGAACTTGCTGCCGCTGAGCGAAGGCGAACGTATCAACGCGATCCTGCCGATACGCGAATTCAATGCCGACAACTTCGTGTTCATGGCGACCAGCGGCGGTACGGTCAAGAAGACGCCGTTGAGCCTGTTCTCGAGACCGCGCTCGAGCGGCATCATCGCCATCGACCTGCGCAACGGCGACAAACTGGTCGACGTCGCCATCACCGACGGCAACCAGGAAATCATGCTGGTCGCGAGCCATGGCAAGGCGATCCGCTTCAAGGAAGCAGACGTGCGGCCGATGGGGCGCGGCGCTGCCGGTGTACGCGGTATCAAGCTGCCGCAAGGCCACGAGGTCATCGCACTGTCGATCGTCGGCGACGGCATGCTCCTGTCGGCGACGGAAAACGGTTTCGGCAAACGTACGTCGATCGACGAATTCCCGATCCAGGGCCGCGGCGGTCAGGGCGTAATTGCGATCCAGACCACGGCACGCAACGGGCGTACCGTCGGCGCCGTGCAGGTAAAGGACGAAGACGAGATCATGCTGATCAGTTCGAGCGGCACGCTGGTGCGTACTGCGGTCGGTGATATTTCCATCATCGGTCGCAATACACAGGGCGTGACCCTGATCCGCGTCGAGCAAGGCCAGCGGCTGGTCGGGTTGGCGAGAATCCAGTCGATCGAGGACGCCGAACCAGAGTAATCTCGCCCGGTAATCGTCATTCGATCCAGGCAGAAACCTGCATCCCATGTCACGCGTTTTCAATTTCAGCGCCGGACCCGCCGCACTGCCCGATGCCGTGCTCGAACGCGTACGCGACGACATCCCGGACTGGAACGGCAGCGGCATGTCGGTCATGGAGATCAGCCACCGCAGCAAGGACTTCATGGCGCTTGCCGAAAAGGCCGAACAGGATTTTCGCGAGCTGCTGGGGATCGATGACGAATACGTCGTACTGTTCATGCAGGGTGGCGCGACCCTGCAATTTTCCATGGCACCGCTGAATCTCTCCGACGAGGGCGATACCGTCGATTACGTGCTCACCGGTACCTGGTCGAAAAAAGCGATTCGTGACGCGCAGGGCTTTGCGAACGTCAACGTCGTCGCCGATGCGTCGCCCGGCAACTTCACCGACATCCCACCCGAAAAAAGCTGGCAGCGCAGCGACGATGCTGCCTACCTGCATTACACACCCAATGAAACGATTGCGGGTGTGGAATTCCACTTCGTGCCCGATGCAGGAAGCACGCCGCTGGTTGCCGACATGTCGAGCACCATCTTGTCGCGGCCGATCGACGTCACCCGCTTCGGCGTCATCTACGCGGGCGCCCAGAAGAACATCGGGCCCGCCGGCCTCACCGTGGTCATCGTGCGCAAGGATTTGCTGTCACGCGTGCGCGAGTCGACGCCGCGATTGTTAAAGTACTCCGTGTATGCGGAATCCGGCTCGATGGACAACACGCCACCGACCTTTGCCTGGTATGTCGCCGGGCTGGTCTTCGAATATCTGCAAGAGCAGGGCGGGCTCACGGCGATGGCCGAGATCAATGAACGCAAGGCGAACAAGCTGTACGCCGCCGTCGATGCCTCGGATTTCTACTCGAACCCCGTGCAAAAGGACTGCCGGTCCTGGATGAACGTGCCGTTCATGCTCGCGGACCCGTCGCTGGATGCAAAATTCCTCGAAGAGTCCAATGCGGCAGGACTCACCAATCTTAAAGGCCACCGCTCGGTCGGCGGCATGCGCGCGTCCATCTATAACGCGGTGCCGGAAGCCGCTGTCGATGCCCTGATCGAGTTCATGGCGGAATTCGAGAAGAAGAACGGCTAATTCGCGCCTGCGGAGCCTTTTGCGCTCGTAAGGTATTCTCTTTCGATGAGATTTGACTGGAGGCTCTCATGCGAAGCGTCGCAATCAGGTTTGTACTCTTATTAATGTTAGTCCCAACGATGTCGTTGGCCGATGATTATGAGGTTTTGCGCAACATCAAGACGGTGTTGTGGCCACAGGCCTATCGAACGCAGGACGTGGAATTACTCGATCGCTTGCTTCACGACAGTTTCGAATTGATTGACGGCGAGGGCAACCGCAGTACCAAGGCCGAGGAACTGGAAGGGATCCGAAATTACAAATGGGACCCGGGCAGTTTCGAATACCGGATCGAACGCCTGCAGATTTACCAGGGATCATTCGCCGTCATTGCCGGTACCGGTGTTGCGGAGAACTACACCTACAAGTCGAGTAATTTCCTGGTGAAAGAAGACGGCGTCTGGCGCGCGATCGCTTCGCATGTCTCCGGACGCAAGTCGAGAAGCGACGCGGGTAAATAGATCAGGTCGGCGCTATTCGGCCTTCATCTTACCGACGACGTCGACCCGCACCTGGTAACCGTCGACCGACCGGGGTACTTGCGCAAGGATTTCCGGCTGTTCCCGTTCGACGCCGACCACGATGACCTTGGATCCGTCGTCGTCCAAACCGATGCCGACCGAGACGACCCCCGGTTTGGCCATCAGTTCAGCTTCATGACGAGCTTTTACTTCCTGGATCGAGGCCTGCATCTCGGCTCCTTCGCCACAAGCAGCTATCGCTACCAGGCATAGTATCGAAACTCTGTCCGCAATTACCCGCATCCATTGACGAGTCACCGGGTCACGCCCAGCGAATTGAACACGTGGCTGATGCGGTTCATGATCGTCGTATTGTCGCTGCCGGCGAACAGCAGCCCGACCAGGTTGTTATTGTCATCCAGGATCGCCGAGCCGCTGTCACCGCCCTGGCTCATCGGCCCGGCTAACAGCTGGTCGACAAACCTTGCGGTGCGACCCGCGCCGTAGTCCACGTCGACCGTGACGTCGACCTGCAGGATCTGGCCCGTGGTGAATTCCGTGGTACGGCCGCTTTTCTTGATGGCCGCGCCGAGATCCACGTCGCCGAATCCCTGGATCGAGCCGATTCTCAGGATGTCGTCAACCACGTCGGCCTCGCTCAGCGGGCGTGCTATAGCGGCATCGACCAGGTTATCGCTCGCCTGCAGCGATATTGTCCGGTATCGGGTGCGACTACCAATCGCTTTGCAGATCCAGTTCAGCATCGCGATGACCGTGCTTGCCGTCGGGCAGTCGCTCGGTGGTTCCGGCTGCAGGAATTCAATGGTTACGAAGTCCTCGAGATCTGCGATGTGATCCGACGGAAACCGGCCACCGTCGATCGGGCCGGGTTGCAGAATCGCATCGCCGCGCTGTCCGTCGTTGCTGTTGGCGAGCACGTGGTTGTTGGACAGGATCAGCGTCTGATCGCCCTTTTTGACGAGGCAGCCGAGCGTTCCGGCCGTGATGTCGCGGTGGCCGATGCTGACGCCGCCGGGCGCCGGCCGGTATTTGGCCGTGTGCGACTGCAGCGCGCGAATCCTGCCGGTTTCGACGACATCGGTTGGAATGCCATCGATCTCCTTCGGCACGACGTCGCGGGAATCGAGTCGAGCAGCCTCGATTTTGCTGGTCACCGAGCAGACGATCGACAGGTCCGATGTCGTGACATCGTTGGTTATTTTGTAACCGATTCCGGATGCGACGACATTGGCGCATGCGTGCAGGCGGGGTACTGCCGTTTTCAGGGTGGTCCTGATGTTATCGACGTTATCAACCACGGAAGCCTCCTTCCGGCCTTAGCGCGAAGTGGACAGACAAAAGAGTCAGTAATACGGAGAAGGACAAGCGCAATCGTACATCGGCTGGTGCACCGATTTGAACTGTCAGCGATGAGCGACATGTCGAAGTGACAATGACCCTATAATGCAGAAGCACAGTAAAACTGAGTGAAAACGACAGCACCTGCCAATACAAATTTTCCCATGCACAAAAAATTCCCGTTTAGCCAGGCAGCAATCGCCATTCTTGTGATTTTTTTGGAAGGCACTTGCATTGCGCAGGTCGGCGGCGACGAACAGACGTATGTCTTCGTAGCGGGGCGTCGGCTTCCTTACCTGTATGCGATTTCGCTTGCCGATGCCATGAAACCCGAGAATGATTTGACGGCGAATGCGATTATCAGCCGCAGCAAGGTGGCTCTCGAGCGATTGGATGGCCGTTTGCTCGGCGATCCGGCCAATCTCATCCTGAGTGAAGATGGCAACACGGTGTACGTCGTGAATCACCACGGCAGCATCGACAACGCGGAGTTCACGCAGCACGGCGGCCGAGGCCAGATCGCGGTGCTCGATGTAGACGCCGTCATCGATCCGCGCAATGACAAGACCCACAATGCATTGCTCAGGCACATGGATTCCGGCGGCTTCGGTGCGATCGGCGTGGCGCTGCTAGCGGATATGCTGGTGATCTCGAATGCCGAGAGTTACCTGGCGGAAGACGGTGGCAACCGGGTGACGTTCGTCGACCGGCGCACTGGCAGTTTGCGCGGCGCCGTGGAGCTCGGGCTCGGCTCACCGGGGTTCGAGTGCGACTACCCGGTGCCGTACGTCGCACCGTTCGGGCCGCCTCGCAACGTTGCGGTACTGGCGCCGGATCCCGGCTGGGGCTGTTTCCCCAACCCGAACGGCCTGGCAATCGGCCGCGCTGCAAATGGCAAGGAGTACGTGTTTACGGCGAACGGCGGCACCGACGATGTGTCGGTGATCGATCTCGCGCAAGCGCTAGAAGGCGAGCGCCTGGCGGAAATCGCTCGGATTCCGATTCGTATTGCACCCTGGGGAATGGCTGCGACACCGGATGGGCGGCACATTGTGGTCGCCAGCGGCGGCAGCCAGAAAGACGATTCGGCGGGGAACACGATATCCATCATCGATGTCGATCGCGCGGCGTCCGGGGCAGCTGATGCCGTGGTTGCGCGGGTACGGGTCGGCACCGCGGATCCGGACCAGCCGACACTGCCATTGATCGTTTCCGTCACGCCGGATGGTCAGGAGATCATCGTCCCGAACATCCTCGTCGACAACGTCTCCATCGTAAACTTTGAGCGCGCATTGGCTGGCGATCCGAATGCCGAAGTTGTGCGCATCCCGCTGGTCCGGGCTGACGGTCGAACGGCGCGCCCCAAGGGCTCGACGGTTACCGCCGATGGCCGCTACGCGCTGATCAGTGGCGGCCCACGGGTGGAACCTCTCTCGCAGGAGACCGGTTACGTCTACGTCATCGACCTTGCATTGCGTCGCATCGTCGGCACGGTGACCGGTGTCGGCAACGATCCCTACGGCCTGGTGACTGTGACAAGGTAGCCTGGCGCATCAACCTGTTACTTCGGTACTTCCAATGACAATATCCAAACAAAAACTGAAAGAGGCCGAACGCATCGTGCGCCTGGTCATGATTGTTATCCTGCTCACTGCCGGTACGAGCAAGTTTTTCAGTCAAGGTGGTTTCTATCAATACTACCTGGCGCAGTTTCAGGGAGATCTTCGGATCAGCCTTTCTCCGGTGCTGGTCGGTGCCTATTTGCGGATTATCCCGTTCGTCGAGATCCTGCTCGGGCTTGCGTTGATATTCGCCCGAACCAGGGTCATTGCTATATACGGCTGGTTCCTGTTCATGCTGAGCCTGCTCGTTGGCCACTATGTGCTGCAGGAATTTTCGGTCGTGAACCAGATGATCGACTACTTTTTCCTCGGGCTCGCCTGCCTGATCTTGCCCGCTCACACATCCCTGTTCGCGCGACCGGACTGGAGTTCTGCAGATTAGTTTAATGTCCGCTATTACTCCGAAAGCGGACATTCGGCCAAACTCGGTCCAACGGGCCGCTAGAGACCCGAAGCGGCCAGTCATCTGTTTGCTATGCTTCAGTCTCTAAGCCACTCTCTTAGGCACAAAGCTACTCCACGGAATATGAAGATGGGTGCATACCTTAAAGTTAGTACTTCGCTTGTTGTCGCAGGTCTGTTGCTTACAGCTTGTACGATCGAAACTAACATTGAAGTGGAGGCGGAGGGTGCAAAAACCGTAGTCGACGACTTTTGGCGTGCGATTAGCGCTCAAGATCTGGATTTGTTGTCTCGTGTTGTCGCGAATGACGAGGAGTTGGTTGTGTTTGGAACGAATGCTGGAGAACGCTGGATTGGTTCTTCTGCGTTCTTGACAGCTGAAGAACAAATGATGCAGGCATTCGATGTTGAGAGTTTGGATCGCCGAGAGGAGACATTGCAACTTCATTCGCGCGGGGGTGTCGCTTGGTTCTCAAGTGTGTTTGACGTAAAAATCAGAGTGGAAGGCGAAGTGGCTAGTCTAAGAGGACTACGCACAACAGGCGTCTTGGAAAAGCGAAATGACGACTGGGTGATCGTTCAGTCTCATACGTCGGTGCCTGTTGCCGGCCAGCAAGTCGAGTATTGATCTGGCCGCTTCTGGCTGAAAGCGGAGACTGATTTTCGCGAAATTGACCAACCTGGACTTCGGCTTTGCCCCCGAAAGCGGACATTCCGCTAGACTTGTTCCAAAAGGCCGCGAACGACCCAAAGCGGACATTCGCATTCTTTGTTCTTCGGCATGATATTCAGGACATTTATAGAATAGTACTTTGGTTGTGCGATGGAGGAGCGGTGTCAAATCTGGACACGCTAGCAAACTACGCAGAGATACTCGGCGTCTTATCGGTCGTTGCCGGCATCGTTTTTGCGATTTTCCAGCTTCGGCAGTATCGCAGGCAACGTACAGCGCTATCCGCCGTTGAATTGATCAGGGCATGGCAAACACCCGAATTTACAAAGGCGATTAAGACTCTACAGCTGCTCCCGAACTGTGCGCCTCCCGAAAGCTTGCGCGACGATGATGGCGAGCTCGAAGACATGGCGTTTGTGGTTGGTATGTTCTTTGAAGGCGTCGGCGTAATGGTTTATCGCAATCTGATTCCACTGGAAATCGTAAACGATCTCATGGGAGGTGTTACGCGAGTGGTCTGGACGAAGCTTTCTCCTTGGGTCGAGGAATGGCGCGTGAAACGCAACCCGCGGGCTTACGAATGGTGGGATTGGTTAAATCAACGATTGGACAACCTCTCACCATTGGTAGTTGATCATGAGTCTTGATGGATTGTCAGATGCACTATGCAACCTACGCCAAGGAGATACTTGATTGACCGCCATATCAAGCTAGGACTCAGGGTCCGATGTTGGCCGAAAGCGGACTCTAAAATTCCCGAATATTGATCATCATGAACGTCCGCTTTTCCCGGAAAGCGGTCGTTTGAATATATTTGCTTCGAAGGCCTGCTCGCGACTCAAATTTCGCGTTCAAATCTCGTTTTCTCCAGGCGGCTGATTGAGGCTCCTCTATTGCATTATGTGCAATTGTCGCTGGGTACCGGTCAGCGTATATTTCAGTCTCTAACAAGAATCAAAAAGTTCGTCGGCCACAACCAGAATTAAAAACGGTCCGACGGGGGAATTCATGGACTCGAATATCGAAGGTCACTCGCGGGACCAGGTGCGCGAATGTTGGTGCGTCTTTTTCATTTTTTTTGTGACGCTGCTGGCCCCTGGATTTGCGAACGGTGAACCCGATTGCGGCTGTACAGGCGACACCTGCCGGATTACGGATACTTCGACCCTGGAAACCTGTGCTGCAGGTGACGCGCTGGCCAATAAGGTCGTGTACCTCGACGGTACTTTTACGCCAAGCATGCACCTGGTTGTTCCCGAAGGCTCTACCTGGCGGGCGATGGCGTGGCATTTCGCCGATGACGACGACGCCTGTACGCTGGACACCTCCGCAACCATCGACGGCAGCCTGCTGCCCAATGCGCCGGGCGAAATATTTGGCAAGGGCGTCGTCACTCTGTCAGAGGGTTCGGCACTCACCGGCGTGCGAATCACAAATGTCGATCCCTACATCTCGACCAATCCGTGCCTGGACGTGATTGGCGATGCGACGGTTACCGATGTGCATACCACCGCCTGCAGTATCGGGCAGCGTTACATGACCCCACATTCGAACCAGTCGGCTTCATTCGCCATCAGCCACAGCTGTGTTTCCGACACGGTCATTACCGGGCTTCTCGTCGCGACCGGCGATATCAGGATCACCGAGGGGAAAATCGATCCGGAGACTGAATTGTTCGCCCCGGTCGAGGATTCGAAAGCGAGTATCACGATCGACCGCAGCCGCATCGTGGACGGGCTTTTCAATGTTCTGATTTTCGGTGGCCTGGGATCGACCGGCGCCGAGACCACCGCCAATATCAACGCGACCCACATGGTCTCGTCCACGTTTGCCGCGATTCGCGTCGTTGGCGGTCAGGACAACATGCTGGATCCGTACCCAGGCGATCACGGTTCGACGGTCACGGTCGAACTCGGCAAGGATAACGTGATCAGCGACGGCATCGTCGGACTGCAAATCGAAGGCGGCACCTTTGGCGGCGTACCGATGGCCTCGATGCAAACAAGTACCGGAAACGAGGCAACCGTCATCATCGACGAGTCAACGTCGTTCGGCGATTACCTGTTCGACGCAGCATTGATCGGCAGCGCCGGAAACCTCGTCGATGAGCGCTCGGGTAATGTCGTGTTCGCGGGCGAGCACAACCGGATTACGCTCACCGGTAAATCGCCGCCCGGGTTTACCGTCGACGTGCAGGAGTGCTCCCCGGGTTTTCTCGCCTGTCCCACCAGCAACGAAACGACCTGCCTGGTCGAAGGTTGCCCTTAAACATCATCCGCCGCTGCCGCTAATGGCGGCTTGTGCTGACCCCCATGGTCGTTTTGCAACGGTTGCCTGCGCATAGTTCTGGCATAGCTGCCAGAAAGCATTACAATCGCGACCGAATTCCGAATCGCCGACCCTCGTCCATGTTCAAAATTCTGATGCTGAATAACATCGCTCCCTCGGGGCTGGAACGGCTGCCCGCGGATCGCTACGAGGTCGCCGAGAATGTTTCGGATCCGGATGCGATCCTGCTGCGATCCTTCGATTTGCACTCGATGGAGATTCCCACCTCGGTCGCCGCGATCGGTCGCGCCGGTGCCGGCGTCAATAACATCCCGGTCGACGCGATGAGCAAACGCGGCGTGCCGGTGTTCAACGCGCCGGGGGCCAATGCCAACGCGGTCAAGGAGCTGGCGGTGGCCGGCATGCTGATCGCAGCGAGGAACATATTTGCGGCCCACGATTACGTGCGCTCGCTCGACAAGGATGGCGATGCGCTGGATAAGGCGGTGGAGGCCGGCAAGAAGCAGTTCGTCGGCTTCGAACTGCCGGGACGCACGCTCGGCGTCATCGG
>JAWWCT010000046.1:0-29312 GCA_033720315.1 Woeseiaceae bacterium | reverse complement strand
TCTGTAGGCAATTCAGCCATCGGGTTTTTCGTCCTCCAGCGGAATGCGCGCGCTGGCGTCAATCGCGCTGTCGGGCATGCGCCAGAATAACCAGACGACGAGCACGGTCATGAACAGCATGACCAGCATGTCACCGGCAAAAATGAAAAAGGTCACGGCGTATCTCCCGGGCTGCGTGAGGTACCGAGCACCTGCAGATAGGCGATCACTGCGTCAATCTCCGTTCGGCCTTGCAGTTCCCCCGGCGCCGCTTCGATGGCATCGTCGCTGTAGGGATGGCCGAGCTTTCGCAAGGCGCGCATCTTCAACTGGATGTCGCCGTCGGCGTTTGCCTCGCGCTCGGCGAGCCACGGATAGGCCGGCATGATCGAATTCGGCACGACCTCGCGTGGATCGATCAAATGCAGCCGATGCCAGAGATCCGAGTACTTGCCGCCGATCCGGTGCAGGTCCGGACCGGTGCGCTTCGACCCCCAGAGAAACGGCCGGTCGTACACCGTCTCGCCGGCGCGGGTATACGGACCGTAGCGCCGGATCTCCGCCAGCAACGGCCTGACTTGCTGCGTATGGCAGACCCCGCAGGACTCGCGGATATAGATGTCGCGGCCGACGAGCTGCAGAGCGGTATACGGCTGCGTGGTCTCGGTCGGCGTCTGCAGCGATTCCTGGAACAGGCTCGGCAGGACCTGCACCAGGCCACCGATCGCCGACACGAACAGGATGCCGAATATCAACAGTCCGGTGTTTTCTTCGAGCTTCTTGTGCAGTCCTACGGCAGTCATCGTCACGTCCGTTGCGCGGTCGAGCCCGGCGGCTGAACCTGTACGGTTCGCCGGCCCTTGATCGTCATGAAAAGGTTGTAAGTCATCAACAAGGCACCGGCCAGGAATACGATGCCGGCGACCAGGCGCAGGAGATAGTAAGGCGGCATGCTCGCCATAATGTCTTTGAAACTGAACGACAGCTCGCCGAGTTCATCGAGACTCAGCCAAAGCAATCCCTGCGACACGCCGGCGCCCCACATCGAGAGTATGTACAGCATGGTGCCGGCAAGTGCCATCCAGAAATGGACATTGGCGAGACGCACGCTGTGCAAGCCTGCATCCATGAGCCTCGGCACGAGGAAATAGAACGTGCCGAAGGTGATCATCGCGTTCCAGCCGAGTGCACCGGAATGCACGTGCCCGATCGTCCAGTCGGTATAGTGGCTGACGAGGTTGACGCTGCGAATCGACATCATCGGGCCTTCGAAAGTCGCCAGGCCGTAAAAGGCGAGTGCCAGAACGATAAACTTCAACGCGGGATCGGTGCGCAGTTTCTGCCAGGCGCCGGAAACGGTCATGATGCCGTTGATCATCGTCGCCCAGGACGGCGCCAACAGTATGAGGCTCATGACCATGCCGAGCGACTGCACCCACGGCGGTATCGCGCTGAAGTGAAGGTGGTGCGGGCCGGCCCAGATGTAGCTGTAGGTGAATGCCCAGAATGCAACGATGGACAGTCGATAACTCCAGATCGGACGCTCCGCGTGTTTCGGCAGGAAGTAATACAACATGCCGAGGAAACCGCCGGTCAACAGGAAGCCAACGGCATTGTGGCCGTACCACCATTGCACGATCGCGTCCTGGGCGCCGGCGAACAGCGAGTAGGATTTCGACAGCGTTACCGGGATCGCCAGGCTGTTGACGATGTGCAGCATGGCGATAACGATGATCAAGCCACCGTAAAACCAGTTCGACACGTAGATCGGTTTGATTCTTCTTTTTGCCAGGGTGCCGAAGAATACGATTGCAAAACAAACCCAGACCACGGTAATGGCGATATCAAACGGCCATTCGAGCTCGGCATATTCCTTGCCGGCGTTCCAGCCCGCAAGGATCGACAGGCCGCCGAGCAACACCCCGGCCTGCCAGGCAAAGCAGCAGAACCAGGCGAGACCGGGCGCGAACAAGGGCACGTGGCAGGTCCTCTGCACGCTGTAAAACGCCGTGCCCATCAGCGCCGAGACACCGAAACCGAACACGATGCCGTTGGTATGCAGGGTGCGCAGGCGACCGAAAGACAGCCATGGCTGCCCGAAATCGAGGTTCGGCCAGACCAGCTCCGCCGCAACGTAGACGCCTGCCGCCATGCCCAGCACCGCCCACAACACCGAAAACATGACCAGCGCCGTGACGACGCGATCCTTGTAGTACTCGACCGGCACGGTATTCAAGCGCTCATACTCCGATCGACGGGCCGATGCCGCGGCTCCACAACGCAACGCTGATGCCGAGCACGCTGACGGCGGCAACCAGCAGGTACGCGATGAGCGCGGACGCCATCAGCATGCCGCGTTCCGGGCTGATCTGAAGAACGACCGGCAAACCACGGTACAGCAGGAACATACTCCAGATCAGAATCGGAATCAGCGCGAGCACATTTATGAAGATGTGTGGAAACAGGTGAATAACGCTGCCAGCCGCGAGCGGCGCAGCAACGATAACGACCATTGCGAAATGGATGCCGAGCGAGCTGCGCGCGCCGTAGGTAGCTGCCATCCATTGCGAGATCAGTGCGGTGCTGACGAAGCCGAACAACAAAACGAAAAAGTAGAGAATACTGATAATGACGAGGTCGCCGCCCGGCAGGTAAATCGGGTCCGCCGCACCGATCCGCCAGCCGAAATTTGCCGCACCGACATAGGCAAAGAGCGGCGGCAAAATCGCGAGCCATATCAGGAACCGGAAAAACACGATGTGCGGATCGGGCCGGGTCGTCGACAACTCCTGAAAAACCCCGTCGGGTTGGAGCAACAATCGAAACAGGAGCCAGGATGAAATTTCAGTCTTCATCGCTGCGTATACGCGGCCATAATGTTAATTGGTACGAACACAAAATCGTTTCGGGATCGTAAATTATCTGAATCTCGACTCTAATAAGTATGACTACCTAGTGACTAGATGTCGCCCTCGTAAACGATCCTGCCATCGACGATGGTCAACAGGATACGACCGTTCAACAGGTCGTTGGGAGTTTCGTCCGATAATACGAACGGATCGATGTCCATCACGGTCAGGTCCGCCCAGCGGCCCTTCTCGATAATGCCGGTGTCGTCTTCACGAAAACTCGCATACGCCGACCAGCTGGTATACGCGCGCACCGTCTCGTCGGCGGTCAACGCCTGTTCCGGGTACCATCCGCCCTCCGGCTCGAGCGCCTTGTCCTGGCGGGTTATCGCCGAATGCATGCCGTAAAAGATATCGTGGTCGGAACCCGGGTTATCCGAGTTGAAGGTCAGCCTCGCGTCCGCTTTTCGTAACGAGCGCCACGCGTAGGCACCAAGAATTCGCTCCGGACCCAGCCGGTCCTCGGCCCAGGTCTTGTCTTCCATGGCATGCGGCGGCTCCATCGAGGCAATGATGCCGAGTTGCCCGAGCCGTGCCAGGTCATCGGGATGCAACACCTGCGCGTGCTCGATGCGGTGCCGATTGCGCGCCGTGGCGGGCGCCTCGCGGAACACGCGTTCCAGGATATCCAGGGCCTCGCGATTGCCGGCATCGCCGATCGCGTGAATCGCGACCTGGAAACCGGCTTTCATGGCGGCGGCATTGAGTGCCTGGTCGAAGCCGTAGCCTTCTCCTGCGATGCCGCGATGACCGGGCATGTCCGAATAGTCGTACAGCAGCCTTGCCCCGCGCGAGCCGAGCGCGCCGTCGTAGTAGGCCTTGACCGCGCGAGTGACCAGCATACTGTCGTTGTCGCTGTCCGGTCCCTTTTCGATCCATTTGCGAATCAGGTCCTCATCGCGCAGCGACAACATTGCGTAGACGCGAATCGGCAGCCGGTTCTCGGCCTCGAGTTTTTCGAGAACGGCCATCTGGTAGGCATACAGGCCCGCTTCGTGCACCGTGACGTAACCGTCCCTTGCCATTTGCTCGAGGCCGGTGAGCACCTGGTTTTCCAGTGCCTCCTGCGATGGCTGCGGCACCATGTTCTTCACGAAATCGGCGGCGCGATTGAAAAACAGGCCAATCGGCTGGCCGTCGTCGCCGAGCCGCATTTCACCGCCCACCGGCATTTCCGTGGCTGCAGTGATGCCGAGCTCATCGAGTGCCATTTGATTGGTCCACACGACAAAACTGTGCAGGCCCTGCAACAGCACCGGGTGATCCGGCACGGCCTGGGTCAGCAACTGCTTGTCGGGGTAGCGATCGGCCCAGGCACCCTCGTCCCAGCCTCTGCCGACGATCCACTCGCCAGGCGGCGTCGTCGCGGCGCGCTCGACGACTCGTGCGATAGCTTCCTCCTCGGTCGGCACGTCGATCAGGTTGACCTGGGTCAGTTGGGCGCCGAGGTTAAAAACATGGGTATGCGAGTCGACCAGCCCGGGAAGCACGGTTGCACCGGCCAGATCGATTACCCGGCTCGATTCACTCCCGAGTCGCATGGCATCGCGGGTCTTGCCGACGAAGATTATCTCCCCGCCGCGGGTGGCGACTGCCTCGGCGTCCGGGCGCCAGCCTCCGTCATCGCGGGGAGCGTCCCGGTCGATGCTGCCATCGGGCGCCGGATCGTCCCAGTCGAGGGTGTAGACGCGCCCGTTGACCAGGATGAGGTCCGCGGCATCCGATGAGCCACTGGACGGGTCGCCGGAACAGGCCGCAGCCAGGGCCGTCGCGGTAAGCGTTGCAACAAATTTCAGGATTCTCAATGCCGTCTCGCCGGCTTTACACCATCGGGGTGGTACCGGCTGCCTCGATTCTTGTTGTTGATACCAGTGCGGGACGTGGAGAATATCGGCAAATGTGCCCATTTGACAAACGCCTTGCGGCGGTTGAGGCTTTGCGGCCCGGGAAGACACTGGCAATTGCCATATGAGAAGGATCGCGGCGCTTATTTTCAAATCGGTCTTGTACGGCCTGATCGTCATCGTGATGCTGGCGACCGCCGCTTTGAGCTGGCTGCGCTGGGAATCGCATCAGCCGAGGGACGAATGGTTCGAGGCGCGTCGCGGCGCCATCGAGCACGTATACCGGGACGCAAGCGAACCGGATGACGGGCAACTGTCGGAATTCGTCACGCTCCGCTCGAACACCGGGCTGTCGGTGGCCTTTCGCGTCATACGCATGCCGTCGGATGAGCCCTTGCCGACACTGCTGGTTCTCGGTGGACATCGCACCGGCAGTGATGCGGTGGAGCTGTTCGGCAATGTCGGCGCGCGCGCGGTGGTGGCTCTCGACTACCCGTACGACGGTCCCGAACGGGTCAAGGGCCTCGTTCAGACGCTCCAGGCAATCCCCGCCGGGCGCCGCGGATTTCTCGATACGGTGCCGGCAGTTTTTCTGACGGTCGACTGGCTGCAGCGCCAGGACTGGGTGGACCCAAAGCAACTGCTGATCGTCGGCGCCAGCCTTGGCGTTCCGTTCGCGGCGACGGCGGCCTCCCTCGATGAGCGCATCAGCGGTGCGGTGCTGGTGCATGGCGCCGCCGACAATCGCCTGTGGCTGGAGCGGCAGGTCGAGCGTCGCATTGACGCAGAATTTCTCCACTACCCCCTCGGTACCATCCTCTACTGGCTGGCCTACGGCCCGGTGCTGGACACGCCACGACGCGCCGCGCGCATTGCGCCGCGGCCGGTGCTGGTGATCGGCGCGCGCGACGACGAACGAACCCCGGCCGGGCAAACGGAAATGCTGTTTGCCGCCATCGGTGAACCCAAACTGCTGCGCTGGACCTCCGGCCGTCACGTGCAGCCCGGGCGCAATGAAGTCGTCGATGAACTCCTGCGCATCGCCGAGGAGGAAATGCCTTTATTCCGGTAGGGGTTTCCCGCGATAGCGGGTCGCTGCCGCTCGGCTAGACTGACTCATGCAAAGGAGGTCAGCCGATGATGAGTCTCGACATGATCATGAGTACGGATCTGGTTACCGTCGCTCCGGACGATACGTTGGCATCGGTCAACGCGCTAATGCACAAGAATCGCATTCATCACCTGCCGGTGGTTGAACAGGAGGACCAGCTGGTCGGACTCGTCACCCTGACGGACGTGCTGGCGGCGACCGACTCGATCTTGCGCGACGAGGAATCCCGGCTTCAGGCTGAGCAGATCAAGGTGTCCGATTTCATGAAACGCGATCTCGCAACAATCGATGAACGCGCGAGCTTGCGCCAGGCAGCATTGTTTATCGAAAAACACAAGATCGGCTGCCTGCCTGTCGTCAGCGACGGCAAACTGATCGGCATCGTGACCGATACCGACTTCGTCGGCGTCGCCATCAACCTGCTCGAGCAGATCGAGGAAACGGAATCGTTCGACGAGGCGATATGATCCACCATCACCGCACCGGGATCAGCGCCCGGCGCTGACGATGCAATCGCGCAAATGAGGCAGCTTTCCCGCTTTCCTTAAAGGACGTTGTTGGGCCAGATCATGGTCCGCCACATGTGCGCAACCGGGCTGCCGTCGAAGCCAAGCCCGCCTTTCGGCTGTTTGAAGTTGCGGCCCATGATGTCGGTAAAGTCCTCGACGTCGACTTCGATATCCGGATCGAAGGAATACAGATCGTTGATCGTGATCAGTCGCGAGGTCATGTACCACTTGTGGTTGCGGGCTTCCTTGTAGGACTGCTCGAGATAGGGTTCGGGTTGGTAATCGGCGCCGAACATCCTTATATAGGCGTCAGGATACTCGTAGCCCACCGACTCGTCCGGGAAGAAGCGCAGCGCCTGGTGCTT
This sequence comes from Woeseiaceae bacterium, assembly GCA_033720315.1. GTDB lineage: Bacteria > Pseudomonadota > Gammaproteobacteria > Steroidobacterales > Woeseiaceae > SZUA-117. The sequence goes on along the minus strand of JAWWCT010000046.1, from coordinate 22,595 downwards.
CTCGATCGCCCAGGCAATTTCTTCCTTGACGTACGGCCTGATCATCTGCGCGCACCAGTAACCGTGGTCGGTGTTCATCAGTTCGAGCCCGAGATCGTGCAGCAGGCATGCAGTAACAATGGTTTCATTGTGGCCGTTGATCTTTGCCAGCCTGGCGCTTTGCAAAACATGACTCGCCGGCGCGAACCGCAACTTGAAGAAGTCCATGAGCGTCGGCTCTCTGGGCATCTCGGGCAGCAGCGGATCGTAATGCTGGAAGTACGGGCGATTGTCGTCGCCGCCGAACGAGGATTCGCCGGTATCGACGAAGCAGGCCTTGGGTTTCGAGCGGCGTTTGTCGAGCTCGGCGCTCATTGCATCTTCGAGTGCGTCTGCCTTGCCACTAAACGTCGTCGCCCCTGCAACTCCGGCGAGCGAGGCAGCGCTCAGGCTGTTGAGAAACTTGCGGCGGTCCATGGTATCCCCCCTTGGAGGCTGGTCAGGTCTGCTTGCCGATCGTGACTGCTATTTCTGCGATCCCCTCAATTCCCCCGGTGACTTCGTCGCCCGCCTCGAGCGGGCCAACGCCGGCAGGCGTGCCGGTGAACACCAGGTCCCCGGGCAGCAGTGCGAAGTAAGTGGAGAGCTCCGCGATCGCCTCGGGGACGCTCCATATTAGCTCATTCAGGTCGGCATTTTGGCGGATTTCGCCGTTCACGCTGAGCCAGATACGGCCGGCTGTCGGATGGCCGATTTTCGCGGCGCGCTGCAGTGGCGATAGCGGCGCCGACCGGTCGAAGCCCTTGGCGGTGTCCCAGGTGCCGCGGCTTTCCTTGGCCTTTTGCTGCAGGTCGCGGCGCGTCAGGTCGATGCCCACCGCGTAACCGAAAACATGCTCCAGCGCCCGCGACGCGGCAATATCGCGGCCTGGTTCGCCTATCGCAACAACCAGTTCGACTTCGTGCTGCAGGTTGGCGGTCCGCGACGGGTAAGGCACCGTCGAGCCGCTCGGCACGATCGCATCCGCGGGCTTCATGAAGAAAACCGGCGGCGTTCGCTCCGGATCGTGGCCCATCTCGCGAGCATGCTCGGCGTAGTTTCGACCGACGCAGTAAATACGGTGCACCGGAAATTCATCGCCGCTGCCTGCCACCGGCACGACGGGCTGCGGCACAGCAAAAAGTCGCATTTTTTCTGTTCTTGGTCCGCGAAACACCGATTAAGACGTAGAATGTCCGGACATTCAAGCCAGAGGGCCCGCTCCACAAAGAGGCCCCGGAGTGACGATATGAGCATTCGACGACGCGAGTTTCTGAAAGTGGTCGGCAGCGCATCGCTGGCCGGCAGCATTGTTTCCATCGACAGCGCGTCCGCCGCATCCCCGCCTGCCATACCGGCTTTCGGTTTTTCCGACAACCGGGTGCCGATGAACGCGGCCAACCTGTGCCCGATGCCGTCGTCTGTCAGCGATGCTCACGACCGGTATGCCAGGGAACTCGACCTCGATCTGAGTTCCGCCAATCGCGCCCGCATCATGTCAATGAAAGAAGCGGCGCGATCCGAACTTGCCGGCATGCTAGGTACCAGCGCCGAAGAACTTGCCATCGTTCGCAATGCATCGGAAGCGAACGCGGTCATCGTGGCAGGCGTGCCACTCGAAGCCGACGATGAGGTTGTCCTGTGGGACGAGAATCATCCGTCAAACAGCACTGCGTGGGACGTACGTGCCGCACGCCATGGATTCACAGTGCGGCGTTTCCCGGTGCCGGGCAATACGGGTTCGATCGACGAAGTCGTCGACAGGTTCGTCGACGCCGTCAGCGACAAGACAAAAGTCGTGTCGTTCACGCACATCTCCAATGTCACGGGTTTTCGCATTCCGCTCAAGGAAACCTGCGCGGCACTTCGCAAGCGCAAAGACGACGTCTTCATTCACGTCGACGGCGCCCAGACCTGGGGCGCGGTCGATATCAATCTTGGCGACATCGACTGCGACTCTTTCGGCGGCAGTGCGCACAAGTGGTTCATGGGACCGCGCGAGGTCGGACTGCTTTACGTCCGTGAGCGGCAAATCGACAAAGTCTGGCCATTGACCGTCAGCATCCCCTGGACCGTCGCTGACGAGCCCCCGCCCGGCGCGCGCAAGTTCGACGCATTGAGTCAGCGCGACGATGCGGCAATTGCGGCCCTTAATGACACCATCGCCTTTCACAAGGCCGTTGGCGCGAAGGGCATCGAAAAGCAATCGGCCGAAATCGCCGACTATTTGCGCGCAGGACTCGAGGACCTGGAGGTGCCATTCGTGTCGCCCGGCAATCCGCTGTTCACCAGCAGCGTGATCATCCTCAAGGCGTCCGCGGAGAATGCGCCGAAAATGGTCAACCAGGTGTTCGACGACTCCGGCATCATCACCGCACCCGTAAACGGCTTCAGGATGTCACCGCACGTCTACAACACGAAGCAACACGCCGACCGGGTCATCGCCGCGGTCAGGAAATCGCGGCACCTTCTGTCCAACACCTGACCAGGCTCAGGAATGTGACCAGTTGTCAGGATCGCTGCTGTCGTTCGGCGACAGGCCGATGATGTCGCCCTCGGTATCAATGCCGAGGCCCAGTACCATGCGATTGGCATAAGCAAAGTAAGCAGTCACCTGGTTGATTTCGAGTATTTCGCCGTCGTCGAAACCGGCAGCGCGCAAACGCTCGATGTCCGCCGACGTCGCCGAGGCTGCCTCGAGGGTCAGCTTTGCCACGTACTCGAGGCCAGCCAGCTCCCGGCCGGAGAATGCCGCTGGCAGATTGCGCGTTTGCATTGCGCTCTGTATTTGCGCCGCGCGTTCGGCGTCATCGAGCAAGCGGGACATGCCTGCGAAGTGATGCTCGAGGCAATAATTGCACTGATTCAGCAAACTTACCCACACGCCGATGGTCTCAAGGTATGCCTTTGGCAGCGTGTTTCGCGGATGGTGCAACACGTACTTGTAAAGTGTCATGTGCCCTTCCATGGTGTGCGGGCGCAGGCTGTGTGCCAGCATGATGTTGTCGACGTTGTCGTCCGGCCCCTTGATGCGGTCGTATAGCTTTTTCAATGCGCCTTCGGCATCGTCGTACGGGATAGTCGAGATCCAGGTCATAAATTTTCCGCCGCTGCGGTTGCATTAAACAAAAAGGAATAACGTGCAAACAATGGAACCGGCGCGCCGTCAACGCATTCTTGGCCTGGCTTTGCCGATCATCGGCGGCATGGTATCGCAGAATCTGCTCAACATCGTCGACACCGCAATGGTGGGTTTCCTGGGCGATTCCGCACTGGCAGCCGTCGGTCTTGGTGGATTCGTCGTGTTCATGTGCCAGGCGCTGATTCTCGGCATATCGACCGGCGTCCAGTCCAGCGCGGCGCGCAAGAAAGGTGAGGGACGCGTCGACCGGGCCGCAGCCATCCTGAGTACCGCCTTGCTGCTGGTCGTGCTGGTCGCACCTGTTTTTTCCCTGTTCCTGATACAGGTCGCGCCACAGCTTTTTCCTTACCTGAACTCGGATGCACTGGTGATCGAACGCGGCGTCCCTTACCTCGAGTGGCGCCTCGGCGCAATCGTATTCGTCGGTATGAACTTCGCTTTTCGCGGTTACTGGAACGCGCTGGACATGTCACGCGTTTACATGACGACGCTGATCCTGATGCATGCGTGCAATATCTTTCTCAACTATGTGCTGATTTTCGGAAATTTCGGCGCCCCGGCTTACGGCGTTGCCGGCGCGGGCATGGCGAGTGCTATTGCGATGGCTATCGGCAGCGCGATCTACCTGTTCCTCGGCTACCGGTACTCCGCCAGGGACGGTTTCCTGAAAACGCTGGCAACCCGCGAGGAAACCAGGTCACTCATTCGAATTTCACTGCCCGCAGGCGTGCAACAACTTTTTTTCTCTGCGGGAATGGTCTGCCTGTTCTGGATCATAGGCACCATCGGCACCGCAGAACTTGCAGCGGCGAACGTGCTGATCACGGTTTTGCTGTTCGCCATATTGCCGGGGCTCGCTCTGGGCCTGGCCTGCGCCACGCTGGTCGGTCAGGCGCTCGGGCGCAACGAGCCCGAAGACGCCTATCAATGGACGTGGGACGTTGCCAAGGTATCCGCCTTGCTGCTGGCCATACTCGGCCTGCCGATGTGGCTGGTTCCGGACCTGGTGTCATCGATTTTCATACACGATCCGGATACCCGCGAGCTCGCGCGCTGGCCGATGCGCCTCGTTGGCCTGACGATGCCGGTCGAGGCAATGCTGTTTACGTTTATGCACGGGCTGCTAGGCGCCGGCGACGCGCGGCGTGTCATGACGGTCAGCGTCGGCAGCCAGTGGCTGCTGTTTCTGCCAATGGCTTATTTGTTCGGGCCCGTTCTGGGCTTCGGCTTGTTCACTATCTGGCTGCTACAGGGGGCGAGCAGAATGCTGTCCGCGATCCTGTTCGTCACGATGTGGCATCGCCGGCATTGGCAGCGTATTGTCATCTGAACGGAGACACACTGGAAAATGGTTGCTGTCAATTCCCAAATGCTGCCGCTCGGCACTGTAGCGCCGGAATTTTCCCTGCCCGACCCGGACGGCACGCAGCACCGTCTCGGCGACGGTGCCAGCGCCTACCTGGTCATGTTCATCTGCAATCACTGCCCCTTCGTCAAGCATGTGCGCGGCGAGCTCGCCCGCCTGGGGCACGACTACCTGCCGCGCAACGTTTCCATCGTCGCGATCAACAGCAACGATGCAACCACCCATCCCGGGGACAGCCCGCAAAAGATGAAACAGGAAATTGCCGAATGGGATTATCGCTTTCCGTACCTGATCGACAGTGATCAGAGCGTGGCGAAAGCCTACCGGGCGGCCTGCACGCCCGATTTCTACCTGTTCGACGCCGACAAGCGGCTGGTCTACCGCGGGCAACTCGACGCAAGCCGGCCGGGAAACGACATTCCGGTGACCGGCAAGGACCTGCGTGCCGCACTCGAAGCGGTATTGCAGGGCCAGGCAGTGTCGGAAGAACAGTTGCCCAGCATCGGCTGCAACATCAAGTGGAGTCCCGGTAACGAGCCGGATTATTTCTGAGCGCGCAAAAGAAAAGGGGCCGTCCCTGGCCCCTTCCATTCTCATTTACGCAGACGGAGAAACTATGCGCTTGCGAGTTCTGCGAGCACGTGGCGAACTGATGCCTCGAAACTGACCCGACCGTTCACCATTCCCTCCGGCAACTCCTGCTTGCGAATCAGCGTGCCATCCGTCTCGCGGATTTCCTGAATTCTGCGATTGCCGTCGACGAACACCTTGTAACGCACGTCGCGGCTGTCGCCAGAGTTGATTTCGACGATCGTGTCGGTCCAGTCCTGTATGACGTCCCTTTTCATCACGGTTCCAATCCTTGTCACTCGCATTAACTCTTGTTCGGTTATTACAGTGCAAGGCCTGTGCCAATCCGGGTGATTCCGGTCAAAATCGCTATAACTTATTGTTTTTATTGACTAGCAGGCAGGCAGCTGCGAGACGGTGCGAGTGACACGATTGTCACAAGTGACAATTTGTGACGGGTGATTCATGCAAAATGCGACAGCCACTTGACATATTTTGCGGCAGCGACGCAGGTGGTTGATCGACCGCGCAGGTTTGTTCAAGCAAGCATTTCCCGGACGTCGTCGGCGTTCGCTACCCGTCTTGCGGAGGTTCTCGCGGTTTCCGCGGCGACCCGGATCAGCGCCGCATTGTCGGGCGCGGGGCTGCCGTCCGGCAACAACAGGTTGTTCTCGAAACCCACGCGCGCGTGTCCATGCAATCGCGCGGCTTCGGCGACGGCGGCGCTTTCTGTCTCGCCGAAGCAGCAAACCATCCAGGCGACATCCTGTTCGAGACCGCGCACGTAGCCGTCAATCAATGACGGGTCGCCGGTCAACGAATCGCTGTAGCGACCAAGCACCAACAGTACGAACGGCCAGGCGTCCGGGATCACGCCGCGCGTCCTCAGGTCGGTAAATCGCACGACATCCTCGTCGCTGTACAGGATGTACTGCGCCATGACATCTTCGTCGTCCAGCCAGGTAAAAAACGCGGCCGCACTTTTTTCGGCTGCCGCGTCCGGGCACAACTCCTTCAAGGCCAGCGTGACTGCCTCGGGCCGGAGTTGCCGCACCACGGACATTTGCTGCTGCGGCGTGTAGATGCTGCAGGCCTCGGTCGTTACCTGGATGATCAGTTGCTCGCCGACACGCTCGCGAATGGCGGCTATCGCCTGGCGATAACGGTCGGGGTCGAGAGAATGCCGTCCGGACTCATCGCGGACGTGCAGGTGAATCATGGCGGCACCGGCCTCGACGATTTGCTCCGCGCACTCGGCCAGCTCGGCAGGGGTGATTGGCAGCGCCGGGTGATCCTGCTTGCCGCGACGCGCACCGTTCGGCGCGGACATGATGATAAAAGGCACGCTCAACGACGCTTTCCTTCAGCCAGCGGCAGCCTCAGCCTGCTGCTTTATCGATCGGGGCCTGTCTGTCCTGGTCCTTCTTCTTCACCATCAGGGCGTATTCCGCATCGCGCTCCGAGCCGATCAGAATCGCCAGCCAGCGGGTACTGTCATCCGCCTCGAGCGCCATTTTCAGCGCCATGGTCAGCGGTACGGACAACAACATGCCGACCGGCCCGAAGATCCAACCCCAGAGGACCAGGCCGGTGAACACGATCAACGGTGAAATCCCGACGCCGTAACCCATCAGGCGGGGTTCCAGAAAATTGCCGAAGAGTATGTTGATGCCGAGAAAGCCGATCGCCGTATAACTCGCCTCTGCAATGCCGAGTTGTACCAGCGCCAGCAGGATTGCCGGTATTGCCGCGATGATTGAGCCGATGGCGGGAATGAAGTTCAGAAGGAACGCGAGCATGCCCCATAGCAACGGGAAATCCAGGCCGATCCACCAGGTAACCAGCCAGGCGCTCGCGCCGGTCGCGAGGCTGATGGCCGTTTTAATGCCCATGTAGCGCCCGAGGTTGTGCAGGAACTGCCGCTGGTTCCTCAGCGAGTCCGCGCTGCGACCGAAGGCCGCCTGCACTTTGACACCGATGCCCGACGCCTCCAGCAAAATGAACACCAGGGTGAACATGATCAGGAAGGTGTTCGTCAACACGTCCTGCAAGGCGTTCAGGATATTCGCTGCCATACCCATTGCCCAACCGGGATCAATCAGCTCGCTGATGTTGACCACTGCCTGTTCTTCGCCGAGCATCTTCGCGATTATTCCTGAGGTACCGCGGACGATCGTATCCAGTCGTGCCTGGTAACGTGGCAACGCTGCAGTAAATTCAGCGATCGAGGTGCCGACGACACCGCCGACGCCACCAAGAATCAGCATCAGTCCAATGACGATCAGCAATGCCGCAGCGATTGAAGGTACTCTTTTCTGTTGCAGCCAGAGCATCGGCCGAAACGTGATTAACGAGAGAAACACGGCCAACAGGAACGGCACCAGCAACACTTTCGCCGCCTGCAAGCCATAGACGATGACGATAATGGCGGCAACGCTGATCAGGGCGTTGGTACTTTTTTCCTTTGCGATTTCCATTCAGCCTCGGCGGATCTACGCGACTGCAGGCTCCGTGACTTTATCGCTTTCGCTTTCCTCGGTTTTCACGATCGTAAAGCCGGTGAATCCATAGAAAATCGATACCAGGGGGTTAATCAGATTGAAGAACGCGAACGGCAAATAAGCAAGTGTCGCCACACCGAGAGTCGCCGACATGTAAGCGCCGCAAGTGTTCCAGGGAACGAGCGGCGAGGTCAGGGTTCCGGAGTCCTCGATCACGCGCGACAGGTTTTTCGGATCGAGTTTGCGGCGGGCGAATTCCGCACGATACATTTTGCCGGGCAACACGATGGCAATGTACTGGTCTGCAGCAACGATGTTGATACCGATACAGCTGAGCACCACGGTAGTGACCAGTGAGCCGGTCGATTTTGCAAAACGCAGTGCAGAAGCGATCAATCGTTCGAGCATGCCCGTATGTTCGAGGACCGCGCCGAAAGTCAGCGCCGTGATGACCAGCCAGATCGTCACCAGCATGCTGCTCATGCCGCCGCGCGTCAGCAGATCATCGACCTCGGCCACGCCGGTCGTCGATACGTAACCGTCCGCAAGCGCCAACCAGACGCCTTTGGCCAGTGCAACACCGCGCGAGAGTTCCGGCGAATCGGCGAATTGCAATACGCCCTCCGGCTGCAGAATCACCGCCATCACCCCGCCAAGCAGTGCACCGAAAAGAATCGACGGCAACGGGGGAATTTTCTTGTAGGCGAGGTACAGGACGACGACGAGTGGCAGCAGGGCGAACACCGAGATGTTGAACGACTGATCGAGCGTCGCCATCAGCGCACGCAGCGTATCGCTGTCGGCGTCGGCGTCCGTTCCCAGCCCGACGATCGTAAACAGCAGCAGCGCAATCAGTATCGACGGGCCGGTTGTCCACGCCATGTGCCGAATGTGCGTGAACAGATCCGTCTCGACGACGGCCGGCGCAAGGTTGGTGGTATCGGACAGAGGCGACATCTTGTCACCGAAATAGGCGCCGCCGATGATCGCACCGGCGGCGATGGCCGGCGACAGCCCGAGGCCCATCGAGACGCCGATCAAGGCAACGCCGAGGGTGCCGGCGACCGTCCAGGAGCTCCCCGTAGCCAGTGCCGCGATGGCGCAGATCACGCAGGCTGCCGCGTAGAACCACGACGGGTTGAGGAGCTGCATGCCGTAGTAAATGAGGGAAGGCACCGTTCCCGACATCAGCCAGGTCCCGATGAGCCCGCCGACCGACAACAGGATCAGGATCGCAACCATCGCGGTACTGATGCCGGCGACAATCGCTTTCTGAATATCGGCCCATGCATGGCCGTTCTTCAGTGCAACGATCGCCGCGATCGCCGCTGCCAGGGTCAGCACGATCTGGTTCGGACCGGACGACGAATCCGAGCCGAACAGGAACACCGACAGCGCCAGCATCATGATCAGCGCCAGAATTGGAATCAGAGCGTCAACGAGTGACGGGGATTTCGGGGCCGACATGTGCTGGACCTTCCCTGTAGATCAGTAATCGAAACATCTTATACGCAGACCGGCATGAACGCACGAACAGCCCGGGCATTGCCGATGCAATTGGTCTTTATCGATCGCTATGCGCCTTATTCCAGCGCCCCACCGTCGATTTCCAGTACCGTTCGCAGCAGCACGCTGGCCCCGTTCGCCATGTCCGCGGGCGAAGTGTATTCCTTCGGCGAATGGCTGATGCCGTCCCTGCTCGGAACGAAAATCATGCCGACCGGCGCGATGTGCGTCATGTCCTGTGCATCGTGCCCGGCACCGCTCGGCATGCGTTTGAAACTCAGTCCGAGATCGTCGGCCGCCGCGGCGATGATGCGGCGCATTTGCTGGTCGGTGGGCGCCGGCGGCGAGGCAACGTCGACTTCATCAAAACGAATGGGTGTAAAACGAGCATCGGCGATGCGTTTTGCTTCTTCCCGGACACGTTCGAACACCTGTTGCATTTTCCAGGCGTCGAGATCGCGAATCTCCAGGCTCATGACGACCTCTCCCGGAATGACGTTTGGCGCGCCTGGCGAAGCGTGAATCCGCCCGACCGTGGCAACCTGCCTGCCGGGCATCGTCGTCGCCACCCGGTTAACGGCAAGTACCAGCTCGGCGGCAGACACCATCGCGTCCCAGCGCCGGTCCATCGGGGTGGTGCCTGCGTGATTGGCAAAACCCTCGACGGTCACGTCCCACCAGCGGATACCGACGATGCCCTCGACCACGCCGATATCGGTACCTTCTTCGTCGAGAATCGCGCCCTGCTCGATGTGCAATTCGATGAACGCCAGCAGCTCGCCCGCCTTTCTCTCCGCGAGATCGAGGCGATTCGGATCACCGCCGACTTTGCGAATACCGTCCCTGATCGTCAGGCCGCTGTGACTCACGACTTCGAGCGCGCGGTCGCTCAGTTTGCCGACCATTGCGCGACTCCCGGTAAGGCCGCCTTCCTCGTCAGTAAACACGACAACCTCGAGCGGGTGCCTGGTCGTAATGCCGTTATCGTTGAGTAAATTGATCGCCTCGATTGCACCGATGACGCCGACCTGGCCGTCGTAGTTGCCACCGCCCGGAACCGAATCGGTGTGTGAACCGAACATGATCACCGGCAGGCTGTCTTCCCTGCCCGCACGGCGGCCGATGATGTTGCCGGCGGTATCGACGCGAACCTTGAGGCCCAGCTCACGCATCAGGTCCATGATGTAAGCACGACCCGCGAGGTCGGCATCGCTGAACGCAATCCGGCTGACGCCCCCTTCGAGGTTTGCGCCAAACTCGCCGAGCGCATTGATGCGTTGTTCCATGCGCTGTGGATTGGCGCGAATGTCCTGCGCCTGCAAAGCATTCCAGGTGAGTAACAGGCTTAGCGTAATACCCAAGCGAATTATCATGCTTTCAATCCCCCGATCTGTTCGGCTGTCGCGCGCATCAGCCGTTACAATGGCACAAAACAAGGAAACGCTCATGAGAAGAATAGCACCGGGGCTCCTCATTCTCGCTATCTGCACAGGCGCGCCTTGCCAGGAGAACCTGCGGCCCGCGGTGCCGGTCGCCATTGTCGGCGGGCAACTCCTCGACGGCTACGAAGCGGAGCCGATCCACCATTCCGTGGTGGTGTTCGAGGACGGGCGCATTACCGCAGTCGGCAGCAAACTCGACACAGAGATTCCCGATGCTGCCGTCATCATCGACGCCGGTGGCAGGACCGTCATGCCGGGGCTCATCGATGCGCACATGCACATCGACCTGATCGGCCACGGCGAATACGCCGATTACTACGAACTCCTCGAGGGCATGACCCGCCTCGGCGACGTCATGCCCATCGCCGCCAAGCAAATGATGCGCGGCGGGGTTACGAGCGGCCTCGATCTCGGCGCGCCGTTCCAGGTGCTCGAGTTTCGAGAACGCATCCGTCGCGGCGAAATTCCCGGTCCGCGGCTCACGGTTTCCGGCCCGTGGATTACGCGGATCGACATGGCCGGCATTCCCGACGCTTACGAGATCGTCATCGATTCGCCGCGCGAGGCTGCGCAACGCACGCGGGAATTGATCGCAAACGGATCCGACGTGATCAAGACCTGGGTTGGCCTGTCGGAAGACGATTACCGCGCGGTGGTCGAGGAAGCGCACCGTGTCGGCGTCAAGGTGCACGCTCACCTGTATGACCCGGACGCGATGCGCGCGGCAATCAACGCTGGCGTCGACGTGTTCCAGCATGCCGGGTCCGCACGCAATCCCCCTTACGACGATGCGCTCGTTTCCGAAATCGCGCACAAGAATATTCCGGTCGTGCAGACGATTTCACACCGCATCTGGGTTTACCCGGCAACGGTGGCGTTTCCGGAACGCCTTTACGATCCCGTCTACAAAAAGGATATGCCACCGGACATCTACGAGTCCTTTATCAAGTCATTCGAAAATTTCCACCGGCGATCGTATTTCCACGACATCGGCCGTGAGACGCGTAATGCGCAAGTTTCGGCACGGCAGTTCATCGATGCCGGTGCTTACATGGGCGTCGGCACCGATGCGGCCAGCCCGCTGAATATGCACACGGAAGCGATGTGGCGTGAGATGTCGGCGCTCGTCGACAGTGGCATGACACCGATCCAGGTGATATCCGCCGCGACCAAGACCAATGCCGAGATTCTAGGCCAGTTCGACGAGCTCGGTACGATCGAGCCGGGCAAGCTGGCGGACATCATCATCGTCGACGGTAACCCGCTGGCAAACATCGATGCCCTGCAGCACGTCGAAATCGTTATCAAGGACGGCGGCGTCTGGTACGCGGAGTCGGCTGCCTACGGTCCTGTGACCGAGGTCGGCCATGCCTTTTGAAGAATCGGGATTCGCTCGTTTGTGCGGATCAGAGACCCGGACCGATTTCACGACGGTGGCCCCGGCCGGAATGCGCGGAACGCATTCCGCTGCTAACAGACTTGCCGGCATTGACCCGGGCCAGGTGCGCCGAGGAATTGATGCTGTGCGGACGTGGACGCTCGAGCAAACCGAGTTTATCGAGCAGCACGGCCTGTCTTAATTTCGTTCTGAACGGCGGTGGATGACCGAAACCGGGTCGGTGGATCGGTGGGAAGTAATAACCCGACCGGTAGTAATACGGATAGTCGTATTCGGGATATCGAGGCACCTGATAACGATCGGCCGCCTGCTGTTGCTGCTTGCGCCGCTCGTCTCTCTGTTCCTGAAGATCCGACCAGCGATCGTTTATGCGCTCTGCCTGTTCGAGCACGGAGTTCTCGTCCTCGTGTGGATCGTATCCGGGAGGATTGGAATTTCTGACCTGTAGCTTCGATACCTCGACATTCGCATTCTTTGGTGCCCAGTCGCTGAAATTGACGATCCCGTCCTCGTCGACCCAGTGAAAAATCTCACTGGCGAAAGTGGGCGATGCCGAGAGAGTCAGCGACAACCCGATGCAGATTACGCGACTGCGCAAAACGTGCGAAGCCGCCCATCGCCAAACGGAACGACTGACTGTCTTGTGCCGGGCAACCATATTCAGCGAGGCTCCGTGATTTCACCGACCTGGTACTGCCCAAGGGTCGCCCAGTTGCGATCCTTGACGGAATACGATCCGTCGCTTCTGTCCTCGCAGACAGACCTGGATATGTGCGAACCCGGCATGCGCTCTTTCTTGCACGTCTGTTTGCGGGTTCGCTCATCATAGGCCACGGTTCCCAGGCCGGAATCAGTGGCAGCGACCTGAACCCCGCTTTGCTCGACAGCGTCGCCTGCCCCGGCAGTGCTCCCGGGCGTCGTAACGCAACCCGGCAAGGCCAGGCAGATGACAACTAAACCAATGATTTTTAACATTTATTTCACCAGGACTGCCGCATCGGTCGGTTGCTGCAGTAACCCTGGATTCTAGCAGTTCCGCTACCTGCCGGGGTGCGGCTAGCGAATTTGCACGCCGTCCTTGACGACGTGGGTCACGCGTTGCAGGTCGCCGGTGTATTCCAGCGGATCGCCGTCGATGACGATGATGTCGGCGAGCTTACCCTCGCTGATGGTGCCGAGTTCGTTTTGCTTTTTCAGCACCACGGCCGCCCAGCGGGTCGCAGCCATGATGGCCTCCATGGGCGACAGGCCGACTTCCTTGACCAGGAAATGCATTTCACGAGCGGTTGCATTGTGATGCGGGTTGGCGCGCGATCCGGAGTCGCTCGCAACAATGAATGCAGCGCCTGCCTGGTAAAGTTGCCTGAGCTTCTGCATCTTGGTATCGCGATGCAATACCGCACGCCCGAACAGGGGATGGCGTTGCACGTCCTTGTAGGATCCGCGGATGTCCTGGTAGATATCCTTCGGCATCAGCGCGCCCCATCGCGGATCATGCACCAGTTCCGGATTGAGAAAGATCTGCCGCAACCCCTCTTCCGCAATGATGGTCGGCGCCATCGCCACCTGCTGCTCGACGATCATGTTGACGATGTCGTCCGGATAGCGCGGCTGCGCGCCTTCCCCGATATGCTCGATCGTGTCCCATTGCCCGATGCCGGCCTCGAGTGCAGTCCGCAATGCCTTCTGGCTGAAAAGGTGGGTTGCAACCCTGAGTCCGAGTGAATGGGCTTCGTCATAAATCGCTGCAAGTTCGTCTCGCGACAGCGCCTCGTCCTGGGTCTTGATCACGTCGACGCCCATCTCGGCTAGGCGGCGCACCTTGCGTCTCCCATCGGCAGGATTCTCGATCACCCAGGTGTCGACAAAGTCCGGCGACACGAAAGCAGTCACGGACTTGCGCAGGAACGGTCCGGCAATGAAGGTACGCGGTCCCGGCATCGCGCCCGAAGCGATCTGCTCGCGCAGCCAGAACGCGTTGTCGATATCGGTGCCGAGATCGCGAACCGAGGTCACGCCCGCATTCAGCATGATTCGCGCCGCTGTCGGCAACACGTCGCTGCGCATGCGTGATTCGTAATTGGCGAACCAGTGGTCGTAATCGCCGTGTCCAATGATGTCGAAGTGTACGTGCAGGTCGATCAGCCCGGGCATTACCGTGTGGCCGTCCGCGTCGATGACGGCAACGCCCGCCGGTATGTCGAGTTCCTGCTGGGTGCCGACTGCGCTGATACGGTTACCGTCGATCAATATCACGCTGTCATGGATCGGCGGACCGCCGTAGCCGTCGATCAGCCGTCCGCCGACGATCGCCAGCGATGCATCCTGTCCTGACGCGATCGTGGGAATCGCCAGCAGGCACGCCACGATGACCCGCATCGCTCGCAATAACGTGCCGGTATAAGTCTTGTTAGGCATTGATTTGCACCAGTTTATTGTTATTCGGGCAGCACGCGGGCCTTGCACTTGCCCGGCGCACAGAGCGATCATGCAACCGCAATTCAATGTAGCCCCGGGGATTCCGATGATCAAGATAAAGTCTGCTGCCATGTGCCTCGCCGTTTCATCCGTAGCGCTTGCCGCGTCAACTGCCTCCGAATGGCACAATCCTGCAGATATCCCGGTTATCGAGCCGGTCACGGTTGGCCTTGCGGGTGAACAGCCGGCTGATATCGTGCGTTACCTGTTGGCTCGCGGTGCACTGCAGACGCGAATTTCGCCGGATGGCGAGAGCGTCGCGTTCAGCTACCGCGTTACCGGCGAACCGCAACTGTGGCTGGTCGATGCAAACGGTGGCTGGCCACGCCAGTTGACCTTCGGCAGCGCGGTTTCGTTTTTCCGCTGGACGCCCGACAACCGGCACTTGCTGGTCGGCCGCGACTTCAACGGCAATGAGCGTGAAGGCTATGCGTTACTGTCGGTGGACGGCACGCAGGAACGTCAAATCCTGCCGCAAAGCGAGGCATTTCGAGAATTCGGCACGTTCTCTCCCGACGGCGGGCAGTTTGTCTATTCATCGACCGAACGGACCGGACGCGATTTCGACATATATGTCGCCGATGTCGCAACCGGCCTGACGCGCCTGGTGTACCAGGCCCAGTTCGGGTTTTATCCGCGGGCCTGGCAGCCGGGCGGCGACACCGTCATCGTCGACGAAGTGCGCGGCGAGGACGGCAACGACGTTCATCTGCTGGATACGGTCAGCGGGGAAATGACACCGCTGTTCCGGCCGGCGGTCGCTTCGGCGTATGGTAACTACGCCTGGCTGCCCGACGGCAGCGGTTTTTACCTGGCGAGCGACCAGGATCGCGAGTATGCCGCGCTTGCCTTTTATTCGCTCGAGGATGGCGAGCTCGAATTCCTGCAAACACCGCAGGCAGACATCGGCAACGTCACCCTGAGCGGCGACGGGCGGTACCTCGCCTGGACCGTCAACGAGGACGGCTACTCGAAGCTGCACGTGATGGATCGCAAGACCGACCGCGAGCTGCAAACACCGCAGTTACCCGCCGGCGTTTACAGCCTGGAATTTTCTTCCAAGGCAACGGCGTTAAACATCCGCGTCAACGCGCCTGCGATCCCGGGAGACGTGCATGTCTGGGATGTCGCATTGAACGAGGTGAACATCGCGGTTCCCTCGTCGCTGGCCGGCCTCGATCCGGAAACGTTCGTGGTGCCGGAATCGCTGCATTATCCGGCAAGAGACGGTGTCGAATTGCAGGGCTTTTTGTACCTGCCGCAGAATGCCCGCGGCAACCCGCCGGTGCTGGTCAAAGTTCACGGCGGACCCAGCGCACAGTCACGGCCGACCTTCCAGCCGCAAGTGCAGTACCTGGTCAACAACGGCATTGCCGTTTTCGATGTCAACGTGCGCGGCTCGACGGGCTTCGGCAAAACCTACGCGCGTCTCGACAATCGCGAGAAGCGACTGGACTCGGTACGCGACCTCGTCGACACCGTGGCATTCCTGTCGAAGGACGAGCGGCTGAACACCAACCGCATTGCCGTGATGGGAGGTTCCTATGGCGGTTACATGGTCAACGCGGTGCTCGGCTCCTACCCGGGCGTGTTCGATGCCGGGGTTTCGCGAGTCGGCGTATCCGACTGGGTCAGGGCCCTGCAGGACGCGTCACCCGGCCTCAAGGCATCGGATCGCATCGAATACGGCGACATCCGCGAAGAAAAATGGCAGGCGTTTTACCGCGTCAATTCGCCGATCAACAACGCACACAACATCGACGTCCCCTTGCTCGTGCAACACGGCGTCAACGACCCGCGCGATCCGGTCGCCGAATCCGACAGGCTGGTGACAAAGATCCGTGAAGCCGGCGGCACGGTGACGTACCTGCGCTTTCCCGACGAGGGACACAGCATTGCCAAGCAGGCCAACCGCGTCGCGTATTACCGCAGCATGGCCGGCTTTCTGAAGCAGCACCTCCAGCCGACGGAACTCGAAGCCAGCGATTAGACGACCGCCAATAAAAAAGGCCGGAGCGCGAGGCCCCGGCCTTCTTGTTCGCCTTCCTTTCCTGCCTACATCGAGTAGTTGGCGCCGAGGAAAAAGTAGCGGCCGCGCGGCCCGACCGGGTACGCAGTCTCGGTCAGGAACGGGATCTCGTCCGTGATGTTGTTGATGCCGCCATAGAATCTCAGGTTGTCGTTGAAGTCCCAGTTGGCGGACAGGTCGTGCGACCAGAAATCGTCGGAAAACCCGTTGGCGCCAAAGCGGATGGCAACGGTGTCGATCTCCACGTCTGCCAGCGTCTGCTTGTCCATGTAAAGCGATTGCCAGCGGACATAGACCGGTCCGAACGACCATCCCAGGTAAGCCGTGCCTGCCAGTTCCGGCCTGCGCAGCTCGCCGAGCTCGTCGTCGATGGCGGTCGGGTCGCCGGGGTCGAAGAACTCGTCGAGCTTGTTCACGACCGTGCCCTGGACGCCGACGTCAAACGTGCTGGCACCAAGTTCGAACACATAGTCCACCGCGAAGTCGACACCGTCGGACTCGATCTTGCCGAAGTTCAGCTGCGTCTGGCGCAGGAAATTCAGACCGAGGAACTGCGCTGAATTCGGATCGCGGATTCGACTGAACTGGCCGCAGAACTGGTTCGGGAAATTCGCCGAATCGTAGCAGTTGTCGACGATGTCCTGGTCCGATACGAATTCGATCGCGTCCTTGATCTCGATGTCCCAGTAATCGATAGATACGGTGAGGCCTTCGAGGAAGGTCGGCGTGAGTACAAAGCCGAAGGTTATCGTATCTGCTTCTTCTTCCAGCAGGTCCGCGTTGCCGCTGGTCACGCCGGAGAAACGCGCCGACAGCGGATCCTGGAAGCCGACGGGTATGCCGTCCGCCGCGCAGTTTGCCGCACGGATGTTGCCCGTCGGGTCGCCTGCCGCTATCAGAGTGTCGATCGCTGACTGCTCGCAAGGATCGTCCGGGCGGAAAGTTTGCGCCTGCTCGGGTGCGAACAACTCGGTGATGTTCGGCGCACGGATCGCGCGAGACAACGTCGAACGGAAGCGAATGTCCTCCACCGGTGCCCACACCAGGTGGCCCTGCCAGGTAAAGGTGTCGCCGACATTCGAGTACTGCGAGAAACGGGCCGCCGCACCCACCGTGAGTTCTTCGGCAAAGGTGGCGCCGGCAACGAGCGGCACCTCGACCTCACCGAACACTTCCCACACGTCGTAGGTACCGACCTCGTTGTTCACCAGGAACTCCGGATCGAACACCAGCGAATTGTTGGGGTTGACCGTCAGGTCCCTGACGAGCTGGCCTTCGGCACAGTCGATGCCGGTCCCGGGACAGACCCCGCGGGTCAGCGGATCGAAAACCGCCGAGCTTTTCTCGATGCGAAACTCGCTGCCGGCAGCAAACGCGACATCACCGGCGTCGAAGCCGAACGGCAGTTCGCCGTCGATGATGCCCTGGAACACGGTCTGCTCCATTTTGAAATTCTGCTCCGTGTTGACCATGATCCAGTCGATCGCCTCCTGCGAGGCACTGAACTCGCCTCCCAGGATATTGAGCGGTACGCAAGTGCCGTCACCCGGGCTGAAGGTAAAGTAGCCGAAATCGAACGCCGGGAAACCAAACGGCGACGTATTCGGATAGCTCGGGTCGATGTCCGAGCGGCAGATCGGGTTGCCGCTGCCGTCAGTGGTGACGTCGATCGCGGCGTAATAACGATCCATGAGCTGGTTCGCGCCATCCTTTTGCGTGATATTCGTCTGACCGCGGTTGAGTGAGAACTCGAAGCCCCAGCCATTTTCGAACTCGCCTTCGATGCCGATCACGAACCGCGAAATTTCGCGTTCTAACCTGTTCAAATCACCACCCAGATCATTCGGATCCCGCGTTATGCGAAACGCTTCCGCATTTCCAGTGACCGGGTCAATCACCGTCGATGCGGCAACGATGGGCAGCAACGGCGTGGGGATGAACGGATTGTCAGGCGCGACGGGGAGCAGATCGAAGAAATTACTGCCGGTGTCGAACAGCTCGGTTTCCTGGTCCACCCATTTGAATTCGGCGAACAGGCTGACCGTATCCGTCAGGTCATAACGGCCGCCGAGGTTGATGACGAATTTCTGGTCGTCGGCGGTTATATAGTCAGGATCGAATCCGGTCGCGTGAATGCCGTCGCCACCAAACTGGTTGAAAGCGCCGGCAATGAGCCCGTCCCTGTACGGTCGCACGCTGTCACTACCCTCAACAATCCAGCAGCCACCCGCCTGGAAGAATTGGGAGTTATAGCCGAGATGCGAGTCAAGGCAATCATCCACACCGTTGCCGTCGAGGTCGAGACCCGGCAATGGTCCGCCGTCGAAATCGACGACATCAACATAGCTCGAGGGCACGATCACGCCTTCTTCGTTACTGATAGAGAAGGTCCGGTGCCGGCCGATAAACAGGCTGGGCGCGTTGGCGGCGCGATCGATCAGTGCCAGTTCGCCCGCACTCAGATCGGCCGCCGTGATCGGGCTGCCCGGAAACGCTGCGTTGTAATTGTCGACGAAAGCGTCGGCCGTTGGGATATTGAAGCCGTACGGGAAATTGCCGATCGCCGTCGAATAGAACTGCTGGAACAACGGCGTATCACCCGTGATGTCGCCTGCCTGGAAGCGCAGGTCGGGGTTGGAATCGTCACTGCCGATGCCGTTGTCCCTGGACCAATCGCGATCACCCATTCTCAATGGCTCGCGTTTGCGGTAGTCGACAGCGACCGTGAAATTGCCGCGATCGCCGGCAAAGTTCGTGCCCCAGATACCGCCGATACGATATTCCTCTCCGTCACCTTCGCTCGAGATGCCGCCTTGCACGTTTACCTCGAGCCCTTCGTATTCGTCCTTCATGATGAAGTTGACCACGCCGGTCACGGCATCGGCACCGTAGATTGCCGATGCGCCACCGGTAAGCACTTCGACGCGCTCAATCAGCGGCTGCGGAATGGTATTGATATCGACTGCGGAAGTTCCGGTGGCACCGGGCACGTGCCGGCGTCCGTCGACCAGCACCAGGGTGCGCTCGAGCCCCATGCCGCGGAGCTGTAACAGGGCCTCGCCAAACGAGGCGCCCGCCGCCGATTCGTCCGAGTCGAAGGCCGAGCCAGCCGGGTTGGCCGTGCCGTCCGCCGTTTCGCTGGCGCTCAGTGCCGGGATGGTCCGGACGACCTCGGCCACGTCCATCTTGCCGGACAGCTGGATGTCTTCGGATGAAACGGATTGCACCGACACCGGTGCACCGAGGTTCGGATCGCGAGCAATGCGCGAGCCGGTGACCACGATCATCTCGATTTCTTCTTCCTGGGCTGATACGGAACCGGTCCCCAGACCCAATCCGAGGACTGTCGCGGCAGCCGTCAACAGCGTCCGGGTGATGACCTTTTCGCAAAATGAGATGTACATTGAATCCCCCCTGGGTTTCTTGCGAGCCAACCGTGCTGCGCCTGTGCCGTCAAGATGTCGCTTATACACCACACTCTGGCCATTCCCGGCAAAAGGCACGAAACACGACGTAGCGGGTACTCATAGACGTTCCAGCGGTATTTGTCAATGCGCAATACCGACTAAGCGTTGCTAAACAGCAACGAATACCCCTGAAATCGCGGTCTGCGGCCCAAAAAAGCCTAAATGGCTGTTTTTTATCCTTATAACGATTCGATCGGTCGATAATCGAAGTCGAAGCCGAATGCCCGGGGGGCGACCACCGCCAGCGCCCGGGCCGTCCGGTAATGCGGCGGGCAACCAATACCGAAGACCGTCACCCGCTGCCCGTAGTGCAGGCGCTCGGAGTTGATCGGCGACGAGGTCTCGTGATCGACCATGGTGATCAGGTCAGGCACCGAGGCGACCACCCGCTCGCCGACAGTCGCGACCAGGAACTCGTTCTTGATCGACAGCTTCAGTGGTTCGGCATTGCCGCCAACCGCTTCGACGATTGCTTCTCCGACGTCGAAGCCACCGACGATCTTGCGATCGATATCGACGATCTTGCCGGTGTAAAGGTGTTTGAAGACGCCGTAGTCCGAGCGTTCGAACAGCGCCTTGAGCGGCGCCTCGACCTGTTTCGCATTGCCGGCCTTGCTGCGCAGCACCCGGCCCACCTCGAGGGCAAAACTGATGGTGCCGGGAACGATTGCGCGCTTCGCCTGCGTGCCCGTCATCGGGTGCTCCGCGGTGAAGATCATGCCGCCCATAGCCATCGCGATGTTCCGGACCTGGCGCTCGTAAAGCAGCGTGTCTTTAGTGTCGAAATACACGCTGCCGCCGGTGTAATCCACCGACACCGCGGGACTCGGCGACACACCTTCGATCGCGAAGGTCATCATCTGTGCTTCGGGCAGGGCACGTCCCATGCCGTCGCCGTCGATCAGCGGAATCTTCTTTGCCGCGGCCGTAATCAGCGGAATCACGGAATTCGCGCCGCCGACTTCGAAGGAAACGAGGTGGCTGATCTTGCGGCCGACGTGCGCCTCGAAACGATCGACGACCTCGAGACACTCGTTACCGATCGGCAACTGTTCCAGGCTGACTGTCGGTGCACCGACCTCGCCGATGGCCACCACATACGCATCGTCGGGTACCTCGGCAAGCGGCACCAGGTCGACCGGCCCGTATTTTTGCAATGATTGCTGGACCAGGATCTGGCTGATATAGGGATCGCCGCCACCGCCGGTGGCCAGGAACACGGAACCGGCGCAAAGATCGGCAATGTCGGTATGCGTTACGGTAACGGTCATTGCCCCCCACCCTCGTGCAACAGCGACAGGTCGCCGACCATCTTGACGCGAAGTCGTGTCGATTCTTCTGCCATGTATGAAATGGCGGTTTCCTCGACGTCGGCCAGGCGCAGGCTTTGTTCTTCGGCGCCGGCCTCGACCAGCTCGGCGCCGAGCTGCGCCGTCAGTTCCGCGAGCATTTGGTCGCGCGGCGTGCGGCGATAGGACACAATGCGCTCGGTTTCGGCACCGACCTGTGCATTGGCCGCACCGATCGCGTTGGCGACCCCCGAATGTTCGGGCCGGTGAATCTCGGACGCGGTCTGAAGCGACTGCGACACCAGAATGGCGCCGCCGCCGACCAGCACCACCGGTACCGGTTCGCGGCTCGATTTCATCTGGTCGATGCCTTTGTCGACAATGCTGTGAATGGTTTTGACGGCGGTCGCTACCAGGCCGGCGTCGAGTTCCTTGACCCTGGATGCGTCGCCGACCTCCGCCTTGCCGGCAGCGACCACGATGTCCGTCGCCGTCAGGGTATCGCCGCCGAACACCAGGCCTTCCTCCACGAGGCGGTAGCCGACCGAGCGAGGGCCGATCATTTGCCCCGCGTCGTGCACCAGGCTGCCGCCGCCGAGACCGATCGCGAGAATGTCCGGCATGCGAAAGTTGGTACGGACGCCGCCGACTTCGATGGCGATGTTCGACTGGCGCGGGAACCCCTCCTGCAACACGCCGACGTCCGAGGTGGTACCGCCGATGTCGACCACCACCGCGTCTTGCAGGTCAGTCAGGAGGCTGGCGCCGCGCAGTGAATTCGTCGGCCCCGATGCGAACGTCAGCGCCGGAAACTCGGCGGCGAACTCCGCTGACATCAGGGTGCCGTCGTTCTGACTGATATAGAAAGGACAATCGAGCTTGCGCAGCTTTAATGCACTGGCGAACGATTGCACGACCCGGTCTGCAAGCGGCAGCAGGCTGGCATTCAGTAGCGCGGCATTTTCCCGTTCCAGCAGGCCGAGCCGGCCGATCTTGTACGACCGGGTGACGCGCATCCCCGGATGGCGTTTAATAATTCTCGCTGCGACGTAGTCTTCCTGTTGCGGGTCCGATGGCGAAAACACGCCGGACACGGCAACCAGTTGGATACCCTTTGCGGCAATCTCGTCGATCGCCGCATCGATCTCCGCGTCTTCGAGCGGTGCGATCGGAAAGCCGTCATAGGTACGGCCGCCGTGAATCATGTACACGTGGCGGCCCAGCGCGTCCGCAATATCCTCCGGCCAGTCGACCATCGGCGGCACCAGTTCGCCGGACGGCAGCGCGATGCGAATGATCGCGGTCGGCGCGAGCTCGCGCCGCTCGATGACGGCATTGGTGAACTGGGTCGTGCCGATCATGACCGCATCGATCGCCTGCAACGGTAC
>JAWWCT010000045.1:0-29761 GCA_033720315.1 Woeseiaceae bacterium | reverse complement strand
CCAAGAAGACGGTGAGCAAGAAGGCGACCAAGAAGGCAAGCAAGAAGGCGACCAAGAAGGCGGCGTCGAAAAAGTCGACTGCAAAAGCAGCCGACAAAGACGCGAAGTCCGACTGAGCGTCACCTGCAGCGACGACTGCCGCGTGTGTAAATAATGTTCAAGAGGTATAGACAATGTCTATAAGTGCATCGATGGTCAAAGAGCTCCGTGAGCGAACCGGGGCCGGCATGATGGAGTGCAAGAAAGCCCTGGTCGAAACCGGCGGCAACATGGATGAGGCAGTCGATCTGCTGCGAAAATCGGGGCAGGCCAAGGCCGACAAGAAAGCAGGCCGGGTGGCAGCGGACGGGCGCATCAGCGTGCTGGTCGACGGCAACAAAGCCGCGATCGTCGAAATCAATTCGGAAACCGATTTCGTCGCCAAGGACGAAAATTTCGTGCGATTCACCGAGGCAGTCGCCAGCACTGTCTTAAAGAGCGATGCCGAGGATGTGGACTCGCTGTCCGCGACCAAACTCGACGACGGACGCACCGTCGAAACGGCGCGCACCGACCTCATCAGCAAAGTCGGGGAGAACATTTCGCTGCGCCGATTCGACCGTCTGCAAGCTGCCGATCAGCTCGGCAGTTACACCCACGGCGCCAGAATTGGCGCGCTGGTGTCGATGTCAGGCGGCAACGCCGAGCTGGCGCATGACATCGCCATGCACGTGGCGGCGAGTAATCCGATGTGCATCGATGAGGACAGCGTGCCTGCGGAGACGCTGGAGAGGGAGCGAAGAATTTTCGCCGAGCAGGCCGCCGAGTCGGGGAAACCGCCGGAGATCGTGGAAAAAATGGTCAGCGGCAGGGTAGCGAAATTCCTGAAGGAAATCACACTGCTGGGGCAGCCGTTCGTCAAGGATCCTGACGTCACGGTCGGCAAGCTGTTGCAGAGCGCCAATGCGTCAGTGGACGCGATGGTGCGCTACGAGGTCGGTGAGGGGATCGAGAAAAAACAGGAGAACTTCAGAGAGGAGGTATTGAGCCAGATCAACCAGGCCTGACCTCAGCCAGGGTCGGAATTTGGGCTAAAATTCCGCCCATCGCGAACCTGGCACTATAGATAACTCTCTGAATTCGAAGGGTATGCAATCAGTATGAGCGAAGTGTCGCCACTCTATCGACGGGTCCTGCTGAAACTGTCGGGCGAAGCCCTGATGGGCGACCTCGAATACGGCATCGAGCCGACGGTCATACAGCGCATTGCCGGCGAAGTGGCGGCGGTGAACAAGCTCGGCGTCGAAGTCGCGATCGTGATCGGCGGCGGCAACATCTTTCGCGGCGCCGGCCTCGCCCGGGCGGGCATGGACCGCGTCACCGGCGACTACATGGGCATGCTGGCCACCGTCATGAATGCGCTGGCTATCCAGGATGCGCTCGAATCGCTGGACGTCCACGCACGCGTCATGTCGGCGATTCGGATTCATGAAGTCTGCGAGGATTACATTCGCCGGCGGGCAGTGCGGCACCTGGAGAAAGGCCGGGTCGTGATTTTTGCCGCCGGTACCGGCAATCCGTTTTTTACCACAGACAGCGCGGCAAGCTTGCGCGCAATCGAAATCGGTGCCGATGTCCTGTTGAAGGCGACCAAGGTGAGCGGCGTTTACGATTCGGATCCACAGAAGAATACGGAGGCGTCGTTATTCGATACCGTTTCCTTCGACAAGGTATTGGTCGACAAGCTCGGCGTAATGGATGCTACCGCGATCGTGATGTGTCGCGACAACGACTTGCCGTTACGCGTCTTCAGC
The DNA here is from genome assembly GCA_033720315.1 of Woeseiaceae bacterium. Lineage (GTDB taxonomy): Bacteria > Pseudomonadota > Gammaproteobacteria > Steroidobacterales > Woeseiaceae > SZUA-117. Next base: position 27,968 of record JAWWCT010000045.1, on the reverse strand, counting down.
ATGGCGGAGGACGACGCCCTGGTCAGGGCCATGACAGACGAGAATGTCGGTACGCTGGTAACCACCTGAACCTTGTTCGCAAAGCTAACGAGAGGGCACAAGAGTGATTGACGATATTAAAAAAGATGCTGGCGAGCGAATGGACAAGAGTATTAAATCGCTCGAACAGGCACTCACGAAAATCCGGACCGGCCGTGCTCACACCAGTCTCCTCGATCACATCACGGTCGAATACTACGGCACCGAGGTACCGTTGAATCAATGCGCGAACGTCAATGTGGAGGATTCGCGAACGCTGACGGTCACGCCATGGGAAAAGAACATGGTGCAACCGATCGAAAAAGCCATCATGAGTTCGGACCTCGGCCTGAATCCCGCAACGGCCGGCACGGTTATCCGCGTGCCTTTGCCGCCGCTGACCGAAGAGCGTCGCAAAGACATGATCAAGCTGGTGCGCAACGAAGCTGAGGGCGGTCGCATCGCGGTGCGAAATATCCGGCGTGATGCCTTGTCGGACATCAAGGATCTGCTGAAGGAAAAGATGATCAGCGAGGACGATGAACATCGCGCGCACGATGAAATACAGGCCATCACCGACAAGCATGTGGCAACCATCGACAAGATCCTGGAACGGAAAGAAAGTGAGCTCATGGAAGTCTGAGCGGCCGACGAACGATGACAGCATCCCGGAAAGCCAGTGACAACGACGGACCGACGATAGTCCCCCGGCACGTCGCCGTCATCATGGATGGCAACGGCCGCTGGGCGCAGGCGCGGTCACTGCCGCGACACGCCGGTCATCGATCCGGTGTCGAATCCGTTCGGGAAACCGTCGAAGTTGCCGCCAAAAGGGGCGTCGAGTACCTGACGCTTTTCGCCTTCAGCAGCGAGAACTGGCGGCGACCCAGGGAAGAGGTCAGCCGCTTGATGAGTCTTTTTCTCGAAGCGCTGCAACGGGAAGTCGATGAACTGCATCGTAATAATGTAAGGCTCAGATTTATCGGTGCGCGGGAAGCGTTGCAGGAGGGTTTGATCCGGAAAATTACCGCGGCAGAGGAAAAAACGCGGATGAACACCGGTTTGAACCTGATCGTGGCGGTCGCCTACGGCGGCCGTTGGGACATCGTTTCAGCGGCACGAAAACTCGCGACCCGGGTATTGCGGCGCGAATTGTCGGTCGAGGATATCGACGACGAAAAGCTCGCCGGACAACTCGAACTCGCGGGCGTGCCGGATCCGGATCTTTTGATCCGTACCGGCGGCGAACAGCGCGTCAGCAATTTTTTGCTTTGGAACCTGGCCTATGCGGAACTCTGGTTTTGCGATTGCCTGTGGCCCGAATTCGGCGAGCAGCAGTTCGACGAGGCGCTGGCTTTTTACGCCAGCCGGCAACGGCGCTACGGACATACCGGCGAGCAGGTCGGGGTGGCCTGAGATGCTCAAGCAACGCGTAATAACCGCGATTATTGCGCTCGCGGTCCTGGCGATCATCCTGTTCGTGGTACCGACTGCGGTCGCGCGATCTGTCATCGTACTGTTGATGCTCGGTGCGGCATGGGAATGGGGCGGTTTCATTTTCGAACACAGTCGCGCGCACAGGGTGTGGTATGTGGCCTTCATCGCTTTACTGCTCGGCTGGTTGTTCATCGAAATGCCCAGGCCTGCGGTCGTCGACACCGTGCTCAAGGTCGCGCTGGGCTGGTGGCTGGCGGCGCTGTCGTGGATGTTTTTCTTCCCGACGCCGATCGCCAAATCCGTCGCCTGGGCCTGCGGTGCCCTGGTCATCGCACCGGCATGGCTGGCGCTCGATATCCTTTATCTTACGAGGCCCGATTTGTTGCTGTTCGCGCTGCTGATCGTGTGGATCGCCGACATCGGGGCCTATTTTGTCGGCAAGGGTTTCGGCCGGGTCAAGCTGGCGCCGCAAATCAGTCCCGGCAAGACCTGGGAAGGCGTCATCGGCGGCCTGTGCGCGGTCATGCTGCTGGCGGTCATCGGCAGCCCGTTGCTGGAGGTAGAGGTCGCGGTCATGCTGCCCTTCTGCCTCGCCGTTGCCATGATTTCCGTGGTCGGCGACCTGACCGTCAGCATGTTCAAGCGCAACGCGGGCATGAAAGACAGCGGCAGCCTGTTTCCCGGCCACGGCGGGGTGCTGGATCGCATCGACAGCGTTACCGCGGCGGCGCCGTTGTTCGTGCTCGCAATGAGCCGCATCGGGATGCAATGATGCGTTTGCCTTCATCCCCGGTTCATGTTCGGGGCCGCAGAATCTGCAGGAACTGTGCGCGCGCCTGCCAGTCAGTATTCACAAGCACAGGCCATTCCGATTCGCCGGTTATCGGCTAAGGGGTTGAATTTGAAAAGGAAAGAGTCAGCCTGATGGCGGGTCCACTGGTCAATCTGCTGGCCTTCATCGTGGCCATCAGCGTGCTGGTTGCGGTGCACGAATACGGTCATTACCTCGTGGGCCGGCTGTGCGGCATGAAAGTGCTGCGCTTCTCCATTGGCTTCGGCAAGCCGCTCTGGATGAAGGTCGCCGGGCCGGACCGCACCGAATACTGCGTGTCGGCGATTCCGCTGGGCGGTTACGTCAAGTTTCTCGATGAGCGCGAAGGGCCGGTCGATCCTGAAGACCGGGGCCGGGCGTTCACTCACAAGCCGGTCTCGGCACGCATCGCGGTGTTGCTTGCCGGACCGTTTTTCAATTTCCTGTTCGCGTTCGTCGCCTACTGGATACTCTTTATTAATGGTGTGCCGACGATGAAGCCGGCAGTCGGCGAAGTGGCAGAGGGCTCCTATGCCGACGCCGCCGGTCTCGAGTACGGTGATCGCATACTGCGGGTGGGCGAACGTGACGCCAGCGACTGGGAAACGGCGCTCGTCTCCATGCTCGACGACATGATTGCCGACGGCCGGGTGCGCATACAGCTCGAAAGCGAAAGCGGCAGGCTGCGTGAAACGACCATCGAGGTCGGTGACGACGCAGCGCGGCTGACCGAGCCCGGCGCGCTGTTCGACGGACTTGGATTCCAACCCTGGCAACCGCCGGCCGTCGTTGGTGAGGTTTCGCCCGATGGCGCAGCGTACGCGGCGGACATCCGCGAGGGCGACCGGATTACCGCGATTGATGGCGAGCCGGTGGTCACCTTCAGCGATCTACAGCAAATCGTCAGTGCCCGCCCGGATCAGCGGGTTGTCATCGAGCTGTCGCGCGACGGCAGGCCGATGAGCCGTGAGGTGACGCTCGGTTCGCGGCTTGAGGACGGCGAAGTCACGGGATTGCTCGGTGTCGGTTTGAACCCGGCCTCCGCAGATTACTGGTACGTACGCAAATACGGTCCGCTTGCCGCGCTCGCGCAGTCGCTGCACAGGACCTGGTCGTCGACCGGTTTCACGGTGCGCATGCTGGGCCGCATGCTCACCGGCGAGGTTTCCATCAAGAACATCAGCGGCCCGATCAACATCGCACAATATGCCGGCAGCTCCGCGGCCGCCGGCATGAACGCGTTCCTGAATTTCCTGGCGCTGGTCAGCATCAGCCTCGGGGTCCTGAACCTGCTGCCGATTCCGATCCTCGATGGCGGACAAATCGTGTATCAGTCCATCGAAGGGGTGAAGGGCAGTCCGTTGTCGGAAAAATCACAGATTCTCGGCCAGAAGATCGGCATCGTCGCATTGCTGCTGCTCATGAGTTTTGCCTTTTACAACGATATCGCGAGGATCGTTAGCCAATGATGTGCAGAAACACATCACGAGCGACCTTGCTGTCGGCGCTCCTCGCCTGCCTGCTGGCATCGACGGTGGCAAGCGGGCAGCAGTCTTTTGTGGTGCGCGACATGCGCGTCGAAGGCTTGCAGAGAATCTCAGAAGGTACGGTTTTCAATTACCTGCCGATCAACGTCGGCGACACCGTCGACTCGGTACGAATCCAGGAAGCAATTCGGGCACTGTATACGCAAGCACTGTTCGACGATATCGAGATGCGCCGCGACGGCGATACGCTGGTCATCGTCGTCAAGGAACGCCCGTCCATCGAAAGTTTCACGATCGAAGGCAACAAGGACATCAAGACGGAAGACCTGATGCAGTCCTTGCGTGGCGTCGGACTGGCCCGCGGCAGGACCTTTGATCGTTCCGTGCTGGACAACGTCCAGCAGTTTTTGAAGGAACAGTATTACGATCGTGGCAAATACGGCGTGGTCATCGAATCGACGGTTACCGACCGGCCCAACAACACCGTCAGTATTGCCGTTAACGTCAAGGAGGGCGACCGGGCAAAAATTCGCCAGGTCAATATCGTCGGCAATACCGTATTCGATGAAGAGGACATTCGTGAGGGCTTCGAGCTCGACACCGCAAACTGGTTGTCCTGGTTCCGCCAGGATGATCGATACGCCAAGGAGGCCCTCAGCGGCGATCTCGAGACCCTGAGTTCCTATTATATGAATCGCGGCTACGCGGACTTTCAAATCGAGTCCACACAGGTCGCGATCTCGCCGAATCGCAAGGACATCTACGTCACCATCAACATCCACGAAGGCGAGCAGTACACGATTTCCGACATCAAGCTCGTCGGAGAAATGGTGGTACCGGAAGAGCAACTGCGGGCAATGGTGCTCGCGCAACCCGGCACCATGTTCAATCATCAACTGCTGTTGACCTCGGCCGATTACATGTCTTTCAGGCTTGGCGAGGAAGGATATGCCAATGCGGAAATCGAGCCGGTGCCGGAGCTCGATCACGAAAACAAAACGGCGTCGATAACCTTCTTTATCAACCCGGACAGTCGCGTATACGTGCGCCGCATCAATTTTCGCGGCGTCGACCAGGTCGACGACGAAGTGTTGCGGCGCGAGATGCGGCAAACGGAAGGCGCTTATCTTTCGAATCGTCTGATCGACCGCTCCAAGGTGCGATTGCAAAGACTGCCGTATATCGAGTCGGTAAACGTCGAGAACGAACCGGTAGACGGCAGCCCGGACCTCGTCGATGTCAACTTCGATATCGAATACCGCATGCCCGGCCAGTTCAGCGGCGGTTTGGGTTATTCAGAATCGCAAAAACTGATTTTGAACGGCAGCATCGTGCATACCAATTTCCTGGGAACGGGAAACCGCGTTGCCTTACAGGCGACCTCGGGTCGTTTCTCGACGTTCTATACGCTGTCGCACACCGACCCGTATACCACCAAGAACGGTGTGAGCCGTACCGCGTCAGTCAACTTCCGCGACATCACGCAGTTCGTTTCGGGCGCCTCGGATTTTTCCACCACCAGCTATGGCGCGTCGCTGGAGTATGCTTTTCCGATCAGCGAGTACCAGAGCTTCAGTCTCGGTCTCGCCTACAACAATGCCGAATTACTGTCGTCCAACCGCAGCACCCTGCAGTCGCAGGAATGGGTGGCGAACAATGGCAACCCGTTCGTGACCAATATCGACGGTACCACGGTATTCTTCGGCACCCAGTTCGAAGCCTACGAATTGATCACCGGCTGGATCTACGACAGCCGCAACCGGGCATTATTTGCCGATCGCGGATCCCGGCAGCAGCTGTTCCTCACTTACGCCATACCCGGAAGTGACGTGGAATACTGGTCGGCGCGTTACAATTTCACAAAATACATTCCGCTGTTCGGCCGCTGGACGTTCCGAGGCAACCTGGAACTCGGCTATGCAGCAGGGCTCGGCGACACCACCGCGGTACCGCCCTACAAACACTTCTTCGGCGGCGGCCCGGAATCGATTCGCGGCTATAAGGAGTCGTGGATGGGTCCGAGAGACTCGTTTGGCAACCCATACGGCGGTAACGTGTTGGTTGCGAGTCAACTAGAGCTTATAATCCCGCTTCCGGAGAAGTTCCAGAGTCAGGCGCGCGCCAGTATATTCTACGATATCGGAAACGTATTTAATTCTGGCGAGGTCAGCTTTACCGACAAACTGGGTGCCCCGCTCGAATACAAGCCGGATTTTGACGAGTTACGCACCTCCGTCGGTATCGCTGTGCAATGGCTGGCGCCGCTCGGACTGTTCCGGTTCAGTTACGCGCTGCCACTGAATGAGGTTGTGGGTAACGACAGGTTTTTCGGGGATGAAATCGAACGGTTTCAATTCTCCATTGGTCAAGCGTTTTAAGGAATCGAATTTTTATGAAGGTTGTAAAGCCAATTTTGGGGAAAGCGATTGCGAACATCGCGCTGGTCTTTTTGTTTGCCGTGCCCGCATCGGCGCAGGAAGTAAAAATTGGCGTGGTGAATATTCCTGTTCTCCTGGAGCAGGCGCCCCAGGCGCGTGTCGCAATGGCGGCGCTGGAGGAGGAATTTCAGCCACGTCAACGGGAAATCCTTGCGAAGCAAACAGAGTTCAAGGACCTGAGCGAAAAAGTGCAGCGTGACATCGCAGTCATGGGTGAAACGGAACGCCGTAACTCGGAAAAGGAACTCAGGGATCTGCAGCGCGAAGTTTCGCGCCTGCAGTCCGAATTCCAGGAAGACCTGAATCTGCGTCGCAATGAGGAACTCGGAAACCTGCAGCGTTCCTTACTCAAGGAAGTGCAGGACTATGCGCAGACGGCCGGTTTTGACCTGATCGTCGGCGACGGCGTGTTGTATGCGAGTTCCGCGGTGAATATCACCGAAAACGTGCTGCGTGCGATGGAGGCCAACTTTCAGGCCGCCGGCAACACCGGAGACAATTAGGTCTCAAGTCCCGGGAACGAATCGACAAACCGGCGATTCGGCGCTCACAACAGGGAGATTCCATTGGCGACCAGCCTTGGCGAACTGGCGGTCAAGTTTGGCATTGAGCTTGTCGGCAATCCCGAAGTCAGGGTGTCACGCGTAGCGACGCTGGCAAACGCCGATTCCGAGTCCCTCAGTTTTTTCGCGAACAAGGCCTACCGGCCGCAGCTTCGACAAACCAACGCCGGTGCCGTGCTGCTGCGCCCGGAGGATGCCGGCGACTGCCCGGTCAATGCGTTACTCGCCGACGATCCCTACCTGGCCTATGCGAGGATTGCCGGCCTCTTGTCTCCTCACCCCGAGGTAACACCGGGCACGCACCCGTCCGCGATCATTGCCGGGACGGCACGCGTCGCCGGGTCTGCGGAAATTGCCGCAAACGTGGTCATCGGTGAGGACTGTGTTATCGGTGAACACGTCTACGTTGCGGCGGGTGCCGTTATCGGGCCGCGCTGCACGATCGGCGATCGTTGCCGGATTCACGCCAACGCGACCCTGGTGCAGGACGTGCGCATGGGCGAGCGCTGCATCGTGCATCCGGGCGCAGTCATCGGCGCCGACGGTTTCGGCAATGCCATGAGCGATGACGGCTGGGTCAAGGTGCCGCAGGTCGGCGGCGTGCGCATCGGTAACGACGTGGAAATCGGCTCCAACACTACCATCGATCGGGGCGCCATCGACGATACCGTCATTGGCAACGGCGTCAGGCTCGACAACCTGATCCAGATCGCGCACAACGTCGAGGTGGGCGATCACACCGCGATGGCCGCGTTTACCGGTATTTCCGGCAGTTCCATCATCGGCAAACGTTGCATGTTTGCCGGTCGTGCCGGGGTCGTGGGACACATTAATATATGTGATGATGTGGTGGTCGGCGGGGCCACGATGATCTCGAAAGACATTCGCGAGCCCGGCTTTTATACGGCCAGCTTCCCGGCGGAGAAAGCCAGGGATTGGAAACGCATGGTGGCGCGCTTCCGCAGGTCGGACGACCTTCTAAGGCGTATCAAGAAACTGGAGAAACTGGCAGGCAGCGATGGCGATTGACTTCGATACCCGGCAGATCATGGCAACCTTGCCGCATCGGTATCCTTTTCTCCTGATTGACCGGATCACTGCGCTCGAACCCGGCAAATCGATAACCGCACTAAAAAACGTCACCGTTAGCGAACCGTATTTCCAGGGTCATTTCCCGGGGCGACCGATCATGCCCGGGGTGCTGATCATCGAAGCAATGGCACAGGCAGGCGGTGTCCTGGGTCACGTGACCCTTGGCGACGTCGAACCACGGCCGCTGTTTTTTCTCGCCAGCGTCAGCAACGCGCGCTTCAGGCGCACGGTGTTACCCGGTGACCAGCTCGAAATCCAGGTCGATGTCACAAACGTCAAGCGCGGTATCTGGTTTTACGATTGCAAAGCCAGCGTCGACGGCAAGCTGGTCGTATCTGCGAACATCACCTGCGCGCCGGGCGCCCAGGAATGAAGATTCATCCGACGGCGCTGATAGCGGAATCGGCGATACTGGCCGATGACGTGGAAGTCGGTCCGTATTCGATCATTGGAGAGCAGGTCGAAATCGGTGCGGGTACGCGCATCGAAAGTCATGTCGTCGTCAACGGGCCGACCAGGATCGGTGACAACAATCACATCTACCAGTTCTCATCGATCGGCGACGATCCGCAGGACAAGAAATACGCGGACGAGCCGACTCGCCTGGAGATCGGCAATGGCAACACCATTCGCGAATGCTGCACGATCAGCCGCGGTACGGTGCAGGACGAAGGCCTGACGTCGATTGGCGATGACAACTGGATCATGGCCTACGTGCATATCGCCCACGATTGCCGCATCGGCAGCCACACGATCTTTGCCAATAACGCGACGCTCGCCGGCCACGTGTACGTCGGCGACTGGGTGATCTTCGCCGGCTTTTCGGGTGCGCACCAGTTTTGCCGGGTCGGTGCACACAGTTTTATCGGCATGTATGCCGGCACCAACAGAGACGTGCCCGCATACTTGCTGGTCGGCGGTCAACCCGCGTCACCGAAAGGAATCAACACCGAGGGTTTGCGACGTCGCGGTTTCACGGCCGAACAGATTCGTAACATCAAGAACGCCTACCGCCTCGTGTACCGCAAGGGACTGAAGCTCGAGCAGGCCATCGTCGAAATCCAGGCGCGGGTCAGCGAGCAACCCGAATTGAAGATTTTCCTGGATTCGCTGCACACCTCGGATCGCGGATTGCTGAGATAAACGGAATGCTTTGATGCGAATTGGCATGGTCGCCGGCGAGGCCTCCGGAGATGCGCTCGGCGCCGGTCTGATCAAGGAAATAAAGGCGCTCGAGCCGCAAGCGAATTTCGAAGGGGTCGCCGGTCCGGCGATGCAGGCTGCGGGCTGCAAGGTGCTGGAATCCGCAGAAGCGCTGGCGCTGATGGGCCTGATCGAGCCGCTGCGCGAGCTACCCAGGTTGCTCAAGCTGCGCAGCCTGTTGATCCGTCGCTGGACCGCGAATCCGCCGGACGCATTCGTCGGCATCGACGCGCCTGACTTCAACCTCGGACTGGAGGCCAGGCTGAAACAGGCTGGCGTACGCACCGTGCACTACGTCAGTCCCTCCGTCTGGGCCTGGCGGCAGGGGAGGATCAGGAAAATCGAGCGGGCCGCGGACCTGGTGCTGTGTTTGCTGCCGTTCGAGAAGGCGTTCTACGACCGACACGGACTGGCCGCCAGGTTTGTCGGTCACCCCATGGCGGACCGCACGGCCGCGCAAGCGGACCGCGACGAAGCACGCTCGAAGCTCGGTATCGATGCCGCGAGTGTCATCGCGGTGCTGCCGGGCAGCCGCATGACCGAGGTGTCGCGAATCGGCCCGGTGTTTGCCGGCGCCTGTGCGCGCCTGGCAGCGACCCGTCCCGGGCTGCAATTTGCTGCGCCCATGGTCACGCCGCGAATCCGGCAGGCGTTTGCCGCAGAGCTGCGAGCCGCGAACATCGACTCCAGGTTCACCCTGACCGATGGCGATGCAGACACCGTCATGGCGGCCGCCGACGTGGTATTGCTGGCATCGGGGACCGCCACGCTGCAGGCGGCGCTGATCGGTCGCCCGATGGTCGCGGCTTACCGCATTGGCAGGCTCACGCACGCGATCATGAAGACCTTCAGGCTCCTGAAGGTGCCTTACATCACGATTCCCAACCTGCTGACCGCGGAGCCACTGGTCCCGGAGCTGATCCAGGACGACGCCAGTCCCGAGGCGCTGGCCGACGCCGTTGGCCGCCTGCTGGACGATCCCGGGCGCCGGGCGGCGACCATCGAGCAGTTTGCTAAACTCCGCACGGCGCTCGCTGTGGGGGCCGATCGCAACGCGGCACAGGCGGTACTTGGGCTAATTCGTTGACTTTACAGGAAACTTTCATTTTCGGAGCGTCCTGGCCACTGGCCGGTGTCGACGAAGCCGGGCGCGGCCCGCTGGCCGGGCCGGTGGTCGCGGCCGCGGTCATCCTCGACCCGGACACCGCGATTGACGGGCTGGCCGATTCGAAGTGCCTGTCCGCCGACACCCGCGAGGGTCTGGCCTGCGCGATCATGGCTCGCGCCCTGGCCTGGTCGGTGAGCTGGTCGGACCCGGCCGAAATCGACCGGCTGAATATCCTGCAGGCGACCCTGCTGGCGATGCGCCGCGCCATCCTCGGCCTCAGAATTCCGCCGGCACGGGTCGTCGTCGACGGTAACCGGCTGCCGGATCTCAATTTTTACGGCAGGCAAATCGATGGTTGTGCGGTGATTGGCGGCGATGCCAGGGTGGCATCGATCAGTGCCGCCTCGATTCTCGCCAAGGTGCGGCGCGACCGTATCATGACGGACATGGATGTGCTGTACCCGCAATACGGGTTTCGCCGGCACAAGGGTTACGCCACGGCGGATCACCGCGAACGGCTGGGGCGCTTCGGACCCTGTTCCGTGCATAGACAGAGCTTTTCGCCGGTTTCGGCGCTGCTCAGCGGCTGATCGTCTGGTTAGAATGTCTTCCAACAATACCGACAAGCCTAAACCCTGCTGATGCCAGACACCTTCGTCCACCTGCATTTGCACACCGAGTACTCCATCTGCGACAGCACGGTCCGCGTGCCGCGGCTGTTCAAGCGCTGCGTGGACGAGCGCATGCCCGCGGTTGCGCTGACCGACCAGGGAAACCTGTTTGCGCTGGTCAAGTTCTATCGCAAGGCGCTGGCCAGCGGCGTCAAGCCGCTGATCGGCGTCGATCTCAGGCTCTGCGATGCCGATGAGCCGGAGCGGCCGTTCGGCCTGGTGCTGCTGTGCCAGAATCTCGCCGGCTATCGAAATCTCACCCGGTTGATCACCCGTACTTACCTGGAAGGACAATATCGCGGTGTGCCGCAGGCAAAGGTGGACTGGCTGTCACGCGAGGCATGCGAGGGACTCGTTGCCCTGTCGGGCGGCATACAAGGTGATATCGGCAGGGCCATCGTTGCCGGACATCCGGGCCTGGCTCAAAAGCGATTGGCACACTGGCGGTCGGTGTTCGGCGACCGTTTTTACCTGGAGCTGACACGCACTGGCCGCAGCAACGAGGAAAGCTATGTGCAGCAGGCGATCGCATTGTCCGCCGACAGCGGCACCCCGGTCGTTGCAACGAACGACGTTCGCTTTCTGAGCGCGGATGATTTTCATGCTCACGAAGCGCGCGTGTGCATCCAGGAGGGCCGCGTACTGGGCGATGCCGACCGGCAGCGGCGATTCAGCGAACAGCAGTATTTCAAGAGCGCGGCAGAAATGTCGCAGCTGTTCCAGGATATTCCCGAAGCCATCGGGAATTCGCTTGAGATCGCAAGACGATGCAGCTTCGAACTCGATCTGGACCACACCTATTTGCCGGCATTTCCGGTGCCCGAAGGCGAAACGACCGAGCAATACCTGCGTGCCGGCGCAGAACGCGGCCTCGATGCATTCCTCGAGAAAAAATTTGCCCGCGACGCGGTCGCGGCGGACAAGCAAGACTATGTCGCGACACCGTACCGGGTTCGACTGCAAACCGAGCTTGACGTGATCTGCTCGATGGGCTTCGCCGGTTATTTTCTGATCGTTGCCGACTTCATCCGCTGGGCGAAACAACAGCGTATTCCGGTTGGACCCGGACGCGGCTCCGGGGCCGGGTCGCTGGTCGCTTACGTGCTGAGCATCACCGACGTCGACCCGCTGGAACACGATTTGCTGTTCGAGCGCTTCCTGAATCCCGAGCGGGTATCGATGCCCGATTTCGATGTGGATTTTTGCATGGAGGGCCGCGATCGGGTGATCGATTACGTGGCGCAGATGTACGGCAGGGACCGAGTCTCGCAAATCATTACCTACGGCACGATGGCGGCACGCGCGGTCATTCGCGATGCGGGCAGAGTGCTCGGTCACCCCTACGGATTTGTCGACCGCATTGCCAAGCAGGTGCCTTTCGAGATCGGCATGACACTCGACAAAGCGCTGGCGCAGGAAGAAGAGCTGGCCAGCATGGTGCAGCAGGACGAAGAAGTGAGGGCGATCTTCGATCTCGCCAAATCCCTCGAGGGGCTGGTGCGCAATGCCGGCAAGCACGCCGGCGGCGTGGTCATTGCGCCGGATCGCCTCACCGATTTCACCCCGCTGTACTGCGAGGAAGGCGGCGCAAACCTGGTGACGCAGCTCGACAAGGACGATGTCGAGGCTGCCGGGCTGGTCAAGTTCGACTTCCTGGGCCTGAAGACCCTGACGATCATCGATTGGGCGGTGCAGATCGTCAACGAGCGACAGCCGGATGCGCGGATCGATATCAGCGAAATACCGATGCAGGACGCCAAAACCTTCGAATTGTTGCGCGCCTGCAAGACAAGAGCGGTGTTCCAACTCGAATCACGCGGCATGCGCGACCTGGTCAAGCGCATGCAGCCCGATCATTTCGATGACCTGGTTGCATTGGTGGCCCTGTTCCGACCCGGGCCGCTGCAGTCGGGCATGGTCGACGACTTCATTTCCCGCAAGCACGATCGCAGCAAGCGCGAGCATGACTATTTGCATCCCGATCTGAAACCGGTTCTCCAGTCCACTTACGGCGTCATCCTGTACCAGGAACAGGTCATGCAGATCGCGCAGGTGCTTGCCGGATACACACTCGGCGAAGCAGACCTCTTGCGACGCGCCATGGGTAAGAAAAAACCCGAGGAAATGGCGAAACAGCGCGAAGTCTTCATCAATGGCGCGACGGAACGTGGCGTTACCAAGGCAACTGCCACCCGCATATTCGATTTAATGGAGAAATTTGCCGGCTACGGTTTCAACAAATCGCATTCCGTCGCGTATGCGTTGCTCGCGTATCAGACTGCGTTTCTCAAAGCGCATTACCCGGCAGCGTTCATGGCGGCGGTCATGAGTGCCGACCTGGATCACACCGACCGGCTGGTGATGCTCAAGGACGATTGCAGAAAATCGTCACTCGAGCTGCTGCCGCCCGACGTCAACCAATCCGAATACCGGTTCAGCGTTGCCGACGACGAGTCGATCGTTTACGGGCTGGGTGCGATCAAGGGTATCGGCCGCGGCGCTGTCGAGGCGATCATCAGGGAACGCGAAGCGAACGGCGCGTTCTCGACGCTCGCCGAATTTTGCCGCCGGGTGGATCTCGAAAAAATCAATCGGCGGGCACTCGAAGCCCTGGTCAAGTCCGGGGCCATGGACTGTTTCCCGGGCTCGCGCCGGAGCCTGATGGACGAACTGCCGGAGGCCCTGAAGTGTGCCGACCAGGAGGCGCGGGCTGTTGCCGCAGGGCAGAACGACATGTTTGGTATCGTCGTCAAGCCGGGGCCGGCGGAGCTTCGCACAGGCGCGGGTGCGCCAAAAACCGAAGTGCCCAGTGACAATGCCGCGCACCTGCGCGAGTGGAACGATCCCGAACGGCTGGCAAATGAAAAGGAAGCACTGGGTCTCTATCTGACCGGTCATCCGTTCGATGCCGTGCGTCGCGACGCCATGCAGCTCGTCGATGGCAAACTCGCTGAAATAGCATCCGAGCCGGCACCGGTGACCTCGAGCGGCGAACGCAACTACGCGCAGCAGCGGCGCGAGGTAACGGTTGCCGGTTTGATCATGGACATTCGCAAACGCGGTAACCGGGTTACCGTGGTGCTCGATGACGATACCGGGCGACTCGACGCTGTCCTGTTCAGCGAAGCGTTCCAGGAATTCCGTCATCTCCTGAGCAAAGACGAAATCGTTGTTGTCAGCGGCACCCTGCGCTACGACGATTTCGTCAGCGCCTGGCAGGTTAATGCAAACAATGTCGTGCAACTCGATCGCGTGATCGAGATGCAGGCCAAGAGCATGATCCTCTCCCTGGAACCGAACGGCCAGGGGCAACGTTTACTTAATCGCCTGCACGATGTGTTGTTGCCTTACCGAGAGGGTCATTGTGACGTCGCCGTACAGTACGTGGGCAGTGATGCAGCGGCGCGCCTCAGCCTTGGCCCCGAGTGGTCGGTTCGTCCGAGCCGGGAGCTGCGCGACAAACTGACCAAGTTGCTGGGTCAGAACAGCGTTCGATTGCTCTACGCACCCGGCCGGGAAATGATGTAGAGTCCCTTCTTAGCTATCGGCCCTGACCGCGACTCGCGGCTTAACAGGGCCGATCGTGCCTTCAAGCGTGACGATTTATGGATCTCAAGTTTCTCGATTTCGAACAACCGATCGCCGAGCTCGAAGCGAAGATCGACGAGCTGCGTTTTGTCGGCGACGATTCGGAAATCAACATCAATGAAGAAGTCGCGCGCCTGAAGAGCAAAAGCGAGGCGCTGACCAAAAGTATTTTTTCCAAGCTCAGCGCATGGCAGATCGCACAGATTGCCCGCCACCCGATGCGCCCGTATACGCTCGATTATCTCAATGTGATCGCGCCCGACTTCCAGGAGTTGCACGGCGACCGCATGTACGCGGACGATCCTGCGATCGTCGGCGGCGTCGGTCGCATCGACGGCCGCTCGCTGGTATTGATCGGACACCAGAAGGGTCGCGATACCAAAGAACGCGTGCGCCGAAATTACGGCATGCCGAAGCCGGAGGGCTATCGCAAAGCACAACGCCTGATGAAGCTGGCCGAGAAATTCGGACTGCCCGTGGTGACCCTCATCGACACGCCTGGCGCTTATCCCGGTGTGGGCGCCGAAGAACGCGGCCAGAGTCAGGCGATCGCGCACAGCCTGTACGTCATGGCAAAGCTACGGACGCCGATCATCAGCGTGGTGATCGGCGAAGGCGGATCCGGCGGCGCGCTGGCCATCGGCGTCAGCGACCGACTGTTGATGCTGCAATACAGTATTTACTCGGTCATCTCGCCCGAAGGCTGTGCATCGATTCTCTGGAAAAGTGCAGAGAAAGCCAAGGAAGCAGCGGAAGCAATGCGCATTACCGCCGACAGCCTGAGCGGATTCGGCCTTGTCGACGAAGTATTGCCGGAACCCCTGGGCGCCGCGCATCGTGATCCGGAGGCGATGGCGGACGGGATTCGCAATGCCATACTGAAACATTTGAATGACGTCGACCAGCTTGGCGTGGACCAGCTGGTCGACCTGCGCCAGAAACGCATCGCCGGATTCGGCCAGTTCAAGGAAGGCTAAAGCAATTACCGGACTTGTTTTCAGTGGGAGCGGCTTTAGCCGCGATTGCTGAATCTGTAATCTCGGCTTGTGAAATTCGACTCTCAACTGCTGCTCGAGCGCCTCGCGACCTTGACCGAGGCAGAGCCCGTCGCTCGCTGGCTGATCGCGTTCAGCGGCGGCGTCGATTCCAGCGTGCTGTTGCATGCGATCGCAAGCAGCGGGCAAATCGATCGAGAAAGAATTGTCGCCATCCACGTCAATCACGGCCTGCACCAGGATGCCGACGCCTGGGAAGAGCATTGTCGCAAGTTTGCGGACAGCCTCGGTGTGAATTTCCTGAGCGAGCGCGTCGTGGTCGACGAGCGTCATGGCAGTGGTCCCGAAGCCGCAGCGCGCCAGGCGCGTTATGCACTGTTGCAGACATTGGTCGCGCCGGGTGATTGCCTGTTGAGTGCGCATCATGAAAATGACCAGGCGGAAACCCTGTTGCTTAACCTGATGCGCGGCAGCGGCATCGCCGGCATGGCCGGTATCGGCGCGCTGCAGGAATTCGCCGAGGGCCGACTGCTGCGACCGCTGCTGGGCGTTTCCGGCGAGGCGATCGACGCTTACGCCGCACGTCACCAGTTGCAGTGGATCGACGACCCGAGCAATGCGGATACCCGTTTCGATCGAAATTTCCTGCGGCGCGAGATCCTGCCGCGACTGGCCACGCGCTGGCCCGCCGTCGCGCAACGTCTACGCCAGAGCGCCGAGCTCGCGAGCGAGGCGAATAGTCTGCTGACGGACCTGGCGGAGCTTGACCTCGCGGCTGCGGGTTCGGCACAGCGCCTCGAGCTCGGCGCCGTACGGGCATTGTCGGCGGCTCGCCAGCGCAACCTTTTACGTCACGCGGTGAACCTGTGCGGCCTGCCGGCTCCGCCGGCCACGCGCCTGTACCAGGCCATTCATGAACTGATCCCGGCGCGCGCCGACGCGCAACCGCTGGTCGCATGGCCCGGCGCCGAGTTGCGTCGTTACCGCGATCACCTGTACCTGATGCCCGCGATGGACGAGGTTCCCGAGGCGCCGCTGCAGCCGCTGACGCCGGACCGCGAGCTGCTGCTCGGGCCGGGCATGGGACGGCTCAGCTTGCAGGCGAATGTCGCGGACGGTCTCGACCCGGATCTCGCCAGCGGCGGTTTGACGGTTCGCTATCGCGGTGGCGGTGAGCAAATTCGACCGTCCGGGGGCGGCCGAACCCGGAAGGTGAAAAAACTCATGCAGCAGGAAGGCGTCGTGCCCTGGATGCGCGAACGCTTGCCGCTGCTTTACGCCGGCGACAAGCTGGTCGCCGTCGCCGATTTGTGGGTTGCCGCGGAACACACCGCCAGGGCCGGTTTCGGCGTTTGCTGGCTGGACCACGCAAGCCTGCATTAGGTCAAACAAGGGTGTCGTGTTGCCCGCATTGTTTAAGCCCAGCCGATCTGATACCGTCTAAAACCGTCTTTAATCAAACGACGGGTCATTGAATGGAGCCGTGCCGAAGCCTGTGCGGCGTCCTCCGGGTTGGATTAAGAGCACATTCGCGTCATCGTTGCCGCGAAGCCGTGTTTATTGGTCCGGCCTTTTTCGTTTTTCCCGGCGCTGCAACAACAAGGTCAGCACATGACAGCGTATGTATTTATAACCGGCGGCGTGGTCTCATCCCTGGGTAAGGGAATCACGTCGGCGTGCCTCGGCGCCATCCTGGAATCGCGGGGTCTGTCGATCAGCATGATCAAGCTGGACCCTTATATAAATGTCGATCCGGGCACCATGAGCCCGTTCCAGCACGGCGAGGTGTTCGTGACCGAGGACGGCACGGAAGCGGATCTCGATCTCGGGCACTACGAGCGTTTCGTGCGCACCACGACGGGGCGCAACAGCAACTTCACCACGGGCCGCATTTACGAGTCCGTGATTCGCAAGGAACGGCGCGGCGATTATCTCGGCGCAACCGTGCAGGTGATTCCGCACATTACCGACGAGATCAAGCAGAGCGTGCGCCTCGGCGCCGGCGATGCCGATATCTGCCTGGTCGAAATCGGTGGCACGGTGGGCGATATCGAGTCGTTGCCGTTTCTCGAGGCAATTCGCCAGATGGGCATCGAGATGGGGCGTGACAAGGTGGTTTATGTGCACCTGACTCTGGTGCCGTACATCGCCACTTCCTCGGAAATCAAGACCAAGCCGACACAGCACTCGGTCAAGGAATTGCGTTCGATCGGTATTCAACCGGATATCGTGGTTTGCCGTTCGGAACAGATGCTGCCGGCGGAGCACCGGCGCAAGATTGCCCTGTTCACCAACGTGCCGGAAAAGGCCGTGATCTCGGCGTACGACGTCGACGACCTGTACAAGATCCCGGCGATGATGCACAAGGAAGGCCTCGACGACATCGTCGTGGAGCAATTGCGCCTGGAGCCGCCGCCGGCGGACCTCGGCGAATGGCAAGCCATCGTCGAGGCCAAGAAACAACCGGAGGCCGAGGTCAACGTGGCCATGGTCGGCAAGTACGTGGACCTCAAGGATTCCTACATTTCACTGTCCGAGGCCTTGTTGCACGGCGGTATTCACACCCGGACACGGGTCAATATTCACTACCTGGAATCGCAGGAAATCGAGCGCGGCGGCGTCGAACGCCTGAAGGAGATGGATGGCATCGTCGTGCCGGGCGGCTTCGGTGATCGCGGCATCGAGGGCAAGGTCAAAGCCGTGCGTTTCGCGCGCGAGAACCAGGTGCCGTATCTCGGCATTTGTCTCGGCATGCAGGTCGCGGTGATCGAAATCGCCCGCCACCTCGCGGGACTGGACGGTGCACACAGCACGGAATTCGAACGCGGCACGCCGCATCCGGTGGTGGCGCTGATTACCGAATGGGAAACCAGCGCGGGCGAACGCGAACAACGGGATGAAGACTCCGACCTGGGCGGCACCATGCGCCTGGGTGCGCAGCAGATTTTCCTGCAGGAGGATTCGCTGGCGCGGGCAATCTATGACAAAGCGGAGATTTACGAGCGACATCGCCATCGCTACGAAGTGAATAACCTGTACCGCGAACGGCTCGCCGACGCCGGTATCCGCTTTTCCGGACTTTCGGTCGATGATCTCGTGGAAATCATCGAGCTTCCGGATCACCCGTGGTTTATCGCCAGCCAGTTTCATCCGGAATTCACCTCGAATCCGCGCGACGGGCACCCGTTATTTACCAGTTTCATCCTCGCAGCCCGGCAACGGCATAGCCATGAAATGCCCCGAGCTGCCGAGGCATGAGGCTGTGTGGCTTTGAGGCCGGCCCCGAACACCCGTTTTTCCTGATTGCCGGCACCTGCGTCGTCGAGTCCGAGGCCATGGCGCTGGATACCGCCGGCGCGCTCAGGGAAATCACCGCCGAACTCGGCTTACCGTTCATCTACAAGTCGTCTTTCGACAAGGCGAACCGGAGTTCCGCCAGCTCGTTTCGCGGGCCGGGGATGGAGGAGGGGCTGCGTATCCTTGCCGAAGTCAGGCGCCAGCTCGGCGTGCCGGTGCTGACCGACGTGCACGAAGATACGCCGGTCGACGAGGTCGCCGAGGTTGTCGACGTCATGCAGACGCCGGCGTTTCTGTGCCGGCAGACCGATTTCATCCTGCGGGTGGCGAGTGCCGGCAAGCCGGTCAATATCAAGAAAGGCCAGTTTCTCTCGCCGCGGGAAATGCAAAATGTCGTCGCCAAGGCGAAATCGACCGGTAATCAGGACATCCTCATCTGCGAACGCGGCTTTTCTTTCGGTTATAACAACCTGGTATCCGACATGCGCAGCCTTGCCGTGATGCGCAGCAGCGGTTGCCCGGTGGTGTTCGATGCGACACATTCGGTGCAGTTACCGGGCAGCCAGGGTGAGGTGTCGGGCGGGCAACGCGAATTCGTCCCGGTCCTCGCACGCGCCGCGGTGGCCGCCGGCATTTCCGGACTGTTCATGGAAACGCATCCGGATCCGGACAGCGCGCTCTCCGACGGCCCTAATGCCTGGCCACTGGATCAGATGTACGCGCTTTTGGAAACGCTGCAAGCGGTCGACCAGGCCGTCAAGAAAGAGCCCTTCATCGAATCGCAGTATGGCCTCGGTTTTTGAACAGCGAATTGAAAAGAATCGCGGCTGAAGCCCAATTCGCCTACTTTTATGATTTTGCGTTTAGGCTTAATGCGAATTGATCTTTAGTGCAATAAATGTCAGTGCGCCATCGCCAAAATGCCAATAAATGGCAGTTGGGCGAATTGGACTTCAGTCGCGATAACATCTTGGAACCTGCAATGAACAAGATTATCGATATACATGCCCGGGAAATTCTCGACTCGCGGGGCAACCCGACGGTCGAAGCAGAGGTGACCCTCGAGGGCGGTTACCGGGGCCGTGCCGGCGTGCCTTCGGGCGCATCGACCGGCACCCGCGAAGCGGTGGAGCTGCGCGACGGCGACAAGTCGCGCTATCTCGGCAAAGGCGTGAAAAAAGCCGTTGCCAACGCCAACGGCGAGCTGCGCGATGCGCTGATGGCGAGTGAGTTCGCCGATCAACGGGCGCTCGATCGAACCATGATCGAACTGGACGGTTCGCCGAACAAGGGCAGGCTCGGCGCCAATGCGATCCTCGCCATTTCCCTGGCGGCGGCGAAAGCCGATGCCCGGGCGGCCGGTCGTTCATTGTTCCGGCATCTCGGTGAGGGCACCACGATGCCGGTGCCGATGATGAACATCATCAATGGCGGCGCGCATGCCGACAACAATGTCGATATCCAGGAGTTCATGATCCTGCCGGTGGGCGCACCCAACTTTGCCGAAGCGCTGCGCTTCGGCGCCGAGATATTCCACAGCCTGAAAAGCGTACTGCTGGCCAAGGGCCTAAACACCGGGGTGGGCGACGAGGGCGGCTTTGCCCCCGACCTGCCGTCGAACCAGGCGGCGCTGGATACCATTGTCGAAGCGGTCGGGCGCGCCGGTTACCGGCTGGGCACGGACATCCTGCTGGGCCTCGACGTGGCGAGTTCCGAATTCTACAAGGACGGCCGCTATGTGCTTGCCTCCGAAGGGCGCGAATTCGATGCGGCCGGGTTCTGCGACTACCTTGCCGGCCTGGTCGACGACTACCCGATCATCACCATCGAGGACGGCATGGACGAGAGCGACTGGGACGGCTGGCAGCTGCTGACAGAACGGCTGGGCGAGACGGTGCAGCTCGTCGGCGACGACCTGTTCGTCACCAACAGCAGCATCCTGGCCCGTGGCATCGAGCAAAAAGTCGCAAATTCTATATTGATAAAACCTAACCAAATCGGTACCTTATCGGAAACTCTTGATGCTATTACTAAGGCAGTTGAAGGGCATTACTCGGCGGTGGTCTCGCACCGCTCCGGGGAAACGGCGGACAGCACGATTGCCGACCTCGCGGTGGCGACCCCGGCGACGCAGATCAAGACCGGATCGCTGTCGCGTTCCGATCGCATCGCCAAGTACAACCGGCTGCTGCGCATCGAAGAGGAATTGGGGACGGACGCGGAGTACGCCGGCCGCGCGGCCTTCCCGGTGAAGCTGCCGGGATGAGTCGCGTGAGGTGGCGAATTGGGCTAACGGAAAGCACGCATGCGCACATTGCTGATCATTCTTGCGATCGCCGCGACCGCCATGCAGGGCCAGTTGTGGCTTGCCGACGACGGTTTTCGCAAGACCCGGGCCTTGCGCGCTGCCGTGCAGCAGCAACACGCCCAGAACCAGTTCCTGCGTGACAGAAACACCAGTCTCGAGGCCGAGGTCATCAATCTCAAGCAGGGAACCGAGGCGGCCGAGGAACGCGCCCGCACCGATCTCGGCATGATCGGCAAGAACGAAACCTTTTTCCAGATCATTCCCGCTGACGAATCGAAAATCGTCGCCAATGCCGACAATCCCTGACTGGGCGCGCGCTCACGGCCCGCCAGCTATCCAGGGACGCATCCGCCAGTCTGCCGAAGACTTCGAGGTGACCGAAAACCTCGGTTTTCCATTGTCCGGCGACGGCGAGCACGATTACCTGTGGCTCGAGAAGCGCGACGCAAACAGTAACTGGGTCGCCGGCCGGCTTGCCAGGCACGCCGGCATTCCCGGCCGCGACGTCGGCTTTGCCGGCATGAAAGACCGCAACGCGCTCACGCGCCAGTGGTTCAGCGTTCGCCGGCCCTCGTCCGCCGGTACTGACTGGTCCGCATTCGACCTGCCGGGAGTACAAATCCTCGAGGCCACGCGACATGACCGCAAGCTCAAGCGCGGCGCGCTCGAGAGCAACCGCTTTCGCATCGCTGTCCGCGACGTCGATGCGTCGCAGGCGACGATCGATGAAAAACTGGCGGTCCTCAAACGTGCCGGAGTCCCGAATTATTTCGGCGATCAGCGCTTCGGACGCGACGGGGACAACATTCGCCTGGCGAAGGCGCTGTTCGCCGGCGAACGTCTGCCGAGGCACAAACGCAGCATTGCCCTGTCCGCCGCCCGCGCATTCCTGTTCAACCACATCCTCGATCGACGCGTGCGAGACGGCAGCTGGAACCGCCTGCTGGCAGGCGAATGCGCCTGCCTGGACGGCAGCAACAGTTTCTTTGTCGTCGAACAGCCGGATGAAGAGCTCAAATCGCGTTGCGAGCGGCTGGACATTCATCCCGGCGGCGCGCTCTGGGGAAAGGGTGATTCGCCGTGCCGCGGTGAAGTCCGGGAGCTCGAACAGGCCGTCGTTCAGCCCTTCGGCGAATTACGCGAAGGTCTCGAAGCGCGCACGGAGTTATCGCGCAGGGCACTGCGCCTCAAGCTTCACGAGCTCGAATGGGAAAGGGACGGGACTTGCCTACGACTTGCTTTCCACCTGCGGCGAGGCGGTTACGCCACTGCTTTCCTGCGCGAGCTCGCCATCACCGGTATCTGAGCCCGACGGATTGTCGTCCTGCGCTTCGGCTGCATAGGCAGTGTCGGGATGGTCGCCCTGTGGCTGGTTATCGTTCACCAGCGGCGGCCGTTTTTCTGCAGCCGGTGTTTCCTCGACGGGCGCCGGTCTCAAGTCATCGTGAGCGCGCTGTCGGCGTTTGCGGCGCGCCTGGAACACGCTCACGGCATACACCACGGAAACGACCCCGGCGAGAAAATACAGGTAGGCACCCAGCGGGTTGTCGTCCATGTTGAACGCGGTCAGTACCAGTAATATTCCAGCGACGAAATAAAACTTCGGAATGCGTTTGTAGTACCTGGCTGGTATGTGCACGAGTGCCCCTGATGCCGCGGATTTTTGTTCACCAACAATGAATTGTAAGCGGTGGCGGGATGCGGATTGAGACCTGTGTCACGAATTACCGACCCATACGACGAATGTGCGCGTAACTATTGACGCCGCAGACCTGCGCGCGATTCCTGCGTGTTTTCATTGACTTGGTTGCGGGACCCGGTCATAACATAACGCCAGTCAAAGCGACTCTGTTTATCGTTAGCTGTAACGACGCGATTCCCGGGTCTCGTAGTGACTCGATCGTTCGTCCCAGCGTTTGAGAACCTGTTGTGCGGCGTCGGGCACATAGGCCCGTTCGTAGTCATCGCCCTGGAAGTCGATCACGTTCTGGATCGAATCGAACGTCATGACGGTGATGAACTCGACTTCGTCGTCGCCTTCGCGCCGCCACAGCTCGATACTGCGATAGCCGGGAATTTTTTTGGCTTCGATCGACGGCAAAACCTCGTCCTTCAGCAATTGCTCGTAACTGTCCGCATTGGCGTGCGTTGTCCAGCCGTGCCATACGCGTTTGACGGCCATCGTTCGACTCCTTTTATTTTTTCAACAGCACGTAAAGTGCACCGGTGCCGCCGTCCACCTGCCGTGCCGAGACGAAAGCGAGCACCTCCTTCCACTGCCGCAGCCACTTGTTGACCTTGCTCTTCAGTATCGGACCGCGATGCCCGGAGCCCAAGCCTTTGCCGTGCACCACGCGGATACAGGTATGTCCGCGTTTGAGGCACGACTCGAGGAAAGCATGCAGGGCATCCCTGGCCTCCGGGACGGTCATTCCGTGCAGGTCGATTTCGTCCTGCACGCTGTAGTTGCCGCGCGCCAGCCGGCGCATGGTTCGCCGGCCGACCGATGGCCGCTGCCAGCGGAGGGTTTCGCCGGCCCCTTCCTCGACCGTTTCGATGTCGGCCTCGAGGCTTTCGCGCAATGCATCCCGATCGTCGCGTCGGCGAAAGCGGGCCCTGGCAGCGACCCGTGGTTTGTGTTCCGGGATCTTGTCACTCTGGCCGATGGGCCTGGCGTCGCCCACCAGGCGTCTGAAGAGCGCGGCGTCGTCGTCGTCGGTTACGCCGGTTTTTTTCCTGCGGGTCACTTCAATGTCTGCTTTGTGCTATGGCGTGGACAGAACATTGAGTATAGTGAGCGCCACTTTGATGGCCAATGCACACAGCGAACAGCGGTTCCGCCGCACTGACGGGCAAAACGACAAGCAGTGAAAATCCTGGTCAGTAACGACGACGGTTACATGGCGCGGGGCATAATTGCCCTGGCCGATGCGCTGACCGAGGTCGCCGAAGTCATCGTGGTCGCGCCGGACCGCAATCATTCCGGTGCCAGCAATTCCCTTACCCTGCATTCACCGTTGCGGGTCCACCGGGTCGAAAACAACCGCTACTTCGTTAACGGCACGCCGTCCGACTGTGTGCACCTTGCATTGTCGGGCTATCTCGAGGACGAACCCGACCTGGTGGTGTCCGGCGTCAATCACGGCGCCAATCTCGGCGACGACGTGATCTACTCGGGGACCGTCGCTGCGGCCATGGAGGGCCGGTTTCTCGGCTTGCCGGCGATCGCGGTCTCACTGGTGGGCGGCAAGCACGGCGGGCATTTCGATGCGGCGGCGAGGGTCGCTCGCGACCTCGTGAAGCGTCTGCAGGACCGGCCGCTGCCGGGTGACATTATTCTCAACGTCAACGTACCCGACCTGCCGTTCGACGAGCTGGCCGGTGTCGAGGTGACCCGGCTCGGCTTTCGTCACCGCTCGGAAGCCCTGATCCGCAACAAGGACCCGCGGGGCCGCACGATTTACTGGATCGGCCCGGCCGGAGCCGGCCAGGACGCGGGGCCCGGGACCGATTTCGCGGCGATCGAGCGCGGCGCGGTCGCCGTGACACCGCTGAAAGTCGACCTGACGCGACACGAGTCCCTGCCGCAACTGAAGGAATGGCTCGCCAGATGATGTCCGGCGCCAACAGCATCAAGGGCATCGGCATGACCTCGGCGCGGACCCGCGACCGGCTGGTGAAACGCTTGCGCGATCACGGCATCAAGTCCGACGCCGTGTTGCAGCAGATCCGCAATGTGCCCAGGCATCTGTTCGTCGACGAAGCGCTGGCCAGTCGAGCCTACGAGGACACCGCGCTGCCCATCGGCCACGGCCAGACGATCAGCCAGCCCTACGTGGTGGCCAAGATGAGCGAAGCGCTGCTCGACGGCTTCAGCGGCGAGAAGGTGCTGGAGATCGGTACCGGTTGTGGCTATCAGACGGCCGTGCTGGCGCCACTGGTGAAAAAGATCTACACCGTCGAACGCATCCCGGAATTACTGCGCAAGACCAAGCAGCGACTGCGTGAACTCGACATCTACAACGTCAGCTATCGGTTGGGCGACGGCTGGCAAGGCTGGCCCAAATATGCGCCGTATGACGGCATCCTGGTCGCCGCCGCGGCGCCGGAGTTGCCGCAGAAGCTCCTCGAGCAGCTGGCCCCCGGGGGGCGGCTGGTGATGCCGGTCGGCCCGGCGGGCTCGCAGAACCTGGTGATGCTCGAACGCTGCGATGACCATTTCGAGCAGGTGCACCTGGGGGGTGTGAGTTTCGTACCGCTTGTAAAAGGGAAATAACAAGCAAAACAGATTCTTCTATATACTACTTCGACTGAATTCTGGCAGGCGAATCCCTGAAGATGCAATTGTTTGGGCCTCTGTATGACCGGGTTCTCGGCTGGTCTGTACATCCGCACGCGGAACGCTACCTCGGCGCCATGAGTTTCGCGGAATCGTCGTTTTTCCCGATTCCGCCGGACGTCATGCTGGCGCCGATGTGCCTCGCGAGGCGCGATCAGGCCTGGCGTTACGCCAGCATCACCACCGTGACCTCGCTGCTCGGCGGCATCGCCGGCTATGCGATCGGTTTGTTCCTGTTCGAGGCCGTGGAGCCCTGGTTGCATTCGATGGGCTACTGGCCGGCCTACCTTCGCGGCAAGAGCTGGTTCGATACCTGGGGCGTGTGGGCGGTATTCGTCGCCGGCTTTTCGCCGATTCCCTACAAGATCTTTACCATCTCGGCCGGTGTCGCGGTGCTCAATTTTCCCGGCTTCGTGCTGGCGTCCCTGATCGGTCGCGGCGCGCGTTTTTTCCTGGTCGCCGGCTTCATCGTGGCCGGCGGCGAGCGCATGCAGACCATGGTGAGGACCTACATCGAACGCATCGGCTGGGCCGTGGTTGCCGTGGCCCTGGCGATCGGTCTCTATGTCTGGATGGGCCGCTAACAAGGCCGTTGCCGGGCTTTTGCTGGCGGTCCTGCTGGCTGGCTGCGGCCCGTCGCCGTTGTGGGACCAGCCGGCGGTGGGGCGGCACGTGGTGCGTTCGGGAGAGACGCTGTACACCATTGCCTGGCGATACGGCAGGGATTATCGCGACCTCGCGCGCTGGAACCGACTGGGAGACGGCTCGTTGATTTACCCGGGCCAGGTCATCCTGCTGAACCCGCCGGCGGCGGCCGGCGGCGCATCGTCGCCGTCGCGGCCGGCCGCCACCAAGCCGGCGCCCCGGCCGCAACCACCGCCGCCGTGGGAGTGGCCGACCCGCGGACCGGTTATCGCCGAATTCACCGGCGGCTCGGGCAGCGGCACCGGCCTGGTCATCGGCGGTCGTGCCGGCCAGGCGGTACGCGCCGCGGCTGCCGGGCGCGTGGTCTACTCCGGCGGTGGACTAATAGGTTACGGACAGCTTATTATCCTCAAGCACAACGACACCTACCTCAGTGCCTATGGGCACAATGCGTCGCTGCTGGTTGCCGAAGGCGACAACATCAAGAAAGGCCAGCGCATAGCGACAATGGGTGAGGGGCCGGGACAGGAGCCACGCCTGCATTTCGAAATCAGGCGCAATGGCAAGCCGGTTAACCCGCGACAGTATCTGCCCGCGAGATAATTCGACTGGAGCCTGTATGCGCTGATGGCGCGGCGTCCCGGAATTGCGAAGGGGGTTGTCAGTGGCCGAACCGCGAAGGTCGGTGGATCCAGCGGAACGACGGTTGAAAGCCGCCGCGGATGCCCTCGCGCCGGATGATTCGCCGGCAGCAACTCCCGGAAACAAGCGTCGTCGTTCGCGTTCCGGCAGCCACGACGCCACCAGCCTTTACCTGAACAACATCGGCGTATCCAAGTTGCTGACCGCCGCAGAAGAAAAAAAATTCGCGCGGCGAGTCAAAAACGGCGACGAATCCGCGCGCCATCGGATGATCGAGAGCAATCTGCGACTGGTGGTCAAGATTGCCCGGCGCTACATCAATCGCGGCCTGCCGCTGCTCGACCTGATCGAGGAGGGCAACCTGGGCCTGATTCATGCCGTCAAGAAATTCGATCCGGAACGCGGTTTTCGCTTCTCGACCTATGCGACCTGGTGGATCCGGCAGACGATCGAACGCGCGATCATGAACCAGTCGCGCACGGTGCGCCTGCCGATTCACATTTTGAAAGACATCAACGCCGTGTTGCGTGCCTCGCGCAGTCTACGCAATTCACAGGAGAGTACGCCGACGGCGGCCGAGATCGCAGAATTCATGGGCCGGGATTTGCAGGACGTCGAAAGACTGCTGGCACTGCACAACCGGGTCACCATCGGCTCTTCGGCGGGAGCGGAGGAACGTACCCCGCTCGACACGCTGCCCGCACAGCGCGAAGCCGAGCCCGCCGAATGTGCGCAACGCGAGCGGGTGCACGCGATACTCGATCGCTGGGTGTTTCAGCTGAATGACAAGCAACGCGCGGTCGTGGAACGTCGGTTCGGGCTGCACGGTTACCGGCGACTCACCCTCGAGGAAATCGGCCGGGAGATCGGCGTGACCCGGGAACGGGTACGGCAGATCCAGCTCGACGCGCTGAAAAACCTGCGCAGTATGATGGAGAGTCAGGGCATCAACAGCGACTGGCTGCTCGACTAAATCTTAGGGCGATTTTGTGGGAGCGGCTTTGTGGGAGCGGCTTCAGCCGCGATCAGAAAATAAGTCCGGAAACTTTTTTGTGGGAGCGGCTTCAGCCGCGATCCTCTTTTCGGATGGTGGCCTTGGCGGATTCGCGGCCGCCTCTCGTCCGGACTAAAGATCAATCCGCAACGGCCATATTAGGGTCAATTACCATTGCAGGCGGATTGCCCCTCCCACACTGGATTGCAGCTACCGTAAATTGCGAGGTGGCATTGGCGTGAGTGCCAATTATTCTTTGATCAAAAGCACCGCCGCGACATCGCGGCCCTCACTCAACAGGATGTTGAATGTGCGACAGGCGGCGGGTGTGT